>NZ_JBIBVE010000003.1:0-597169 GCF_043080095.1 Streptomyces sp. NPDC015127
TCGTTGCCGAACGACGCCGTCTCCGAGGTGAACCTGTCACCCGTCAGCTGCATGCCGTCACCGGAGTCACCCGCGAAACGGATGATCACCCGGTCCAGTCGGCGGATTTCCTTGTCACCTGCGGGCCTGCGCTGCTCGCCGACGACGGCCTCATGGCCACCGTTGGCCTCGTCTGCCTGATCGGCCTGGCTACTGACCTGGCTGGTCACTGAACTGGACCTCCCTCGAGGCGGCTCCTCGGGTCGGCCGGTCTGCCGACCGTCCCAATGGCAACCCTACGACGGTAAGGGTGGCCTTCCCTGGACCGCTCATATGTCGGACGTCCCCATGAGACGTCGTGTCGCCCTGCTTTGTCATGCTTCACCCGCCCCAGGATCCCCTTCCGTCCCTCGTCCCCTCGTCATTCCCCGGTCCTGGTTCCCGGGGTGTCGCCCATGCCGCCCGAGGCGGCGGGCGAAGGTTCACGAATTCAGGTACGTCAGCACGGCCAGCACACGCCGGTGGTCCCCCTCGCTGGGGGAGAGGCCGAGTTTGAGGAAGATGTTGCTCACGTGCTTCTCCACCGCGCCGTCGCTCACGACGAGCTGCTTGGCGATCGCCGAGTTCGTCCGGCCCTCGGCCATCAGGCCCAGAACCTCGCGCTCCCGGGGGGTGAGCCCGGCGAGGACGTCCTGCTTGCGGCTCCGGCCGAGCAGCTGCGCCACGACCTCCGGGTCCAGCGCGGTGCCTCCACGGGCCACGCGCACCACGGCGTCCACGAACTCACGTACCTCGGCTACCCGGTCCTTCAGCAGATAGCCCACCCCGCGGCTGCTGCCCGCGAGCAGCTCGGTCGCGTACTGCTCCTCCACGTACTGGGACAGGACCAGCACCCCGACTTCGGGGTGCTCGCGGCGCAGCTGCACCGCGGCCCGTACGCCCTCGTCCGTATGGGTGGGCGGCATCCGGACGTCGGCGACCACCACGTCCGGGAGCGCGTCCTGACCGGCCAGCTCGGCAACGGTCTTGATCAGCGCCTGCGCGTCGCCGACGCCCGCCACGACGTCGTGCCCGCGGTCGGTCAGCAACCGGGTCAGACCCTCCCGGAGCAGTACCGAATCCTCGGCGATGACCACCCGCACCCTGTCCTCCACGGCCTTGCGTCCCCCTCGTTCGGTGATCCTCAGCGCCTGCGCTGCCCAGCATTCCAGCTTCGTCCCGAGATCGGGTCCAGCCGCTGGTATTGCCGTGCCGCCGCGTGATGCGCGGCCGCCGTGCCCAGGCACGCGGCGCCCCCCGTCCCGGCCGCCGCCCGGGGGGACGCAGCGGGGGGCGGGGAGGTTGAGGCGGGGGCGGTCCCCCTGGTTGGAGGGCCGCCGGGGGTGAGGCGCGGGGCGGGGCGGGACCGGTCGGATTCCGTCGGGGGCGAGGGTCAGCCGCGCCAGGGGAGCTCCGCGGTCACCGTCGTCGGGCCGCCGGCCGGCGAGTCGACGGCGAGGATGCCGTCCACCGCGCCCAGCCGCTCCGCGAGCCCGGCCAGACCGCTGCCCGCCGCCGGGTCCGCGCCGCCCCTGCCGTCGTCCGTGACCTGGAGCATCAGCCGGTCCTGGGAGCGCCAGACGTCGACCGAGGCCCGGGTCGCCCGCGCGTGCTTGCTGATGTTCTGCAGCAGTTCCGAGACCGTGAAGTACGCGATCCCCTCGATCGCGGACGCCGGCCGGCGGTCCAGGTCCACCTCGACCGCCACCGGTACCGCGCAGCGCGAGGCGACCGCCGACAGCGCGGCGTCCAGGCCGCGGTCGGTCAGCACGGCGGGGTGGATGCCGCGGGCCAGGTCGCGCAGCTCCTGGAGCGCCACCTTCACCTCGCCGTGCGCCTCGTCGACCATGCGGGCCGCCGCCTGCGGGTCCTCGGTCAGCTTCTCCTTGGCGAGCCCGAGGTCCATGGCGAGCGCGACGAGCCTGGCCTGGGCGCCGTCGTGGAGATCGCGTTCGATACGGCGCAGATCGGCGGCGGCCGTGTCGACCACCACGCCCCGGTCCGACTCCAGTTCGACGACGCGGCTGGCCAGCCGGGACGGGCCGAGCAGCCCGGCGACCATCAGCCGGTCGACGCCGGTCAGCCCGCGCACGACCCAGGGCGTGGCCAGGGTGAGCAGCAGGCCGGCGACGCACGTGACGGCGATCTCGAAGGGGGAGTCGAGGTAGACGTTGTGCGTTCCGTCGCCGTAGAGCTGCAGTCCGTCGACACCCGCGTACACCGGGAAGACCCACTGCCACAGCGGGTAGAGCAGCAGCGCCCAGCCCGTCGTCCACAGCGGCACCGTGAGGCAGAAGCAGAAGACGGCCCATGGGAAGTGCAGGACCGCGTACAGCAGGTGCCGCCAGGAGGCCCCGCTCTTGAGGATGCCCCCGATCCAGCCGGCGGCGCCGCTCTTCCTGACGCGTACGGGCTCAGGCGCGGCGACGTCCACGTCCAGCAGGGCCCTGGCGCGGACGCGCTCCACCGCGCCGAACCCGCGCAGCGCGGCGAACGAACCCGCGAGCAGCGGCACACTGATGAAGGTGACGAGCAGTCCCGCGCCGGCGGCGGTCAGGGAGACGGCGAAGGCGAAGAGGAAGACGCTGATGGGCAGGCTGAGCAGAATCCACCCGAACTCCCGCCACGTCCTGCCCTCCAGCGGCGCGCGCAGTACGGGAGGCAGAAAGTGCGCGCGGGCCCGGGGCGCCGCGCCGTATCCGTGGTCCATGGCCATCGACGTCGTCCGTTCTGCGATGCGGGCTGTCATGTCCCCAAGCCTGCTGGCGGGGAGCACCGCACACCATGAGGGCGGTAGCCGTTCGCGCGGGGGGTTTTCCCCACCATGACGAGGCGGGTCGGCGGCCCGTACGAGCACGAGCCCCGCTTGCCGCTGGGAGCCGTGGGGCGCACCGCGGGGCCCCGCAGAGCGCCGAGAGCCGAGGGAGCACCGACGGGCTGCGGAGCGCCGGGGCCGATGGAGTAACGACGCCCGGCGGCCGACAGAGGCCGGCGGTCTGCGGCTCCGCGGTGCTCAGCGGCCGCCGCGGCCAGCCCGCGCGCGCCAGGGCAGCTCGGCCGTGACCGTGGTCGGGCCGCCCGCCGGCGAGTCCAGCGCGAACAGGCCGTCCACCGCGTCCAGCCGTTCCGCCAGCCCGGCCATCCCGGTGCCGCCGTCCAGCCGGGCCCCGCCCCTGCCGTCGTCCACGACCTGGATGAGCAGCCGCTCGTCCGCCCGCCACACGTCCACCGAGACGCGGGTCGCCTGCGCGTGCTTGCTGACGTTCTGCAGGAGCTCCGAGACCGTGAAGTACGCGATCCCCTCGATCGCCTCCGCCGGCCGTTCCGCCAGATCCACCGTCACCGTCACCGGGGCCGTGCAGCGGGACGCGACAGCCGACAGCGCGGCGTCCAGGCCGCGGTCGGTCAGCACGGCGGGGTGGATGCCGCGGGCCAGGTCGCGCAGTTCCTGGAGGGCGAGCTTCACCTCGCCGTGCGCCTCGTCGACCATCGCCGCCGCGGCGTCGGGATCCTCCAGGAGCTTCTCCTTGGCGAGGCCGAGCCCCATGGCGAGCGCGACGAGCCGCGCCTGGGCGCCGTCGTGCAGATCCCGTTCGATACGGCGCAGATCGGCGGCGGCCGTGTCCACCACGACGCCCCGGTCGGACTCCAGCTCCGCGATGCGCCGCTCCAGTTCGTCCGACGGCGACAGCAGGCCGCGCACCATCGCGCGGTCCGCGCCCGCCATGGCACGCGCCAGGAACGGTAGCACCGGCCACAGCACGATCAGCCCCACCAGCGTGACGACGAAGGTCAGCACACCCCAGGGCAGCCGGACGAAGGAGTACAGCACCGTCCGCCAGGCCACCGGGTCCTTCAGCCGCGACCAGACCCAGGGGAGCAGGCCGCCGCCCCGGGGCGGGCCGAGCGGGCTGGGCTCGTCGACCTCCACGCCGAGCAGCGCGCGGGCCCTCGCCCGCTCCGCCTTCCCGATCTCGCGCGCGCCCGCGAGCCCGAGGGCCAGCAGGGGCAGCCCGACCACGGTGACGGACAGGCCCACGCCGACGACCACGGCGACCGCGACGTAGACGAAGGCGAGCAGCGACACCGGGAAATTGCCCAGCAGGTGCGCGACCTCTTTCCAGGTGCGGCGGTCGAAGGCGAAGCGCACGGGCGGCGGTCCTCCGTTGTCCGGGGCGGTGTTGGCGGTGTTGCTCGCGGTCATGAGGGCCAGCCTGCCGGGCGGGGACGCGGGGCGCCATGGGGTTCCTGGGTGGGATGAGGTGGGGACAACCCCACCTCATCCCTGACGCGACTGCTTACGCTCCCTTTAGCAGGGCCTAGACTCCGGTGCGTAGAGGACCGACGACGTCGTACGACGTCGAACAGGGCGCCGACGAGGTCAACAAGGTCAGGGAGCGAGGGCGGACGTGCCGGAAACGACCGTGGTCGTCACCGCGGCGGACTACTTCCAGAGCTACTCGGTCGTCGGACTGCTCGGGCTGATCGGCGTGCTGTTCGTCGCCGTGGCCTTCGGCGCCGGGCGGCTGCTGCGGCCGGTGGTGCCGACACCGGAGAAAATGCTCACCTACGAGTGCGGTGTCGACCCCGTCGGCGAGGGCTGGGCCCACACGCAGGTCCGGTACTACGTCTACGCCTTCCTGTACGTGATCTTCGCCGTCGACTCGATCTTCCTCTTCCCGTGGGCGACCGTCTTCGCCGCCGGGGGATACGGCGCGACGACGCTCGTCGAAATGTTCATCTTCCTCGGCTTCCTGGCCGTGGGACTGCTCTACGCGTACAAGAAGGGCGTCCTGACATGGGCGTGACTCCCGTGGACCTTCCCGAGCCCCGGAGGCTCGGCGCACTGTCGCGCCTGGCCCCTGAGCCGATGAAGGTCGTCCTCAACTGGGGCCGCCGCTACAGCCTGTGGGTCTTCAACTTCGGGCTCGCCTGCTGCGCCATCGAGTTCATCGCGGCCTCCATGGCCCGGCACGACTTCATCCGCCTCGGCGTGATCCCCTTCGCGCCGGGCCCGCGCCAGGCCGACCTGATGATCGTCTCCGGCACGGTGACGGACAAGATGGCCCCCGCCGTGAAGCGCCTGTACGAGCAGATGCCCGAGCCCAAGTACGTCATCTCCTTCGGCGCCTGCTCCAACTGCGGCGGCCCCTACTGGGACTCGTACTCCGTCACCAAGGGCGTCGACCAGATCCTGCCCGTCGACGTCTACGTGCCCGGCTGCCCGCCGCGTCCGGAAGCGCTGCTCCAGGGCATCCTCAAACTGCAGGAGAAGATCGCGCGCGAGTCGCTCGGCGAGCGCTACGGGCATGGCGGGGGAGCCCGCCCGTCCACCGCGGCGCTGCGGAGCGGCCTGGTCAGCCCGCCCGCCCCCGCGGGCGAGGCCCCGGCCGCCGGAACGGGGGGCGAGCGGTGAACCGGTACGACACCCTCCCCGACTCCGTCACCGAGATCTTCGGCGAAGAGGCCACCGCCGAGCGCAGCTACGACCTCCTCACTGTCGACGTCCCCTCCGGGACCTGGATCGCGGCGCTGGAAACCGCCCGCGACAAGCTCGGCTGCACGTACTTCGACTGGTTGAGCGCGGTCGACGAACCGGGCATCGGCTTCCGCGTGTGCGCGCACGTCGTCTCGCTGGAGGGCCGCGCGGTCCGCCGGCTGCTCGTCCGCACCACCGTCCCGCACAGCGCCCCCTCGCTCCCGACCGCCGTCGACGTCTACGCGGGCGCGAGCTGGCACGAGCGCGAGACGCACGAGATGTTCGGCGTCGAGTTCACCGGGCATCCGCATCTCGATCCGCTGCTCCTTCCCGAGGGCTTCGAAGGCCACCCGCTGCGCAAGGACTTCGTCCTGGCCGCCCGGGTGGCCAAGGCGTGGCCGGGCGCCAAGGAGCCGGGTGAGTCCGAGCACGGCGGCCCCAAGCGACGCCAGATGCTGCCGCCGGGCGTCCCCGACCCGAACGAGTGGGGCCCGCTGAAGGGCCAGCTCCCGCCCGCCCCTGCCCGCCCCGCCCGCACCCCGCGCGCGGCCGCAGCCCCCGGCGCGACGCCCGACCGCCCGCCCCGCCGCACGCGCACGGCGAGCGAGGGTTCGGCGTCGCAGGCGGCGGCGTCGGCTCCGGAGGCGGATGAGGCGCGTCCGGCTCGGCGTACGCGTAGCGCTGCCGAGGGTTCAGCGTCGCAGGCGGCGGCGTCGGTTCCGGAGGCGGATGAGGCGCGTCCGGCTCGGCGTTCCCGTAGCGCTGCCGAGGGTTCGGCGTCGCAGGCGGCGGCGTCGGCTCCGGAGGCGGATGAGGCGCGTCCGGCTCGGCGTACGCGTAGCGCTGCCGAGGGCTCGGCGTCCCAGGCAGCCGCGGCGGCTACGGAAGCGACGGAGACCCCGGCCGCCCCGCGCACCCGCAGCTCCGACGCCCCCTGGCACCACGCCCGCCCCGCTTTCGACGACGAGCAACCCCCGGCGAGCGCGCCCTCCGCGGCGCCGGAGGGGGCCGAGCCGCCGGGCGAGGCGCCCACCGCGGCGCCCGAAGATGCGCAGCCACCCGCGCAACCGCCCGGGGAAGCCCCCGCCGCCGCGACCCCAACCGAGCCTGAAGCCGAGCCCGCACCTGAGCCCGAGCCCGCCGCCGGGCCTGAGCCCGCCCCCGGGCCCGACACCGCCACCGGGCCTGAGCGCGAGCCCGCAGCTAGGCCCGAGCCCGAGCGCGAGCCCGCACCCGAGTCCGACGAGCCGAACCGACCTGCTGGAGGCGACCCCGCGTGAACGACGCTCTCGACGTCGCCCTCCGGCTCATCGTCGTCTTCGCCGTGTTCATGGTCCTCCCGCTGATCATCGGGCAGACCGAGCACAAGGTCATGGCCCATATGCAGGGACGCCTCGGCCCGATGTACGCCGGTGGCTTCCACGGCTGGGCCCAGCTCGTCGCCGACGGCGTGAAGTTCGCGCAGAAGGAGGACGTGGTCCCGGCCGAGGCCGATCGCCGCATCTTCCAACTCGCGCCCGCCGTCGCCCTCCTGCCCTACCTCCTCGTCCTGGTCGCGATCCCGATCGGCCCGAGCGAGAGCGCGGTCGGCCAGGTCGTCGACGCAGGCATCTTCTTCGTGCTCGCTGTCATGGGCGTCGGCGTGCTCGGTTCGCTCATGGCGGGCTGGGCATCGGCCAACAAGTTCTCCCTTCTCGGCGGGTTGCGCACCGCCGCTCAGCTGCTCGCGTACGAACTGCCGATGCTGCTCACCGCCGCGTCCGTCGCCATGGCCGCCGGCACGGTCTCGCTGCCTGGCATCCTGAACGCCTTCGAGTGGTGGTGGCTGCCCTGGCAGATCGTGGGCGCCGTCGTCTTCTTCGTCGCCGGTCTCGCCGAACTGCAGCGTCCTCCCTTCGACATGCCGGTCGCTGACTCCGAGATCATCTTCGGCGCGTACACCGAGTACACGGGCCTCCGTTTCGCGTTGTTCCTGCTCGCCGAGTACGCGGGCATCGTCGTCCTGTGCGGGCTGACCACCGTCCTCTTCCTCGGCGGCTGGCACGGTCCGTTCGGTGCCGACGGGCTCGGCTGGCTGTGGACCCTCCTCAAGACGGCGCTCCTCGCCTTCCTCGTCATCTGGCTGCGCGTGACCTATCCGCGGCTGCGCGAGGACCAGCTGCAGAAGCTCGCCTGGACGACCCTCGTCCCCCTCGCCCTCGCCCAGATCGCCCTCACCGGCATCGTCAAGGTGGTGATCCAGTAATGCCCCCGATCCCCGGCAGCGGCCTCGCCAAGGGCCTTGCCGTCACCCTGCGGACGATGACGAAGAAGCACGTCACCGCGCAGTACCCGGACGTCCTGCCCGAACTCCCGCCGCGCAGCCGCGGAGTGATCGGCCTGTTCGAGGAGAACTGCACGGTCTGCATGCTCTGCGCGCGCGAGTGCCCGGACTGGTGCATCTACATCGACTCCCACAAGGAGACCGTCCCGGCGGCCGCCCCCGGTGGCCGTGAGCGCAGCCGGAACGTCCTCGACCGGTTCGCCATCGACTTCTCGCTCTGCATGTACTGCGGTATCTGCATCGAGGTGTGTCCTTTCGACGCGCTGTTCTGGTCGCCCGAGTTCGAGTACGCCGAGACCGACATCCACGAACTCACCCACGAGCGCGACAAGCTCCGTGAGTGGATGTGGACCGTTCCCGAGCCGCCCGCGCTCGACCCGGGCGCGGAGGAGCCGAAGGAGATCGCGGCTGCCCGCAAGGCCGCCGAGAAGCTCGCGGCCGCCGAGGAGGCCGCAGCGGCCCAGGCCCAGGCCGAGCACCAGGCGCCGGCCGACACCGAGCCGGGAGCGGGGCCCGGAGCGGGGCCCGGAACCAGTGCCGGAGCCGAGCCCGGCGACGAGCCGGGACAGGGAGGGCCCGCATGACGCTCGCCGCAGCCGCACCCCAGGGCTTCCTGTCGCCGACCGGTGTCGAGATCGCCTTCCTGCTCGTCGGCCTCGCCACGCTCGGCGCGGCCCTCGTCACCGTCACGACCCGGCAGCTGGTGCATGCCGCCCTGTGGCTGGTCGTGACGCTCGGCGGCCTCGCCGTCGAGTACCTCCTGCTCACCGCCGAGTTCATCGCGTGGGTGCAGGTCCTGATCTACGTCGGGTCCGTGGTCGTCCTCCTTCTCTTCGGGCTGATGCTCACCAAGGCCCCCATCGGCCGCTCCCCGGACGCCGATTCCGGCAACCGCTGGGTTGCTCTCCCGGTGGCCCTCGCCGCCGCGGCGGCCCTGGTGTGGGTCGTCGTGGACGCGTTCCGCACCACCTGGATCGACCTCGACGGACCCCTCCAGGGGTCCACCAGGGTGTCCGGCGAGATCCTCTTCCGACACTGGGTGCTGCCGTTCGAGGCGCTCTCCGTCCTCCTGCTCGCCGCCCTCGTCGGCGCGATCGTCCTGTCCCGCAGGGACTCGGAGCCGCCCGCGACGACCGGTCCGGCGCCGACGGACCGGGCCGGCCTGACGGACCTCGGTGGCGGGGCCGACCGTACGGCCCGAGAGGGGAAGAGCTGATGCATCTCGCCTATCCCGCCGTGCTCGCCGTCCTCCTGTTCTGCGTCGGGCTGTACGGCGTCCTCGCACGCCGCAACGCGATCCTCGTCCTGATGTCCGTCGAGCTGATGCTCAACGCGGTCAACCTCAACCTGGTCGCCTTCGACGTGTGGCTGCGCGACGCCCTTCACGCCGGCCAGGCGCTCACCCTGTTCACCATCGCCATCGCCGCCGCGGAGATCGGGATCGGTCTGGCGATCGTGCTGATGGTCTACCGCAACCGCGGCAGCTCCGACGTCGACCGCCTCCGGGACACGGCCGAGCCGACCGGCCCCGGTGACGGCGACGGACCCGACGACAGCGACACACCCGCAGCCCGCGAGGAGAAGGCCGAGGCCACCGCGTGACCACGACGACCCTCGCCGTTCTCGTCCCCCTTCTTCCGTTCCTCGGTGCCGCGGCCGGACTCCTCCTCGGCCGCAACGCCCCCGGTTTCGCCCGCCCCCTGGCCGTGCTGCCCACGCTCGCGGCCACGGCTCTCGCCGCCGTCGTCGCCGCCCGCCAGGACGGCGGGCGGACCATCACCGCGTCGACCGAGCTCACGCCCACCGGCTCGGTCCCCATCGAGCTGGCCCTGCACATCGACGGCTTCGCGGCACTCGTCGCCGTCCTCGTCGGAATCGTCGCGTCCTGCGTGCAGATCTACTCGACGGCCTACCTCCGCAACGACGCGCGCTACCCCTCGTACGCGGCGCTCGTCTCCCTGTTCACGTCCGCGATGCTGCTCGTCGTCTACTCCGGCGACCTGATGGTGCTGCTGGTGGGCTGGGAGATCATGGGCATCTGCTCGTACTTCCTCGTCGGCCACTACTGGGAGACGCCCGAGGCGCGCGCCGCCTCCCTCAAGGCGTTCCTGGTCACCAAGCTCGGTGATGTCCCCTTTCTGATCGGTCTGTTCGCGCTCGCCGCCGACGCGGGCACCTTCCGGATCAGCGGCGTCCTCGGCGCCGTCGCCGCCGGCACCATCGACCACCCCACGCTGGTGGCGCTCCTGCTCCTCGCGGGCGTGGCCGGCAAGTCGGCGCAGTTCCCGCTGCACACCTGGCTTCCCGACGCGATGGCGGGCCCCACACCCGTCTCCGCGCTCATCCACGCCGCGACGATGGTCGCGGCCGGTGTCTACTTCGTGGCCCGGCTCCTTCCCGTCTTCGCCGCGTCCGCCGCGGCCATGACCGTCCTCGCCGCCATGGCGGCGATCACGATGGTCGGCTCGGGGCTCGCCGCGCTCGCCCAGGACGACATCAAGCGTGTCCTCGCCTACTCGACCATCGGCCAGCTCGGCTACATGTCGGGCGCGCTGGCCGTCGGTGACCGGGGTGCCGCCGTCTTCCACCTCCTGTCCCACGGTGCGTTCAAGGCGCTGCTCTTCCTCGCCGCCGGCGTGATCATCCACGCCGCCGGCACCAACTCGCTCGCCGCCATGTCCCGGATGAGCGGCTTGTCCAAGCGCGTGCCCGACGCCTACTGGACGATGACCGTCGCGCTGCTCGCGCTCGCCGCGATCCCTCCCTTCGCCGGCTTCTTCTCCAAGGAAGCCGTCCTGGTCGCCGCCGAGCACACCGCGCTCGGCGAATCCGCCGTCGCCCCCACCGGCGCCGGTTGGACCGTACTGGTCGCCGCGCTGCTGACCGCGGTCCTCACCGCCGCGTACGCGATGCGGCTGTGGCTGCTCGCCTTCCGCGGCCGCGGTGCCGAGGCACCCGACCACGGCAGGGAGCCGGTCGCCATGACCACCGTGCTGTGGGTCCTCGCCGTGCCGTCACTCGCCTTCGGCCTGACCGTCGACCAGCTGCCCGGCTGGTTCGACGGCCGCGCCCTCACTCCCACCGTCACCACCGCCGTCCTCGGCACCGGCGTCGCCCTGGTCGGCGGACTGGTCACCTACGGGGCGTGGCGGCACACCACGGCGGCCGCAGCACGTCCGCCCCTCGGTGCCGTGGCCGCACACCCCGGCGCCGAACCGGCCGTCTCCGAGGCCGAGGCGATCGCGGCCCATACCCCCGCCTACGGATCGATCGCGGCCGCCCCCGACCCGTCCGACCCCGCCCGGCTGCTGCTCGGCCCGCTGCACCGGCACGCCGCCTCGGGATTCCACGTCGACGCCGTCTACTCAGCCCTGTTCGTCCGCCCGGTGCGCGGCGCCGCGCAGCTCGTCCGCTTCCTGGACCGCGAGGTCGTCGACACCTACGTCCGCGGATCGGGCACCGGAGCACGCCTGCTCGGCACCGCCGTGCGCCGCGCGCAGACCGGCAACGTGCAGACCTACCTCGGCGCGCTGCTCGCGGGCTCCGTCGTCCTGGCCGTCGCCGCCGTCGTCCTGTCCAACGTCAACGCGGGATCGTGAGCCGTGATCGATATCAGCGAGTCCGTGATGCAGTTCCTTCTCGCGTTCATCGCCGTCGGCCCGCTCCTGGGCGCCGCCGCGGCGCTGCTGCCCGCCCCGCCCGGACTGCGCGGATCCGGCCCGGACCAGGCCGTCCTGCGGCACGGCGTGACCGTCACCGGCGCCGTCCTGGTCGCGGCAGTGGTCCTGGCGCTCGGCTTCGACCACGACCGTCCGTCGGCCATGCAGGCCACGACGGACATCAGCTGGATCCCGGCACTCGACGTGCGGATCCACCTCGGTGTCGACGGCATTTCGCTCCCCCTTCTCGTACTGACGGCGTTGCTGACCTTCCTCTGCGCGCTCCATGGCTACTTCAAGATGCCTGCCGGGCCGTCGCCGAAGGCATTCGTCGCTCTGCTGCTCGTCCTCGAATCCGGCATGCTCGCGACCTTCGCCGTCCTCGACCTCGTGCTGTTCTTCCTGGCCTTCGAGATGGTGCTCATCCCGATGTACTTCCTCATCGCCCGCTGGGGCGGTGAGGGACGGCAGCCCGCCGCCTGGAAGTTCATCCTCTACACATTGCTCGGCTCGGTCGTCATGCTGCTCGGCCTCCTGCTGATCGGGCTGAAGGCCGGCACATTCGACATGGTGGCACTCGCCACTGACAACGGCCGGGACCTCAGCACATCCGTGCAGGTCATCGCCGTTCTGGCGATCGGGATCGGGCTCGCGGTCAAGACGCCGATGTGGCCCCTGCACAGCTGGCTGCCCGACGCCCACACCGCCGCCCCCACCATCGGCTCGGTGCTGCTCGCCGGCGTCCTGCTCAAGATGGGTACGTACGGATTCGTCCGTATCGTCCTGCCGATCGCGCCCGACGGCATGCAGACGTTCGCCCCCTACCTCGCGGCGTTCGCCGTCGCCGGGATCATCTACGGATCGCTCGCCTGTCTGGCCCTGGCACGCCGCGGAGCGGGCGGCGACCTGAAACGGCTGATCGCCTACTCGTCCGTGGGCCACATGGGCTTCGTCCTCCTCGGCATCGCGACCATGACGCCCACCGGCATCAACGGCGCGCTCTTCGCCAACATCGCCCACGGCCTCATCACCGGCCTGCTGTTCTTCCTGGCCGGCGCGGTGAAGGACCGATACGGCACCGCGGATCTCGACACCCTCGCCGGAGCCACCGGCGCCGCGCTGTACGGGCGTGCTCCCCGCCTCGGCGGTCTGCTCGCCTTCGCGGCCGTCGCCTCCCTCGGACTGCCGGGCCTGGCCGGGTTCTGGGGAGAGATGCTCGCTCTGTTCGGCGCCTTCGACCCTGCCGACGGGCTCAGCCGCCCCGCGTTCCTCACCTTCATGGCGATCGCCGCCTTCGGCACCCTGCTGACCGCGGCGTACCTGCTGGTCGTCGTGCGCCGCGTGTGCATGGGAGCGCCGGAACAGGGCGGCGTGAGCGGTGAGGACGGGCCGCGGTTCGCCCCGCTCACCGACGTCCGCGGCTACGAGTTCGCCGCCTGGACGCCGCTCGTGGCCCTCACCGTCGTCGCCGGACTGTGGCCCGCGGTCCTCCTCGGCCTCACCGACCCGGCAGTGCAGAAGCTCCTCGCAGGAGGCAAGTCGTGACCGTGGCAGCCGACAGCGTCACCAGCCTGGTCCAGTCCGTCGACTGGCTCGCGATCGCGCCGCCGACCATCGCGGCCGTCGTCGGCCTGATCGTCCTGGTCGCGGACCTCTTCGTCGAGGAGCGGCGCAAGCCGCTGCTCGGCGCCCTCGCCATCGCCGGCCTGGTCGCCGCGATGGCGACCCTCGTACCGCTGCGCGACGGCACCCGCTCGACGTTCTGCCTGACCAACGGCACGGACGCGTGCAGCTACACCGCCGACCACTTCACGCTGGCCATCCAGTTCCTGGTCCTCGGCGGCGCGCTGCTGACGGCGGTGCTCTCGCTCACGGACACCCGCAGGGAACTGCCCGCCGGAGAGTTCTGGTTCCTGCTGCTCTCCTCGGCCGCGGGCGCGGCGCTGCTGCCCGCCTCCCGTGACCTGGCCACCCTGGTCGTCGCGCTCGAAGTCGCGTCGCTGCCCGCCTTCGCCCTCGTGGGCCTCAGGCGCGGGGACCGGCTCTCCAGCGAAGCCGCCCTGAAGTTCTTCCTGTCCTCCGTGACCGCGACGGCGGTCACGCTGCTCGGCGTGAGCTTCGTCTACGCCGCGACCGGCACGCTGCACCTGACCCAGGTCGCCGAGGGCCTGGAGAGCGTTCCCGGCCAGCTGGACACGCTCGCCAAGGCGGGCGTCGCCTTGACGCTCGTCGGCTTCGCGTTCAAGACCGCCGCCGTTCCCTTCCACTTCTGGGTCCCCGACACCTATGTGGGCGCGCCGCTCCCGGTCGCCGGCTACCTCTCGGTCGTCGGCAAGGCCGTCGGATTCACCGGTCTCATCCTGGTGACGGTCATCGCCTTCCCCGCATACGCCGACATCTGGGGCCCCGCGCTCGCCGTCCTCGCCGCCCTGACCATGACCGCCGGCAACGTGGCGGCCCTGCGCCAGTCGGCCACGCGCGCGTGGAGCGCGGTACGGCTGCTGGCCTGGTCCTCCGTCGGACAGGCCGGCTACCTCCTGGTGCCGATCGCGGCCGCCGCGTACTCCAGCGACGACCAGATCGGCGCCACCGTCGCCTACGCCCTGATGTACGCCGTCGTGAACCTGGGGGCCTTCGCGGTCGCGGCGCTCGTCGCACGGAACCACCCGCGGAACCGGATCGCGGACTACCGGGGCCTGTACGCGACCCGCCCGGCGGCCGCCCTCGCCATGGGCTTCTTCCTGCTCTGCCTCGCCGGACTGCCGCCCGGCATCATCGGCCTGTTCGCCAAGGTGACCGTCTTCTCGTCGGCCGTCGACGCGGGTCTGGGCTGGCTGGCCGTCGTCATGGGCGTCAATGTCGTGATCGCGCTCTACTACTACCTCCAGTGGACGGCGCTCCTCTTCCGCGCTCCCGAAGGAGCCGTGAGCGGCGCCGAGGCCGCGCCGGTGCGCCGGCGCACGCCCGCGCCCGTCACCGTGGCCATCGCGCTCACCGCGGCCGCCGGTGCCGTCCTGTCCGGCTACCCCCAGCTGGTGCTGCGCTTCGCCGCGACCACGCTGTTCTGACGGGCCACCCGAACGGCCCACGCCCGGGGGCCTGAGCACAGGGGAACCAGCGTCCTTCGCCTGGCGTTGACCAGTACAGAAGGGTCCACTGGAGAGTGGAGCACCACCACGCAAAGGGTTCCCCTGCCGCACCGCTTGGAGGGCGTACCGTGCACCGCCGGCACAACGGGCTGAAGACCGCCGTACTCCTCGGGGGACTGTCCGCACTCATCCTCGTCATCGGCAGCTTCTTCGGCCGGACGGGGCTGCTCGTCGCGCTCGTCGTCGCCCTCGGTACGAACGCCTACGCCTACTGGAACAGCGACAAGCTGGCGCTGCGCGCCATGCGCGCCCGCCCGGTCAGCGAGTTCGAGGCACCCGCGCTGTACCGGATGGTCCGCGAGCTCTCCACCGCCGCCCGCCAGCCCATGCCCCGCCTCTACATCTCCCCGACCCAGGCGCCCAACGCCTTCGCCACCGGCCGCAACCCGCGCAACGCGGCGGTGTGCTGCACCGAAGGGATCATGCGGATCCTCGACGAGCGCGAGCTGCGCGGCGTCATCGGCCACGAGCTCAGCCACGTCTACAACCGCGACATCCTCATCTCGTCCGTCGCCGGAGCCCTGGCCTCGGTCGTGATGTTCCTGGTCAACTTCGCATGGCTCATCCCCGTCGGCCGCTCGGACGACGACGACGGTCCCGGCATCGTCGGCATGCTGCTGATCATGCTCCTGGGGCCGCTGGCGGCCGCGGTGATCCAGCTCGCGGTCAGCCGCTCGCGGGAGTACGAGGCGGACGCGTCGGGCGCCCAGCTCACCGGCGACCCGCTGGCGCTGGCGAGCGCCCTGCGCAAGCTGGACGCAGGCACCAAGCAGCTGCCGCTGCCGCCGGAGCCCCGGCTGGAGACGGCGAGCCACATGATGATCGCCAACCCCTTCGGTCCGGGCCGCGGTTTCTCCAAGATGTTCTCCACCCACCCGCCCATGGCGGAACGAATCGCCAGGCTCGAGCAGATGGCAGGTCATCGCCCGTGAAGACAATCCTGAACGTCATATGGCTGATCCTGAGCGGCCTCTGGCTCTTCCTCGGCTATCTGCTCGCGGGCGTCCTTCTGTGCATCACGGTCATCGGCATCCCGTTCGGCCTCGCGTCGTTCCGTATCGGCGTCTACGCCCTCTGGCCCTTCGGCTACACGACCGTCGACCGCCGCGACTCGGGGGCGCCGTCGCTCATCGGCAATGTCCTGTGGGTGATCCTGGCCGGATGGTGGCTCGCGCTCGGCCACATCGTCACGGGCATCGCGCTGTGCCTGACGATCATCGGCATCCCGTTCGGTGTCGCGAACTTCAAGCTGATCCCCGTGTCGCTGATGCCGCTCGGCCGGGAAATCGTCCCGACGGACCGCCCGTTCGCGAGCCGCTGAGGCCGCCAGCGGCAGCCGTCCCGACCGAGCCGCAGGTCAACTCCCGGACAGTCGCGTGCGGCCGTTCCCACCGCACTGGATCGTGGTCGCCGACGGCGTACGGGGTCAGCGGTCGGCAGACCCGTTCCGCCCGGGCCGGCGCAGCGCGTACAGCACGGCTCCGACGGCCAGGACGCCCAGTCCCGCGATGGCCGACACCGCGGGCAGGGACAGCGCCAGGACCACGCACCCCATCAGACCGCAGGCAGCGGTGATCTGCGCCGGCCGGGAACTCAGCGTCCATGCCGAGACGTTGGCAAGGGCGTAGTACACCAGCACTCCGAACGACGAGAAGCCGATCGCCCCGCGCAGGTCCGCCGTCGCCGCCACCACCGCGACGACGGCCCCCACGGCCAGCTCCGCGCGGTGCGGCACCTGGAACCGCGGATGCACGGCGGCCAGTGCTCCCGGCAGATGGCCGTCCCGGGCCATCGCCAGCGTCGTGCGCGAGACGCCGAGAATCAGAGCGAGCAACGACCCGAGCGCCGCCACGACGGCGCCCACCCGCACGACGGGCCCGAGCCCGCCGGCCCCCGCAGCCTCCACGGCGTCGGCCAGCGGAGCCGTCGCCCTGCCCAGTTCACCGGCGCCCAGGACGGAAAGGACGGCGACAGCCACACACACGTAGACGACGAGCGCGATACCGAGGGCCAGCGGCACGGCCCGAGGGATCGTACGGGCCGGATTGCGCACCTCCTCGCCGAGCGTCGCGATCCGGGCGTACCCGGCGAACGCGAAGAACAACAGGCCGGCGGCCTGCACCACTCCGCCGGCCGAGACGTCGCCGCCCAGTTCCAGCTGCCCCGCATCCGCCGTACGGGACCCGAGAGAGGAGACGACCACCGCGACGAGCACAGCCAGCACCACCGCCACGATCACCCTGGTGAGCAGCGCCGACTTCTGAACGCCCGCGTAGTTCACGGCAGTCAGCGCCACCACCGCGGCGACGGCCACGGCATGCGCCTGATCGGGCCACGCGTACACCCCGACGGTCAGCGCCATCGCGGCGCACGAGGCGGTCTTGCCGACGACGAACGCCCACCCCGCCAAGTAGCCCCAGAAATCACCCAGCCGTTCGCGCCCGTACACATAGGTCCCACCCGACGCCGGGTACAGCGCGGCGAGCCGCGCCGACGACATGGCGTTGCAGTAGGCGACCACGGCAGCCAGCGCCAGACCGATCAGCAGGCCCGTGCCGGCCGCGCGCGCGGCGGGGGCCAGGGCGGCGAAGATGCCCGCGCCGATCATCGATCCCAGACCGATCACCACCGCGTCGAACAGTCCGAGCGAGCGCCTCAACTCCCGTGTCATGCGTCGCACCCTACTGATCCGCGCAACCGCGCCCCACCTCGCGATCGTCCTCGGACACGACACCGTTCGAAAGGCAGGTTCACGGCATGAGCGTCATCAGTTGGATCGTCCTCGGGCTGCTCGCCGGGGCCATAGCCAAGATCCTGCTGCCCGGCCGCGACCCCGGCGGGCTGATCGGCACCACGTTGATCGGCGTCGCGGGCGCGTTCACCGGCGGGTGGCTGTCGGCCCGCTATCTGGACCGGCCGATAGCCAACGAGTTCTACGACGGCCCGACCTGGGTCGCGGCCATCGGCGGATCGCTCGTGCTGCTGATCGTCTACCGGCTCCTGTTCGGCCACTCCCGCTCCCGCTGACCACCCCGCGTCCCTGGCGGGCGGGTGCGCGCCGTGCGGTTACAGACCCGTCTCCCGCAGGGTGATGTTGAGCCGCCCGGCGGTCATCCCGGCCGCCGGATCCGCGGTGCCCGCGTACACCCGTGGCACGCCGTGGTACGCGAAACGGGACGGGCCGCCGAAGACGAACAGGTCCCCGGACAGCAACCGCACATCCGTGTAGGGCCGCCCCCGGTTCTCGGTGTTCCCGAAGCGGAAGAGGCAGGTGTCGCCGATGCTCAGCGACACCACCGGAGCTCCGGAGCGCTCCTCCTTGTCCTGGTGCATGCCCATCCGCGCCGCGCCGTCGTAGAAGTTGATCAACGCGGTGTCCGGGGTGTACGCCGCGGCGTCGCCGTACGTCCGGTCGCTCCCGTACGCCTCGGCCAGCGCTTCACGGCCCAGGTCGACCAGCCACTGCGGGAAGTCGGCGACCCGTTCGCCGTTCACGTCGTCCGCCGTGCGGGAGTAGTGGTACGGCTGCCAGTGCCAGCCCACGCACACCGTCCGCACCGACATCACGCCTCCGCCGGGGAGCACGGTGTGCCGCAGCGGCACCGGGCCGCGGGCCCAGGACCGGCACGCCTCGACGAGTTCCCGCTGCCGGGCCGGCGGCAGCCAGCCGGGCACATGGACCGCGCCGGGCGCGACGACGGCCCGCTGCCTCGGGAAGAGCGTGTCGTTCACGGCGCGAGCGCGCCCTCCAGCCCGAGGAGCCGCTCCTTGGACTCCAGGCCGCCGGCGTACCCCCGCAGGGCGCCGTCCGTGCCGATCACGCGATGGCACGGCCGCACGACGAGCAGCGGATTGCGCCCGATCGCAGTCCCCACGGCGCGCACACCGACCGCCGAGGTGCCGACCTGCTCGGCGATCTCCTTGTAGGTCGTTGTCCGCCCATACGGGACGTTTTCCAGCGCACGCCAGACCCGCCGCTGGAACGCGGTCCCGCTGTCGGTGTACTCGATCTCGAAGCGGGTCAGCCGGCCCGCGAAGTACGCGGACAGCTGGCGGCCGATCTCCTCGAAGGCCGCCGGGTCGCGGCGCCAGCCGTCCTGGACGACAGCTCCGCCCTTCTGCCCGGGCAGCGAGAGCGACGCGAGCGCGGTGCCGCCCTTCGCCGTGGCCGAGACCTCACCGACCAGCAGCAGTTCGCCCAACGGGCTGTCGACGACGTCGTACAGGGTGGTCATGACTCGCGTTCCTCCTTGCGGGATGTCGGTGCGGGGTGCCGTCGCGGACGCCCCTCGGGGCATCCGCGCCCGCTCGTCTACGAGTCTGCGTCCCTGAGGCTGCCCGGCGCTGGCGGAAATCGGACGTGGCCCCTCGGAACCCCCACCCACAGGGCGGGGGCGGAACGGCTCCGAGCCGCTCCGCCCCCGTCGCCCTGTACGGGCGTGCTACCTCACCGGTAGTTCACGAACTGCAGCGCGAAGTCGAAGTCCTGCCCCTTGAGCAGCGCCTGCACGGCCTGCAGGTCGTCCCGGCTCTTGGAGCTGACGCGCAGCTCGTCGCCCTGGACCTGCGCCTTGACGCCCTTCGGACCCTCGTCGCGGATGATCTTCGCGACCTTCTTGGCGTTCTCCTGGGAGATGCCCTCCTGGATCGACGCGAAGATCTTGTACTCCTTACCGGAGAGCTGCGGCTCGCCCGCGTCCAGCGCCTTCAGCGAGATACCCCGCTTGACCAGCTTCGTCTGGAAGACGTCCAGGATCGCGGCGACGCGGTCCTCGGAGTTCGCCTGCATCAGGATCTTCTCGCCGGACCAGGCGATCGAGGCGCCGACGTTCTTGAAGTCGTAGCGCTGCGAGATCTCCTTGGCGGCCTGGTTGAGGGCGTTGTCGACCTCCTGCCGCTCGACCTTCGAGACGATGTCGAAACTGGAGTCGGCCATGTCCTGTGGCTCCTTGTATCGAGTGCGTGGAGCGTGTCCGGAACGGCCCGGACCGCTCCGCCAAGCCTATGGGGTGTCCGGCCGATCAGGGCCGGACACCCTGGACCATCGGCACCTGCCGAGCCCTGATCAATCCGGTGGCGAAGCACCCCTGCACATCAGGTATCGTTTACGTCGTTGCCACGGAGCACCGCCCACAGCGGAGCCTCCCGGCGACATCCCATGGCGGTGTGCCCGAGTGGCCAATGGGAGCGGACTGTAAATCCGTCGGCTTAGCCTACCCAGGTTCGAATCCTGGCGCCGCCACGCGAAGAGATGGCCCCTGATCTGCGGAAACGCGAATCAGGGGCCATCGTCGTCGGAGCCGTCGGAGCCGTCGGAGCCGTCGGAGCCGTCGGAGCCGTCGGCAGGGCCGCGCCCTCTCACGCGGCCCCGTTCTCCCGCCCTACAGCGCCCGCAGCGCCTCGCCCAGGTCAGGGCCGTAGCTGCCCCAGCACTGGATGTCCCCGGCGTCGGAGACCAGGTCGCCCAGGTGCCAGTCGCCGTCATCCGCCTGGACCGCGCAGATGCCCTCGTCCAGGGCGATCGCGCATGCCGTCTTGAGGGGCTCGCCGTGCAGGGTGACGGTGCCGAGGGCGGTCAGCAGTCGGGCCTGCGGGCAGCCCGTGAGGCGCTGGACGTCCGGCAGGGCCCAGGGCTGCGGCAGGCCCTCGTCGCGGTGCTCGGCGGCGGGGAGCAGCTCGACCACGGCGTGGCCGAGCCGGGGCCGGATCCATTCGCCGTCGCGCTCGATTCCGAGCACGCCGCCGAGGAAGGCCATCTCGACCGTGCCGGCCGGGGTCTCCCAGCGGAACGGGACTCGGGAGACGTGGGACGGGAAGTCCGCCTCCTCGGTCGTGCCCGGGCCGAACGACTTCCGGGGGCATGGCCCGTCGTCGGTGTACCGGTGCGCGAAGAACGCGGTGATCCAGCCGGTGACGCGGTCGCCGCCGGAGGCCGACTCCCACTTGTAGAGCGAGCGCCAGAATTCGGGGTCGACACCCCACCCCGACGCCGTCGCGCCGATCGCGTCCAGCACCGGGTGCAGGGCGGTGAACCACGGCCGCAGGCCGTCGAACCATTCCGCGAGCTCCCGCACCCGGGCCGCCAGCAGCCGCCAGTCCCGGTCGGTGCCCTCCAGCCGGATGCGGGGGATGCCGCAGAGCGACTCCCACCGGAAGCGGTAGTACGGACTGACCGCGTCCATCAGCGCCACCAGCGCGGCCGTGGCGTCGGCGGACGTGGTGGTCGAGAAGGCGGGCTGGAAAAGGTCGGCCACGTCGTCGCCGATGCGGGCGCGCAGGGGACGTTGGACCAGGTTGATGGAACGTTCCCAGTCCAGTGGGGCGAAGTCGTCGCGGACGGTGATGGTCTGCCGGTGGCCCGGGGTGTCGGTGAACAGCCCTGCGTAGGTGTCGGCGTTCAGGCGGACGTGGACGGCCACCTCGTGCACGACGGCGTACCAGAACAGGTCGGGCGAGAGGCTCAGGGGCATGTGGGCCGTGAAGGACAGGTGGACGGCACGCAGCAGGAGGCTGGAGGCCGGCTCGGTGATCTCCGGCGCGGCGCTGGACCAGCCGAGGAGACGGCCGGTGCTGCGATGGTGGAAGCGTGCCTGGTCACGGAGCACCGCCCGCAGGAAGCGCTCGTTCCCGAGCTCGGTGAGCTCGGAGGCGAGCCGAGCGGCGTCGGCGTCCTCTTCGAGCGGCAGGTCCATCTCGAAAGCCATCCGCATCCCCCCGGATCATGATCGGCCCTGATCCTAGGAGAAGGCCTCAGTCCGCGAGGCGGAAGGCCAGTTCGATCTCCCAATTCGACGGGTCCGGCTCCACCCGCGGATCGGTCAGGTACGACTCCACGCGGCACGCCCAGTGCTCCACGCCGTCGACCTCGGTCATGTCCCAGGACAGGCCCTCCCGCGCCGCCCACGCGCGCAGGGCCGTCACCACGTCGGGCAACTGGGCGGGGTGGCCGTGGTGGTGGACCGTCGCGTAGCGGCCCGCGGGCAGCAGGGCCATGCCGATGTCGCCCTCCGGTTCCGGCATCGACGCGACCGGGATGCCCGCCTCGACCACCGACTCCGCGTCCATGGCAACCGTGTTGAAGCGGAAGAACGGCGCGCCCGCGAAGTCGGCCCCGCGGGCGTCCAGCCAGCCGATCAGTTCGGGCAGGCGGTCGGCGATGACGGCGAAGTCGTCCATCCGTACGGAACCGCGGATGTAGGCGTAGAGCTGCTCGCCGCGTTCGACGATCGCGGGGCTGATCTCGGGTTTCTGCCGGCTCATGACCTCAAGGACCTCGTGGGCGAAGGGAGTTCATCGGCGGATTGGCGGGAACCGGAGGCGCGTCAGTTGCCTGCGATGTCCTTGACGGCCACCGTCACCGGCACCGAGCCGGAGACGAGTTCCAGCGTCAGCCCCGCCGTCGCCGGTGTCTCCGTCATCTCGGCGAGCACCGCCGCCACGTCGTCGCGCGGGATCGAACCGCGCCCGGTCGACGCCTCCAGCCGCACCAGGCCCTTGCCGGCGTCGTTCGTGAGCGTGCCGGGCCGCAGGATCGTCCAGTCGAGGCCGGACTTGCCGCGTACGTAGTCGTCCGCCTCGCCCTTCGCCCGCAGGTACACGTCGAACACCTCGTCGCCCTCGTGCCGTGCGTCCGCGCCCATCGTCGAGACGACGATGTGCCGCCGTACGTGCGCCCGTTCCGCCGCGTCGGCGAAGAGCATGGCCGCGCCGCGGTCCACGGTGCCCTTGCGCTCGGCACCGCTGCCGGGGCCCGCGCCGGCCGCGAAGACGGCCGCGTCCGCGCCCTGCAGCACCGCCGCGACCTCCTCGACGGAAGCCGACTCCAGATCCATCAGCACCGGTTCGGCTCCCGCTTCCCGCAGGTCGTCGCCCTGTTCCCGCTTGCGGATGATGCCCGCGACCTCGTGCCCGCCCGCCGAGAGCAGCCGCTCCAGCCTGCGCGCGATCTGACCGTGTCCACCAGCGATGACAATGCGCATGCCTACGACCGTACGTCCGAAACGCGGCCTGCGCTCAGGGACAGCCGTCCGGCCGCCCCTGGCGCGGCAGTTCGAGCGCGACGGCCGCCGCGGAGTCGCAGTACTCGCGTACCGCGCTGGTGCGGGCCACCACGCGCCCGCGGTGGATGACGATACGGCTGTAGGCCAGGGACAGCACGCCCGAGATCCGGTCGCCGCGCACGGCGAGCAGCTCCGCGGGGAAGCCCGCCTCGACCCGCACCTCCGGCAGGCCCATCACCCTGCGCGCGGTGCCGGCCACGCGGTCGTACGCGTCCGATGGCGCCATCCCCGCCTGCGAGGCCAGCAGGTAGGCGGCCTCCAGCGGGTCTCCCCGGCCCACCGGGTTGGCGACGACGTCGCGCAGGGCGCCACTGCCCGCGGCGACCGTCACACCGGCGGCCCGCAGCAGCCGCACAGGCGCGTTGCCCCGCTGTTCGACGCCCGCGCAGCCGCCCTGGGGCAGCGAGACCACGGTGACGCCGGCGGCCGCCAGCTGGTCGGCGGCGCGGCCGGCGATGTCGCGCGGCAGCCGGGCGAGTCCGGCGCAGGGTCCGATCGTCACCCCCGGACGCAGCCCGCCGGCCATGGCGGCCAGCCGGGCGAGGCGGGCCGGGTCGTCACCGTGGGTGTGCAGATCGACCGGGCAGCCGTGCTCGGCGGCGATGTCCAGGACCGTCTCCGCGTACCCGGTGGGGTCGGGATCGGCGTCCGGGCAGCCGCCGACCACACCCGCGCCCATCTTCATCGCGTCCCGCAGGAGCGCCAGCCCCTCGGCGCCCGCGACACCCGTCAGCAGCCGCGGCACGGCGACGGCGGTCAGATCGGCGAGGCCGCGCAGCGCAAGCCGGGCCTGGAGCACCGCCTCCAGCGCGCCGAGCCCCTGCACGTCCCCGATGCGCACGTGGGAGCGCAGCGCGGTCGCCCCGTGCCCCAGCTGCAGCAGCGCCGCCTCGGTGGCGCGCCGCTGGATGTCCCCGGTGTCGTACGAGACGGGGCCGGGGGTCTCCGCGCTGAGCGCCGTGTCGCCGTGGGTGTGCGGCTCGGCGGGGGCGGGCAGCAGCAGGAAGCCCGTCAGGTCGAGCCGTGCGGCGTGCGGGGGCAGGCTGCCGGCCGTGCCGACCGCCTCGATGCGGCCGCCGCCGAGCCGTACGTCGACGGTGCGGCCGTCCGTGAGCCGGGCGCCGCAGAGCAGCAGCGCTGTGGAGTCGGCGGTCGCGCCGTCGGGGGGCTGCGGCTGGCTGTCGGGCATCGCGCTCCTGTGGGGGCGGTCGGGCTCGGGGCTTGGGGACCGGCGGAAACCGGCTGTCAGTCAGGAGGGTCCGGAGGGCCGGAGGAACCGGAGAGGATCACGCAGCGTGAGTCGAGCCTAGGGCGGCTCGTCATGGCCTTCGAGGAAGAGCGCAATAGTCGTACCGGTGGGGTCGCACGTGTCGAACGTGGCGTACGGGACGCCCGGGGCGTCCGAGGAGAAAGCCCGACAACGGGGGCGCGGCCGCGGGGTGACGGGCGGGCGACATGGGCGACGCAGGGGGAGGCGTGGGGCAGGAGTGCAGGCCGGGGGCACCGCCCGGTGGGGGGCCGCCCGGGGGCCCGGGAAACGGATTTGGGCGATCGGCGGGCGACCGTGTAATGTCTTCATCGCTCGCCCCAATAGCTCAGTCGGCAGAGCGTCTCCATGGTAAGGAGAAGGTCTACGGTTCGATTCCGTATTGGGGCTCTGGTGCGGTAGCCCTCACCTCCGGGTGAGGGGACTCCGTGTCAAAGCGGTGTAGCTCAGTCGGTAGAGCAAGCGGCTCATAATCGCTGTGTCACCGGTTCAAGTCCGGTCACCGCTACACACAGTAGCCGATTGTGGGGTCGGTCCTTCGATCGGCTACTCTTTTCTGCGTTCATCCGTCCATCCGTCCGTCAAGGAGCACTCACGTGGCTGCCACCGACGTCCGCCCGAAGATCACGCTGGCCTGCGTGGAGTGCAAGGAGCGGAACTACATCACCAAGAAGAACCGGCGCAACAACCCGGACCGTCTTGAGATGAAGAAGCACTGCCCGCGCTGCAACTCGCACACGGCGCACCGCGAAACGCGCTGAATCAGGCTCGTGCACGAGGCCGCCCCCAGCTGGGGGCGGCCTCGTGTCGTTTGTCGCCGTCACTCCGGGACAGGTCCCGCTTCGGGGCCGGTCCGCACACTCTGGGATCAGTCCCCCTTGGGGGGCTCAATCAGGAGGGAGCCAGTCCATGGCGCTCGACCAGTCCTTCGTCGGGCGGACCTATCCGCCCACCGCACCCTATGAGGTGGGCCGGGAGAAGATCCGCGAGTTCGCCGAGGCGGTGGGCGACGCGAACCCCGCGTACACCGACCGGGATGCGGCCGCGGCGCTCGGGCACCCCGATGTGATCGCTCCGCCGACCTTTGTGTTCGCCATCACGTTCAAGGCGGCGGGCGAGGTGGTACAGGATCCGCAGCTGGGGCTGGACTACAGTCGCGTGGTCCACGGCGACCAGAAGTTCGCGTACCGGCGCCCGGTGCGGGCGGGGGACCGCCTGACGGTCACCTCGACCATCGAGTCGATCAAGTCCCTCGCGGGCAATGATGTGCTCGACATCCGTGGTGAGGTGCACGACGAGGCCGGCGAGCACGTGGTGACCGCCTGGACCAAGCTGGTGGCGCGGGCCGCCGAGGAGGCGTGATGGCAGCGAAGATCGCATACGCGGACGTCGAGGTCGGCACCGAGCTGCCGGCGCAGAGTTTTCCCGTGACGCGCGCCACGCTGGTGCAGTACGCGGGCGCCTCCGGCGACTTCAACCCGATCCACTGGAACGAGAAGTTCGCCGTCGAGGTCGGTCTGCCGGACGTGATAGCGCACGGGATGTTCACGATGGCCGAGGCGGCCCGTGTGGTGACGGACTGGCTGGGCGACCCGGGCGCGGTGGTCGAGTACGGCGTGCGCTTCACCAAGCCGGTCGTCGTGCCGAACGACGACAAGGGCGCGGTCATCGAGGTCACCGCCAAGGTCGGCGCGCTCCTGGACGACAAGCGGGTGCGGGTGGACCTCACGGCCACGAGCGGCGGGCAGAAGGTGCTGGGCATGTCCCGCGCGGTGGTCCAGCTCGCCTGAGCGGTACGCGGAGTGTGAGGGGCGCCGGCCTCGGACGTGCTCCCTAGGTAAGGGGCGCTCGTTGGTACGGGCGCCCCTTACGTGCGCTCCAGCGGTTGACGTAATTAGTAATTGGTCACTAACTTAGCTACATGGTCAGGATGAGTGCGGAGGAGCGGCGCGAGAGCGTCGTGCGGGCGGCGATCACCGAGTTCGCGCGCGCCGGCTACCAGGGGACGTCGACCGAGGTCATCGCCAAGCGGGTCGGTGTGTCCCAGCCGTATCTGTTCCGTCTCTTCCCGAACAAGCAGGCCATCTTCCTCGCCGCCTCCGCGCGGTGCCTGGCCGACACCCGCCGGGTCTTCGACGAGGCCGCCGAAGGGCTCGCGGGGGAGGAGGCCCTGGCCGCGATGGCGGCCGCATATCAGCGCCTGATCGCGGAGGACCCCGACAAGCTGCTGATGCAGATGCAGACGTACGTCGCGGTGGCGGCGGCCGAGGCCGCGGGCGACCACGCGTTCGGCGAGCAGGTGCGGGCCGGGTGGCTGGAGCTGTGGGACGCGGTCCACCTCCACCTCGGTGCGGACGTGGGCGAGACGACCACGTTCCTGGCCTACGGGATGCTGGTCAACGTCCTGGTGTCCATCGGTTTCCCCGCCGACCACCGCGTCTGGTCCGGTTTCTACCTCGCCGCACGCCCCGCCGGATACTGACCCGGCACCGAGCGCGATCAGTGCTCTTCTCTGGCCGCACAAGTTAGTAATCAATAACTAACCCTCTGGGGGAGCAGTGAACCAGAAGCAGCAGGTGCCCCGCGGCAGTGCCGCCTGGGCCCTCGTGATCACCAGCGTCGCCGGCTTCATGGCGGCCCTCGACAATCTCGTCGTCACCACCGCCCTCCCCTCCATCCGGGAGGACCTCGGCGGCGCGCTCGAAGACCTGGAATGGACGGTGAACGCGTACACGCTCACCTTCGCCGTCCTGCTGATGCTGGGAGCTGCCCTCGGCGACCGCTTCGGCCGGCGCAGGCTCTTCGTCGTGGGCCTGACGATCTTCACCGGAGCCTCCGCCGCGGCCGCCCTCGCCTCGGGGATCGACGCCCTCGTCGCCGCCCGCGCGGTGCAGGGCGTCGGGGCCGCGATCATGATGCCGCTCACGCTGACGCTGCTCACCGCCGCCGTCCCCGCCGCACGCAGGGGCGCGGCACTGGGGATCTTCAGCGCCGTCACCGGCCTCGCCGTCGCCAGTGGACCCCTCATCGGCGGAAGCCTGACCGAGCACATGTCCTGGCAGTGGATCTTCTGGCTGAACGTGCCGATCGGCCTCGCCCTGCTGCCCCTCGCCCGCCTGCGTCTCGCCGAGTCGTACGCCCCTGACGCCCGCCTGGACGTCCCCGGCACCCTGCTCGTCAGCGGCGGCCTCTTCGGCATCGTCTACGGCCTCGTCAACGGAAACGCGCACGGGTGGACCAGTACCCGCGTCCTGTTCGCCCTGACAGCCGGCACCGTGCTGCTGGTCTCCTTCGTGTGGCACGGCCACGTCGCCGCGAAGCCGATGCTGCCGATGCGGCTCTTCCGCAACCGCGCCTTCTTCGGCATCAACATCGCGAGCCTGCTGATGTTCCTCGGCATGTTCGGCTCGATCTTCCTGCTCAGCCAGTTCCTGCAGGGCGTCGCGGGCTACTCGCCCACCGAGGCCGGGCTGCGGATGCTGCCGTGGACCGGGATGCCGCTGCTCGTCGCACCCGTAGCCGGCTACCTCTCCGACCGGATGGGCGGCCGCCCGGTCGTCGCCGCCGGCCTGGCGCTCCAGGCGATCGGCCTCGGACTGTTCGCCCTGGTCATCGAGCCCGGGGTGTCGTACGCGGCACAGCTGCCCGCGCTGATCCTCGGCGGCATCGGCATGGCCATGTACTTCGCGCCCGCCGCCAGCGTCGTGATGTCCAGCGTCCGGCCCGCCGAACACGGCATCGCCTCCGGTGCGAACAACGCCCTGCGCGAGGTCGGCGGCGCCCTCGGCATCGCGGTGCTCGGCGCGGTCTTCGCGGCCCAGGGAGGGTACGAGTCGGCCCGGGCGTTCACCGACGGCACCGTGCCCGCCCTGTGGATCGGCGCGGGCGTGGTGGCCGTGGCCGCCCTCGTCGCGCTCATGATCCCGGGGGGCCGGACCACGCCCGACGGGCCCGGGAGCGACGCCCCGGTGCGCAGCACCGCGGACGCCGAGCCCGAGCCGATCGCCGTCTGACCGCGGTCCGCCCGTACGGCCCCGGTCCGTGGCCCCGCCCGAGCGGCGCGGCCACGGACCGTACCCTTGTCCCCGTGCAGGAACTTCACGACGCCCCCCTCGCCCCCCTGACCACCTTCCGCCTCGGCGGCCCCGCGACGCGTCTCGTGGTGGCCACCACCGACGACGAGGTGGTCTCCGTCGTCCGCGAGGCGGACGACGCCGGGACTCCGCTGCTGATCATCGGCGGCGGGAGCAACCTGGTCATCGGTGACAAGGGCTTCGACGGCACCGCCCTGCGCATCGCCACCCGCGGCTTCGCGCTCGACGGGACGCGGCTGGAGCTCGCCGCGGGCGAGGTCTGGACCGACGCGGTGGCCCGCACGGTCGAAGCCGGCCTTGCCGGCATCGAATGCCTCGCCGGGATCCCCGGCTCGGCGGGCGCCACCCCGATCCAGAACGTCGGCGCGTACGGCCAGGAGGTCTCGGGCACCATCACCGAGGTCGTCGCGTACGACCGCACGACGGGCGAGACCGTGACGCTGTCCAACGAGGAGTGCGCCTTCTCCTACCGGCACAGCCGCTTCAAGCAGCACCCCGAGCGCTACGTCGTGCTGCGCGTGCGGTTCGCCCTCGAGGACGCGGGCGGCCTGTCCGCCCCCGTGAAGTACGCGGAGACCGCCAAGGCCCTCGGCGTCGGGGTGGGCGAACGGGTCCCGGCCGCCGACGCACGGGAGACCGTGCTGCGGCTGCGCGCCGGCAAGGGCATGGTCCTGGACCCCGAGGACCACGACACCTGGTCGGCGGGGTCGTTCTTCACCAACCCGATCCTCACCGCGGCCGAGTACGAGACGTTCCTCGGCCGCGTACGCGACCGGCTCGGCGACGACGTCGCCGCGCCCGCCTACCCCGCGGGTGACGGCCGCACCAAGACCTCCGCCGCCTGGCTGATCGACCGCGCGGGCTTCACCAAGGGCTACGGCTCCGGACCGGCCCGGATCTCCACCAAGCACGCTCTCGCGCTCACCAACCGGGGCGAGGCCACCACCGAGGACCTGCTGGCGCTGGCCCGCGAAGTGGTGGCCGGGGTGCGGGACGCCTTCGGCGTGACGCTGGTCAACGAGCCGGTGACGGTCGGCGTCAGCCTCTAGGGTCGGCCCCGAGCCTCCGGGCCCGGGCCCTCGGCACGTGGCGGCGTACGGTCACCGACGCGAACTCCAGCCGTCGTCGCGGAACAGGCCCGCCGTCTGGCCGACGCGGCCCGATCAGCGCCGGTCCCGCCCGGCTCGTCAGTACGCGACGCCGACGCCCTGTCCGACCGTCGCCGGGTCGTCCGTCATGGCGAGCATCGCGTGGGCCACGTCCGCCCGGCCGATCGTCCGGGCACTGCGCGGATTGCCCCCGACGGCCGTGCGGTAGCGGCCGGTCAGCGGCTTGTCGAGCAGCCGGGGCGGACGCACGGCCGTCCAGTCCGTGGCGCTGCGCGCCAGCTCGGCCTCCATGACCCGCAGGTCCGCGTAGATGTCCTTCAGGACGGAACCGACCACGGACATCATGGCGCGGTCCAGCAGCGGCTCCGGCTCCGTCGCCCTGCCCAGCGGGGCCGCGCTGACCACCAGGAGCCGCCGCGTGCGCTCGGCCTCCATCGCCGCCAGCACCGACCGGGTCAGCCGGGCGGCGATCCCGGCGTCGGACTTCCTGCGGGCACCGAGCCCGGACAGGACCGCGTCCCGCCCGGCGACGGCCGGGCGCAGTGCGCCGGGGTCCCGGAGGTCGGCCGTGAAGACGTCGAGACCGTCACCGGACACGGTGAGGCGGGCGGGGTCGCGCACCACGGCCGTGACCCGATGCCCCGCGGCCAGGGCCTGCCGGACGATCTCCTGGCCGACTCCCCCGGTCGCACCGAAAACTGTGAGCCTCATTGCGCGCACCCTCCTCGGGTGGGTAAGTGTTCACTCACCACTAGGGTGAGTGTGTACTCACCCACTCGTCAAGCCGCCAGGAGCAGGCATGGAGCAGAAGCCGACCCGCGTCCGCATCGTTGACGCCGCGCGTGAGCTGATGCTGTCCCTCGGCCTGGCGCGCACGACCACCAAGGAGATCGCGAAGGCCGCCGGCTGCTCCGAGGCGGCGCTCTACAAACACTTCTCCAGCAAGGAGGAGCTGTTCGTGACCGTGCTGGGCGAACGCCTGCCGAAGCTGGGCGCCCTGCTGAGCACCCTGGCCGTGGACCCCGGCGGGGCGAGCGTCGAGGAGAACCTGGCCGACATCGCCCGCCACGCCGCCCTCTTCTACGAGCAGACCTTCCCCATGGCCGCCTCGCTGTACGCCGAGCCCCAGCTCAAGCGCCGCCACGAAGAGGCCATGCGCCAGATGCGGACCGGCCCGCACAAGCCGATCGAGGGCCTCGCCGCCTATCTGCGCACCGAGCAGCAGGCGGGCCGCATCAGCCCCGACGCGGACACGTACGCGGCGGCGTCACTCCTCCTCGGCGCCTGCGCCCAGCGCGCGTTCGCGTACGAGATGACGCCCGACCGCAGGCCCCCACAGCCGCTGGACGAGTTCGCCGCAGGGCTCGCGCGCACGCTGCTGCGCGGAATCTCCGTTGCGGACGGTCCCCGCTGAGCGCCACGCTGGGCCGATGACCATCACCGCCCGTGGACCCGTATGCGGCTGAGAGCACGCGAGTTCAGGCCTCGCACGGGTCCGTACGCGTACCGGATCGTCCAGCTGCGGCAGCCGCTGCGCCACACCACCCTCAACAATCCGCGCCACGACTGGGGCTACCTCCTCGGCGACCACGACGGCCTGTCCCGGCTGGCCGCCCTCTTCTCCTTCGCCGCCTTCTCCCGGCACACGATCGTGCACCTGCCGCTGCGGCAGAGCGTGCCCCGGGCGTTCGCCCCGGGGGAGCCCGTCGACCTCGTGCTGGTCCACCACTCACTCGGGCTGCGGGTCTCGGGATGGCCGGAACTGCGCCGCAGGATGGGGACCGGGACCCCGCTCACCGTCCGCACCGACGAGGCGCGCACCGCCGCCCACGCGGCCGACTGGCGCCGGCGCAGCGAGTACCGGGACGTCCGCGACCGGCTGCGCCCGGCCGTCCACGCGGGCACGCTGTTCCTCTTCGGCAGCCGTGACGTGTTCGCGGACGCCTCCACCGTCCTGTCGTGCGCCGCGGGCTTCGGGCCGTACGAGAAGCGGGTCGGCGAGGGGCACGACAGCCTGATGGGCTCGCTCACCCACCACCTCGAACCGGAGCGGGTCTGGCGGCACACCGAGATCGACGTCGGCTTCCAGGCGTACCCGCCCTTCCGCCACTTCAGGCCCCCGGACCGCCCAGCCAGTCGTCGACGCCGGCCAGCAGCTTCTCCTTGACCTCCGGCGGCGCCGCCGAGCCGCGCACCGACTGGCGGGCCAGCTCCGCGAGCTCCTCGTCCGTGAAGCCGTGATGGCGGCGGGCCAGCTCGTACTGGGCCGCCAGCCGTGAGCCGAACAGCAGCGGGTCGTCCGCGCCCAGCGCCATCGGGACCCCGGCCTCGTACAGCGTCCGCAGCGGCACGTCCTGCGGCTTCTCGTACACACCCAGCGCCACATTCGAGGCCGGGCACACCTCGCAGGTCACCTGGCGCTCGGCCAGTTTGCGCAGCAGCCGCGGGTCCTCCGCCGCGCGCACGCCGTGCCCGATACGGGCGGCGTGCAGGTCGTCGAGGCAGTCCCGTACGGACGCCGGGCCGGTCAGCTCGCCGCCGTGCGGGGCCGCCAGCAGGCCGCCCTCGCGGGCGATGGCGAAGGCGCGGTCGAAGTCGCGTGCCAGGCCCCGGCGCTCGTCGTTGGAGAGACCGAAGCCGACGATGCCCCGGTCCGCGTAGCGCACGGCGAGCCGCGCGAGGGTACGGGCGTCCAGCGGGTGCTTCATCCGGTTCGCCGCGACCAGGACCCGCATCCCGAGGCCGGTCTCCCTCGACGCGCTGTCCACCGCGTCGAGGATGATCTCCAGCGCCGGGATCAGACCGCCCAGCCGGGGCGCGTACGAAGTCGGGTCGACCTGGATCTCCAGCCAGCCCGAGCCGTCCCTGATGTCCTCCTCGGCCGCCTCGCGCACCAGCCGCTGGATGTCCTCCGGTTCGCGCAGGCACGAGCGGGCCATGTCGTACAGCCGCTGGAAGCGGAACCAGCCCCGCTCGTCCGTGGCCCGCAGTTTCGGAGGCTCGCCGCCGGTGAGCGCCTCGGGCAGGTGCACGCCGTACTTGTCGGCGAGTTCGAGAAGGGTGGCGGGCCGCATCGAACCGGTGAAGTGCAGGTGCAGGTGGGCCTTGGGCAGCAGGCTGACGTCTCGTACGTGCTCCATTCGGGGATCCTGCCGTACGGAACACGTCCCGGGCAGCCCTTTTCCCCGATCGGGTTCTTGCCCGAACACAGAAACGGGCCCCCGGCCGGAGCCGGGAGCCCGTCACGCACGGGGAACCGTCAGTCGCGGGCCTCGGCCAGCAGCTTCTGGATCCGGGACACGCCCTCGACCAGGTCCTCGTCGCCCAGCGCGTAGGACAGACGCAGGTAGCCGGGGGTGCCGAAGGCCTCGCCCGGGACGACCGCGACCTCGACCTCGTCCAGGATCAGGGCGGCGAGCTCGACCGAGGTCTGCGGACGCTTGCCGCGGATCTCCTTGCCCAGCAGCCCCTTCACCGACGGGTACGCGTAGAACGCGCCCTCCGGCTCCGGGCACACCACGCCGTTGATCTCGTTGAGCATCCGCACGATCGTCTGGCGGCGGCGGTCGAAGGCGGTGCGCATCTCGGCGACCGCGTCCAGGTTGCCGGAGACCGCGGCGATCGCCGCGACCTGCGCGACGTTGGAGACGTTCGACGTGGCGTGCGACTGGAGGTTGGTCGCGGCCTTGACGACGTCCTTGGGGCCGATGATCCACCCGACCCGCCAGCCGGTCATCGCATACGTCTTGGCGACACCGTTGACCACGATGCACTTGTCGCGCAGCTCGGGCAGCACGGCCGGGAGGGAGACGGCGGACGCGTCGCCGTACACGAGGTGCTCGTAGATCTCGTCCGTCAGCACCCACAGACCGTGCTCGGCGGCCCAGCGGCCGATCGCCTCGGTCTCGGCCTCCGTGTAGACCGCGCCGGTCGGGTTGGACGGGGACACGAAGAGGACCACCTTGGTCTTCTCGGTCCGCGCCGCCTCCAGCTGCTCGACCGAGACGCGGTAGCCGGTGGTCTCGTCGGCGACGACCTCGACCGGGACACCGCCCGCGAGGCGGATCGACTCGGGGTAGGTCGTCCAGTACGGCGCCGGGACGATGACCTCGTCACCCGGGTCGAGGATCGCCGCGAACGCCTCGTAGATCGCCTGCTTGCCGCCGTTGGTCACCAGGATCTGGGAGGGGTCGACCTCGTAGCCGGAGTCGCGCAGCGTCTTCGCGGCGATGGCGGCCTTGAGCTCGGGGAGCCCGCCGGCGGGCGTGTAGCGGTGGTACTTCGGGTTGCGGCAGGCCTCGACGGCGGCCTCGACGACGTAGTCGGGGGTCGGGAAGTCGGGCTCACCCGCGCCGAAGCCGATCACCGGACGTCCGGCGGCCTTGAGGGCCTTGGCCTTGGCGTCGACGGCGAGGGTCGCGGACTCGGAGATCGCGCCGATGCGGGCGGAGACCCGGCGCTCGGTGGGAGGGGTTGCAGCGCTCATGCCGCCCATGCTCCCAGACGGCAATCCGAGCCGGCACACAGGTTTCGAGGAGCGGACAACAGCGGTCAGAACCGGACCCGAGGGCATCGTGTTCGACGCCGGGCCTGGGAACACGTACACTCACTGGTCGTTGGCCTTCACCAGCCACATCCGCACCGGGCACTTAGTGCACCCGGCCGGATGCGGTAGGTTGGGGGAACCACAAAGGGTCGTAGCTCAATTGGTAGAGCACTGGTCTCCAAAACCAGCGGTTGGGGGTTCAAGTCCCTCCGGCCCTGCTACACACACCTTCGCCAGGCTGTGTGCGCATGTACGTACTTCTATGCACCGCCGTGCGGCTCCACCGGGCGCGGCACGGCCACGACCCGGAATCAGGTGAGAGATCGTGACGGACGCCGTGGGCTCCATCGACATGCCTGATGCCGAGGACGAGTCGCCGGAGTCGAAGAAGAAGTCCCGCAAGGGCGGAAAGCGCGGCAAGAAGGGCCCGCTGGGCCGTCTCGGGCTTTTCTATCGCCAGATCATCGCTGAGCTGCGCAAGGTCGTCTGGCCCACGCGCAACCAGCTGACGACCTACACCACCGTGGTGATCGTCTTCGTCGTCATCATGATCGGCCTCGTGACCGTGATTGACTTGGGCTTCCAGGAAGCAGTCAAGTACGTCTTCGGCTGATCCTGCGGAGGGCGCCGTGCTCGGCGCCCCTTTCGCATTGTTCCACCCCATCTGTATCCAGGAAGAAGCAGCCACCGTGTCTGACCCGAACCTGAACGACTCCGCCACGTCCGGCGAGAGCTTCGAGTCCGTCGAGGACGAGCTCGACATCGTCGAGGCGGCAGACGGTGTGGACCCGGACCAGGCCGACGCTGCCGACGACATCGCCGGCGAGCCGGCCGAGGACGCCGCGCTGCACGTGGAGGACGTGACCGACGCCGAGGCTGCGGACGAGGTCGCGACCGAGGGCGCCGAAGACGCCGAGTCCGCCGAAGAGGCCGTGGCCGAGGCCGAGCCGGAGGCTCCCGCCGACCCGATCGCCGCTCTGCGCGACGAGCTCCGCGGTCTGCCCGGCGAGTGGTACGTGATCCACACCTACGCGGGCTACGAGAAGCGCGTGAAGGCCAACCTGGAGCAGCGCGCCGTCTCGCTGAACGTCGAGGACTTCATCTACCAGGCCGAGGTCCCCGAGGAAGAGATCGTCCAGATCAAGAACGGCGAGCGCAAGAACGTCCGGCAGAACAAGCTGCCCGGCTACGTGCTCGTCCGCATGGATCTGACGAACGAGTCCTGGGGCGTCGTGCGCAACACGCCCGGTGTCACCGGCTTCGTGGGCAACGCCTACGACCCGTACCCGCTGACCCTGGACGAGATCGTCAAGATGCTCGCCCCGGAGGCCGAGGAGAAGGCCGCCCGCGAGGCCGCCGAGGCCGAGGGCAAGCCGGCTCCCGCCCGCAAGGTCGAGGTCCAGGTGCTGGACTTCGAGGTCGGCGACTCGGTCACCGTCACCGACGGCCCGTTCGCGACGCTGCAGGCCACCATCAACGAGATCAACGCCGACTCGAAGAAGGTCAAGGGCCTTGTCGAGATCTTCGGCCGCGAGACCCCGGTCGAGCTGAGCTTCGACCAGATCCAGAAGAACTGACACTTTTCTGGACGCAGCGCTTCCGAACAGGTCAGACCGCCTCTCGCAGGTTGTCTGACCTGCTCGGTTTTTGGCCGCGCATGGATACCCGTTATCGTTGTGCGGTATGCCTCCATCCGGATGATCGGTTGGAGTGCTGAAAACTCTCACTAGGACCCGGAGAGAGCAATGCCTCCCAAGAAGAAGAAGGTCACGGGGCTTATCAAGCTCCAGATCCAGGCCGGTGCGGCCAACCCGGCTCCGCCGGTCGGCCCCGCCCTGGGTCAGCACGGCGTCAACATCATGGAGTTCTGCAAGGCCTACAACGCCGCGACCGAGTCGCAGCGTGGCATGGTCGTGCCGGTGGAGATCACGGTCTACGAGGACCGTTCCTTCACCTTCGTCACCAAGACTCCGCCGGCCGCCAAGCTGATCCTCAAGGCCGCGGGTGTGGACAAGGGCTCCGGCGAGCCGCACAAGACCAAGGTCGCCAAGCTCACGCGCGACCAGGTCCGTGACATCGCGACCACCAAGATGCCCGACCTGAACGCCAACGACCTGGACGCCGCCGAGAAGATCATCGCCGGCACCGCCCGTTCCATGGGCATCACGGTCGAGGGCTGACGCACGAGCTCGCACAGTGGCCGGCCGAGAAACGAGGCCGTCCGCGGAGCGAGCGAGCAGGAAGCCCGAGCGAAGAAGCGGGGGCTGACAGTCCCCGTCAGACCTTCAGTGGCAGGGCCAAGCGCTGGCCCGGACCACGACTCCACGCTCAACACATCAGGAGCAGAAGTGAAGCGCAGCAAGACTCTCCGCGCTGCGGACGCCAAGGTCGACCGGGAGCGGAACTACGCCCCCCTCGAGGCCGTCCGTCTCGCCAAGGACACCGCCGCCACCAAGTTCGACGGCACTGTCGAGGTCGCCTTCCGTCTGGGCGTTGACCCGCGCAAGGCCGACCAGATGGTCCGTGGCACCGTGAACCTTCCGCACGGCACCGGTAAGACCGCCCGGGTCCTGGTCTTCGCGACCGGTGACCGTGCCGAGGCCGCGCGTGCCGCGGGCGCCGACATCGTCGGCTCCGACGAGCTCATCGACGACATCTCCAAGGGCCAGCGCCTGAACGAGTTCGACGCCGTCGTCGCCACCCCGGACCTCATGGGCAAGGTCGGCCGCCTCGGCCGCGTGCTCGGTCCGCGTGGTCTGATGCCGAACCCGAAGACCGGCACCGTGACGATGGACGTCGCCAAGGCCGTCAACGAGATCAAGGGCGGCAAGATCGAGTTCCGCGTCGACAAGCACTCGAACCTGCACTTCATCATCGGCAAGGTCTCCTTCGACGAGACGAAGCTGGTCGAGAACTACGCCGCGGCTCTGGAGGAGATCCTCCGTCTGAAGCCGTCCGCCGCGAAGGGCCGCTACATCAAGAAGGCGACCCTGACCACCACGATGGGCCCCGGCATCCCGCTGGACGCCAACCGCACCCGCAACCTCCTCGTCGAGGAGGACCCGGCCGCCGTCTGAATCTGACGGCAGTCGTGGGTCACGCGAACGCAGAGCCGGCCCCCGTCGCTCCTCGGAGCGGCGGGGGCCGGCTCTTTCGTGGGCGACGGGTCCCGCCACACCGGCGCAGAGGGGCTTGTACGCCCCTCTGGGGCCCTGGACGGGCCTCGGGGACGCCGCGGGCGCCCAGGAGGCCTCTGTCGCCTCGTGGCCGACGATGACCCGATTTGCCTGACCGGGAGCCGTTCCCGTACTCTTCCACAGAAGCCAAAGACCGCTGGTCGTTGCCGTGCTCTCCTTCCGAGGGTCCGGTGGCCGAAGGATCCGCTCAGCAGCGGACGTCCTGCGCAGGTGACTGTGGAAAGCTCCCGAGGCGGATTCCGTCCGGTCGAGCTACGCCCCGTGCGCCTGCGCCGGGGCGTTTCGTTTTGTTCAGCCCCTTCTGAGCGGTCCTCATCACCCGGAAGGAGGCCGACGCTCTATGGCAAGGCCCGACAAGGCTGCCGCGGTAGCCGAGCTCGCGGAGCAGTTCCGCAGCTCGAACGCCGCCGTGCTGACCGAGTACCGGGGTCTCACCGTGGCCCAGCTCAAGCAGCTGCGCCGTTCGCTCGGTGAGAACGCCCAGTACGCCGTGGTGAAGAACACGCTGACCAAGATTGCGGCCAACGAGGCCGGGATCAACTCGCTCGACGACCAGTTCACTGGTCCGACGGCGGTTGCCTTCATCACCGGTGACCCGGTGGAGTCGGCGAAGGGTCTTCGTGACTTCGCCAAGGACAACCCGAACCTGATCATCAAGGGCGGTGTCCTTGATGGCAAGGCGCTGTCCGCCGATGAGATCAAGAAGCTTGCGGACCTCGAGTCCCGCGAGGTTCTGCTCGCCAAGCTGGCGGGCGCCATGAAGGGCAAGCAGTCCCAGACTGCCGCGCTCTTCCAGGCGCTTCCCTCGAAGTTCATCCGCACCGCGGAGGCGCTTCGTGCCAAGCAGGCCGAGCAGGGCGGTGCCGAGTAATTCGGCTCGCGCAATGATCGGCGCCGCCCAGGCGCTGGTCGCAGCGGGCCGAACGTACGCCCGCCTCACATGTACATCCGGCACCAGCCGAATTAGTGGAAGGACGCCATCATGGCGAAGCTGTCCCAGGACGACCTGCTTGCGCAGTTCGAGGAGATGACCCTCATCGAGCTCTCCGAGTTCGTGAAGGCCTTCGAGGAGAAGTTCGACGTCACCGCCGCCGCCCCGGTCGCCGTTGCCGGCGCTGCCGCCCCCGGCGCCCCGGTCGAGGCCGCTGAGGAGAAGGACGAGTTCGACGTCATCCTCACCGGCGCCGGCGAGAAGAAGATCCAGGTCATCAAGGTCGTGCGTGAGCTGACCTCGCTGGGTCTGAAGGAGGCCAAGGACCTCGTCGACGGCACCCCGAAGCCGGTCCTCGAGAAGGTCGCCAAGGACGCCGCGGAGAAGGCCGCCGAGGCCCTCAAGGGCGCCGGCGCCTCCGTCGAGGTCAAGTGACCTTGCGAGTCGTCTGACTCTTCGCGTGTAACGCACGCACACTGAAGGGCGATCACCCAATCGGGTGGTCGCCCTTCGGCATACGCGGGACGGCTGTCTTGCTCTTGGCGTCCCGGCGAGTATGGTGATCTTCGCCGTGCGCCCCTCACGGCGGCATGTGAGGATCCCGGAGCGGCAGCTCAGGGGCAGGGGCCCTTGACGAACCGCACGCAGCGCGCAATTCTCAGGACGCGTCGTCACAACGATCCGTATCCGAGGCATGGATCGACGACCGAACGGGCAGTATCGATGTGCGCCTCACGGCGCATGGGGTTCGCGGAGATGAGAAAAACGAGGGTCTCGAAAACCCGCACTGGACATCAGTGTGCCAAGTGGCTACACTGACCCTTTGCGCTGCCTGTTAGCTGCCTCCTGCCCGTCACCAGAGGCATGCCCATACCTGAGCATCGATTGAGACCGGCCTTCACCAGGCTTTCTCTCTCCGTGCACAGCATGGGACCGGTACGCGCGTAGTGAGTCCGAGCCCTCGGAAGGACCCCCTCTTGGCCGCCTCGCGCAACGCCTCGACCGCGAATACGAACAACGGCGCAAGCACTGCCCCGCTGCGCATCTCCTTTGCAAAGATCAAGGAGCCCCTCGAGGTTCCGAACCTCCTCGCGCTGCAGACCGAGAGCTTTGACTGGCTGCTCGGCAATGCCGCGTGGAAGGCTCGTGTCGAGGCGGCTCTCGAAAGCGGACAGGACGTCCCCACCAAGTCCGGTCTGGAGGAGATCTTCGAGGAGATCTCCCCGATCGAGGACTTCTCCGGGTCGATGTCGCTGACCTTCCGCGACCACCGCTTCGAGCCTCCGAAGAACTCGATCGACGAGTGCAAGGAGCGCGACTTCACGTACGCGGCCCCGCTCTTCGTCACCGCCGAGTTCACCAACAACGAGACCGGCGAGATCAAGTCCCAGACGGTCTTCATGGGCGACTTCCCGCTCATGACCAACAAGGGCACCTTCGTCATCAACGGCACCGAGCGTGTCGTCGTGTCGCAGCTCGTGCGCTCGCCGGGTGTCTACTTCGACTCCTCCATCGACAAGACGTCCGACAAGGACATCTTCACGGCCAAGATCATCCCGTCCCGGGGTGCCTGGCTGGAGATGGAGATCGACAAGCGCGACATGGTCGGTGTCCGCATCGACCGCAAGCGCAAGCAGTCCGTCACCGTCCTGCTCAAGGCGCTCGGGTGGACCACCGAGCAGATCCTCGAGGAGTTCGGCGAGTACGAGTCCATGCGCGCCACCCTGGAGAAGGACCACACCCAGGGCCAGGACGACGCGCTGCTCGACATCTACCGCAAGCTCCGCCCGGGCGAGCCGCCGACGCGTGAGGCCGCTCAGACGCTGCTCGAGAACCTCTACTTCAACCCCAAGCGCTACGACCTCGCCAAGGTCGGCCGCTACAAGGTGAACAAGAAGCTCGGCGCCGACGAGCCGCTGGACGCCGGTGTCCTCACCACCGACGACGTCATCGCCACCATCAAGTACCTGGTCAAGCTGCACGCCGGCGAGACCGAGACGGTCGGCGAGAACGGCACGCAGATCGTCGTCGAGACCGACGACATCGACCACTTCGGCAACCGTCGTCTGCGCAACGTCGGCGAGCTCATCCAGAACCAGGTCCGTACGGGTCTGGCTCGTATGGAGCGCGTCGTGCGCGAGCGCATGACGACCCAGGACGTCGAGGCGATCACGCCGCAGACCCTGATCAACATCCGGCCGGTCGTCGCCTCCATCAAGGAGTTCTTCGGCACCAGCCAGCTGTCGCAGTTCATGGACCAGAACAACCCGCTGTCGGGTCTCACCCACAAGCGCCGTCTGTCGGCTCTTGGCCCGGGTGGTCTCTCCCGTGAGCGGGCCGGCTTCGAGGTCCGTGACGTCCACCCCTCGCACTACGGCCGCATGTGCCCGATCGAGACCCCTGAAGGCCCGAACATCGGTCTGATCGGCTCGCTCGCCTCCTACGGCCGCGTCAACGCGTTCGGCTTCGTCGAGACGCCGTACCGCAAGGTCGTCGACGGCCAGGTCACCGACGAGGTCGACTACCTGACCGCCGACGAGGAGGACCGCTTCGTCATCGCGCAGGCGAACGCGACCCTCTCCGAGGACCTGCGCTTCACCGAGTCCCGCATTCTGGTCCGCCGTCGTGGCGGCGAGGTCGACTACGTCCCGCCGGCCGAGGTCGACTACATGGACGTCTCGCCGCGCCAGATGGTGTCGGTCGCGACCGCCATGATTCCGTTCCTCGAGCACGACGACGCCAACCGTGCCCTCATGGGCGCGAACATGATGCGCCAGGCCGTTCCGCTCATCAAGGCGGAGGCCCCGCTCGTCGGCACCGGCATGGAGTACCGCTGTGCCACCGACGCCGGCGACGTCATCAAGGCCGAGAAGGACGGTGTCATCCAGGAGGTCTCGGCCGACTACGTCACCGTGGCGAACGACGACGGCACGTACACCACGTACCGCATCGCGAAGTTCTCCCGCTCCAACCAGGGCACCTCGGTCAACCAGAAGGTCGTCGTCTCCGAGGGCGACCGCGTCATCGAGGGCCAGGTCCTCGCCGACGGTCCCGCCACGGAGAACGGCGAGATGGCGCTCGGCAAGAACCTGCTCGTGGCGTTCATGCCGTGGGAGGGTCACAACTACGAGGACGCGATCATCCTGTCGCAGCGCCTCGTGCAGGACGACGTCCTCTCCTCGATCCACATCGAGGAGCACGAGGTCGACGCCCGTGACACCAAGCTCGGCCCCGAGGAGATCACCCGGGACATCCCGAACGTCTCCGAGGAGGTCCTCGCCGACCTCGACGAGCGCGGCATCATCCGTATCGGTGCCGAGGTCGTCGCCGGCGACATCCTGGTCGGCAAGGTCACGCCCAAGGGTGAGACCGAGCTGACCCCGGAGGAGCGCCTGCTCCGCGCGATCTTCGGCGAGAAGGCCCGTGAGGTCCGTGACACCTCGCTGAAGGTGCCGCACGGCGAGACCGGCAAGGTCATCGGCGTACGCGTCTTCGACCGCGAGGAGGGCGACGAGCTTCCCCCGGGCGTGAACCAGCTGGTCCGCGTCTACGTCGCCCAGAAGCGCAAGATCACCGACGGTGACAAGCTCGCCGGCCGTCACGGCAACAAGGGCGTCATCTCGAAGATCCTGCCGATCGAGGACATGCCGTTCCTGGAGGACGGCACCCCGGTCGACATCATCCTCAACCCGCTGGGTGTCCCGTCCCGAATGAACCCGGGACAGGTCCTGGAGATCCACCTCGGCTGGCTCGCCAGCCGCGGCTGGGACGTCTCCGGCCTGAGCGAGGAGTGGGCCCAGCGTCTGCAGGCCATCGGCGCCGACGACGTCGCGCCCGGCACCAACGTCGCGACCCCGGTCTTCGACGGTGCCCGCGAGGACGAGCTGGCCGGCCTGCTGCAGCACACCATCCCGAACCGGGACGGCGAGCGCATGGTGCTCCCGACCGGTAAGGCGCGCCTGTTCGACGGCCGCTCCGGCGAGCCGTTCCCGGACCCGATCTCCGTCGGGTACATGTACATCCTCAAGCTCCACCACCTGGTCGACGACAAGCTCCACGCCCGGTCGACCGGTCCGTACTCGATGATCACCCAGCAGCCGCTGGGTGGTAAGGCCCAGTTCGGTGGCCAGCGATTCGGTGAGATGGAGGTGTGGGCGCTGGAGGCGTACGGCGCCGCTTACGCGCTCCAGGAGCTGCTGACGATCAAGTCCGACGACGTGACCGGCCGCGTGAAGGTCTACGAGGCCATCGTCAAGGGCGAGAACATCCCCGAGCCCGGCATTCCCGAGTCCTTCAAGGTGCTCATCAAGGAAATGCAGTCGCTGTGCCTCAACGTGGAGGTGCTGTCCTCGGACGGCATGTCCATCGAGATGCGCGACACGGACGAGGACGTCTTCCGCGCTGCGGAGGAGCTCGGTATCGACCTGTCCCGGCGCGAGCCGAGCAGCGTCGAAGAGGTCTGACGGGCCCGGCCGGGGCTCTCGCGAGGGAGCCCCGGCCGTCCCCGGGACCGTACAGACCACTGATACAGAGCCCGTTTTCCGCTGACGCGGAGGGCACAACCCCGAAAGAGGGATTGACGAAAAAGTGCTCGACGTCAACTTCTTCGACGAGCTGCGGATCGGCCTCGCCACCGCGGACGACATCCGGACCTGGTCCCACGGCGAGGTCAAGAAGCCGGAGACCATCAACTACCGCACCCTGAAGCCCGAGAAGGACGGACTCTTCTGCGAGAAGATCTTCGGTCCGACCCGGGACTGGGAGTGCTACTGCGGCAAGTACAAGCGTGTCCGCTTCAAGGGCATCATCTGTGAGCGTTGTGGCGTCGAGGTCACGCGCGCCAAGGTGCGCCGTGAGCGGATGGGCCACATCGAGCTGGCCGCTCCCGTCACCCACATCTGGTACTTCAAGGGCGTCCCGTCGCGTCTGGGCTACCTGCTGGACCTGGCGCCGAAGGACCTCGAGAAGGTCATCTACTTCGCCGCGTACATGATCACGTTCGTGGACGAGGAGCGCCGCACGCGCGACCTGCCGTCGCTGGAGGCCCACGTCTCCGTCGAGCGTCAGCAGATCGAGAACCGCCGCGACGCCGACCTCGAGGCCCGCGCCAAGAAGCTCGAGACCGACCTGGCCGAGCTCGAGGCCGAGGGCGCCAAGGCCGACGTGCGCCGCAAGGTGCGCGAGGGCGCCGAGCGCGAGATGAAGCAGCTGCGCGACCGTGCCCAGCGCGAGATCGACCGTCTCGACGAGGTGTGGAACCGCTTCAAGAACCTCAAGGTCCAGGACCTCGAGGGCGACGAGCTGCTCTACCGCGAGCTGCGTGACCGCTTCGGCACGTACTTCGACGGCTCGATGGGTGCCGCGGCGCTGCAGAAGCGCCTGGAGTCCTTCGACCTCGAGGAGGAGGCCGAGCGTCTCCGCGAGATCATCCGTACCGGCAAGGGCCAGAAGAAGACCCGTGCGCTCAAGCGCCTCAAGGTCGTCTCCGCGTTCCTGCAGACGTCCAACAGCCCCAAGGGCATGGTGCTCGACTGCGTGCCGGTCATCCCGCCGGACCTGCGTCCGATGGTGCAGCTGGACGGTGGCCGCTTCGCGACCTCCGACCTGAACGACCTGTACCGCCGCGTGATCAACCGCAACAACCGCCTGAAGCGGCTTCTCGACCTCGGTGCTCCCGAGATCATCGTGAACAACGAGAAGCGCATGCTCCAGGAGGCCGTGGACGCCCTCTTCGACAACGGTCGTCGTGGTCGCCCGGTCACCGGTCCCGGCAACCGCCCGCTGAAGTCCCTGAGCGACATGCTCAAGGGCAAGCAGGGTCGTTTCCGTCAGAACCTGCTCGGTAAGCGTGTCGACTACTCGGCGCGTTCCGTCATCGTCGTCGGCCCGCAGCTGAAGCTGCACCAGTGCGGTCTGCCCAAGGCCATGGCGCTGGAGCTCTTCAAGCCGTTCGTGATGAAGCGCCTGGTCGACCTGAACCACGCGCAGAACATCAAGTCGGCCAAGCGCATGGTCGAGCGCGGCCGCACCGTCGTGTACGACGTCCTCGAAGAGGTCATCGCCGAGCACCCGGTGCTGCTCAACCGTGCGCCCACGCTGCACCGCCTCGGCATCCAGGCCTTCGAGCCGCAGCTGGTCGAGGGCAAGGCCATCCAGATCCACCCGCTCGTCTGCACCGCGTTCAACGCGGACTTCGACGGTGACCAGATGGCCGTCCACCTGCCGCTCTCCGCGGAGGCGCAGGCCGAGGCCCGCATCCTGATGCTGTCCTCGAACAACATCCTCAAGCCGGCCGACGGCCGTCCGGTCACCATGCCGACCCAGGACATGGTGCTGGGCCTCTTCTTCCTCACCACGGACGAGGAGGAGCGCGAGGTGCGCGGCGAGGGCCGTGCGTTCAACTCCACCGCCGAGGCGATCATGGCCTTCGACGCCCGGGAGCTCTCGCTCCAGGCGAAGGTCGACATCCGCTTCCCGGTCGGCACCATCCCGCCGCGTGGCTGGACTCCGCCGGTCGCGGAGGAGGGTGAGCCGGAGTGGCAGCAGGGTGACAGCTTCCGTCTGAAGACCACGCTCGGCCGTGCGCTCTTCAACGAGCTGCTGCCCGAGGACTACCCGTTCGTCGACTACTCGGTGGGCAAGAAGCAGCTCTCCGAGATCGTCAACGACCTCGCCGAGCGCTACCCCAAGGTCATCGTGGCGGCGACGCTCGACAACCTGAAGGCGGCCGGCTTCTACTGGGCGACCCGTTCCGGTGTCACCGTGGCCATCTCCGACGTCGTCGTTCCCGAGGCGAAGAAGGCGATCGTCAAGGGCTACGAGGAGCAGGACGAGAAGGTCCAGAAGCAGTACGAGCGCGGTCTGATCACCAAGGACGAGCGCACCCAGGAGCTCATCGCGATCTGGACCAAGGCGACCAACGAGGTCGCCGAGGCGATGAACGCGAACTTCCCGAAGACCAACCCCATCTTCATGATGGTCAACTCGGGTGCTCGTGGAAACATGATGCAGATGCGTCAGATCGCCGGTATGCGTGGTCTGGTGTCCAACGCCAAGAACGAGACCATCCCGCGTCCGATCAAGGCGTCCTTCCGTGAGGGCCTGTCCGTGCTGGAGTACTTCATCTCCACGCACGGTGCCCGTAAGGGTCTGGCGGACACCGCCCTGCGTACCGCCGACTCGGGTTACCTGACCCGTCGTCTGGTGGACGTCTCGCAGGACGTCATCATCCGCGAGGAGGACTGCGGCACCGACCGCGGCCTCAAGCTGCGGATCGCCGAGAAGGGCGCCGACGGCGTGCTGCGCAAGGCGGAGGACGTCGAGACCTCCGTATACGCGCGCATGCTCGCCGAGGACGTCGTCGTCGACGGCAAGGTCATCGCGCCTGCCAACGTCGACCTCGGTGACGTGCTCATCGACGCGCTCGTCGCGGCCGGTGTGGAGGAGGTCAAGACCCGCTCGGTCCTGACCTGTGAGTCCGCGGTCGGTACCTGTGCGTACTGCTACGGCCGTTCGCTGGCCACCGGCAAGCTGGTCGACATCGGTGAGGCGGTCGGCATCATCGCCGCCCAGTCCATCGGTGAGCCCGGTACCCAGCTGACGATGCGTACCTTCCACACCGGTGGTGTGGCCGGTGACGACATCACCCAGGGTCTGCCCCGTGTCGTCGAGCTCTTCGAGGCTCGTACGCCCAAGGGTGTCGCCCCGATCTCGGAGGCGGCCGGCCGCGTCCGTATCGAGGAGACCGAGAAGACCAAGAAGCTCGTCGTCACCCCGGACGACGGCAGCGACGAGACGGCGTACCCGATCTCGAAGCGTGCCCGTCTGCTGGTCGGTGAGGGCGACCACGTCGAGGTGGGCCAGAAGCTCACCGTGGGTGCCACCAACCCGCACGACGTGCTGCGCATCCTCGGCCAGCGCGCGGTCCAGGTCCACCTGGTCGGCGAGGTCCAGAAGGTGTACAACTCGCAGGGTGTGTCGATCCACGACAAGCACATCGAGATCATCATCCGGCAGATGCTGCGCCGGGTGACGATCATCGAGTCCGGCGACGCGGAGCTGCTGCCGGGCGAGCTGGTCGAGCGCTCGAAGTTCGAGACCGAGAACCGTCGTGTGGTCACCGAGGGCGGTCACCCCGCCTCCGGCCGTCCGCAGCTGATGGGTATCACCAAGGCCTCGCTGGCGACCGAGTCGTGGCTGTCGGCGGCGTCCTTCCAGGAGACGACCAGGGTCCTGACCGACGCGGCGATCAACGCCAAGTCGGACTCCCTGATCGGCCTCAAGGAGAACGTCATCATCGGTAAGCTCATCCCGGCCGGTACGGGCCTGTCCCGCTACCGCAACATCCGGGTCGAGCCGACCGAGGAGGCCAAGGCCGCGATGTACTCGGCCGTCGGCTACGACGACATCGACTACTCGCCGTTCGGCACGGGCTCCGGCCAGGCCGTTCCGCTGGAGGACTACGACTACGGTCCGTACAACCAGTAAGCGAGTCGCTTGAACGACCGGAGGGCGGTCACCCTGGCGGGTGGCCGCCCTCCGGCGTGTCCGTTCCCGCTGCGGCGGGGACGCGAAAGGGCGGTCACCCCTCACGGGGGTGACCGCCCTTCCGGTTTCCGGCTACCAGGCCCTGGGCTCGTGGTAGTCGGGGTATCTGCCCTGCGGGTGCCCGCCGGGCCCGTGGGTGTCCACGGCGTGCGGGTCCTGCGGGTCGGCGTACTGGTCGTGCTGCGGCTGGGCGCTCTGCCAGACGTACGCGTCCTGGTGCGGGTGTCCGCGCTGGACGGGGACGCCGGGGCCCGGATACGGCGTGGGCGCGTAGCCGTCGTACGGCTGCGCCGTGCCGGCGTACGGATCGGAGGCCACGCCCGCGTGCGCCGTCGCCGGCCGGGCCCGCGTCGGCAGCTCGGGCCACGGGTCTTCCGGCACGGGGTCGGGCGTACGGGGGGCCGGAGAGGTCGTCGCCGGCCCGAGGGACACCTCGGCGCCGTTCTGGCGGGTGCCCCATCCCGTCCGGGCACAGGTGAGGATGCCGTACCAGCGCAGCCAGCGGAGCACCGTCCAGGCCATCAGGATGGCGAGCGGCATCATCAGCCACGTCAGGGCCCGGGACCTGATGCGCTCGTCGGAGCGGATGATGCCCAGGTAGCGCAGGCCCTGCGCCCAGCCGATCAGGAACGGGATCCAGAGCATGGACAGCGGCGGCAGATTGCGGAAGGCGATCGGCTCGACCAGCAGGATCCAGAGGGTCACCATCTGTACCAGGAACATCTGGAACCAGCGCAGCAGATGGAGCCAGAACGCCGGCCGTGCCATGGACAGGTAGCGCATCCGCCATACCGAGCGGATGGTCGAGCCGCGCATCCACCGCAGATACATGCGGTTGAAGTGGCTCCACTTCTCGGGCATCGCGGTGAAGACGATGGCGCTCGGCTGCTGCACGGTCAGCCCGCGCTCCTGTGCGTACAGGGTCAGCAGCGAGTCGTCCGAGAACATCACGGGGCGGCCCATGAACGTCTCGTTGAGGTACGAGCCGAGGTTGTCACGGATGACCGCGGCCCGGTAGGCGGCGAGCGGGCCGGAGTTGACCATGACCGCGCCGACGGCCGACTGGCCGGACCGGTCGACGAGCTGGGTCGTGGTGAACCAGAGGTCGGTGACTCGTGCCAGCAGGTTGGCCCGGTTGTTGGTGGCGATCACGATGCCGGCCACGGACTGCACCCGGGGCCGGGTGAACGGCACGAGGGCCTCGGCAACGGCGTTGGGCGCCAGGCAGGAGTCGGAGTCCACTGTGATGTAGATGTCGGCCTCGGGACTGACCCGTACCCCGTGTGCCTGGGCGTGCCGCTTTCCGCCGTTGGGCACCCGCTGCCAGGTGGTGACGACGCCCGCCTCCGCGGCTGCCCGCTCCCACCAGGCGCGGATGTCGGGATAGTCGCTGTTCGTCGAACCGTCGTCGACCACGTGCACGCTGTCCGGCAGCCGGGTCTGCTGCAGGAACGACTCCAGGCCCAGCTTCAGGTAACCGGGATCCTCGTTGTACACGGGGATGAGGATCGCCACGTGCAGGTCGTCGAGCTGGCGGGCCAGCCGCGGCGTCAGCCTGCGCGGCCTCTCCAGGTGGTACATCAGGGTCTGGGCCATGAACACGAGGAACAGGGCCATCCAGACCACGGAGAGTCTGCTGGTGGTGTGGCTGTCGAGCTGCGACGCGGAGACGACGTGATGGGCGGCCCATGCGGCGGCGAGCGCCAGAACCACGATGCCCATCAGGACGGTAGCGGAACGGTGCTGGCGCGCGGCGGCGACGGCGACTGGCGGAACGGGGACGTCCGGCGTGTCCGGGCCGCGTGCATTTGTTTTGACCGGAGTCCGTGCGGTAGGTACGCTCAGACCTTGTGCCTGGGGTGTGCCTGGGCTCGTGTGCGTGTCTTCAACCGCATGGCGAGTCAGATATCGGCCACCGCAATCTGCGCCTTTTCCGCTCGCGGCGGAGGTCCGCAGCATTCGACACACCCGACCGCGTGGGTCGGCGACGTTCCAGGTTAGCTTCACTGACGGCACACAGAAACCGGAGAAGTAGTGCCTACGATCCAGCAGCTGGTCCGCAAGGGCCGGCAGGACAAGGTCGAGAAGAACAAGACGCCCGCACTCGAGGGTTCTCCTCAGCGCCGCGGCGTCTGCACGCGTGTGTTCACGACCACCCCGAAGAAGCCGAACTCGGCCCTGCGTAAGGTCGCGCGTGTGCGTCTGACCTCCGGCATCGAGGTCACGGCCTACATCCCGGGTGAGGGACACAACCTGCAGGAGCACTCCATCGTGCTCGTGCGTGGTGGCCGTGTGAAGGACCTGCCGGGTGTTCGTTACAAGATCATCCGCGGTTCCCTCGACACCCAGGGTGTCAAGAACCGCAAGCAGGCCCGCAGCCGCTACGGCGCCAAGAAGGAGAAGTAAGAATGCCTCGTAAGGGCCCCGCCCCGAAGCGCCCGGTCATCATCGACCCGGTTTACGGTTCTCCTCTGGTGACCTCGCTGATCAACAAGATCCTGCTCAACGGCAAGCGTTCCACCGCTGAGCGCATCGTCTACGGCGCCATGGAAGGCCTCCGCGAGAAGACCGGCAACGACCCGGTCATCACGCTGAAGCGCGCCCTCGAGAACGTCAAGCCGGCGCTCGAGGTCAAGTCCCGTCGTGTCGGTGGCGCCACCTACCAGGTGCCGGTCGAGGTCAAGCCCGGCCGCGCCTCCACGCTGGCGCTGCGCTGGCTGGTCGGTTACTCCCGCGCCCGTCGCGAGAAGACCATGACCGAGCGCCTCATGAACGAACTGCTCGACGCCTCCAACGGCCTCGGCGCTTCGGTCAAGAAGCGTGAGGACACGCACAAGATGGCCGAGTCCAACAAGGCCTTCGCGCACTACCGCTGGTAGTCGCTACCCACATCGAGACCGAGAGAAGACTGAGCCATATGGCCACCACTTCGCTTGACCTGGCCAAGGTCCGCAACATCGGGATCATGGCCCACATCGACGCGGGCAAGACGACGACCACCGAGCGCATCCTGTTCTACACCGGTGTGAGCTACAAGATCGGTGAGGTCCACGACGGCGCCGCCACGATGGACTGGATGGAGCAGGAGCAGGAGCGCGGCATCACGATTACGTCCGCCGCGACGACCTGTCACTGGCCGCTCGAGGACGTCGATCACACGATCAACATCATCGACACGCCGGGTCACGTCGACTTCACCGTCGAGGTGGAGCGTTCGCTCCGCGTCCTCGACGGTGCCGTCACGGTGTTCGACGGTGTCGCCGGTGTTGAGCCGCAGTCCGAGACCGTCTGGCGTCAGGCGGACCGCTACGGCGTTCCGCGTATCTGCTTCGTCAACAAGCTCGACCGCACCGGTGCCGAGTTCCACCGCTGTGTTGACATGATCAAGGACCGCCTCGGCGCGACCCCGATCGTCATGCAGCTCCCGATCGGTGCCGAGGCCGACTTCAAGGGCGTCATCGACCTCGTTCGTATGAAGGCTCTCGTGTGGTCCGCCGAGGCCACCAAGGGCGAGATGTACGACGTCGTCGACATCCCCTCCACGCACGCCGAGGCCGCCGAGGAGTGGCGCGGCACGCTGCTGGAGACCGTCGCCGAGAACGACGAAGAGATCATGGAGCTGTACCTGGAGGGCAAGGAGCCCACCGAGGAGCAGCTGTACACCGCGATCCGTCGTATCACCATCGCGTCCGGCGTCTCCAAGGACACCACGGTCACCCCGGTGTTCTGCGGCACCGCGTTCAAGAACAAGGGCGTCCAGCCCCTGCTCGACGCGGTCGTGCGCTACCTCCCCTCCCCCCTGGACGTCGAGGCCATCGAGGGCCACGACGTGAAGGACCCGGAGGCCGTCGTCAAGCGCAAGCCGTCCGACGACGAGCCGCTGTCGGCCCTCGCGTTCAAGATCGCGAGCGACCCGCACCTCGGCAAGCTCACCTTCGTCCGGATCTACTCCGGTCGCCTGGACTCCGGCACCGCGGTGCTGAACTCCGTGAAGGGCAAGAAGGAGCGCATCGGCAAGATCTACCGCATGCACGCGAACAAGCGTGAGGAGATCGAGTCGGTGGGCGCCGGCGACATCGTCGCCGTCATGGGCCTGAAGCAGACCACCACCGGTGAGACGCTGTGCGACGACAAGAACCCGGTGATCCTGGAGTCCATGGACTTCCCGGCGCCGGTCATCCAGGTCGCCATCGAGCCCAAGTCCAAGGGTGACCAGGAGAAGCTGGGTGTCGCCATCCAGCGTCTCGCGGAGGAGGACCCCTCCTTCCAGGTCCACTCGGACGAGGAGACCGGCCAGACCATCATCGGTGGTATGGGCGAGCTGCACCTCGAGGTGCTGGTCGACCGTATGCGCCGTGAGTTCAAGGTCGAGGCCAACGTCGGCAAGCCGCAGGTCGCGTACCGCGAGACGATCCGCAAGGCCGTCGAGCGCGTGGACTACACCCACAAGAAGCAGACCGGTGGTACCGGTCAGTTCGCCAAGGTGCAGATCGCGATCGAGCCCATCGAGGGCGGCGACGCCTCGTACGAGTTCGTGAACAAGGTCACCGGTGGCCGCATCCCCAAGGAGTACATCCCCTCGGTGGACGCGGGCGCGCAGGAGGCCATGCAGTTCGGCATCCTGGCCGGCTACGAGATGACGGGCGTTCGCGTCACGCTCATCGACGGTGCCTACCACGAGGTCGACTCCTCCGAACTCGCGTTCAAGATCGCCGGTTCGCAGGCCTTCAAGGAGGCCGCGCGCAAGGCCAGCCCCGTGCTGCTCGAGCCGATGATGGCCGTCGAGGTCACCACGCCCGAGGACTACATGGGTGAGGTCATCGGCGACATCAACTCCCGCCGTGGTCAGATTCAGGCCATGGAGGAGCGGATGGGTGCCCGGATCGTCAAGGGTCTGGTGCCTCTCTCGGAGATGTTCGGCTACGTCGGAGACCTCCGCAGCAAGACCTCGGGTCGCGCAAGCTACTCGATGCAGTTCGACTCCTACGCCGAGGTTCCCCGGAACGTCGCCGAGGAGATCATCGCGAAGGCCAAGGGCGAGTAACTCACCCGGGTTCACGCTTTAGGCTTGACACCGTCCGCCGGGGCTTCGCCCCAAGACCTTCCGGGTCGTAACCCCGGCGGCCGGCTTCCCAGCAAAGATCACCTGGCGCCGATGAGTAAGGCGTACAGAACCACTCCACAGGAGGACCCCAGTGGCGAAGGCGAAGTTCGAGCGGACTAAGCCGCACGTCAACATCGGCACCATCGGTCACATCGACCACGGTAAGACGACCCTCACGGCCGCCATTACCAAGGTGCTGCACGACGCGTACCCGGACCTGAACGAGGCCTCGGCCTTCGACCAGATCGACAAGGCTCCTGAGGAGCGCCAGCGCGGTATCACCATCTCCATCGCGCACGTCGAGTACCAGACCGAGTCGCGTCACTACGCCCACGTCGACTGCCCCGGTCACGCGGACTACATCAAGAACATGATCACCGGTGCTGCCCAGATGGACGGCGCCATCCTCGTGGTCGCCGCCACCGACGGCCCGATGCCGCAGACCAAGGAGCACGTGCTCCTGGCCCGCCAGGTCGGCGTTCCGTACATCGTCGTCGCCCTGAACAAGGCCGACATGGTGGACGACGAGGAGATCCTGGAGCTCGTCGAGCTCGAGGTGCGTGAGCTTCTCTCCGAGTACGAGTTCCCGGGCGACGACCTGCCGGTCGTCAAGGTCTCGGCGCTCAAGGCCCTTGAGGGCGACAAGGAGTGGGGCCAGACCGTCCTCGACCTGATGAAGGCCGTCGACGAGAACATCCCGCAGCCCGAGCGTGACGTCGACAAGCCGTTCCTGATGCCGATCGAGGACGTCTTCACGATCACCGGTCGTGGCACCGTCGTCACCGGCCGTATCGAGCGTGGTGTCCTCAAGGTCAACGAGACCGTCGACATCGTCGGTATCAAGACCGAGAAGACCACCACCACGGTCACCGGCATCGAGATGTTCCGCAAGCTGCTCGACGAGGGCCAGGCCGGTGAGAACGTCGGTCTGCTCCTCCGTGGCATCAAGCGCGAGGACGTCGAGCGCGGCCAGGTCATCATCAAGCCCGGTTCGGTCACGCCGCACACCGAGTTCGAGGCCCAGGCCTACATCCTGTCGAAGGACGAGGGTGGCCGTCACACCCCGTTCTTCAACAACTACCGCCCGCAGTTCTACTTCCGTACCACGGACGTGACCGGCGTCGTGACCCTCCCCGAGGGCACCGAGATGGTCATGCCGGGCGACAACACCACCATGTCCGTCCAGCTGATCCAGCCGGTCGCCATGGAGGAGGGCCTCAAGTTCGCCATCCGTGAGGGTGGCCGGACCGTCGGCGCCGGCCAGGTCACCAAGATCACGAAGTGATTGCCGGTCTGACCTGGTAGCTCGCTGAGCTGCAAGAAGGGCCCCGCACCCTCAGGGTGCGGGGCCCTTCGTCATGTGCGGGCGGCGGCGGCCGCTGACCGGATCGTTCCGCCACCGGCCCGGATCGGGCCTGCGGTGGGGCTGTCGTACCTGGTCAGAATGGGTTCCATGAGACGAGCGCTGATAGTCATCGATGTCCAGGAGTCCTTCCAGGCGCGCCCGCTGTGGCAGCAGATCGCCGACCCCGAGATCGCCGAACCGGTGAACAGGCTGGTCCGCCTGGCCCGTTCGGCCGGTGACCTCGTCGTCTGGGTGCTGCACAACGAGCCCGGCAGCGGCGACGTGTTCGACCCGGCCCTCGGACACGTACGGCTGCTGAAGGAGCTGGAGCCGCCCGCCGACGGCGAACCGGTCCTGCACAAGACCTCGCACAACGCCTTCACCACGACCAACCTCCAGCAGCTGCTGACCGCCGCCGGGGTGGGAGAGCTGTGGGTGTGCGGCATCCGTACGGAGCAGTGCGTGGAGACGACCACCCGCGTGGGCAGCGACCTCGGCTACCGGATGGTCTTCGTCACCGACGCCACCACGACGAACCCGATCGGCGGCCTCAGTGCCGAAGCGATCATCGAGCGGACGGAGGCGGTCCTGCGCGACCGGTTCGCCCGGATCGCCACGGTGGCCGAGCTGGAGGCGGACCTGGGAGCATCCGGGGTGTGAGCCAGGTCGTCTTCGTCCTCGTCCCCGGTGTCCACCTGCTCGACCTGGCCGGGCCCGCCCAGGCCTTCGGCACGGCGGCGGACTTCGGCCAGCCCTACCGGCTCGCGTACGTGGCCGAGCAGGAGCAGGTGCCCAGCGCCCAGGGGCTGCCGCTGGCCGCCCGGACCCGCTGGCCGGAGCTGGGACCGGAGGACCTGATCGTGGTGCCGGGCTGGCGCGCGCCCACGCTGCGCGGCGGCCCGCTCCCCGGCCCGTCCCTGCTGGAACGGCTGCGGGCCCACCACGCCGCCAGGGGCAGCGTCGCCAGCGTGTGCGCGGGGGCGGAGGCGCTGGGGCTGGCGGGGCTGCTCGACGGGCGCCGGTGCACCACGCACCACGGCCTCCAGGACGAGCTCGCGGCACGCCACCCGAGGGCGGTCGTCGTGAAAGACGTGCTGTTCACCACCGACGACCGGGTGGTGACCTCGGCCGGCATCGCCAGCGGTATCGACCTGGCGCTGCACCTGCTCGCAGGCCGGCACGGCCCGGCGTTCGCCGCGCGGGTCGCACGGGAGATGGTGGTCTACGCCCGCCGCAACGGACACGAGCCGCAGGCCAGTGCCATGCTGCGGCACCGCTCCCACCTGGACGACACCGTCCACCGCGTCCAGGACCTCATCGACGCGCGCTTCGCCGAACCCCTGCCGCTGGCCCGCCTCGCGGCCTTCGCCGGAGTCAGCGAACGCACGCTGACCCGGCTGTTCGTCCGTGCCACCGGCGGCCTCACGCCCCTGCGCTATCAGCAGACGCTGCGGGTCGAACGGGCCGAGCACCTGGTCGGCCACGGCGCGACGGTGGAGGGCGCGGCGCGCGAGGTGGGCTTCGAGGACGCGCGCATGCTGCGGCGGCTGCGGGCGCGGGCGTCTTTCTGAGGCGGGCTCGGATGCCGCGTAGGTGGAGCAACCTTCTGAGGCGTGCTCAGCTGCGACGCCGGGATGCTGCGCCGGTCGGGCCTCCTTCTGAGACTCCCTCAGCTGTCGCTCAGCCCTCGGTACCGGGGCGCGGCGACCACGTCCATGGGTGGGCGTCCGCACCCAGGCCCACGACCGTCGCGCCCTCGGCGCCCAGGTGCAGCGTGGGGGTGTCGATGCTCGGTGCGCCCGTCGTACGGGTCAGCAGGCCGCCCCCGAAGCGCAGCTGGATCCGCCCGCGCAGGTCCTTGCCGAGCAGCACCGCGCCGCCGGCGCCGGTGGCCGCGCGGACGGGCCCGTACCCCTCGAAGGGGACCGTCGGCAGCCGCCCGCCGTCGGGACGTACGCGCGTGAGACCGGCGGCCGCCGTGCCGCGGGAGTCCGTCGGCGTGGCCCGCTGGTAGGGGCGCTCCTGCCGGTACAGCAGCTGGAGGGACCCGTCGGCGGCCGTGAGCGCGGCCGGAGCGTCCACCGCGACCGGCAGCGCGCCCTCGGGGCGGTGGGCCACGGCCCCGCCGGGCGCGTCCTGCGCCCAGTGATGGACCGTGTCGTGGCCCGCGCCGAAGAGATGGACGCGGCCCCCGCCGTCGACCGCCGTGGTCAGGCCGTCCTGGATCGCGCCGCCCCCGAGGTCCTGCCAGCCGCTCCAGCGCCCGTCGGTCTGCCTGACCCGGCAGCTGACGCCCTTGTCCGCGTTGCGCACGAACAGGTGCACCCGGCCGTCCGGCGCCGTGACGGCCACCGGCACACCGATGCGCCGGCCGCGGTCGTCGTCGTACTCCGGATTGCCGAGCCCGCGCCAGGCGAGGAACGGGCCGCCCGCGGAGCGCTGCTCCAGCAGCACGACCTCCCGCGCGTTGTCCCCGCCGTGCCCGCCGAGCGCCGCGAACCGCAGCCCGAACAGCAATTGCCTGCCGTCCGCCAGCGCGGTGTGGCCGAGCGCGGGCGCGAGCGGGCCGCCGCCCAGGTCGTCCGGCTCGCCCCAGCGGCCGCTGCCCGGCTCCCTCTCCCGCCAGCGGACGGCCCGCAGTCCCAGCACCCCGTAGGCGGACAGCCGCCCGTCCGGTCCGGCCGCGACCGCGGTGCGGGGGCCGGGGTAGCGGTAGTGCGTGGAGCGGACCCAGCCCTTCTTGTTCGTGAGCGGACGTCTGCCACCGACGTTGTAGTCGCCGCAGCCGGCCGCGTTGCCGCAGTCCCAGTCCGCGTGACCGCCGTAGGGGACGAGTGCCGCCGCCTTGCGGCCCAGCACGGCGGCGGGGAGGTTCTTCGGCCAGTGCCGGTTGTAGTAGCCGCGGAAGGAGGTCGCCACGAAGGCCGGCACCTCGCCGCCGTCCTGCGTCGCCTCGGCCACCCAGCGGACCATGGCCGTCCAGCTGAACGACGCCACCGCGGTGTGGTCCGCGTGGTCGGAGTAGCCGCGCTGCTCGCTGTCCTTCCTGCGGGTCGCCTCGTCGCTGTGCTGGATGTCCGGGTCCGGGTCGAGGGTCTGCACGACGGTCGGCCGGTAGCGCTCCATCAGCCCGACGAGGACGTCGACCAGCTGGTCGTAGTCGTACGAGCCGGCCTTGCGGACGGGGGAGTCGTCGGCGACGACGGTCGCGAGCCCCAGCGCCCGGTCCCGCCACAGGCTCGGCAGGCCCAGCCGGCCGCCGCGAGCCGTGTGCATGGCGAGATTGAGGAAGATCAGCTCCACCCGGCGGGCGCCGTTCGCCAGGGTGTTGATCTCGGCGCGCAGGTCGCGGCGCAGGGTGGCGACGCCCTTCTGCCAGTCGGTGAACCGGTCGAGGCCCAGCAGCTCGGCGTACGCCTGGCGCAGCCCCTGCTGGCGGGCGGAGGAGTACGCGCTCTTGTCGGACGGGACGTCACGGTCCCCGGGTTTGCGGTTCCTGCCGTCCGCCTCGCCCGCGGTGACGTACACGCAGACCAGCGGCACCCCCGCTGCCAGCATCTGCTGCGTGTCCGGGTTCATGAAGTACAGGTCGTCGTCGGGGTGCGCCAGGATCTGCATCAGCTGTGCACGCCGGGAGCCGGATATCGGGATGCCGGGCGCGGGATCGGCCACCGGTCCCTTCCGCCGCGGGGCGGGCACGGAGCACGCGGCGAGTGTGCCCGTGCCGGCGAGGGCGGCGAGCGCGGCGGCGGCGGCGACGACACCGCGGCGGCGCGGTCCCCTCCGGTGGGCGGTGTCCTGACGGTCCTCGCGCGCGGCCGCGGGCAGCCCGCGGACAGCTCTGTCCTTCACCGATGGTGCTCCGTCCGCTTCCCCCCGCAGCGGACGGGCAGTGCCGTGCCCCCGTCTGCGTACCGTGATCTCCCCAGGTGCGGACGGGCCGGTCAGAAACCCCTTCCGCGCTCAGCAAGACGGCGGCGCGGCGGCCCGGGTTGCCTGGGAACGCGTGTGCGCTTCGCCGCTCGCCGCCACGGTCAGCGCAGCGTGGGCACGTCCCCGCCCTCGGCGCGCGTCAGCGTCACACCGGTGAGCCCCCGCAGCCACCGGTCCGCGATCCGTTCGATGACCGCGCGGTCCGGCGGGTTCGCGCCCAGGCCGATCGCGTGGCGGACCGGGTCCGTGCCGAAGGGGCGGGGCCAGGCGTGGGCGTCGGGGCACACCTCGGAGAGCTCGGCGAGCAGCGCGCGCATCCGTCCCCGGACCCGGCCCTCGGCCGGACCCGGCGGTACGGACACGACCGCCCAGGCCGCGTGCCGGCGGTGCAGCGGCGGCGGGGACAGCAGGCCGGCGGAGCCCTGCTCCAGCAACTCCCAGGCGCGGAACAGCTCCTGGGTGAGCAGGTCGCGCATGCCCGGCGTGACCTGGTCGCTGCACGGGCGCAGGGGCTCGGAGGGAGTCGTGATCACCACCGGCAGGTCAGCGCCCTCGGGCGCGCCCACCGGTTCACGCCAGTCCCAGGCCGCCCACGTCGCGAAGAAGTGCCGCAGCAGCTCGGCGGGCGGCACGTCACCGGCCTCGCGGACGGTACGGGCCGCGAGCAGCGACCACGCCAGGCCCGGCAGCCCGCCGAACGGTGCCGAGTCCAGGCCGCGTGCCCTCGCCCATGCCTTGACCGCCAGGGCCAGCCGGGCGAACGCCTCCCGACGGTCGCCGACGAGCGCGAGCACCGCTTCGGCGTCGCTGACGGCACTGAGCGCGACGGCCGCCGCCTCGCCCAGTTCCATGCGGTGCTCGACGGCGGTGGCGGGGTCGGCCGAACCGGTGGGTACCACGACCAGGTCCACGGTCAGGCCGCCGGCCTCCAGCCGCAGCCCGGGCACCCGCGCGCCGACCACCTCCCGCACGTCCTTCGCCTCGGGCAGCGCCGCCGCCAACCGGGCGCGTACGTCCGCCAGTCGGGTGTCGCCCGGCAGCGCCGCGACCAGGTCCAGGTCCGCGCCGGGCAGCGCGCAGCCCATCTGCCGGGAGCCGACCACGTGGACGACGCCGTCGCGGAGCGCGTCCGCGACCCGCTCCGCGATGCGCCCGGCGCGCGCGTCCGCCGGCGCGTCCGCGGGGGGCCCCGCGGGGCCCTCCGCGACCGGGACTGCGCCGGCCGCGGGCGGCTGCACGGCGGGTGGTGCGCCGGTGTCCCGCGGCGCACCGCCGCCGGTCGCGGACCGTGCCTCGGGGGAGCGGGGCGCGCTGCCGGTCGCGTCGGTCGCCTGCCGCCCGGCGTCGGCCGCTTCGTGCCGCTCGGCGCCGGGGATCCCCGGCGCGGGTGCCTCGTCCGGCACCCACCGCACCTCGCCGGTGCCCAGCGCCACCGTCGCCCGGACGCGCATCGGCTCGTCCCCCCGGCGCGACAGCAGTACCAGCTCGCCGATCCGGGCCGTCATGCCGCCGCCGAGCAGGGCCTCGCACCGCGCGGCCACGCGCTGCGGATCGCGGGTCCGCCCCAGGGACAGGTGAGGAGTGAACCCCTGTGCCCGCCCCTGCCGCCCCGCGCACAGGGGGAAGCGCTCCACCAGGGCCTCGTACAACCGGGCCCACGGCTCCTCGTCGTCCGCCGCCGGGTCGAGCCATACGGTGGCGTCCTCCCGGTGGCCGAACCAGTGCACCCCCTCCAGCCGCGCGGTGAACGGAGCGACCTCCGCCGCGGCCGCGGTGAGCAGCGGGGCCGCCCGCTCGAAGTCGGACTCGGGCAGGAAGCCGAACAGGACATTGACGTGCGGCGGCCAGCGGCGGATCTGGCGGTCGTGCTCCCGGCGGATGTGCTGGATCGGCGGCCACAGCTCCTGGGGAGGGAGCCATGCCACGGCCGTGCGGGGTGTCGGTCGCAACGCGAGCACGTCCGGCGGCGCGTCCCCGGCCGCGTCTTCGTCGAGGTCCAGGTCGGCCCGCACCCCGTAGTGGTCCGAGACGTACAGGCCCTCCGCCGTGGGCGCGTCGCCGTGCAGCACGGCCTCACGCACCCGCAGGCCCTCCGCACGCAGCAGCACCCGGTCCAGCCGGGAGGCCCGGCCGGTCAACGAGGACACCGCGGCCAGCGGATTGACGCCCGGGTCGAAGGTCGGGGTCGTATCGCCCCGGCCGTGGACCTCACTCCAGGCGTCGCGCATGCCGAGGGCCGCCGCCGGTGCCTCCGTGCCGTCGTTGAAGTCGCCCATCAGGACGACATCGCCGTCCAGAGCGCCCAACCCCTCGGCCACGGCGGCCAGTTCGGCATCGCGCCGTCCCGCGCCGTTCTCCGAGTGATCGCTGCTGAGGTGCGTCGCGGCGACCGTGACCGGCCCCGCGCCCGTCTCCACGACGAGCGCGGTCACCGCCTTGTGCGCGCCGAGCTCGTGGTGTGCGGCCTCGCGTACGGGCAGCCTGCTCAGCAGGAGCAGACCGCATTCGTCGACGTCCCGCGCGCCCGGATCGGTGCCGAGCGTGTACGCGGCGCGCACCCACGGCTCGGCGAGCAGAATCGTCAGCAGCCGGGGCTCGACCTCCTGCAGCGCGATGACATCGGCGTCGGCGTCCCTGAGCGCGGCCAGCAGCAGCGGCCTGCGCAGGGCGGTGTCGATGCGGTCGGCGTCGTAGCGGTCCCACAGGGTGTTCCACGTCAGCACGCGCAGGGACGCCCCGGGCGCGGCCCCTCTGGGCGTGCGCGCCGGCACCCAGTCGGCGCCGTCCCACGCGTGCGGCGTCCGGGCGGCGAAGAACGGCGCCCGCAGTCGGCGCGCCTCGCGCACCCGCCCCGCGTCCGTGTCGTCGATCCGGTCCACGCCCGAGGTCCGGTCCCAGACCACCTCGCCGTCGGCCTCGAAGAACAGGACCCGGTGCCAGGGGATGTCGCCGCCGGGCACGAACGCGGGCAGCGGCAGGCGCTTCGGCGACGCTCCCCGCTGGAGGACGCCGATCACGAAGCGGGCCGGGTCGAAACGCGCGTCCCAGCGCACCCGGTGGTAGATCTCCTCGCTGGTACGCACCTCTACACCTCCTCCTCGATCGTCCCGCTCGCCCCGATGTACCAGGTGCGGTGTGCCTGACCCGGGTACGGCGGGCCGAAGCGGTGCAGCTGGGCGGCGAGGACCTGCGGCGGCACCGGATGCTCGCGTTCGCCGTTGCGCCGGACCAGCTCGTCCTCGTCGACCAGGACGACGGCGTGGGTGATCAGCGCGTCACGGCGCCGGGCGACCGCGTGCACCAGGGAGCGCTGCTGCTGATGGAGCGACGTCGCGTCCCACACCACCGTGCCTCCCGCGGCCAGGGCGGCGTCCAGCCGGTCGAGCCCCGTGCGCAGCACCTCCGCGTTGGCCTTCTGGTCGGCGCGTGAACCGCGGGCCTCGCGCAGGTCGTCGAGCGAGACGTACGCGTCCACCCCGGCGAGTCCCCGTGCGAACGTGCTCTTGCCGCTGCCCGACGGGCCCACCGTCTGGACCAGCTTCGGGAAGCCGCCCGTACGCCACCGCCACGTCGCCGCCACCGCCTCCTCGGCCGTGCCGATCCGCCCGAGTGCGTACGCCTCGCGCGCCTCGGCGCGGCAGCGGGCCGCGGCGTCCGGCACCAGGTCCGCGAAGACCTCGTCGAGCCCTGTCATCGGGGCGGCGTCCTCGGCGTGCAGGGCCGACCACTCCACCTGCTCGCGCGCCTCGGCGTCCGGTGCCGTCGCGCGCGCCACGGCGTGCAGGACGCCGAGGTCGGCGGCGTACGACATGCGCACCAGACCGGCCCGCCGGTCCTCGTCCGGGTAGGGCCGGTGCAGCGCCGGGGCCAGCCCGACGAGGTCCGCGACGCGCCGGGCGAGCGGCATGCCGCCCGCCGCGGCCACCTTCGGCGCGAGCCACGCCCGCCGGCTGCCGTGCAGCAGTGCGGCCAGTACGCCGGAGAGCCGGGCGTCGCCCAGCGTCCCCGCTGCCTCCAGCCTGCCGAGGGCCGCCGCGTCGCCGTCGGCGACCCCGACGGCGGCGGCCAGCGCCTCCGCGTCGGCCGGCGCACCCGAACGGACCGCCCACAGCGGCGCGTCCGGACCGAGCCCGTTCGCCACGACGGCCGCGTGCATCCAGTGCGTATCGGTCCGCACATGCCCGGCCCGCACCCACTTGGCCACGCGCCGCCCGAACTCCTCGGCCGCGAACCCCCCGGCGGTCCGGACGACGTACCCCTCCTGCCGCGTGAGGTCGAGCTTCAGCGCGCGCAGCGTCTTCTCGGCGCTCCCGGCGTTTTCGCTGAGGAATCCCCGCCACAGCACGCGCGGCACGGGTATGCCGAGCTCCCGCAGGAACGCAACGGTCCGGTCCCAGTCGAGGCAGCGCCCGTCGGCGTCCCACACGGAGAAGCCGTAGAAGTAGCCGTCCAGGTCGTCGTACGCGATCGAGTGCCGGGCGTACATGTTCTCGCCGCACACCCGCCAGCCCTCGGGGACGGCATGGCCGATCCGGCCGTGCAGCGCCTTGACCCAGGCGCGCGACGGATGGTGCGCCGAGTCGAGCGAACGGGCGTGCAGACCGTCGCTGTAGAGCGTGGTGTTCTCACCGTCGAGCTTCTCTGTGACGACGACCTCGCGGCCGAGCAGCCCGTCCAGGCCGGTGACCCGTACGTCGTCCGCGGTCGCCCCGGGCGACCAGGGCAGATGCCGTGTCCGTGGATAGTGCGTACGCATGGTCACCGTTCCCCCGTGAAAGCCGCTGCGCCGTCACTTTAAGTGTGCGCGCGGATGTGCCTCGACGGGTTTTCCGCGCGGGTGACCGTATCGCCGAGCGCGTGCATGGTCACCAGGTGTGTCTCCCCGCCGATGCGACCGGCGCCTCCTTACTGTAGGAGCGCTGCGTAGAGTCAACGCCCCGTCGCGGAGGGTGACCGGGGCCCTCCACGGTGGGAAGAGGATCGATGGCTGAAATCGTGCTGGGAATCAACGCGTATCACGCCGACTCGTCGGCCTGCATCCTCGTCGACGGGGAGCTCGTTGCCGCAGCCGAAGAGGAGCGATTCCGGCGGCAGAAGCACTGGGCGGGAGTGCCGACCGAGGCGATCCGCTATTGCCTCCGTGAAGGCGGCGTCGGCCTCGGCGACGTCGATCACGTCGCCATCAACCGTGATCCGAGGAGCAGCTTCCGCAAGAAGGTGGCCTACACGCTCGCCAACAGACCGTCGCCGCGCCTCGTGGTCGAGCGGCTCCGCAATGCGCGCGCGTGGCTGGACGTCGAGGGCATGATGCGCCAGGCCGCCGAGCTCGACGGTGGGCACGGTGGCGCCTTCCGAGGCAGGATCCACCGCGTCGAACACCATCTCGCGCATCTCGCGTCGGCGTTCTACGCCTCGCCCTACACCGAGGCCGTGGCGGTTTCCGTGGACGGCTTCGGCGACTTCGCGAGCACGGCCTGGGGCTTCGGGCGCGGGGGCGACCTGTCCCTGGACGGCCGGGTCTATTTCCCGCACTCGCTCGGAGTCTTCTACCAGACGATCACTCATTACCTGGGCTTCCACCACTACGGCGACGAGTACAAGGTCATGGGCCTCGCGCCCTACGGCGAGCCCGCGTACGTGGATCACCTGCGCAAGGTCGTTCTCCTTGAGGACGACGGCACGTTCCGCCTCGATCTCGGCTTCTTCCGCCATCACCGCGAGAGCACCTCGTACGAGTGGGCGAACCAGACTCCGCATGCCGACGGCATGTACAGCGAGGCGCTGGTGGATCTGCTCGGCCCACCGCGCGCGCGTCATGACGATCTCACCCAGCGTCACCGCGACATCGCACGGTCCGCCCAGGTCGTCTACGAGGACGCGTTCTTCCACCTCCTCAACGCGGTCCACCGCCGGTATGCGTGCGACGCGCTGGTCGTCGCGGGGGGATGCGGCCAGAACTCGGTCGCCAACGGGAAGATCTACGAACGCTCGCCCTTCAGGCGGGCCTACATGCCGCCTTCGCAGCCCGACGCGGGTGGCGCGATCGGCGCCGCAGCCCACGTCTGGCATCGCTTGCATGCCGGGGAGCGGGCGACGATCGGGGCGAGTGCCTATCTGGGGCCGTCGTTCGGCCAGGCCGAGATCGCTGCGCTGCTGAAAGCGGAGGCCGCCGCGCTCGGCGGCGCGAGCGTCGTGCGGACAGCGAACACGGCTGAGCTGTGCCGGCGGGTGGCGGACGCGCTTGCGGCCGGACGTGTCGTCGGGTGGTTCCAGGGGCGCATGGAGTGGGGGCCGCGCGCGCTCGGCAATCGATCGATCCTGGGCGATCCACGGCGCGCCGACATGAAGCAGATCCTCAACGAGAAGATCAAGCGGCGTGAGTCATTCCGGCCCTTCGCTCCGTCCATCCTCCGGGCCGACGTGGGCGAATGGTTCGAGACGGACGACGACGTGCCCTACATGAGCAAGGTGTTCACGATCCGCGAGGAAAAGCGCGCGCAGATCCCGGCGGTCACGCACGTCGACGGAACCGGACGCCTGCAAACGGTCGATGCGAGCGAGAATCCGCTGTACCACGAGCTGATCACGGCGTACCGGGACCTGACGGGCGTGCCGATGGTGCTCAACACGTCCTTCAACGAGAACGAGCCGATCGTGTGCAGGCCGCAGGAGGCACTCGACTGCTTCCTGCGGACGAACATGGACGTTCTGGTCATGAACGAGTTCCTGGTCGAACGGCCCTGAGGAACCGACCGCCGAGACGATGTCGGTGCGCCCTCCGCTTCCACCGCGAGAGGGCGTACCGGAGGTGCCGGGTTTCCGCGCGGGGCGACCGTATCGTCCCGGTGTGAAACCCAGGGCCGGGCCGGCCCTCACCGCGAGCCTGACGGTGCCGACCTTCGCTCCACCGGTGCGCGGACCGAGGGTCGCCTGGCCTCGGTGGCACGATGCTCGCGGGCGGGCCGACCGGGGCCTGGCTGCTGCACGAGTCGGTAGCACAGTCGCGGTGGTGCCGGCGCTGCCGACCGCGCCGGCCCTGGCGCTCGGGCTCGTCTTCTGGGTGGCTCCGCGCGCGCGTACCCCGGAATCGGGATGACCGGAGCGGGATGCGACAGGCCCGGCAGGGCCCCGGAGGCAACCGCTCCGCGGGGCGAACAGCGTGCCGCGGTTTGACACGCAACCCCCGCGGGGTAATCTCTTCGGCTCGATTGGCCACGAGCCCGGAGCGTGTGGCAGACTGTCCGGGTTGCTCGGTTGAGTGCCGATGCTGCGCGCCTCCCGCCGGGAGGACCGGAAGCGAGTCCCACAGTACTCGTCGATCCCACGCGGGTCGGACGTACGGGAATCTTCCGGGAAGTGTCAGCGGGGTACCGGCCAGGCACTCGGTGGGAGCTCTTCCCCCGGTCCGCGGTCCTCGGGACCGCACCCCCTTGGTTGGGAAATCCTTCGGGAGATCTTCGTAGAGGGAGTGCGACACGCCCGACCGCGGGGGTCGGAGAAGAGAGCAGGACTCACCGAGTTCCAGAGCGTTTCACTAGACAAAGGACTACTGAGTAGCCATGGCGGGACAGAAGATCCGCATCCGGCTCAAGGCCTACGACCACGAGGTCATCGACTCCTCGGCGAAGAAGATCGTCGAGACGGTGACCCGCACTGGTGCGTCGGTCGCGGGCCCGGTGCCGCTGCCCACTGAGAAGAACGTGTACTGCGTCATCAAGTCGCCGCACAAGTACAAGGACTCGCGCGAGCACTTCGAGATGCGCACGCACAAGCGCCTGATCGACATCCTCGACCCGACGCCCAAGACCGTTGACTCGCTGATGCGCCTGGACCTTCCGGCCGGCGTTGACATCGAGATCAAGCTCTGAGAGGCGCGGAAGAGATGGCTAAGCAGATCAAGGGCGTCCTGGGCGAGAAGCTCGGCATGACCCAGGTCTGGGACGAGAACAACCGTGTCGTCCCGGTGACCGTTGTCAAGGCCGGGCCCTGCGTCGTTACCCAGGTCCGTACGAACGACATCGACGGCTACGAGTCGGTCCAGATCGCCTTCGGCGAGATCGACCCTCGCAAGGTGAACAAGCCCCTCAAGGGCCACTTCGCCAAGGCCGACGTGACCCCCCGCCGCCACCTGGTGGAGCTCCGCACCCCTGACGCCAGCGAGTACACGCTGGGCCAGGAGATCACTGCCGAGGTGTTCGAGTCCGGCGTCAAGGTCGACGTCACGGGCAAGAGCAAGGGCAAGGGCTTCGCCGGTGTCATGAAGCGTCACAACTTCAAGGGCCTCGGCGCCGGTCACGGCACCCAGCGCAAGCACCGCTCTCCCGGCTCCATCGGTGGCTGTGCCACCCCGGGCCGTGTGTTCAAGGGCCTCCGCATGGCGGGCCGCATGGGCAACGAGCGGGTCACCACCCAGAACCTGACCGTTCACGCCGTTGACGCGGAGAAGGGTCTGCTGCTCATCAAGGGCGCAGTTCCCGGTCCGAACGGCGGCCTGGTCCTGGTCCGCACTGCGGCCAAGGGGGCCTGAGGACTATGAGCACCATTGACATTCTGTCGCCCGCCGGCGACAAGTCCGGGACCGTTGAGCTCCCGGCCGAGATCTTCGACGCCAAGGTCAGCGTCCCGCTGATCCACCAGGTCGTCGTCGCGCAGCTGGCCGCTGCCCGTCAGGGCACGCACAAGGTCAAGACGCGTGGCGAGGTCCGCGGTGGTGGCAAGAAGCCGTACCGCCAGAAGGGCACCGGCCGCGCCCGCCAGGGTTCGACCCGTGCGCCGCAGTTCGCCGGCGGTGGCGTCGTCCACGGCCCCGTGCCGCGTGACTACTCGCAGCGGACCCCGAAGAAGATGAAGGCCGCCGCCCTGCGCGGTGCCCTCTCGGACCGGGCGCGCCACTCCCGCATCCACGTCGTCTCCGACGTGGTCGACGGCGCGGTGTCCACCAAGGCCGCCAAGACGCTGTTCGGCAAGATCTCGGAGCGCAAGAACCTGCTCCTGGTCGCCGAGCGCAGCGACGAGGCCGCGTGGCTGTCCGCCCGCAACCTGCCCCAGGTCCACATCCTGGAGCCGGGCCAGCTGAACACGTACGACGTGCTCGTCTCCGACGACGTGGTCTTCACCCAGGCCGCCTTCGAGTCCTTCGTGTCCGGCCCCAAGGCCGCCAACGACACCGAAGGGAGCGAGGCCTGATGTCCGAGGCCACTATCACCAGCAAGACCTACTCGGACCCGCGCGACATTCTTGTCAAGCCGGTTGTTTCCGAGAAGAGCTACGCGCTGCTGGACGAGAACAAGTACACGTTCATCGTCGACCCGCGTGCCAACAAGACCCAGATCAAGCAGGCCGTCGAGGCGGTCTTCTCGGTCAAGGTCACCGGGGTCAACACGATCAACCGTCAGGGCAAGCGCAAGCGCACCCGCACCGGTTTCGGCAAGCGCGCCAACACCAAGCGCGCCATCGTGACCCTTGCTGAGGGCGACCGTATCGACATCTTCGGCGGCCCGACCTCCTGACGGAGGTCGAGTCGTCCGATATCGGACGAGGACTGAGAAATGGGTATCCGCAAGTACAAGCCGACGACTCCGGGCCGTCGTGGCTCCAGCGTCGCCGACTTCGTCGAGATCACGCGGTCCACGCCGGAGAAGTCGCTGGTCCGCCCCCTGCACAGCAAGGGCGGCCGTAACAACACCGGTCGTGTGACCGTCCGTCACCAGGGCGGTGGCCACAAGCGCGCCTACCGCGTGATCGACTTCCGTCGTCACGACAAGGACGGCGTGCCGGCCAAGGTCGCTCACATCGAGTACGACCCGAACCGCACCGCGCGCATCGCGCTCCTGCACTACGCAGACGGCGAGAAGCGCTACATCATCGCACCGCGTGGCCTGAACCAGGGCGACCGTGTCGAGAACGGCCCGGCCGCCGACATCAAGCCCGGCAACAACCTGGCGCTGCGCAACATCCCGGTCGGTACGACCATCCACGCCATCGAGCTGCGGCCCGGCGGCGGCGCGAAGTTCGCCCGCTCCGCGGGTGCCTCCGTGCAGCTGCTGGCGAAGGAGGGCCAGATGGCCCACCTGCGTATGCCGTCCGGCGAGATCCGCCTGGTCGACGTCCGCTGCCGCGCCACCATCGGCGAGGTCGGCAACGCCGAGCAGTCGAACATCAACTGGGGCAAGGCCGGCCGCAAGCGCTGGCTGGGCGTTCGCCCGACCGTTCGCGGTGTGGCGATGAACCCGGTTGACCACCCGCACGGTGGTGGTGAGGGCAAGACCTCCGGTGGTCGCCACCCGGTCTCCCCGTGGGGTCAGAAGGAGGGTCGTACTCGTTCTCCCAAGAAGGCGAGCAACAAGTACATCGTCCGCCGCCGCAAGACGAACAAGAAGCGCTAGGAGCGGGTTTAGATGCCGCGCAGTCTCAAGAAGGGGCCCTTCGTCGACGACCACCTGATCAAGAAGGTGGACGCACAGAACGAAGCCGGTTCCAAGAACGTCATCAAGACCTGGTCCCGTCGCTCGATGATCGTCCCGGCCATGCTGGGCCACACGATCGCGGTGCACAACGGCAAGACCCACGTCCCGGTGTTCGTCACCGAGTCGATGGTCGGCCACAAGCTCGGCGAGTTCTCGCCGACTCGCACCTTCCGCGGCCACGTCAAGGACGACCGGAAGTCGAAGCGCCGCTAGCAGCGGGGTGGAACGACTAATGACTTACACCGAAGGGACAACCATGGAAGCCAGGGCCCAGGCGCGGTACATCCGCGTCACGCCCATGAAGGCCCGCCGCGTGGTGGACCTCATCCGTGGCATGGACGCCACGGAGGCTCAGGCGGTCCTGCGTTTCGCCCCGCAGGCCGCGAGCGTGCCGGTCGGCAAGGTGCTGGACAGCGCCATTGCCAACGCCGCGCACAACTACGACCACACGGACGCCTCTTCGCTGTTCATCAGCGAGGCGTACGTGGACGAGGGCCCGACCCTGAAGCGGTTCCGTCCGCGTGCTCAGGGCCGTGCCTACCGGATCCGTAAGCGGACCAGCCACATCACCGTGGTCGTCAGCAGCAAGGAAGGAACCCGGTAATGGGCCAGAAGGTAAACCCGCACGGGTTCCGGCTCGGTATCACCACGGACTTCAAGTCCCGCTGGTACGCCGACAAGCTGTACAAGGACTACGTCAAGGAAGACGTCGCCATCCGTCGGATGATGACGTCCGGCATGGAGCGCGCCGGCATCTCGAAGGTTGAGATCGAGCGCACCCGTGACCGCGTGCGGGTGGACATCCACACCGCGCGTCCCGGCATCGTCATCGGCCGCCGTGGCGCCGAGGCCGACCGCATCCGCGGCGACCTCGAGAAGCTGACGGGCAAGCAGGTCCAGCTGAACATCCTCGAGGTCAAGAACCCCGAGGTCGACGCTCAGCTCGTGGCCCAGGCCGTTGCCGAGCAGCTGTCCTCCCGCGTCTCCTTCCGCCGCGCCATGCGTAAGAGCATGCAGTCGGCGATGAAGGCGGGCGCCAAGGGCATCAAGATCCAGTGTGGCGGCCGTCTCGGCGGCGCCGAGATGTCCCGCTCGGAGTTCTACCGCGAGGGCCGTGTGCCGCTGCACACGCTCCGCGCGAACGTCGAGTACGGCTTCTTCGAGGCCAAGACCACCTTCGGCCGCATCGGCGTGAAGGTCTGGATCTACAAGGGCGACGTCAAGAACATCGCCGAGGTCCGCGCCGAGAACGCTGCTGCCCGCGCCGGCAACCGCCCGGCCCGTGGCGGTGCCGACCGTCCGGCCCGTGGTGGCCGCGGTGGCGAGCGTGGCGGTCGCGGTCGCAAGCCGCAGCAGGCTGCTGCTGCCGAGGCCCCCAAGGCCGAGGCCGCTGCCGCCGCTCCGGCTGAGAGCACCGGAACGGAGGCCTGACCGAAATGCTGATCCCCCGTAGGGTCAAGCACCGCAAGCAGCACCACCCGAAGCGCAGCGGTATGTCCAAGGGTGGTACGCAGGTTGCGTTCGGCGAGTACGGCATCCAGGCCCTCACTCCGGCGTACGTGACCAACCGCCAGATCGAGGCGGCTCGTATCGCGATGACCCGCCACATCAAGCGTGGCGGCAAGGTCTGGATCAACATCTACCCGGACCGCCCGCTGACCAAGAAGCCTGCCGAGACCCGCATGGGTTCCGGTAAGGGTTCCCCGGAGTGGTGGGTCGCGAACGTCAAGCCCGGTCGGGTGATGTTCGAGCTGTCCTACCCGAACGAGAAGATCGCGCGTGAGGCCCTGACTCGAGCGGCTCACAAGCTGCCGATGAAGTGCAAGATCGTCAAGCGCGAGGCAGGTGAGCTGTGATGTCGGCCGGTACCAAGGCGTCCGAGCTGCGCGAGCTGGGCAACGAGGAGCTTCTCAACAAGCTCCGCGAGGCCAAGGAAGAGCTGTTCAACCTCCGCTTCCAGGCGGCGACCGGTCAGCTCGAGAACCACGGCCGGCTGAAGGCCGTCCGCAAGGACATCGCCCGGATCTACACCCTGATGCGCGAGCGTGAGCTGGGCATCGAGACGGTGGAGAGCGCCTGATGAGCGAGAGCAACGTGACTGAGAACAAGGAAGCCCGCGGTTTCCGCAAGACCCGTGAGGGTCTGGTCGTCAGCGACAAGATGGACAAGACCGTCGTCGTCGCCGTCGAGGACCGCGTGAAGCACGCGCTGTACGGCAAGGTCATCCGCCGTACGAACAAGCTCAAGGCGCACGACGAGCAGAACGCCGCGGGTGTCGGCGACCGTGTCCTCCTCATGGAGACCCGGCCGCTGTCCGCGACGAAGCGCTGGCGCGTCGTCGAGATCCTCGAGAAGGCCAAGTAATTGCTTGAAGGGGTAACCCTTCGAGTTCGTTCCGCCAGGCTCGGTGGGGGCCTCCGCTGTGAGGCCCCCGCCGGGAACCGGCAGACAATCAGGAGATAGACGTGATCCAGCAGGAGTCGCGACTGCGTGTCGCCGACAACACTGGTGCCAAGGAGATCCTTTGCATCCGTGTTCTCGGTGGTTCCGGTCGCCGCTACGCGGGCATCGGTGACGTCATCGTCGCCACCGTCAAGGATGCGATCCCCGGTGGCAACGTGAAGAAGGGTGACGTCGTCAAGGCGGTCATCGTTCGCACCGTCAAGGAGCGCCGCCGCCAGGACGGCTCGTACATCCGCTTCGACGAGAACGCCGCCGTCATTCTGAAGAACGACGGCGACCCTCGCGGCACCCGTATCTTCGGCCCCGTGGGCCGTGAGCTGCGCGAGAAGAAGTTCATGAAGATCATCTCGCTCGCGCCGGAGGTGCTGTAAGCATGAAGATCAAGAAGGGCGACCTGGTACAGGTCATCACCGGCAAGGACAAGGGCAAGCAGGGCAAGGTCATCGCGGCCTTCCCCCGCGAGGACCGCGTCCTGGTCGAGGGTGTCAACCGGGTCAAGAAGCACACCAAGGCCGGCCAGACCGCTCGTGGTTCGCAGACCGGCGGCATCGTCACCACCGAGGCCCCCATCCACGTGAGCAACGTTCAGCTCGTTGTGGAGAAGGACGGCAAGAAGGTCGTGACCCGCGTCGGTTTCCGCTTCGACGACGAGGGCAACAAGATCCGCGTTGCCAAGCGGACGGGTGAGGACATCTGATGGCTACCACCACCACTCCGCGTCTGAAGACGAAGTACCGCGAGGAGATCGCGGGCAAGCTGCGTGAGGAGTTCTCGTACGAGAACGTCATGCAGGTTCCCGGCCTCGTCAAGATCGTGGTCAACATGGGTGTGGGCGACGCCGCCCGCGACTCCAAGCTGATCGAGGGTGCCATCAAGGACCTCACCACGATCACCGGTCAGAAGCCGGCCGTCACCAAGGCCCGCAAGTCCATCGCGCAGTTCAAGCTGCGCGAGGGTCAGCCGATCGGTGCCCACGTCACGCTCCGTGGCGACCGCATGTGGGAGTTCCTGGACCGCACCCTGTCGCTCGCGCTCCCGCGCATCCGCGACTTCCGTGGTCTGTCCCCCAAGCAGTTCGACGGCCGTGGCAACTACACCTTCGGTCTCACGGAGCAGGTCATGTTCCACGAGATCGACCAGGACAAGATCGACCGTGTCCGGGGTATGGACATCACCGTGGTCACCACGGCGACCAACGACGACGAGGGCCGCGCCCTCCTTCGTCACCTCGGCTTCCCGTTCAAGGAGGCGTGAGCGAGATGGCGAAGAAGGCTCTGATTGCCAAGGCTGCTCGTAAGCCGAAGTTCGGTGTGCGCGCGTACACCCGCTGCCAGCGCTGCGGCCGTCCGCACTCCGTGTACCGCAAGTTCGGCCTGTGCCGCGTGTGCCTTCGTGAGATGGCTCACCGTGGCGAGCTGCCGGGCGTGACCAAGAGCTCCTGGTAATCCCCTCGTTGGGATGACCGGAGTCTCTCGGTAAGCACTGGGTATGGCGGAGGCCCTTCCCTCCATGGCTTAGGCTAGGAGGGTTGGGCGTCCGCCGCCCGTACGACTTACTACGCCGTAGGTCCCCGCGCCGCACCCGTCCCGCCCCTGTGTGGGGAGAGGGATGGCGCATACAGGAAACCCCGGCGAGAGAGGCCGAAGGCCAATTCATGACCATGACTGATCCGATCGCAGACATGCTTACGCGTCTGCGGAACGCGAACTCGGCATACCACGACTCCGTGGCGATGCCGCACAGCAAGATCAAGTCGCACATCGCGGAGATCCTCCAGCAGGAGGGTTTCATCACCGGCTGGAAGGTCGAGGACGCCGAGGTCGGCAAGAACCTCGTCCTGGAGCTGAAGTTCGGCCCGAACCGTGAGCGTTCGATCGCCGGCATCAAGCGCATCTCCAAGCCGGGTCTGCGCGTTTACGCGAAGTCCACCAACCTGCCGAAGGTTCTCGGCGGCCTGGGCGTGGCGATCATCTCCACGTCCCACGGTCTCCTGACCGGCCAGCAGGCGCAGAAGAAGGGCGTGGGTGGGGAAGTCCTCGCCTACGTCTGGTAGTCGGGAACGGAGGAAAAGCTCATGTCGCGAATCGGCAAGCTCCCCATCCAGGTTCCCGCCGGTGTGGACGTCACCATCGATGGCCGCACGGTCACTGTGAAGGGTTCCAAGGGCACCCTCACGCACACCGTCGCCGCGCCGATCGAGATCGTCAAGGGTGAGGACGGCGTTCTGAACGTCACCCGCCCCAACGACGAGCGTCAGAACAAGGCCCTCCACGGCCTGTCCCGCACGCTGGTGGCGAACATGATCACCGGTGTGACCCAGGGATACACCAAGGCGCTCGAGATCAGCGGTGTCGGTTACCGCGTTGCCGCGAAGGGCTCCAACCTGGAGTTCCAGCTCGGCTACAGCCACCCGATCCTGGTGGAGGCGCCTGACGGCATCTCCTTCAAGGTCGAGTCGCCGACCAAGTTCTCGGTCGAGGGCATCGACAAGCAGAAGGTCGGCGAGGTCGCCGCGAACATCCGCAAGCTGCGCAAGCCCGACCCGTACAAGGCCAAGGGCGTGAAGTACGCGGGCGAGGTCATCCGCCGCAAGGTCGGAAAGGCGGGTAAGTAAGCCATGGCATACGGTGTGAAGATCGCCAAGGGCAAGGCCTACAAGGCTGCTGCCATCAAGCGCCGCCACATCCGCGTCCGCAAGAAGGTCTCGGGCACGGCCGAGCGTCCGCGCCTGGTCGTGACGCGCTCGAACCGCCACATGGTCGCCCAGGTCATCGACGACATCAAGGGTCACACCCTGGCGTCGGCGTCGACCCTGGACACCTCCATCCGGGGTGGCGAGGGCGACAAGTCCGCGCAGGCCAAGCAGGTCGGCGCCCTGGTCGCCGAGCGTGCGAAGGCCGCCGGTGTCGAGGCTGTCGTGTTCGACCGTGGTGGCAACCAGTACGCCGGGCGCATCGCCGCCCTGGCGGACGCCGCCCGCGAAGCCGGGCTCAAGTTCTGAGCCTGCCGTAGCTAGCGGATAAAGAGAGAGGTAATTCCAATGGCTGGACCCCAGCGCCGCGGAAGCGGTGCCGGTGGCGGCGAGCGGCGGGACCGGAAGGGCCGTGACGGCGGCGCAGCTGCCGCCGAGAAGACCGCGTACGTTGAGCGCGTTGTCGCGATCAACCGCGTCGCCAAGGTTGTGAAGGGTGGTCGTCGCTTCAGCTTCACCGCGCTGGTCGTGGTGGGCGACGGTGACGGCACCGTTGGTGTCGGTTACGGCAAGGCCAAGGAGGTGCCGGCCGCCATCGCCAAGGGTGTTGAGGAGGCCAAGAAGCACTTCTTCAAGGTCCCCCGTATCCAGGGCACCATCCCGCACCCGATCCAGGGCGAGAAGGCTGCGGGCGTCGTCCTGCTCAAGCCGGCTTCCCCCGGTACCGGTGTTATCGCCGGTGGCCCGGTGCGTGCGGTGCTCGAGTGCGCCGGCGTTCACGACATCCTGTCGAAGTCCCTGGGCTCCGACAACGCGATCAACATCGTGCACGCGACCGTGGCGGCCCTCAAGGGTCTGCAGCGTCCCGAGGAGATCGCGGCTCGCCGTGGTCTGCCCCTCGAGGACGTCGCCCCCGCGGCTCTGCTGCGTGCGCGTGCGGGAGCGGGTGCGTAATGGCTCGCCTCAAGATCACGCAGACGAAGTCGTACATCGGCAGCAAGCAGAACCACCGTGACACCCTGCGTTCGCTTGGCCTCAAGCGGGTCAACGACGTGGTCGTCAAGGAGGATCGTCCCGAGTTCCGCGGCATGGTGCAGACCGTCCGCCACCTCGTGACGGTCGAGGAGGTCGACTGACATGGCGGAGCAGAACCCGCTGAAGGTCCACAACCTCCGTCCCGCCCCCGGCGCCAAGACCGCGAAGACCCGTGTCGGTCGTGGTGAGGCGTCGAAGGGTAAGACGGCCGGTCGTGGTACCAAGGGCACCAAGGCCCGTTACCAGGTTCCGCAGCGCTTCGAGGGTGGGCAGATGCCCCTCCACATGCGGCTGCCGAAGCTCAAGGGCTTCAAGAACCCGTTCCGCACCGAGTACCAGGTCGTGAACCTGGACAAGCTGGCCGCCCTGTACCCGCAGGGTGGCGAGGTCACCGTCGCCGACCTGGTCGACAAGGGTGCCGTGCGCAAGAACAGCCTCGTCAAGGTCCTGGGCCAGGGCGAGATCTCCGTGGCGCTGCAGGTGACGGTCGACGCCGTCTCCGGCTCCGCCAAGGAGAAGATCGCCGCCGCCGGCGGCACCGTCACCGAGCTCGTCTGAGACGACTCGATGGCCTGAACATCCAGCCGGGGATGCCTCCCAAAAGGGGCATCCCCGGTTGGTCGTTCCTAGGGGGGCATGGTCGCCGGTAAGGTGGCGTGCACTGTTAACTTCAGCCCGGTGTGCCTACCCGGCAAACCGTGCGGATACGTATTCGTCGATCCTCAAGACCGTCACCTCTGACGCAGAAGCGCGGGGGTCGCAGGAGGCACCGTGCTCACCGCGTTCGCCCGGGCGTTCAAGACGCCCGACCTGCGCAAGAAGCTGCTGTTCACACTGGCCATCATCGTGCTGTACCGCCTCGGGTCGCACATTCCGGTCCCGGGTGTGGATTATCAGAACGTTCAGATCTGTGTGGATGCGGCCCAGAAGGGCAACAACAGCCTGTTCGGGCTGGTGAACATGTTCAGCGGCGGAGCGCTGCTGCAGATCACCATTTTTGCGCTGGGCATCATGCCGTACATCACGGCGAGCATCATCCTTCAGCTGCTGACCGTGGTCATCCCACGGCTGGAAGCCCTCAAGAAGGAGGGGCAGTCCGGCACGGCGAAGATCACGCAGTACACGCGGTACCTGACCGTCGCGCTCGCCGTGCTCCAGGGCACCGGCCTGGTGGCGACCGCCCGCAGCGGTGCGCTGTTCAGCGGCTGCACGGTGGCCGACCAGATCGTGCCCGACCAGTCGATCTTCACCACCGTCGTCATGGTCGTCACGATGACCGCGGGCACCGCCGCCGTCATGTGGCTCGGTGAGCTCATCACCGACCGCGGCATCGGCAACGGCATGTCGATCCTGATGTTCATCTCGATCGCCGCCGGCTTCCCGGGCGCCCTGTGGGCCATCAAGGAGAGCGGCAAGCTCGCGGGCGGCTGGATCGAGTTCGGCACGGTCATCCTGATCGGCTTCGTGATGGTCGGCCTCGTCGTCTTCGTCGAGCAGGCCCAGCGCCGCATCCCGGTGCAGTACGCGAAGCGCATGATCGGCCGCAGGTCGTACGGCGGTACGTCCACATACATCCCGCTCAAGGTGAACCAGGCAGGTGTGATTCCTGTCATCTTCGCGTCGTCGCTGCTGTACATCCCCGCGCTCGTCGCGCAGTTCTCGAACTCCGACGCGGGCTGGAAAACCTGGATCGAAGCCCACTTCGTCAAGGGTGACCACCCCTACTACATCGCTACGTACTTCCTCCTGATCGTGTTCTTCGCCTTCTTCTATGTGGCGATCTCGTTCAACCCCGAGGAAGTCGCGGACAACATGAAGAAGTATGGTGGCTTCATCCCGGGTATCCGGGCTGGTCGTCCTACTGCCGAGTACCTGAGCTACGTGCTCAACAGGATCACTTGGCCGGGCTCGCTGTACCTGGGTCTGATTGCTCTTGTCCCGACGATGGCGTTGGCAGGCTTCGGAGGCGCGAACCAGAACTTCCCGTTCGGCGGGACGAGCATCCTCATCATCGTGGGTGTGGGTCTGGAGACCGTGAAGCAGATCGAGAGCCAGCTCCAGCAGCGCAATTACGAAGGGTTCCTCCGCTGATGCGAATCGTCCTTGTCGGACCGCCCGGTGCCGGGAAGGGAACGCAGGCCGCGTACCTTGCCAAGAACCTGTCGATCCCGCACATCTCCACGGGCGACCTCTTCCGCGCCAACATCTCGCAGGGCACGGAGCTGGGCAAGCAGGCCAAGGCGTACATGGACGCCGGCAACCTGGTTCCGGACGAGGTGACCATCGGCATGGCCAAGGACCGCATGGCCCAGTCCGACGCCGTGAACGGCTTCCTGCTGGACGGTTTCCCGCGCAACGTGGGCCAGGCCGAGGCGCTGGACGAGATGCTGCGGGGCGAGGGCGTCACGCTGGACGCCGTCCTCGACCTGGAGGTCCCCGAGGACGAGGTCGTCAAGCGCATCGCGGGCCGCCGCGTGTGCCGCAACAACAGCGCGCACGTCTTCCACGTCACGTACACCCCGCCGAAGGCCGAGGGCGTCTGCGACGAGTGCGGCGGCGAGCTGTACCAGCGCGACGACGACTCCGAGGAGACGGTGCGCAAGCGGCTCGAGGTCTACCACACGCAGACCGAGCCGATCATCGACTACTACAAGGCCCAGGGCCTGGTGGTCACCATCTCCGCGCTGGGCAAGGTCGGCGACGTGACCGCCCGGGCGATGGAGGCCCTGCAGACGGACAAGGCCGCACAGGCCTGATCCGGACAGTCTCGAGTACGGCCGCGGTGTCCGACGGACGCCGCGGCCGTATTGTTGATAAGCCCCCGTTTTCCCTGCCGAGAAAGGCGCCCGCCGCAATGGTGCAGATCAAGACCCCCGAGCAGATCGCGAAGATGCGCGAGGCGGGACTGGTCGTCGCCGCCATCCACGCGGCGACGCGCGAGGCCGCGGTGCCGGGCGCCACGACCCGTGACCTGGACGAGGTCGCGCGCAAGGTGATCGCCGACCACGACGCCAAGTCGAACTTCCTCGGGTACGGCGGCTTCCCCGCGACGATCTGCACGTCGGTCAACGAGGTCGTCGTCCACGGCATCCCCGACGAGAAGACCGTCCTGAAGGACGGCGACATCATCTCCATCGACTGCGGCGCGATCATCGACGGCTGGCACGGCGACGCCGCGTACACGGCGTTCGTGGGCAGCGGTCACGCACCGGAGCTCATCGAGCTGTCCCGGGTGACCGAGGAGTCGATGTGGGCCGGCATCGCCGCGATGAAGAACGGCAACCGGCTCGTCGACATCTCCCGCGCCATCGAGACGTACATCCGCCGCCAGCCGCGTCCTGCGACCGGCAAGTACGGGATCATCGAGGACTACGGCGGCCACGGCATCGGCACCGAGATGCACATGGACCCGCACCTGCTGAACTACGTCTCCCGCAAGCGCGGCCGCGGGCCCAAGCTGGTGCCCGGCTTCTGCCTCGCGATCGAGCCGATGGTCTCGCTCGGCACACCGCTGACCGACGTGCTCGAGGACGACTGGACGGTCGTCACGACCGACGGCACCTGGTCCTCGCACTGGGAGCACTCCGTGGCGCTCACGGAGGAGGGCCCGCTGGTGCTGACGGCCCCCGACGGCGGCAAGGCGAAGCTGGCCGAGCTGGGCATCACGGCGGCGCCGGACCCCCTGGCCTGACGGCCGGACCGCTCCCCGCCCGGAGCGTAACGATCTTCTACGGTGGGCAAACTTGCCGGATTCGTCTTTTCGAAGGCCCTGACGTAGACTGATGCGTCGGCTCTCGTGTACCCGTGTGTCCGCACTCGGGGAGGAGAGTCGATCAAGGTAGCCGATTCGAAAGGCGAAGCGTGGCCAAGAAGCAAGGTGCCATCGAAATCGAGGGCACCGTGATCGAGTCCCTCCCGAACGCCATGTTCAAGGTGGAGCTCCAGAACGGTCACAAGGTCCTCGCGCACATCTCCGGCAAGATGCGGATGCACTACATCCGAATCCTCCCGGACGACCGGGTCGTGGTGGAGCTCTCTCCGTACGACCTGACGCGTGGGCGGATCGTCTACCGCTACAAGTAGATCTTGTCGCGCCCCCTTCCGCGGGGTGTCGGCACTGACCCGGAGAACCTCACATCCCATGAAGGTCAAGCCGAGCGTCAAGAAGATCTGCGACAAGTGCAAGGTGATCCGCCGTCACGGCCGGGTCATGGTCATCTGCGACAACCTGCGCCACAAGCAGCGCCAGGGCTGACGCACGACCACCTGCACTCGCAGTTCTTCGCGCGACGCACGTAAAAACATGTACATACGCAGGGCCCGCCTGGCTACGGCTGGCGACACCTCCGGTGGAGGCCGGAGACCTGGGCGTACCACCCGCTTCGACGGGTCGGCGACCACGGAACGGCTTTGCGGAAGACCTCCGACTACAACAGGAGCCATGAATGGCACGCCTTGAAGGCGTTGACCTCCCGCGCGACAAGCGTATTGAGGTCGCCCTCACCTACGTCTTCGGCATCGGGCGCACCCGGTCCAAGGAGACCCTCGCCGCCACCGGTGTCGACCCCAACATCCGCGTTCGTGACCTGGCCGAAGAGGACCTCGTCAAGATTCGCGAGTACGTGGACGTCAACTTCCAGACCGAAGGTGACCTCCGCCGCGACATCCAGGCGAACATCCGCCGCAAGGTCGAGATCGGCTGCTACCAGGGTCTGCGCCACCGTCGCGGCCTGCCGGTCCACGGCCAGCGCACCAGCACGAACGCGCGCACCCGCAAGGGCCCGCGTCGCGCCATCGCCGGTAAGAAGAAGCCGGGCAAGAAGTAGTCCGCAGCGGACGACTGTCCACGGTCTTCGCTGTAGGACCGACCACCTCCCGTAGGAGTTATAGATGCCCCCCAAGGGTCGTCAGGGCGCTGCCAAGAAGGTGCGCCGCAAGGAAAAGAAGAACGTCGCTCACGGCCACGCGCACATCAAGAGCACGTTCAACAACACGATCGTGTCCATCACGGACCCGACCGGCAACGTGATCTCCTGGGCCTCCGCCGGCCACGTCGGCTTCAAGGGCTCGCGCAAGTCCACCCCCTTCGCCGCGCAGATGGCCGCCGAGTCGGCCGCCCGCCGCGCGCAGGAGCACGGCATGCGCAAGGTCGACGTCTTCGTCAAGGGTCCCGGCTCCGGCCGTGAGACCGCGATCCGCTCCCTCCAGGCCACCGGCCTCGAGGTCGGCTCGATCCAGGACGTCACCCCCACGCCGCACAACGGCTGCCGTCCGCCGAAGCGTCGCCGCGTCTGACGCGCGGCCGCTGGGCTGCTTGACCAGGGTGTTCCGGGCGGTACGGCCTTTTGGGGCGTACCGCCCGTACCCTGTATCAGAGGACGTCAAATAGCGGGCGTCCACGACTGAAGGAATCTCACCATGCTGATCGCTCAGCGCCCCTCGCTGACCGAAGAGGTTGTCGACGAGTACCGCTCGCGGTTCGTCATCGAGCCGCTGGAGCCGGGCTTCGGCTACACGCTCGGCAACAGCCTCCGCCGTACGCTCCTCTCCTCGATCCCGGGTGCGGCCGTCACGTCCATCCGCATCGACGGTGTCCTGCACGAGTTCACCACCGTGCCGGGCGTCAAGGAGGACGTCACCGACCTCATCCTCAACATCAAGCAGCTGGTCGTCTCCTCGGAGCACGACGAGCCGGTCGTGATGTACCTGCGCAAGCAGGGCCCCGGCCTGGTCACCGCTGCTGACATCGCCCCGCCGGCCGGTGTCGAGGTGCACAACCCCGACCTGGTGCTCGCCACGCTGAACGGCAAGGGCAAGCTGGAGATGGAGCTGACCGTCGAGCGCGGTCGCGGCTACGTCTCCGCCGTGCAGAACAAGCAGGTGGGCCAGGAGATCGGCCGCATCCCGGTCGACTCCATCTACTCGCCTGTGCTCAAGGTCACCTACAAGGTCGAGGCGACCCGAGTCGAGCAGCGCACCGACTTCGACAAGCTGATCGTCGACGTCGAGACCAAGCAGGCCATGCGCCCGCGTGACGCCATGGCGTCCGCCGGCAAGACCCTGGTCGAGCTGTTCGGTCTGGCGCGCGAGCTCAACATCGACGCCGAGGGCATCGACATGGGCCCGTCCCCCACGGACGCCGCCCTCGCCGCCGACCTGGCGCTGCCGATCGAGGAGCTCGAGCTCACCGTTCGTTCGTACAACTGCCTCAAGCGTGAGGGCATCCACTCCGTGGGTGAGCTCGTGGCGCGCTCCGAGGCCGACCTGCTCGACATCCGCAACTTCGGTGCGAAGTCGATCGACGAGGTCAAGGCGAAGCTGGCCGGCATGGGCCTGGCCCTCAAGGACAGCCCGCCCGGATTCGACCCGACCGCCGCCGCCGACGCCTTCGGCGCCGACGACGACGCGGACGCCGGGTTCGTCGAGACCGAGCAGTACTGAGAAGGCTTGCGGGGAGCCCCGGCTCCCCGCACACCCTCCGGCGACCGCCAGGAGGGAACTGACACCGGTACCTGACACGGCCGGTGCAGATCACAAGGAGAAACCCCATGCCGCGTCCCACCAAGGGAGCCCGTTTCGGTGGCAGCGCCGCTCACGAGAAGCTTCTTCTCGCGAACCTGGCGAAGTCGCTGTTCGAGCACGGCCGCATCACCACGACCGAGGCCAAGGCCCGCCGCCTGCGTCCGGTCGCCGAGCGCCTGATCACCAAGGCGAAGAAGGGCGACATCCACAACCGTCGCCTGGTGCTGCAGACCATCACGGACAAGGGCGTCGTGCACACCCTGTTCACCGAGATCGCTCCGCGGTACGCCGAGCGTCCGGGCGGCTACACCCGCATCACGAAGATCGGCAACCGTCGTGGCGACAACGCCCCGATGGCCGTGATCGAGCTGGTCGAGGGTGAGATCGCGAAGAAGGCCACCGTCGCGGAGGCCGAGGCCGCCACCAAGCGTGCGGTCAAGGAGTCCGAGGAGGCCAAGGTCGAGGAGACCAAGGCCGACGAGGCTCCGGCCGACGAGGCGAAGGACGCCTGAACCGCGTTCTGACGGCTTCACGGGCCCGCTCCCCTCGGGGGGGCGGGCCCGTTCCGTGTCCGGTGCTTGAGAGGATTGATGGTGTGAGCGATGAGGTGGAGCCCGGCTTCGTACGGGTGCGGCTGGATCTTTCGTACGACGGCAGGGACTTCTCCGGCTGGGCGAAGCAGGCCCGCGGGCAGCGGACCGTGCAGGGCGAGATCGAGGACGCGCTCCGTACGGTGACGCGATCGTCCGTGACGTACGAGCTGACGGTCGCCGGGCGCACGGATGCCGGGGTGCACGCGCGCGGACAGGTGGCGCACGTCGATCTGCCCGTGGAGCTGTGGGCCGAGCACCGGGACAAGCTTCTCAAGCGGCTGGCGGGCCGGCTGTCGCGCGATGTCCGCATCTGGAGCGTCGCGGAGGCCCCGGCGGGGTTCAACGCGCGCTTCTCGGCGATATGGCGCCGCTACGCGTACCGGGTGACCGACAACCCCGGCGGCGTCGACCCGCTGCTGCGTTGTCATGTCCTGTGGCACGACTGGCCGTTGGACGTGGACGCGATGAACGCCGCCGCCGCACGGCTCGCGGGGGAACACGACTTCGCGGCGTACTGCAAGAAGCGCGACGGCGCCACGACCATCCGCACGCTCCAGCAGCTGTCGTGGGAGCGGGACGCCTCCGGGATCATCACGGCGACCGTGAAGGCCGACGCCTTCTGCCACAACATGGTGCGTTCGCTGGTCGGCGCGCTGCTGTTCGTGGGCGACGGGCACCGGCCGGTGGAGTGGCCGGCGAAGGTGCTGGCGGCGGGCGTGCGGGACTCGGCGGTGCACGTCGTACGGCCGCACGGGCTGACGCTGGAGGAAGTCGGCTACCCGGCCGACGGGTTGCTGGCCGCCCGTAACCGGGAGGCACGCAACAGGCGGTCGCTGCCGGGCGCGGCGGGCTGCTGCTGATCCGACCTGATTCGGAGTTTTTTGAAGGGGGCGGGCGCCGGTCGGCGCCCGCCCCCTTCTTCTGACGCGGCGGGCTCAGGCGGTGCGGCGCCTGCGGGCCCAGAGCCAGAGGCCGCCGCCGAGTGCCACGGCCAGGGCGGCGAGCGAGCCGACCGTCAGTGCGGACGAGCCGGTGGAGGCCAGGTTTCCGCCGGCCGCGGGAGTGCTGGTGGCCGTCGGCCGTGCCGGGCTCGTGGGGCTCGGCGTGGCGGCCGGGGCGGTCGCGGTGCTGCTCGGCGACGGCGAGGCCGTCGGCGTGCCGCTCGGGGACGGGGTGGGGGTGCCGTCACCGGTCACCTCGAACACGAGGGGGGCGGAGTTGTTCGCCGGGGTGTTGTCGAAGGCCGAGAGCCCCATGTGGTGGTGGATGTACCGCGTGGTCCACTTGACCGTGCCCTTGAGGGTGCCGGGCCGGACCTTCTTGTCGATCTTCAAGGTCGCCTTGATGGTGCCCTGCTGACCGGCCATGACCTGCCAGGGTCCGGGCCCGGTCCCGCAGCTGTACCAGACATCGCCCTTCACGGTGCCGTTCGAGCCGTCCTCGACGACCTTCCGGCACGGTGAGTCCACCATGGACACCCCCTTGGGGAGCGTGATCTCGATGGTGCCGACGGTCGAGCTGTCCCAGGGCTCGGAGATGCTGGCCGGGCCGTTGTTCCGCCATGTCGGCTCCATGGTGAGCGTGCTGCCGGGGGCGCCGGTCGCCTTGTCACCGGTGACGCCGAAGTCCGCCGTGTTGTCGTGGGTGTCGACGGCGTCCTCGCTCCAGGACTCCTTGAACGTCGGCGTCTCGGTCAGTGCCAGTTCGGGACCGCTGCCGGGCCGGTACGTCCTGTCTCCGCGCGCCTTCTCGCGGAGCGCGGGTGTGTCGGGCTGGGCCTCGATGATCCAGAAGTCCGTGTACGCCTCGGGCGTGGTGGCCAGGGTCAGGACCTGGTCGGTCTGGTACGCCTTGCCGGGCTCGAAGAGGCCCTTGAAGGAACAGATGGCGAACCTCGTGGAGTAGCCCCTGGGCTGCTCCGCGTACTCGCAGTTCGAGAACTTCTCCAGGAACTTCAGGCCCGGGCCGGTCTTGAGGATCAGCATCGCGTTCTCGACCGGCTTGTCGGTGCGGTTCTTGAACGCGATGTGCAGCGGCTGCTCGTCCCCGACCTTGCTCTCCTTGCTGATCGTGAAGTTGCCGACGGCGAAGGCGTTCTCACCGGGGAGCGTCTCGGCCTGGGCGGGCGTCTGTGCCCCCAGCCCGAGCAGTGCCGCCGCCGTCACCACACCGAGTGCGCGCCGCATTCCGGCACGGACGTCGAATCCCATGCGCTCCACCTGTTTGTCTCCCTCCCCGCGGAAGCCTGCGCGACTCCCGGTGATTGGATCGCCGGGGGTGTCCGAAAGTTGCCGCAGGACAGGTCACGAGTCGGCAAAGACGCCCGTGGGGCGCCCGGAGGCAACCCCTCGTTCACACAAGGCGCTTGCCGGACCGTGCGAGGCGCCCGAGGCGGCGGCTCGCCCCCGGCGCTACTGCGCCGGGGCCGTCGCCGCCGCGCTGGCCTGGGCCTCGCCGCGGCGCACGATCTGGCGGAACGCGAACTCGCCGATGTCGTCGCCGGACCGGTACGCCTTGGTGTCGCCGGTCGTCACCGACTTGGCCTTCGTGTAGCCCGTGATCGTGAAGTAGGCGTAGCGGCCGTAGGAGTTGTACGTGTTCCGGCAGACCGGGCCGCCCTTGCAGAAGGCGGGGACGCCGGCGCCGGGCAGGGGCGCGATGCCGCCCTTCGCCTCCTGGACGACCTTCTTGGCCTTCGCCTCGTTCTCGAAGGTCGCGACACCGACGGTGACCGCGATGCCGTCCTTGAGGTAGGTGGCGCGGAAGACCTGTTCGCAGCCGTGCCTCTCCAGGACCGAGCCGAGGACGCCGCTGGTGACGGAGGCGCAGTTGCCGGTGCGGGCCGTGGCGCCTTTGGTGTAGACGCGGTCGCCGTCACCCATCGTCAGCTTCTTGCCGGGAAAGAGGGTTTCGGCGCTGAGCGGCGCCGTGTCCTTCTTGCGGTCGGAGACGAACTCCTTGGGGTTCGGCGGGGGCAGCGGCGCCACCGAGGAGAAGGACGGCTGCGGCTGGGTGGTGTCCTGCGGCAGTGTGGGCGCGGTGGGCAGGGTGCCGCTCTTGTCGGACGCGGTGTCGCTGCCGTCCCTGTTCGACGAGACGATCGCCGTCGCGACGATCCCGGCGATGAGCGCGGTGGCGAGCGCGCCGCCGCCGATCATCAGCCAGCGCTTGCGGCGGGTGCGCGCGGCGGAGGCCTCGGCGAGGGCGGCCCAGTCAGGGGTGCCGGAGTCCCCGCCGTACTCGCCCCGGCCGCTGCCGTACGGGTCCTGACCGTACGGATCCTGTCCGTACTGCCCCTGGCCGAAGGGGCCCTGGTGGTACGGGTCCTGGTGCTGTCCGCCGGACCCCCACTGAGGTCCCCCCTGCCCAAAGCTCATGCCGCGCATCCTAAACCGGTTGGGCGGGGGCGGTACGGGCGGTGACAATCGGCCCATGGGACACGTAGAAGCCGCGCATCTGGAGTACTACCTACCGGACGGGCGGGTGCTCCTCGGCGATGCGTCCTTCCGTGTCGGTGAAGGCGCGGTCGCCGCGCTGGTGGGGGCCAACGGAGCGGGCAAGACCACGCTGCTGCGGATCATCGCGGGGGAGCTGCAGCCGCACGGAGGCTCGGTCACGGTCAGCGGCGGGCTCGGGGTGATGCCGCAGTTCGTCGGTTCGGTGCGCGACGAGCGCACGGTGCGGGACCTGCTGGTGTCCGTGGCCCAGCCGCGGATCCGTCACGCGGCGGCCGCGGTGGACGCCGCCGAGCACCGGGTCATGACCGTCGACGACGAGGCGGCGCAGATGGCGTACGCGCAGGCGCTGAGCGACTGGGCGGAGGCGCGCGGGTACGAGGCCGAGACGGTCTGGGACATGTGCACCACGGCGGCGCTCGGCGTCCCGTACGAGAAGGCGCAGTGGCGCCAGGTGCGGACGCTGTCCGGCGGCGAGCAGAAGCGGCTGGTGCTGGAGGCGCTGCTGCGCGGCCCGGACGAGGTGCTGCTGCTGGACGAGCCGGACAACTACCTGGACGTCCCGGGCAAGCGGTGGCTGGAGGAGCGGCTGAAGGAGACCCGCAAGACCGTCCTTTTCGTCTCCCACGACCGTGAACTGCTGTCCCGCGCGGCCGAGCGGATCGTGGCCGTGGAGCCGGGCGCCGCCGGGTCCGACGTCTGGGTCCACGGCGGCGGTTTCGCCACCTTCCCCGAGGCGCGCAAGGAGCGCTTCGCGCGCTTCGAGGAGCTGAAGCGGCGCTGGGACGAGGAGCACGCGCGGCTGAAGGCGCTGGTGCACCGGCTGCGGCAGCAGGCGGCGATCAGCCCGGACATGGCTTCGCGGTACCGGGCCATGCAGACGCGTTTCAAGAAGTTCGAGGAGGCGGGCCCGCCGCCGGAGCCGCCGCGGGAGCAGGACATCAGGATGCGGCTGCGCGGCGGCCGGACCGGTGTGCGTGCGCTGACCTGCGCCGGTCTGGAGCTCACCGGTCTGATGAAGCCGTTCTCGCTGGAGGTCTTCTACGGGGAGCGGGTGGCGGTGCTCGGCTCGAACGGCTCGGGCAAGTCGCATTTCCTGCGGCTGCTGGCGGGCGACTCCGTCGCGCACACGGGGCAGTGGAAGCTGGGCGCGCGGGTGGTCCCCGGGCACTTCGCCCAGACCCATGCGCACCCCGAGCTGCTCGGACGGACGCTGGTGGACATCCTGTGGACGGAGCACGCGAAGGACCGGGGCGGGGCGATGTCGGTCCTGCGGCGCTACGAGCTGGAGCGCCAGGGGGACCAGCCCTTCGAGAAGCTGTCCGGCGGCCAGCAGGCCCGCTTCCAGATCCTGCTGCTGGAGCTGGCCGGCACGACGGCGCTGCTCCTGGACGAGCCGACCGACAACCTGGACCTGGAGTCGGCGGAGGCGCTGCAGCGGGGCCTGGAGGCGTACGAGGGCACGGTGCTGGCGGTGACGCACGACAGGTGGTTCGCGCGGTCCTTCGACCGGTACCTGGTGTTCGGCTCGGACGGCGTGGTGCGGGAGACGCCGGAGCCGGTCTGGGACGAGCGCCGGGTGGAGAGGGCGCGGTAGGGAAGCCTGCGCCGGTTTCCCCGCTTCCCCCGCCCGCTCCCGCCCGGCGGGGCGGGGGGCGGTTTTGACCCCGCACGGGGGGCAACGGTATTCTTCTGGTTCGTTATGCGTATTGGCTTGCTCTATCTCACGTGAGAGGCCCTTACGCCGGTCCACCGGGCCGATGACCAGCGGCAGGCATTCGGGTTGCGTCCCCGCGTGCGGCCATGGCTGTCGTGATCGTCCGGGTGGCCTTGTCAGGACCTCCATCACTGAAGAAGCGAAGGCTACGACCGTGCGTACGTACAGCCCCAAGCCCGGCGATGTGACGCGCCAGTGGCACATCATCGACGCGCAGGACATTGTCCTGGGCCGTCTGGCGACCACCGCCGCAACCCTTCTCCGGGGCAAGCACAAGCCGATCTACGCGCCCCACGTCGACGCTGGTGACTTCGTCATCATCATCAACGCGGAGAAGGTGCACCTGTCCGGCAACAAGCGGACCCAGAAGATGGCGTACCGCCACTCCGGCTACCCGGGTGGTCTGCGTTCCGTCCGCTACGACGAGCTGCTCGAGAAGAGCCCCGAGAAGGCCATCGAGAAGGCCGTCAAGGGCATGCTCCCCAAGAACACCCTGGGCCGTCAGATGCTCTCGAAGCTGAAGGTCTACGCGGGTGAGAACCACCCGCACGCTGCTCAGCAGCCGGTCCCGTTCGAGATCACCCAGGTCGCGCAGTAAGTCCGGCCACCCCCTAAGACGAAAAGAATCTGAGGAGAATCGTGGCTGAGACCACCGCCGAGACCCCGCTCGAAGAGGTTGACATCGAGCAGTACACCACCGAGACCGAGGTTCCGGTCGAGGGTGAGTACACCTCCGAGTCCATGGCTTCCCGCTTCGGCGACCCGCAGCCGGCCGCCGGCCTGGGCCGTCGCAAGAACGCCATCGCCCGCGTCCGGATCGTTCCGGGCACCGGCAAGTGGAAGATCAACGGCCGCACCCTTGAGGACTACTTCCCCAACAAGGTGCACCAGCAGGAAGTCAACGAGCCCTTCAAGGTGCTCGAGCTCGACAACCGCTACGACGTCATCGCCCGCATCTCGGGTGGCGGCGTCTCCGGTCAGGCCGGTGCCCTGCGCCTCGGCGTGGCCCGCGCGCTGAACGAGGCGGACGTGGACAACAACCGCGGCGCGCTCAAGAAGGCCGGCTTCCTCTCCCGCGACGACCGTGCGGTCGAGCGCAAGAAGGCCGGTCTCAAGAAGGCCCGCAAGGCTCCGCAGTACAGCAAGCGCTAAACCGCAGGCTGGCCTGTACAAGCTGGTACGGCTTCTGTACGGCTTCACGTTCGCCCCGGCGGCACTCCGTGCTGCCGGGGCGTTCGTTTATCGACCCTGGACATCGGCCCGACGACCTCGGGCCTGCGACGAGAACACATTCGCGCATTCAGCTTCTTTCGGAGGACAACTGTGGGACGACTCTTCGGAACGGACGGTGTACGCGGTGTCGCCAACGCGGACCTGACGGCAGAGCTCGCGCTCGGCCTGTCGGTCGCCGCGGCGCACGTGCTCGCCGAGGCGGGCACCTTCGCGGGCCATCGCCCCACCGCGGTGGTCGGACGTGACCCCCGTGCCTCCGGAGAGTTCCTGGAGGCGGCCGTCGTCGCCGGCCTCGCCAGCGCGGGTGTCGACGTGCTGCGCGTCGGTGTGCTGCCGACCCCCGCGGTGGCCTACCTCACCGGCGCGCTCGGCGCCGACCTCGGAGTGATGCTGTCCGCCAGCCACAACGCGATGCCGGACAACGGCATCAAGTTCTTCGCGCGCGGCGGCCACAAGCTGGCCGACGAGCTGGAGGACCGGATCGAGCAGGTCTACGAGCAGCACCGCACCGGTGAGCCGTGGGACCGGCCGACCGGCGCGGGCGTGGGCCGGGTGACGGACTACGACGAGGGCTTCGACAAGTACGTCGCCCACCTCGTCGCCGTCCTGCCCAACCGTCTCGACGGGCTGAAGATCGTCCTCGACGAGGCGCACGGCGCCGCCTCCCGGGTGTCCCCCGAGGCGTTCGCCCGGGCCGGCGCCCAGGTCGTCACCATCGGCGCCGAGCCGGACGGCCTGAACATCAACGACGGCTGCGGCTCCACGCACCTGGAGATGCTCAAGGCGGCCGTGGTCGAGCACGGGGCCGACCTCGGCATCGCGCACGACGGCGACGCGGACCGCTGCCTCGCCGTGGACGCGGACGGCAACGAGGTCGACGGCGACCAGATCCTCGCCGTGCTCGCGCTCGCGATGCGCGAGGCGGGCACGCTGCGCGGCAACACCGTCGTCGCCACCGTCATGTCGAACCTGGGCTTCAAGCTGGCCATGGAGCGCGAGGGCGTCGAGCTGGTCCAGACGGCGGTCGGCGACCGCTATGTCCTGGAGGCCATGAAGGCGCAGGGCTACGCGCTCGGCGGCGAGCAGTCCGGGCACGTCATCGTCCTCGACCACGCCACCACCGGCGACGGCACGCTGACCGGCCTGATGCTGGCGGCCCGGATCGCCGCGACCGGCCGTTCGCTGGCCGAGCTCGCGGGCGTGATGCAGCGCCTGCCGCAGGTGCTGATCAATGTGCGCGACGTCGACAAGTCCCGGGTCACGACCTCCGCCGAGCTGGCGCAGGCGGTCGCCGAGGCGGAGCGCGAGCTGGGCGCCACCGGCCGCGTGCTGCTGCGCCCCTCGGGCACCGAGCCGCTGGTGCGGGTCATGGTGGAGGCCGCCGACCTCGCGCAGGCGCAGAGCGTCGCGGGCCGGCTGGCCGATGTCGTGAAGTCGGCGCTCGGCTAGGAACCGCGCCGGTGAAGGGGCTCGTACGGGATCACGTACGGGCCCCTTCGCGCTGCGTACGGGTGCCCTTGCGGCTCGCGCGCCACAGCCCCTTCTGCAGGAGCAGCGTCAGCGTGCCGGCCAGGACGATGCCGAGCAGGTTGAGCAGGAGCTGCTGGGTGGAGCCCCAGGCCTGCTGGTACTCGGAGTAGCTGAACGCGACGGCCGCGTTCGCCGCCGCCGGGACCGTCGTCACCGAGATCGCCACGCCGACCAGCGCGCCGGACTTGGCGGAGGTCAGCGAGAGCATCCCGGCCGCGCCCGCCAGTACCGCGACGACGAACGAGAACTCGTCGGGGGCGTAGATGAAGGCCGTGTTGGGGCGATCGGCGTCCAGCTTCGCGGCGGAGAACAGGTCCAGCGCGTCCATGAGGAAGCTGAAGCCCACCGTCAGCAGCATCGCGGCGCCGAACCCGGCGATCAGCGCGAGGAACGACCGCCACGCGAGCTTCGGCGCCCGCCGCACCAGCGCCGTGCAGAAGCCGGCCAGCGGGCCGAACTCGGGACCCACCGCCATCGCGCCGACGATCAGGATCGCGTTGTCGAGCACCACGCCGCAGGCCGCGATCATCGTCGCGAGGCCGAGGAACGCGATGTAGGTGACGCTGAGCGTCGACTCCTCGTGCGTGGCGCCGGACAACTGCTCCCACAGGACCGCGTCCGCGGCCTCGCCCGGTGCGTCCTTCTCCGCCTGCTCCGCGCGGGCCGACAGCGACAGCCCGATGTCGTCGACCGCGATGGAGCCGCACTCGTCGATGCCGCGCTCGCGCAGCTCGGACAGCAACTCGTCCCCGGCCTCCCGTGCCACGTCGCACAGGACCAGATCGCCCCGGGGTTCACGGGCCGCGCCCGGGACGACCACGAGATGGGCCGTGCCGACCGTCTTCTCCAGCACGGAGACCACCTCGGCGGTCCGGTCGGCCGGGGTGATGAGCCGCAGGTGCAACACGCCGTTTCCTCCTAGAGCTTGCGCAGGGACAGGCGCTGCACCTTGTGGTCGGGACCCTTGCGCAGCACCAGTGTGGCGCGGCCCCGGGTGGGCGCGACGTTTTCCAGCAGATTGGGCCCGTTGATGGTGCGCCACATGGTCCGCGCGTAGTCGAGGGCCTCCTCCTCGGAGACCTGGGTGTACTTCCGGAAGTACGAGAACGGGTTCTGGAAGGCGGTCTCGCGCAGCTTGCGGAACCGGTTGAGGTACCAGGTCTCGATGTCCTCGGGCCGGGCGTCGACGTACACGCTGAAGTCGAAGTAGTCGGCGAGACCGACCCGGGTGCGGCCGTCCTTGCCGGGCAGGGCGGGCTGGAGGACGTTGAGCCCCTCGACGATGAGGATGTCCGGGCGGCGTACGGTCAGCCGCTCGTCCGGGACGATGTCGTAGATCAGGTGGGAGTAGACGGGCGCGGTGACCTCGTCCTTGCCCGCCTTGATGTCGGCGACGAAGCGGGTCAGGGCGCGGCGGTCGTACGACTCGGGGAAGCCCTTGCGGGACATGAGCCCGCGGGCCTGGAGCTCCTTCATCGGCAGCAGGAACCCGTCGGTCGTGACGAGTTCGACGCGCGGGTGCTCGGGCCAGCGGGCGAGGAGGGCCTGGAGCAGGCGGGCGACCGTGGACTTGCCGACGGCGACGGAACCGGCGACGCCTATGACGAAGGGCGTTCCGCGCTGGGCGCCGTGCCCGTTGCCGGCGTCGCCGAGGAAGGTGTTGAGGGCGCCGCGCAGGCCGGCCGTGGCCTGCACATAGAGGTTCAGCAGCCGCGACAGCGGCAGGTAGACGTCCCGGACCTCGTCCAGGTCGATGACGTCCCCCAGGCCGCGCAGCTGCTCGACCTCCTCGGCGGTCAGCGGCAGCGGCGTTCTCTCGCGCAGGGCGCTCCACTCCGCTCGGGTGAGGTCGACGTACGGGGTCGACGCAGGCTCTGCCCGGCGGTGGGCGCTTCGTGGCGGCGAAGAGATCACACGGTCATTGTCGGGGCTGCGGGGCCTGTGTGGGGGGTGGGGTGGGTCACGCCGCCGGGCAGGCGCCCGGCTGGAATGTCAGTGGCGTGCGTCACAGTTGTCCCTGAGAGTGGGCGCCGACCCGCGACGCCCGCGAAAACCGCGAAGTCACGAGGGGACAATCCCATGACCTACGCGATCCAGGCGGAGGGCCTGGTCAAGCGGTTCAAGGAGACCGAGGCGCTGGCAGGGGTGGATCTGGCGGCCCGCACCGGCTCGGTGCTCGGCCTGCTGGGTCCCAACGGGGCGGGAAAGACGACAGCGGTACGGATCTTCGCCACGCTGCTGTCTCCCGACGGCGGCCGGGCCTCGGTGGCCGGCCACGACGTCGTCCGGGAGGCGGGCCGCGTGCGCTCCCTGATCGGCCTGACCGGGCAGTACGCGGCCGTGGACGAGAATCTGACCGGCACGGAGAATCTGCTGCTCATAGGGCGTCTGCTGGGCCTGCCGAGACGTGAGGCGAAGGCCCGCGCGGCCGAGCTGCTGGACCGGTTCCAGCTCACTGATGCGGCGGGCCGGGCCGCGAAGACGTTCTCCGGCGGCATGCGGCGGCGCCTGGACCTCGCGGCGAGCCTGGTCGGCCGGCCCAGCATCCTCTTCCTCGACGAGCCGACGACCGGCCTGGACCCGCACAGCCGCGGCGAGCTGTGGGACATGCTGCGCGCCCTGGTGGCCGACGGGGCGACCGCCCTGCTGACCACGCAGTATCTGAACGAGGCGGATGTGCTCGCCGACGACATCGTGGTGATCGACAAGGGCCGGGTGATCGCCGAGGGCACGCCGGACCAGCTGAAGTCCGAGGTGGGCGGCCAGGTGCTGGAGCTGCGTCCGGTCCGGGCCGAGGACCTGCCGGCGACGCACCGGCTGGTGGTCGACGCGGCCGGGGACGGGGCCCGGATCGAGGGCGGGTCGATCACGGCCCCGGTGAAGGACCCGGAGCTGATGCCCACGGTCGTGCGCCGACTGGACCGCGAGGGGATCGCGGTGGGGGAGCTGACCCTGCGGCGGTCCTCGCTGGACGAGGTCTTCCTGGCGCTCACCGGCCACAAGGCAGAGCCGGTGTCCGGGAACGGGTCGGGACCGGAGCCGGGACCGGACGGGGACGGCAGCGCGGGGGAGGGCCGCGGCGGTGACGACAGCGCCAGGGAGAGGGCGGTGAGTTCGGCATGACCGCCACGACGATCACCGCCCAGCTGACGGGTTCGGGCCGGGTGAAACCGCTGGCCTGGATGCAGCAGACGCTCACGATGGCGTGGCGCAGTCTGGTGGCGGTCAAGCACAACCCGCTGGAGCTGGTGGACTACAGCGTCACGCCCATCATGTTCGTGTTCCTGTTCACCTACGTCCTGGGCGGGCAGATGACGGGCTCCCCGGAGGCGTATCTGAAATACGCGCTGCCCGGCATCATCGTGCAGAACACCCTGTTCATGACGATGTACACGGCCATGGCGCTCAACACCGACCTGACCAAAGGGGTGTTCGACCGGCTGCGCAGCCTTCCCATAGCCCGCTCCGCGCCGCTGATCGGGCGGATCACGGCCGACCTCGCCAAGCATGTGTGGGCGATGCTGCTGATGATCGGACTCGGCCTGCTGCTGGGGTTCCGGGTCACCGGCGGCGTCGGCGGATTCCTGGCCGGCGCGCTGCTGCTGGTCGTCTTCGCGGCCGCCGTGTCGTGGAGCGCCGTGCTGATCGGCATGCTGGCGGGCGACGTGGAGAAGGTGCAGGCGTTCGCCTTCACGCTGATCTTCCCGATCACCTTCACCAGCAGCGCGTTCGTCATGGTCGACACGATGCCGGGCTGGCTCCAGGCGTGGAGCGACGTCAACCCGGTCACCCATCTGTCGGACGCGTTCCGCGGGCTGCTGCTGGGCGGCCCGGTGGCCGAGCCGGTGCTGTGGTCGCTGCTGTGGGCCGTGGGCATAGCCGCCGTGTTCTGCCCGCTGGCGATGCGGGCCTACCGGGCGAAGGTCTGAGCTGAGCGGCGGCGGTTCCCTCCCGCGGGCGGACCCGCTGCCGAGCCGCTTCCCGCGCCGTAGGCTGCGCTCATGTGCGGAATCGTGGGTTACGTCGGCGGGCAGTCGGCGCTTGATGTGGTCATCGCCGGGCTGAAGCGACTGGAGTACCGCGGCTACGACTCGGCCGGGGTCGCCGTCCTCGCGGACGGCGGGCTCGCCGCGGCGAAGAAGGCGGGCAAGCTCGTCAACCTGGACAAGGAGCTGGTGGAACGGCCGTTGCCGAGCGGTTCCACCGGGATCGGGCACACGCGCTGGGCCACGCACGGCGGCCCGACGGATGCCAACGCGCATCCCCACCTGGACAATGCGGGACGCGTCGCCGTCGTGCACAACGGAATCATCGAGAACTTCGCCGCGCTGCGGACCGAGTTGGCCGAGCGCGGGCACGATCTGGCGTCGGAGACCGACACCGAGGTCGTGGCGCATCTGCTCGCGGAGTCGTTCTCCTCGTGCGGGGACCTCGCGGAGGCCATGCGGCTGGTGTGCCGTCAGCTGGAGGGGGCCTTCACCCTGGTCGCCGTGCACGCGGACGAACCCGACGTGGTGGTCGGCGCGCGGCGGAACTCCCCGCTGGTCGTGGGCGTCGGGGAGGGCGAGTCCTTCCTCGCCTCGGACGTGGCCGCGTTCATCGCGCACACGCGCTCCGCCATCGAGCTGGGCCAGGACCAGGTGGTGGAGCTCCGCCGCGACGGCGTGACGGTCACCGGCTTCGACGGGGCGCCCGCGGACGTGCGGTCCTACCACGTGGACTGGGACGCCTCCGCGGCCGAGAAGGGGGGTTACGACTACTTCATGCTCAAGGAGATCGCCGAGCAGCCCAAGGCCGTCGCCGACACCCTGCTGGGCCGCATCGACGCCTCGGGGTCGCTGAGCCTCGACGAGGTACGCATCCCGGTGTCCGCGCTGCGCGAGGCGACCAAGGTCGTCATCGTGGCGTGCGGGACCGCGTTCCACGCGGGCATGATCGCGAAGTACGCCATCGAGCACTGGACTCGTATCCCCTGCGAGGTGGAGCTGGCCAGCGAGTTCCGTTACCGCGACCCGATCCTGGACCAGCGGACGCTGGTCGTCGCGATCTCGCAGTCGGGCGAGACGATGGACACTCTGATGGCGCTGCGGCATGCGCGCGAGCAGGGCGCCAGGGTGCTCGCCATCTGCAACACCAACGGGTCGACCATCCCGCGCGAGTCGGACGCCGTGCTGTACACGCACGCCGGTCCCGAGGTGGCGGTCGCCTCCACGAAGGCGTTCCTGACCCAGTTGGTCGCCTGCTACCTGGTCGCCCTCTACCTGGGGCAGGTGCGCGGCACCAAGTGGGGCGACGAGATCCGGGCCGTGATCCGCGACCTGGCACAGATCTCCGGCGAGGTCGAGCGCGTGCTGGAGACGATGGAGCCGGTGCGGGAGCTGGCGCGCTCCCTGGCGGACAAGAACACGGTGCTGTTCCTGGGCAGGCACGTGGGCTATCCGGTCGCTCTGGAAGGTGCGCTCAAGCTCAAGGAGCTGGCGTACATGCACGCGGAGGGCTTCGCGGCGGGCGAGCTCAAGCACGGGCCGATCGCGCTGATCGAGGAGGACCTGCCGGTGGTGGTCGTGGTGCCGTCGCCGCGCGGGCGTTCGCTGCTGCACGACAAGATCGTCTCCAACATCCAGGAGATCCGGGCCCGGGGGGCGCGGACCATCGTGATCGCGGAGGAGGGCGACGAGTCGGTCGTGCCGTACGCGGACCACCTGGTGTGGATCCCGGCGACGCCGACCCTGCTCCAGCCGATGGTCGCGACGGTGCCGCTCCAGGTCTTCGCGTGCGAACTGGCGACGGCCCGGGGCAACGAGGTCGACCAGCCGCGCAATCTGGCCAAGTCGGTGACGGTGGAGTGAGGGACGGGTACGGAGCGGGGGGCGTCGCCGCATGATCATCGGGGTGGGGATCGACGTGGCCGAGATCGACCGGTTCGCCGCGTCGCTGAAGCGCACGCCGAGCATGGCGGAACGGCTGTTCGTGGCACACGAGTTGCTGCTGCCGAGCGGGGAGCGGAGGGGATACGCCTCCCTCGCGGCGAGGTTCGCCGCGAAGGAGGCGCTGGCCAAGGCGCTGGGGGCCCCGGCCGGTCTGCTGTGGACGGACGCCGAGGTCTACGTGGAGGACTCGGGCCGCCCCCGCCTGCGCGTCCGCGGCACGGTCGCGGCGCGCGCGGCGGAGCTGGGTGTGCGGTCCTGGCACGTGTCGCTCAGCCACGACGCGGGGGTGGCATCTGCGGTGGTGATCGCGGAGGGGTAGGGCGCGCCGGGGGCACTTCCGCCGCGGCGGTCGCCGTCCGCGTCGGCGCGCCCCTCCGCCACGGGCTCGGCGACGGCCGCGGAGGGGCGCTTCCCGCGCGGGGGCGGCGCCCTGGCAGGGGCGGTGCGGACCGTGGGCGCCCGCGCCGCGGGCCGTGCGTTCCCGCGCCGCGGGCCGTGACGGGGCGAAGGCGGCGGGGGCCCTGGCCTCCGGGAGGCGCGTAACGCGGCTTCCGGAGGCGCTGCGCGCGGCCCCATCACCCGGCGCGCCGGGCACAGTTACCGGCCCCAGGGCCGCTCCTCGACGTCCCCCCGGCCCGCGCGCTAACTCGCGCGTCCGTCACGACACTTGTGGCGCGGCGTCCTCGCGCGGGAGGTGGGGGCGTGGGGGAGACTCGGGGGCATGCGTACTGCCTACAGCGTCGAGACCGTCCGGCACGCCGAGGTGCAGCTCATGGCCCGGCTGCCCGACGGCGCGCTCATGCAGCGGGCCGCCGCCGGGCTCGCCGCCGCCTGTGCCGGGCTGCTGGGCCGGGTGTACGGCGCGCGCGTCGTGGTGCTCGCCGGGAGCGGGGACAACGGCGGCGACGCCCTCTTCGCCGGGGCGCGCCTCGCCCGGCGCGGCGCCGGGGTCGCCGCGGTGCTGCTCGCCCCCGACCGGGCCCACCCCGCGGGCCTCGCCGCCCTGCTCGCCGCCGGGGGCCGGGTCGCGGACGACCCGTTCGAGGCGCTCGCCTCCGCCGACCTGGTGCTGGACGGCATCACCGGGATCGGCGGACACGGCGGACTGCGCCCGGACGCCGTGCCGGTGGCGCGCGCCGCCCGCGGATCGAACGCCGTCGTCGTCGCCGTCGACCTGCCGAGCGGCATCGAGGCCGACACGGGCGAGGTGCGGGGGGAGGCGCTGCGCGCGGACACGACGGTGACGTTCGGGACGTACAAGCCCGGCCTGCTCGTCGACCCGGCCAAGGAGTACACGGGCACGGTCCGGCTGGTCGGCATCGGCATCGAGGAGTACCTGCCGTCCGTGCCGGACCTGGAGGCGCTGCAACACGCGGACGTGGCACGGCTGTTGCCCCTGCCGGCCGCGGAGAGCGACAAGTACCGCCGCGGTGTCGTCGGCATCGTCGCCGGGTCCGCGCGCTACCCGGGCGCGGCCGTGCTCGCCGTGGCGGGCGCGCTGCGCGGCGGCGCCGGTGCCGTGCGGTACGTGGGGCCGGCGGCGGACGCGGTGATCGGGCGCTTCCCGGAGAGCCTGGTGCACGCGGGACCGCCGGGGAAGGCCGGCCGGGTCCAGTCCTGGGTCGTCGGGCCGGGCATCGGGGAGAACGGGGACGCCGTGCGGGACGTGCTCGCCTCGGACGTTCCCGTACTGGTCGACGCCGACGCGCTGCGGCTGCTGGACGCGGCCGCCGTACGCGAGCGGGCCGCCCCCACCCTCATGACGCCGCACGCGGGCGAGGCCGCCGCCCTGCTCGGCGTGTCGCGCGATGAGGTGGAGGCGGCGCGGCTCGCGTCCGTGCGGGAGCTGGCCGCGCGGTTCGGGGCGACCGTGCTGCTCAAGGGCTCGACCACGCTGGTCGCCGCCGCGGACGGCGGCCGCTCCCCGGTGCGCGTCAACCCGATGGGAACGCCGTGGCTGGCCACCGCGGGCAGCGGTGACGTGCTCTCCGGGCTCGCCGGTTCGCTGCTGGCCGCCGGGCTCGACGCGCGCGACGCGGGCTCCGCCGCCGCCTATCTGCACGGCCTCGCGGCCCGGATCCGCGCCGCGCGGGGCGTGCCGATCATCGCGGACGAGGTGGCGGCGACTCTCCCGGCCGCCTGGCACGATGTGAGCCGATCGGCGGCGGGAGGGCGGCCCGGCGAGTGACACAGTCGACCGCCGCAGGTACGGATCGAGTCGTACGGCTCTGAGACACTGGGCGCGATGAGCCAGACACCGCCGCCCCCCGCACCGCCGAGAGCCCGTGCCGAGATCGACCTCGCGGCCCTGCGCGCCAACGTCCGCGCGCTGCGTGCCCGCGCGCCGCGCGCCGCGCTGATGGCCGTGGTCAAGTCGGACGCGTACGGGCACGGCATGGTGCCCTGCGCCCGTGCCGCGCTCGCCGCCGGGGCGACCTGGCTGGGCACGGCCACCCCGCACGAGGCGCTCGCCCTGCGCGCGGCCGGGGTCGGCGGCAGGATCATGTGCTGGCTGTGGACGCCGGGCGACCCGTGGCGCGAGGGCATCGAGGCGGACCTCGACATGTCCGTGAGCGGCCTGTGGGCGCTGAAGGAGGTCACGGCGGCGGCCAGGGAGGCAGGCGCCCCGGCGCGGATCCAGCTCAAGGCCGACACCGGACTGGGCCGCAACGGCTGCCAGCCCGCCGACTGGCCCGCCCTCGTCGCGGCCGCGCGGGCCGCCGAGGACGAGGGCCTGGTCGAGGTCACGGGCCTGTGGTCGCACTTCGCCTGCGCCGACGAGCCCGGACACCCCTCGATCGCCGCCCAGTTGCACGTCTTCCGGGACATGCTCGACCACGCCGAGAAGGCGGGCATCGAGCCCGAGGTGCGGCACATCGCCAACTCCCCGGCGACGCTGACCCTTCCGGAAGCCCACTTCGATCTCGTACGGACCGGGATCGCGGTGTACGGGGTGTCGCCCAGCCCCGAGCTGGGCACGCCCGCCGACTTCGGCCTGCGCCCGGTGATGACGCTCGCCGCGTCGGTGGCGCTCGTCAAGCACGTGCCCGCCGGCCACGGCGTCAGCTACGGACACCACTACGTCACCGGCGCGGAGACGACGCTCGGCCTCGTCCCCCTCGGTTACGCGGACGGCATACCGCGTCATGCGTCGGGCCGCGGTCCGGTGCTGGTGGGCGGGAAGTGGCGGCGGATCGCCGGACGGGTGGCGATGGACCAGTTCGTCGTCGATCTCGGCGGGCAGACGGTCGAGGAGGGGGCCGAGGCCCTGCTGTTCGGCCCGGGCGACCGGGGCGAGCCGACCGCCGAGGACTGGGCGCAGGCCGCGGACACGATCGCGTACGAGATCGTCACCCGCATCGGCGCCAGGGTGCCGCGCGTGTATGTGAACGAGATTCCCGGGGACCACGACGAGCGGACCACCACCGACGAGTAGGAGAGGCACGGTGAGCGAGACCAGCACGGGGGACGTGGCCGAGGCCGCCGCAGCGGTGGCCACGGGCAACTGGCGCAGGGCGGGCATCGCCGGCGCCGCGATAGGTGTGGTCGCGGCCGGTGCCGCCGCGGGCGTAGCGCTCGAGCGGCTCACCGTCGGGCGCGGCATGCGCAGGAAGGCGCGGCTCGCTCTCGACGCAGCCGGCCCCTACGGGTCGCTGCGCGGTGTGGTGGGCACGGCGGTCGCGGACGACGGCACCGAGCTCCACTACGAGGTGGAGGAGGTCGACCCGGAGGTGGCCGCACCGCGCCGCCGCCGGATGTTCGGCCGCAAGGCGCCCGCCCCCGTGACCGTCGTCTTCAGCCACGGCTACTGCCTCAGCCAGGACTCCTGGCACTTCCAGCGGGCGGCGCTGCGCGGTCTGGTGCGCGCGGTGTACTGGGACCAGCGCAGCCACGGCCGTTCGGCGCGCGGCGCCGCGCAGGCGGGCCCGGACGGCGTGCCGGTCTCCATCGACCAGCTCGGCCGTGACCTGAAGGCGGTCGTCGACGCGGCGGCTCCGGAGGGCCCGCTGGTGCTCGTCGGCCATTCGATGGGCGGCATGACGATGATGGCGCTGGGTGCCCATTACCCCGAGTTCGTACGGGAGCGGGTGGCCGCGATCGCCCTGATCGGCACGTCGTCCGGCAAGCTCGGCGAGGTCAGCTACGGCCTCCCGGTGGCGGGCGTCAACGCGGTGCGCCGGGTGCTGCCCGGGGTGCTGCGGGCCCTCGGCTCGCAGGCGGAGCTGGTCGAGCGGGGCAGGCGGGCGACGGCGGACCTGTTCGCGGGGCTGATCAAGCGGTACTCGTTCTCGTCGAGGGACGTGGACCCGGCGGTCGCGCGGTTCGCGGAACGGATGATCGAGTCGACGCCGATCGATGTGGTCGCCGAGTTCTACCCGGCCTTCGCCGAGCACGACAAGGCCGAGGCACTCGTCGTGTTCGAGGGGATGCCGGTCCTCGTCCTCGCGGGTGACAAGGACCTGGTCACGCCCGGTACGCACAGTGAGGCGATCGCCGATCTGATGCCGGAGGCCGAGCTGGTGATCGTGCCGGACGCGGGGCACCTCGTGATGCTGGAGCATCCCGAGGCGGTCACCGACCGGCTGGCGGACCTGCTCGCCCGCGCCGGCGCGGTCCCGGCAGCGGCTAACGTTGGCACGTATGGAAGCACCGCTGGAAGCACCGCACAGCCCGGCGGCTGAGTCGGCCGTCGCCGGCTCCGCCCGCCTCTCGATCGAGTCCCCCGAGCAGATGCAGGAGCTGGGCCGCAGGCTCGCGAAACTGCTGCGCCCCGGCGACCTGGTGATGCTCACGGGCGAGCTGGGCGCGGGCAAGACGACACTGACGCGCGGCCTGGGCGAGGGGCTCGGGGTGCGCGGCGCCGTCACGTCGCCGACGTTCGTGATCGCCCGCGTCCACCCCTCCCTGACGGGCGGCCCGGCGCTCGTCCACGTCGACGCGTACCGCCTGGGCGGGGGTCTCGACGAGATGGAGGACCTCGACCTCGACGTCTCTCTGCCGGAGTCGGTGGTGGTCGTGGAGTGGGGCGAGGGCAAGGTCGAGGACCTGTCCGAGGACCGGCTCCACGTGGTGATCCACCGGGTCGTGGGCGACACGGAGGACGACCGCCGCGAGGTGGTGGTGCGCGGGTACGGGGAGCGCTGGGCGGGGCTGGACCCGGCCTGAACCGGAGGGTCGCGGGCGCGGCCCCGGCGGCGAAACGCCGTACGTTCCGACAAGACGTCGGGAAAATGTTGCGCGCGGCGTCCCACGCGTGATGACATGGTGTCGAGACCTGGTTAGGTCTACCTAACCACGCTGCCCCCGGAGCCCACCAGGAGGCGTCCATGTCGGCATCGGAGCGCGAACCGCACAACCGGCAGCAGTCGACCGCGGCACCCGTGCCGCACGCACCGGCGCTGTCGATGCGTGACCTGCTGGCGTCCTGCGCGGCGGCCAGTGCGGTGTCGACCCCGCCGCGCGAGGCGCCGCGGGCGCAGGAGCCGGCCGAGGCGCGGCGCGACGCCGCGTAGCGGGCCCGCGCGGCGGGAGACTGTCACCTTCCGTTCCGCGGAGCGGAGGGCCGTACGTCACCGCGCGCAGGCATCGGAGGAGTCCTCCCGTCCGGCGACAGGTCGGGTGCGATCCGTATGCCGTGGTGACGGCGCAGCGCGGACAGGGCGGCGAGATACCCGCACATGCCGTGCACGGACGGCCCGGGCGGAGTGGACGCCGAGCACAGGTACACGCCGGGAAGCGGCGTCGTGTACGGGTCCCACCGCGCTGTCGGGCGCGCGAGCGCCTGGCGCAGGGTCATGGCGCCGGCCGCGATGTCCCCGCCCACGTAGTTGGGGTTGTACGTCTCGAACCGAGCGGCCGAGAGGCCGCGGGATGCAATGACCGTGTCGGTGAATCCGGGGGCGTACTCCTCGATGCGCCGGCGGATCAGGTCGACGGGGTCGCGGGTGTCGCCGTGGGGGACATGGGCGTAGGCCCACACGGGCCGTCTGCCGCCGGCAGCCCTCGACGGGTCGGTGACGGCCGGATCGACGACCAGTACGAACGGGTCCTCGACGCGTTCCCCCGCCACGGCCGCGTTCTCCTGCCGGACGATGTCGGCCCGGGTGCCGCCGAGGTGCACCGTGCCCGCCTGCCCCACGAGCGGGTCGGTCCAGGGGATGGGGGCGTTGACGAGGAAGTCGGCCTTGGCCGCCCCCGGGCCGTACCGGTACCGGTGCAGGGCGCGCCGGTAGCGGGCGGGCAGGCGCTGCCCGGCAAGGGCGAGGAGTTCTCTCGGGCCGACGTCCAGCAGGACGAGCGGGACATCGCCCAGTTCGGCCAGGTCCCGGACGTGGTGTCCGGTGTGGAAGATGCCGCCGTGGGCGGTGATGTCGGCCGCCATGGCGTCGGCGATGCGGACACTGCCGCCTTCCGGCAGGGGCCAGCCGCTGCTGTGGGCGGTGTGGGCCAGGAGCATCGCGACCGCCGCGGACGCCACCGAGGGCAGTGTGCCGACGGCATGCGCGGCCACACCGGTCAGCAGTGCCCGCGCCGGTTCGGTGGTGAACGGCGTGCGGGAGGTGGCATGGGCGAGGACACGGGGCGCGAGCAGCAGGGGTGCGACCGGATCGCGGGGCACGGCGCGGTGGCTGGAGAGCATCAGGTCGACGAGGGCGCTGGAGCGGGTGGCGAGGGGCCCCATGAGGCGGGCCCAGCGTGGCCCGTCCGCGCCCAGGTGGTCGGCGGTGCGGGCGATGCTGCGCCATGCCGCCGCGGCCCGGCCGCCGGGCAGGGGGTGGGCGTAGGGGATGTCGGGCTGGACGAGCCGCACCCCGCGTGCGGGCAGGTCGAAGTGGCGGAAGAAGGCGGAGGCGGCGGCCATCGGGTGGACGGCCGAGCAGATGTCGTGCGACACGTCGCGGTCGAACAGCGGCGTGGTGCGCAGGCCGCCGCCGATGGTGTCGGCCTTCTCGTACAGCTCCACCGTCAGACCGGCGCGGGCGAGGGTGACTCCCGCGGCGAGTCCGTTGGGGCCGGTGCCGACGACGGCGGCGTCCGCGGTCATGCGGTGGCCATCTGGTGTTCGGCGAGTCTGCGGTAGAGGCTGCTGCTCTCGGTGAGGTCGGCGTGGGTTCCGGTGGCCCGCACCGCGCCCGCGTCCAGCAGGATGATCTTCTCGGCCTGCGTGATGGTGGAGAAGCGGTGGGCGATGACGACGACCGCGCACCGGCGGGAGATGGTGGCGATGCTGTCGTGCAGGGCCGCCTCCGAGTCCCCGTCGAGGTGGGCGGTGGCCTCGTCGAGGAGCACGATCCTGGGGTGCTGCAGGAGGGAGCGGGCGATGGCCAGTCGCTGGCGCTGGCCGCCGGACAGGCCGGAGCCGCGTTCACCGAGTTCGGTGTCGAGGCCGTCGGGCAGGGCGGCGATCACCTCGGTGAGATGGGCCATGCGCAGCGCCTCGTCGATGTCCGCCTCCGCGGCGTCCGGGGCGGCGTAGAGGAGGTTCTCGCGGATGGTGCCGCGCAGCAGGGTGTGTTCCTGGTCGACGTAGCCGACGAGGGAGCGCAGCTGGGCCAGTGGCATCCGGGCGGTGTCGGTGCGGCCGATGCGCACTGTGCCGGACACCGGTTCGTAGAGGCGCTCGACGAGCTGGAACACGGTGCTCTTGCCCGCGCCGGACGGGCCGACGACGGCGGTGAGTCCGCGCTCGGGGACCGTGAAGGACACGCCGTCGAGGACGACGGTGTCGCTTCCGGGGTAGGAGAAGGAGACGTTCTCGAAGGAGAGGCCGTGCCCCTCGACGGCCGCCTCGGGGCCGTCGCCGCCGTCCTCCTGTTCGATGGTGCCGAGTTCGGCGATGCGGTCGACGGAAGCCCTGCCCTGCTGGAACTGGGCGATCGACATGAACAGCATCACCAGCGGCGACACCAGGTAGAAGAGGTACATCAGGAACGACGTCAGATCGGCGGGTGCCATGTCGCCGGTGGCCACGCGGGCCATGCCCCAGGCGATGACGACGGTCAGCGCGACCTGTGTGCCGACGTTCATGGCCGGGGTCAGCATCGCCGACAGTGCGGAGACGCGGATGCCGGAGCGCCGGGCCCGCTGGGCGAGGCCGGTGAGGTGGGCCGTCTCGCGGGCCTCGGCCCGGGACGCCTTGACGGTCGGCAGGGCACCCATGACGCGCATCAGGGCGGAGCCGAAGGTGCTGGTGTCCTCGCGGTTGCCCACCGACACCCGCCGGACCTGACGTGCCAGCAGCAGCGAGACCGCACTGGCGACCGAGAGGCAGCCGAGGGTGGTGGCGAGCAGCAGCGGGTCGAGCCAGGCCATCAGGGCGATCCCGCCGACGACCATGAAGGCGCTGGTGACGATCTGGGCGAGGGCCTGGGTCATGCAGATGCGGGCCAGTGAGGTGTCGGTGACCATCCGGGTGAACACATCGCCCTGGTCCCACCGGTTGTAGGACGCGAGCCGGGAGCGCAGCAGCCGGGCGGCCAGCGTGTGCCGGATGTCGTGGACGACGTTCTCCCCGGCCCGGCCGATGGCGTACGCATGCGCCGCGGCGAGAGCGGCGTCGGCGGCGAACAGACCGGCGGCCAGCAGGATCGGGCCCGTCAGCGACCGGTCCGCCGCGACGGCCTCGATCATCTCGCCGATGACCACGGGCTGGGCCAGGGTCGCCGCCGCGCCGGCGACGCCGAGGACGATGCCGGTCAGCAGCAGTGCGCGGTGCCTGCGGGCGATCTTCCAGACGTTCACGCCGCGGCCTCGGCGTGCGCGGACCTGACGTAGGTGGAGACGAACATGGGGGACTGCTCGGTGTACGGGTCGCCGTCGCCGGACCAACTCGCGGTGCGGCTCTCCGGCTCCAGACCGGCGTCACGGGCGTAGGCGTCGACCTCGTCCGGGTGGGTGAGCCGGGACAGCTCGGTGCCGACGCGGGTGGTGCCGTCGGACTCGTACCAGATGTGGGAGCAGTGCCACAGGTCGCGTTCCGGCAGCAGGGTGGAGTGGGTCTGCAGTCCGGTGCCGGGCTCCGGGTACGGGGTGAAGTACGTGGCGTGGCTGCGCCCTTCGTGGAGGGCGAGGATGGCGGGCTTGTTGTGGGTCTCCACGACGAGGCGTCCGCCGGGGCCGAGCAGGTCGGCGGCGCGCCGGATCGCCTGGCGCTGTTCGTCGGCGGTGAGCAGCATGGACAGGGTGCCGCAGACGCAGTAGACGAGTCCGGCGGTGCGGTCGGCCGTGTAGGTGCGGATGTCCGCGTGCACGGGCTCGACGGCGGTGTCGCCGCCGAGGGCGGTACGCAGGCCGTCGAGCATCTCGGGTGAGGAGTCGATGCCCGTGATCCGCCCGACGCGCCGGGCGAGCGGCAGCGCGATCCGGCCGGTTCCGACGCCGAACTCGACGGTGCCCGAGGCGGGATCGGGGTGGAGCGAGGCTATGCGCCGCGCGGTGTCGGCGGCGGACGCGTCCTTGGGGAAGAGCCGGTCGTACCAGCCGGCGAACTGCCGTCCGTAGCCGATGTCGTTGACTGCGTTCACTGGCCCTTCCTCTTCCTGTTCAGTTCGACGCCGGCCGCGAGGAGCAGCGCGAGTCCGGCGCCACTGGCGACAGCGACATTGATGACTCCGGTACCGGCCAGGAAACCGATCACGCCGAACGCCACGACGAGGCACCCGGCCAGTGCGGTCTTGTTCATCCCGCTCTCCCTTCCGCCGCCCCCGGCCTCCGGGGGCGTGTGTGACATGGACGGTTACCTCTTGAGCACACCGAAGGCGATGGCTCCGGCGATCACGGCTCCGATGGCGACGACGATGTAGGCGGCCACGGTCAGCTCCTTGCTTCGGTCTCGGCGGGCGTCGGGGGGACCGCGCTCGTGTGCGGGGCGTACGGGGTGTAGGGGGAGACGAACACCATCTCGGGATCGCCGCTCCTGTCGTAACCGGTGGCACGGGCCAGCGCGAACTGGAAGCCCCTGACCGTACGGGCCGCGTCACCCTGGGCGTCGACGGTCGCGCGCAGGTACTCGGTGAGCGTCCGGTACGCGGAGGTGCGGGTCACCACGGCGAAGCCCTTGTCGATGACGTGGAGGATCTCGCTGCAGATGTCGAAGACGGCCTTCTCGGGCCGGCGGGTCGGGAACCAGGCGATCTGCCAGGGCTTGCGGCCCTCGATGACATCGACGCCCCGCCACGGGGATGTGGTGCCGTCGGCGTCCAGCGTGCGGTAGAGGAAGTGGTAGTCGTGCATGGCCGGGGTGGGTGCGAAGAACCGCCAGTTCGGCAGCACCGAGAAGGTGTCCTTGAGCTGCAGCCGGTTGAACATCGGGTTCGGGTGCTGGGCGGCGAGGGTGCCGACCAGCATCGCGGCCCCGGCCAGACGCCAGCCGGCGCCCCTGCCGGTGAACAGGCTCGACGCGACGGCGCGGGGGGTGGTCACCGGGAGGCCTCCTGGTCGGTGGACGGGCCGGCTGCCGCGGCCGGCGGGCCGCCCGGGCCGAGGTCGTCGAAGAACGCGGTGATGCGGTCGGCCACCCGGTGGGCGAAGCGGCTCTGGGTGAGCACGGTGTCGTGCCCGGCGCCCTCGACGACCAGCATGTCGGTGCGGCCTCCCCGGTGCGCCTCGGCGAGCTCCTTGTGCATCAGCAGCTGGTCGGGGTCGCGGTCGACGGTCTGCTGGGCGGAGACGACCAGGCCGTGCGCCCCCTCGATCGTCTCCAGTTCGCCCGAGAAGGACCGGAAGTCGGCTTCCACCGCGTCCCATTCACGGCGTCCGGCCTCCCACATCCGCGCATCGGCGTACTGGGCGAAGGCCTTCTTGCGGTAGGCGACGGGCAGCGCCTCGATCCAGTCCGGGCGGGCCATGAGAACGCCGGTGCCCAGACGCAGGAACCACGTCATCTGGGTGAGGGAGCCGCGCAGCCTCTCCGCGGTGTCGCTCTGCTGCTTGGAGCGGTTGAGCTCGTCGGGGTGGGAGGAGTCGAGGTAGACGATGCCGTGCAGACGGTCGCCCAGCTGCCGGGCGGCGCGGCGGGCGATCTCACCGCCGAGCGAGTGGCCGACGAGCACCACCTTGCGGTGCGGGGCGACGGCGCCGCCCACGAGGTCCACGAGGTCGTCGGCGGACTCCCGCAACCCGAACCGGGCGGTGGACCCGCGGCGGCTTCCGGCGTAGCCGGCCCGGGCGTAGGTGATGACGCCGTACTCGGTCTCCTTGGCGAGGCGCTCGGTGATCCACGAGAAATGCTCGCTGGTGGAGACCATCCCGGCGGCGAACACCATGACGGGCCGCTCGCCGTCCCCGTGGGAGAGCACCTCGTACTGGAGCTCGTTGTCGTGGCGGCTGGTCAGCACGCGGGAGGTGTGCCAGCCCTCGGTGGTGCGCAGGCGTCGCTGGACGGCCGTCCCGGCGGCGATCACCGCGGCTCCGGCGAGCAGCGTCAGCGCGGCGGGCAGGGCACGGTCGTCGCGTCCGGCGACGGCGGGGTGGCTTCGGGGCGCCGAGGTGTAGGCGACCATCGGGTGCATGGCGGTGAACGCGGTCACGAACCGGCCGAGGCCCATGAAGTAGCCGTTGGCCAGGTGGAACGCGGCGGCACTGGCGATGACGGGCCGGGCCAGACGGCCGCCGCCGGCGTAGGCGAGAGGGAAGAGGCACTCCAGCGCGAGCACGCCGTGGGTGAGGTACCTGGCGGTTCTGGGATGGTCCTGGGTCCAGCGGAACATGCCCTGGTGGCCGTAGGTGCGGGTGCGCATCACGCCGCCGAGCGCGGAGGCGTCGCGCCAGGGCTCGCCGAGGAGTTTGACCCAGCCGGAGATCAGATACGAGAGGTTGGCCTGGAGCGCGACGTACCAGAGCAGCGCGTCCTTCGCCTCGGGGGACGGCACCATTCGGGCGGCGCCGGTGGCCGTCTGGACCAGGATCGTCACCTGGTCGGAGCCGTCGGTGCCGTAGCGGTGGCGCGGGTAGAGCAGGGCGGACGTCGCGCCGAGGAAGAGGCTTCCGGCGCCGCGCCGGCGGGAGTTGCCGGGCAGCAGCATGCCGGCGGAGACCACTGCGCGCGCGACGTGCAGGGCCGTGGTCGTCCTCGGTCCGCTGACCGTGTTCAGTAACCGGCGGACGAGCGGGGTGGATTCGGCCTGGACGTCCTTGACGATGTCCCAGTCGTTGAGTCCTCCCTTGCGTATCTCCTTGCGCTGCGAAAGGTATTCGAGAGACGACGTCAGCGTGGTGACGGCGGCGAGCCGCTCGGACAGGCCGAGGGCACGGTCCCGGCTCAGGGGAACCGGACCGAACACCGCGGCGGTGATCTTTTTGGCGAATTTCACGAAGTCCCTTTCGCGGCGCCCCGCAGGGGAGGTCTAGGTTGGCAGGGGTCTGCCGGGCCAGAACGCACCTCTGGCCCGGCAGCCGGAGAGCACCTGCCTGCCCCGGTCAGGGGCCGGCAGCTGTCAGCCGTTCGCGTGTCAGCCGTTGCGGCCGAGCTCGAACGCGCCGACCACGGCGGAGGAGATCGCCACGCCGCCCAGGAAGGCGCCGGGTGTGGCCAGAACCGGGGTGGCGTCGGGGAAGATGACGCCCTCCACGGGCAGCTCCATCTCGTTCACGGCGTTGGTGACGTCGTTCATCTCGCGTCCTTTCGGATCGCCGTCCGGCGCGGTGGCGCCGGAGCGGTAGGTGGTGAGGGGGGCTGCGGGTCGGGTCAGCCGACCGCGCGGCCGAGGGCGTAGGCGCCGCCGACCAGGGTCGCGCCGCCGACGAAGGCGCCGACGGCCTTGGCGCCGCCGATGGCGGCGAGCGCGGCGGCCGGGGTGGCGAGGACCGGGGTCTGGTCGGTGTGGGCGCCGGCCGCCTCGATGGTGCCGAGGTCCAGGCCGTTGACGAAGGAAACGATCTCGGTCATGACATTCCTTTTCTGTAAAGGATTTCCAGTGGTGATCAGCCGCTCCGCGAAGGGGTGCGGAGCGGCTGTACGCCGCCGGGAGTGGTCAGGGAGCCGAGTCGGAGATCAGGCCCGTACGACAGGGGAGTGACGGCATGAGCCGCCGGTGTCCCCCGCATCGCAGATGATGAATTCCGCCCCGTTTGCCGTCCGTGACATGCCGTCGGCCCCCATGGCACATGAAGCCGTGTCAGGCATCGGATGTCGTCCCCCTGTTGCGCTGTCCGGTCTGCCATCGGGTAGTCGTTCCGAGGCGATCGCCAGGCGGCGTGAACGGATGGAAACACCATCCGGGAGGTTCGGAATATGACCTGGATCACAGTGAAATTCGGACGATGTCCTTCCGGAGAATGACGGATGTCATGGAGCGCCGTGATGTCTGTCATGCGAACCCATGACGCCTCTCACCGCCACCGTGGTTCGTGGTCCGTGAACATGTTCTGCATGACAGTCACGATCCAGCCGAATGTGATCGAGGTCACAGGTCTCTGGCGCCGGTACGGACCCGAGGGTCCGCGCGGCTTCGACGCGGTCCGCGGCATCGAACTCGCCGTGCGCAAAGGGGAGTTGTTCGCTCTTCTCGGAACCAACGGCGCCGGAAAGACCTCAACCGTGGAGCTTCTGGAGGGCCTTGCCCGGCCCACGAAGGGAACGATCCGCCTTTTCGGAGGACTTGACCCCGTACGGGATCGCAAGCGCGTGCGCCCGCGTACCGGAGTGATGCTCCAGCACGGCGGATTTCCCACGGATCTGACCGTGTCGGAGACCGTCCGCATGTGGGCCTCCTGCACCACGGCCCCCCGCCCGGTCGGCGAGGCCGTCTCCATGGTCGGTCTGGCCGGACGCAAGGACGTCGCCGTCAAGAACCTCTCCGGCGGCGAGAAGCGGCGGCTGGATCTGGCGCTGGCCACCCTCGGACGACCGGAGCTGCTCTTCCTGGACGAGCCCACCACCGGCATGGACCCCGAGGGCCGCCACGACACCTGGCAGATCATCAGGCGGCTGCGCACCGAGGGCACCACGATCCTGCTCACCACGCACTACCTCGAAGAGGCCGAACAACTCGCCGACCAACTGGCGGTCATGCACGCGGGACGGATCGCCGCGACGGGCACCGTCGACGACATCGTCGCCGCCCACCCCTCCACCCTCGGCTTCCGCCTCCCGCCGGGCCTCGGCCCCGACGACCTGCCGCCCGCCGCCGACCTGAGGGCCGAAGCCGGGGTCACCGCCGACGGCCGCGTCGAGTTGTCCACCGGGGACCTCCAGCACACCACCACCGAAGTCCTCACCTGGGCCCGCGGCAGGGGAGTCGTCCTGCACGGACTCGACGCCCGTTCGGCTTCCCTGGAGGAAGCCTTTCTGCGGATCGCCGGGAAGGAAACGAAGGAACCCGCATGAGCACCCACGCCACCCACCTCACCGCGCTCTCCCGGGTCGAACTCACCCTCTTCCTGCGCAGCAAGAGCAATCTGTTCAACGTCATGGTCGTCCCCGTGCTGATCGTCATGGGGACCACGACGATCATGAAACAGTTCGACCTCGACGACGCCGGGCTCGCCATCGGCCAGGTGATGATCTCCACCAGCGCCGGGATCGTCCTGATCATGGCCCTGTACGCGCCCCTCATCGGCGTCTACGTCCTGCGCCGCGAGGAGCACGTCCTGAAGCGGCTGCGCACCGGAGAGGTCGGCGACCTCGTCATCCTCGCGAGCCCGGCCGTCCCGATGGCCGTCGCCGCCGCCGTCCAGTTCGCCCTGATCGCCACCGCCGTCTCGCTCATCGCCGGCCTCGGCGCACCCGCCGCCCCGCACCTGGTCGTCCTCGGCATCCTGCTCGGCACGCTGCTCACCGCTTCCGCGGCCGCGATCAGCACCGCCGTCGCCCGCACTGCGGAGAGCGCCCAGGGTGTGAGCACCATCGGCTTCCTGCTGTTGCTGCTCACCTCCGGCACCCTCATTCCGCTGGAGGTGCTCCCCGGAGCCCTCGGCGACGTCCTGCGCTTCTTCCCGTTGACCCCGGTCATCGAACTGGTGCGGTCCGGGTGGACCGGTCACGACGCCGGGATGATTGACTCGGCGGCCAGGGTCGTGACACTGCTCGTCTGGACGGCTCTCGCCGCATGGGGGGCGCAGCGCCGGTTCCGCTGGGAGCCGCGTGGGTGAACCGGCGCGCGAGAACGGGCAGGGCGGGCGGGAGCGGCACCGCAGGAGGGCGGGGGACGGGGCATGACCGACCTGGAGACGGCGCGGTACGGCACGGACGTCAGGAGAGCGACCGAACAGACCCGGTGGATGCTGTGCTTCATGCCGTGGCTGCTGCTCGCCTCGCTTCTCTGGCCGCTGCTCACCCGTCTCGGTGCCGCCCACGCACCCCCCGCCGTCGGCTGGTGGATCGCCGCCCTCACCGCCGTACAGGGAGTCGGCGCCACGACCGCCGTCGCCTACGGCGTCGGCCGGGTCACCCGGCCGACGGTGCTCGCCTGCGCCATGGTCGCGGTGACCCTCCTCGAACTGGCCCTGCTGCCCTACGCGTACAGCACCGGCCGGCTCGACGGCGTACGCACCCTGGTCACCGCCTCCATCGTGGTGGCCATCCCGCCGGCCTTCGCCCTCTCCCCCCTGCTCGGCCCGGTCAAGTACGCCGGCGTGGCTCTCGCCGAGTCCGCCGCGGCCGGTGCGGTCGCGCTGTTCCTCGACCGCGCGGCCGCCCCCGCCGTACTCGCCTTCACGATCGCGGCCTGGACCGTCATCGGCGTGCTGATGCGCTCCTCGCTGTGGTTTCTCGCCGTGCTGTGGCAGCTCAACGCCGCCCGCGAGGCCCAGGCCAGGCTCGTCGTCGCCGAGGAGCGCCTGCGCTTCGCGCGCGACCTGCACGACGTCATCGGACGCAACCTGGCGGTGATCGCCCTCAAGTCCGAACTGGCCGAACGGCTCACGCAGGACCCCAAGGCCCGGGCCGAGCTGGCGGAGGTGCAGAGCCTCACCCGCGGCCTCCACAAGGAGATCAGGGACGTCGTCAAGGGCTACCGCACCACCGATCTCGCCACCGAACTCCAGGGCGCCCGCTCCGTGCTGGAGGCCGCGGGCATCACCTGCCACATCCGCCAGGACGGCAACGCGTCGGAACCGCCCCTGACCCAGGAGGCCCAGACCGCCCTCGGCTGGGCCGTCCGTGAGGGCGTCACCAATGTGCTGCGCCACTCCCATGCCGGCGACTGCACCATCCACCTCTCCCGCACCGCGGGCGGTGCGACGCGCCTGACCATCACCAACGACGGCGCCGGCCAGCACCCGCCGGGCGGCACCGGCAGCGGACTGGCCGGACTCGCCGAACGCCTGCTCCCGCTCGGCGGATCCCTCGGGCACGGCCCCACGGCCAAGAACACCTACCGTCTGAGCGTGCACCTACCGAATGAGGTCAGCCGATGATCCGCGTTCTCCTCGCCGACGACGAACACCTCATCCGCGGCGCACTCGCCGCTCTCCTCGCCTTCGAGGACGATCTCGACGTCATCGCCGAGGCCGCCACCGGACCCGAGGCCGTCGCCATGGCTCTGCGCCGCAAGCCCGATGTCGCCGTCCTCGACCTTCAGATGCCCGGCAAGGACGGGGTCTCGGTCGTCCAGGAGCTCTCCAAGGCCCTGCCGGACTGCAAGACGCTGATCGTCACGAGCCACGGTCTGCCCGGCCATCTCAAGCGCGCCCTCGCCTGCGGCGTCAGAGGTTTCGTGTCCAAGGCCGTCTCCGCCCAGGAACTCGCCACCATCATCCGCACCGTCCACGCGGGCAACCGCTACATCGATCCCATCCTTGCCGCGGACGCCATCAGCGCGGGCGAGTCCCCTCTCAGCTCCCGCGAGGCCGATGTCCTCTCCCTGGCCGCCGACGGGGCGCCGATCGAGGAGATCGCCGAGCGGGCGGCACTGGCGCCGGGGACCGTTCGCAACTATCTGTCGTCCGTGACGACGAAGCTGGGAGTGGAGAACCGCCACGCGGCCGTGCACATGGCGCGGCAGCGCGGCTGGATCTGACGCGGAGGGGAGGTACACGCGGCGGCCCCGGGGCCGCCGCGCACGGATTCGTACAGGCGGTTCCGTACGGGTGGCCCTACGGGACCACGATCACCTTCGAGCCGATCGTCGCGAACACCCACATCGCGTCCCCGTCGGCCCGCTTCATCCGCACGCCGCCCGTCTTCCTGTTCGGGTCCGGGCTGGCCATCGAGCCGTTCACGGCCGCGCTGAAGCCGATCGTCACGTCGCCGACCTTCGCGAACCGCACCACGTGCTCGACCGGGACCCCGTCCGACCCGGGGACGCTGCCCGAGCGCGAGGTGACGGTGTACGTGCCCGGCGCGGGGTTCACCGTCGACGGCATGACCTCGAACGTGCGCGGCTTGCCCTTCGCGCCGATCAGCCACACCCGCCGGTCGCCCAGCGCGTAGACCACGCGCACGCCCGTGCCGGAGTCCGCGGGCACCGCGAGCGGGTCCTTCGCCTTCTCCTGCGTGCCGCCGGAGGCCCGCGCCGACGGGACCGCGCTCGGGGACTTGGGTGCGCCGAGGCTGTCGGGAACGTTCGCCGACGCCTGATAGGCGAGGAAACCGACGACGGCCAGCGCGGCCGCCGTGAGCCCGGCCACGAGTCCCGAGCTGCTCCGTGCCACCGTGCCCACCTTTCGCGTCTTTTCCCGGTCGTGGTGACGTTAGCAGCAGGCCCCGCGTTCGACGGGGCGCCGTCCCCTGCCCGCGGGAGCCGTAGGCTGTTTGCGTGCTCTTGCTCGCCATGGATACCGCAACGCCCGCCGTCACCGCCGCCCTCCACGACGGGTCCGCCGTCGTCGCCGAGTCCAGCCGGGTGGACGCCCGAAGGCACGGGGAGCTTCTGCTGCCCGCCGTCGACCGGGTGCTCGCCGAGGCCGGGGTGAAGCTCGACGCCGTCACCGGACTGGTGGTCGGCGTCGGACCGGGACCGTACACAGGACTGCGCGTCGGGCTCGTGACGGCCACGACGTTCGCGTCCGCGCTCGGTGTCCCCGTCCACGGGGTGTGCACCCTCGACGGTCTCGCCTACGCCGCCGGCCTCGACGAGCCGTTCGTGGTGGCGACGGACGCGCGCCGAAAAGAGGTCTACTGGGCCCGGTACGACAATGCCCGCGCCCGCGTGACCGACGCCGCCGTCGACCGGCCCGCCGACATCGCCGAGCAGGTCGCCGGCCTGCCCGCGGTCGGCGCGGGGGCCCTGCTGTACCCGGAGACGTTCCCGGACGCCCGCGGACCCGAGAACGTGAGCGCCGCCGCACTCGCCGCGCTCGCGGCCGAGAAGCTGGCGGCCGGCGAGGACTTCCTCGACCCGCTGCCGCTGTATCTGCGCCGGCCCGACGCGCAGGTGCCCAAGAACTACAAGGTGGTCACTCCGAAGTGAGCCCTGCCGCCCTGCGTGAGATGCGCTGGTGGGACATCCGGCCGGTGCTCGCACTCGAACACGAGCTGTTCCCCGACGACGCCTGGTCGGCCGGGATGTTCTGGTCCGAGCTCGCGCACTCCCGGGGCCCGCAGGCCACCCGCCGCTACGTCGTCGCCGAGCTCGACGGCAGGATCGTCGGCTATGCGGGGCTCGCGGCGGCGGGCGGACTCGGCGACGTCCAGACCATCGCCGTCGAACGCGGCCAGTGGGGCACCGGCCTCGGCGCCCGGCTGCTGACCGACCTCCTCCAGCACGCCACCGCCTTCGAGTGCGACGAGGTGCTCCTCGAAGTACGCGTGGACAACACCCGGGCCCAGAAGCTGTACGAGCGCTTCGGCTTCGAGCCCATCGGATTCCGCCGCGGCTACTACCAGCCCGGCAACATCGACGCCCTCGTCATGCGCCTGACCGTACAAGCCTGACCGCAGAAGGAACTGAGACTCACACCCATGGCTGACGAACCGCTCGTACTCGGCATCGAGACCTCCTGCGACGAGACCGGAGTCGGCATCGTCCGCGGGACCACCCTGCTCGCCGACGCGGTCGCCTCCAGCGTGGACGCCCACGCCCGCTACGGCGGCGTCGTCCCCGAGATCGCCTCGCGCGCGCACCTGGAGGCGATGGTGCCGACCATCGAGCGCGCGCTGAAGGATGCGGGGGTCGCCGCCCGCGACCTCGACGGCATCGCCGTCACCGCCGGGCCCGGGCTCGCGGGCGCGCTGCTGGTGGGCGTCTCGGCGGCGAAGGCGTACGCGTACGCCCTGAACAAGCCGCTGTACGGGGTCAACCACCTTGCCTCGCACATCTGCGTCGACCAGCTGGAGCACGGCCCGCTGCCCGAGCCGACCATGGCGCTGCTCGTCTCCGGCGGTCACTCCTCGCTGCTGCTCGCCCCCGACATCACCGCCGACGTCCGTCCGATGGGCGCGACGATCGACGATGCGGCCGGCGAGGCGTTCGACAAGATCGCGCGCGTACTCGACCTCGGCTTTCCCGGCGGCCCGGTGATCGACCGGCTGGCGAAGGAGGGGAACCCGGAGGCGATCGCGTTCCCGCGCGGCCTGAGCGGCGCCAAGGACCCGGCGTACGACTTCTCCTTCTCGGGCCTCAAGACGGCCGTCGCCCGCTGGATCGAGGCGAAGCGGGCCGCGGGCGAGGAGGTGCCGGTGCGGGACGTGGCGGCGTCCTTCCAGGAGGCCGTCGTCGACGTGCTGACCCGCAAGGCCGTGCGCGCCTGCAAGGACGAGGGCGTGGACCACCTGATGATCGGCGGCGGTGTCGCCGCCAACTCGCGGCTGCGGGCGCTGGCCGAGGAGCGCTGCGAGCGGGCGGGCATCCGGCTGCGCGTCCCGCGGCCGAAGCTGTGCACGGATAATGGCGCGATGGTCGCCGCGCTGGGCGCGGAGATGGTCGCGCGGAACCGGGCGGCCTCCGACTGGGAGCTGTCCGCGGACTCGTCCCTGCCGGTGACGGACCCGCACGTGCCCGGAGAGCACCACCACGGCCACGACCACGACCACGTGCACGAGCTGAGCCAGGACAACCTGTACTCATGAGCGGCCCGACCGTCGTCGCCCTGATGTGGGAGGCCCGCGCCGCGGACGGCCGGGGCGCGGAGCTGCTGGAGTGGGCCCGCGCACAGGAGCTCGCGCCCGCTCCGCTGCGCCGCGAGACCTTCCGGGCTCCGCAGGACCGAGTGCTCGTCATCACCTGGTGGGAGGCGGCGCACGCCGAGGCGGAGCTGCCGGAACTCCCCGAGCCCGCCGCCGGCCTGACCACCCGGCCGGTGCACCGCTGGCGCTTCGAGTCGCTCGGCTGACTCCCGGAGAGCCTGAGGACTCCCCGGAGAGCTTCCGCGAGAGCCGCCGGAACAAGGCCCGGCAGAAGGTCCGGAAGATTCCGGGAAGATTTTTCCGGGAGGATGTCGATCCCGCGCTCTCCCGTTCGACGCACGGGTGAGAGGCGGGGAACGGCCCCGCCGCCACGACCCGAGGAGTCACCGTGCCGCGCTTCCTGTCGATGATCCGTATCAACGAGAACGAGATCCCCAAGGACGACTTCCCCGAGGACCTGAACGAGCGCATGGGCAAGCTGCTCGAAGAGATCACCAAGGCCGGGGTCATGCTGGACACCGCCGGTCTGCTCCCGACCTCCGAGGGCACCCGCGTGACCTGGTCCGGCGGGAAGCTGTCGTACACCGACGGGCCCTTCACCGAGACCAAGGAGGTCATCGGCGGCTACGCCCTCATGCAGTGCAAGGACAAGGCCGAGGCCCTGGAATGGGCCAAGCGCTTCCTCGAGATCCACCCCGAGCGGTGGACCATCACCTGCGAGGTCCGTCAGGTCGACTAGGGGTGTCCGGTGGATCAGGGCCGGATAGGACGTGGCGTCTGGTGCGGTGCATCGCAAGGCGCCGGAGTGCCCTGATAGCGGAGCTATTCGGGCACTTCGGCAACGCGGCGAGGTGCCGTTGCCTGGGGGTACCCCCAGGCGAAGCCCTGGGGGAGCGTCGTGGCCCCGGCCAAGATCCGCCGGGCACCCCCTGGGGCTGACCCGGCCGCGCTTGCGCCGGTTCCGGCACGGCTGCTCTGATGGGTGGCCGTGACGGCAGGAAGCGCAGCGCACACGGTCGAAGCGGTCTTCAGGATCGAGTCGGCGCGCATCATCGCCGGCGTGGCCCGCATCGTGCGGGACGTCGGCATAGCCGAGGAGATCGCGCAGGACGCTCTGGTCGCCGCGCTGGAGCAGTGGCCGGAGTCGGGCGTCCCGGACAGGCCGGGCGCCTGGCTCATGGCCACCGCCAGGCACCGCGCCGTCGATCTCGTACGCCGCAAGGAGACGTACGCCCGCAAGCTGGCCGAGGTGGGGCGGACGCTTCAGGACGCGCCGCCGCCGCCCGAACCGGCCGAGGCCGACGACATCGACGACGACCTGCTGCGGCTGATCTTCACCGCCTGCCATCCGGTGCTGTCCACCGAGGCCAGGGTCGCCCTGACGCTCAGGCTCCTCGGCGGCCTGACGACCGGGGAGATCGCCCGCGCGTTCCTCGTCCCCGAGCCGACGGTCGCGCAGCGCATCGTGCGCGCCAAGCGGACGCTGGCGAAGGAGGGTGTGGCCTTCGAGGTGCCGTACGGCGCCGAGCGCGCCGCTCGGCTCGGCTCGGTGCTCGACGTCGTCTACCTGATCTTCAACGAGGGATACGCGGCGACCGCCGGGGACGACCTCGTGCGCCCGGCGCTCTGCGAGGACGCGCTGCGGCTGGCCCGGGTCCTCGCCGGCCTCGTGCCGGACGAACCGGAGGTGCACGGCCTGGCGGCCCTGCTGGAGTTCCAGGCGTCGCGCATCCCGACCCGTACGGGCCCGTCGGGCGAGCCCGTCCTGCTGGCCGACCAGAACCGCACCAAGTGGAACCGGCTGCTGATCCGGCGCGGCATGGAGTCGCTCGGCCGCGCGGGCGGCGGCCCCTACGGCCCGTACGCCCTCCAGGCCGCGATCGCCGCCTGCCATGCGCGCGCGGTCCGCTACGAGGACACCGACTGGGCGACGATCGCCGCCCTGTACGGGCAGTTGGTCCGTCTCACGCCCTCCCCGGTCGTGGAACTGAACCGGGCGGTCGCGGTCTCGATGACCGAGGGCCCGGCGGCCGGACTCGCGCTCGTGGACGAGGTGGCCGGTGAACCGGCCCTGAAGGACTACCACTTGCTCCCCGGCGTCCGCGGCGACCTGCTGGCCCGGCTGGGCCGCGGCGAGGAGGCGCGGGCGGAGTTCGAACGGGCGGCGTCCCTGGCCCGCAACGCGCGGGAGCGGGAACTGATGCTGGCCCGTGCCGCCGAGGCGTCCGGGGCCGCCGGGCGGCCCGGATAGCCTCACGCCCGGCATGCGCCTCGCGTGCACGGTGCCGACCGGCCGGCCGAGCGGCTGGGGCTACTGCGCCGGGTGCCCCACCAGCATCGCCGGCGCACCCGCCACCCGTGTCAGGAACACCGTCGCCGAGGCCGGCCCCTGGGGCTTCACCTTGCGGCGCAGTTCCTCCGGTTCGACCGCCGAGCCGCGCTTCTTGACCGTCAGGACGCCGACCTCGCGCTCCCGGAGCAGCGCCTTCAGCTTCTTCACGTTGAAGGGCAGGGCATCGGTGATCTCGTACGCCGTGGCGTACGGGGTCGGGCGCAGCTCGTCCGAGGTGATGTAGGCGATCGTCTCGTCGATCAGGCCGCCCGAGACGTCCTCGGCGACCTCGGCGACCAGGTGCGCGCGGATCGCCGCGCCGTCGGGCTCGTACAGGTAGCGGCCGACCGCGCGGACGGCGGGGTCCGGCAGGCCGCGGCCGGTCAGGGTGTGCGGGCCCGGCAGCAGGGTCGCGCGGACCGCGGCCGGGGCCGTGCCGAACCAGAGCACCGCCTCCTTGACGTCGCCGCCGTCCGAGATCCACTCGGCCTCGGCGTCCTCGGGGACGGCCTCGTGCGGGATGCCCGGCGCGATCTTGAGCGCGGCGTGGGGACGCGCGCGGGCCGCGGCGACGGCCCAGGACAGGGGCGGGGAGTACGCCTCCGGATCGAAGATCCGGCCCCGCCCGCCCCGGCGTGCCGGGTCCACGAACACCGCGTCGTAGGACGAGGTGTCGATGTCCGTGACGTCCGCGCAGCGGACCTCGACGAGGTGCGCGAGCCCCAGCGCCTCGGCGTTGGCCCGCGCGGCCTCGGCCGTCAGCGGGTCCCGGTCCACGGCCAGGACGGAGATGCCCGCCCGCGCGAGCGCGAGCGCGTCCCCGCCGATGCCGCTGCACAGGTCGGCGACGCTGCGCACGCCGAGCGCCGCGAAGCGCGCGGCCCGGTGGGCGGCGACCGTGCGGCGGGTGGACTGCTCGACGCCGTTGGGGGTGAAGAACATCCGCCCGGCGTCCTGCGCGCCGAACTTCGCGGCCGCGCGCTGCCGCAGCCGCGCCTGCCCGAGTGCCGCCGAGACGAGCTCCGCCGGGTGCTCGCGGCGCAGCCGGGTGGCCACGGCCAGTTCGTCGGCGGGGTCGTAGGAGGCGAGCGACGCCAGCAGCGCTGCCCCCTCCTCGGTGCGCAGGGCGCGGAAGGCGGCGAGCGGATCGGAGTCGTTCACCGGGCCATTGTGGGCCAGCCGGGGGATGGTCCGCTCGCGCAGGCGGTGTCGGCCGGGCGAGGGGGCGCCGCGCTGACAGGATGCGACGCCATGCAGCTAGTACGACAAAAGGGAAAAGTGCGAGCGTATCGGATCGGGGTGGGCCTGGCCGCGCTCGTCGTGGCAGCCGTCGGCTCCGGCTGTGCCGCCGGGGACGGGCAGGGCGCCCGCCCGGCGAAGTCCGCTTCCGGGCAGCCGGCCCAGCAGGGCCCCGAGGCCCGGAAGAAGGCGGCGGGCCCGGCCGGTGCCCTGTCCGGGTACGTCGAGAAGGTCAAGCGGGCCCAGGCCGCGCGCGCCGCGGCCGCGAAGAAGTGGGGGCTGAAGCAGACCCCGCTCGCCGCGCCCCCACCGCCCGCCGACAAGCCGAGGATCACCACCCGCAAGGGCTTCGAGGTCGAGGGCGGCGACGGTCTGCCGCCGGTCTTCACCGCGGTCCCGACCAAGGAGAAGATCGTCTTCCTGACGATCGACGACGGCGCGGAGAAGGACCCGGAACTGCTGCGGATGATGTCCGAACTGCAGATCCCGTACAGCGCCTTCCTCAGCGACTACGTGATCGATGACGACTACGCGTACTTCGAGAAGATGCGGGACCGCGGCGTCGCCCTGCACAACCACACCCTCAACCACCGCTACCTGCCCGGCCTGTCGTACTCCGCCCAGAAGCGGGAGATCTGCGGTCAGCAGGACAAGCTCCAGAAGCGGTACGGCACGCGCCCCCGGCTGTTCCGCCCGCCGTACGGCAACTACAACAAGGACACGCTGCGCGTCGCGAAGTCCTGCGGGATCGAGGCCGTGCCGCTGTGGGCGTCCGAGGCGTTCCCCGACCACATGGAATGGCGTGAGTGGGACCGGGACCTGCACCCCGGCGACATCATCCTCACCCACTTCAGGGGCCGCGGGGAATGGAAGGGCACGATGGCGGACATGATCCGCCGGGTGATGCGGACGGTGACCGCGAAGGGGTACGCCGTGGCGAAGCTGGAGGACTACGTGTGAGCCGCGCGCACCCGCTCCCCGCCCGGGCGCGGGGCCGCCACGCGGCGCCGTGTTGGCACTCCGCTTGACCGAGTGCTAATCCCGGTCATAGTCTCGCTCCTGGCACTCCCCATTGGAGAGTGCCAACACAGCGACGGGCAGGTCCGGCACCCGCGACGACGGATCCACCTGGTCGCCACCTCAGATCAGTTAACCCCGTGAGATCTCCGAAGGGGGAGGTCGGATCGTGACGACCACCAGCTCCAAGGTTGCCATCAAGCCGCTCGAGGACCGCATTGTGGTCCAGCCGCTCGACGCCGAGCAGACCACGGCTTCTGGCCTGGTTATCCCGGACACCGCCAAGGAGAAGCCCCAGGAGGGCGTCGTCCTGGCCGTGGGCCCGGGCCGCTTCGAGAACGGCGAGCGTCTTCCGCTCGACGTGAACGTCGGCGATGTCGTGCTGTACAGCAAGTACGGCGGCACCGAAGTGAAGTACAGCGGCGAGGAGTACCTCGTCCTCTCGGCCCGCGACGTGCTCGCGATCGTCGAGAAGTAATTCCTGCTTCACCCGGCAGAATTGCCTTGAGCTGCGCCCCTGGCCACCCCGCTGACGCCGGGCGGCGAGGGGCGCGGTTCTTTTGAACACGATTTCCGAGAGGGCTGAATCGCTCCCATGGCGAAGATCCTGAAGTTCGACGAGGACGCCCGTCGCGCCCTCGAGCGCGGCGTCAACAAGCTTGCCGACACGGTCAAGGTGACGATCGGCCCCCGCGGCCGCAACGTCGTCATCGACAAGAAGTTTGGCGCGCCCACCATCACCAACGACGGTGTCACCATCGCCCGCGAGGTCGAGGTCGAGGACCCGTACGAGAACCTGGGTGCCCAGCTGGTGAAGGAGGTGGCGACCAAGACCAACGACATCGCGGGTGACGGTACGACCACCGCCACCGTGCTGGCCCAGGCCCTGGTCCGCGAGGGTCTGCGCAACGTCGCCGCGGGTGCCTCCCCGGCCGCCCTGAAGAAGGGCATCGACGCCGCGGTCAAGGCCGTGTCCGACGAGCTCCTCGCGACCGCCCGCCCGATCGAGGACAAGACCGACATCGCCGCCGTGGCCGCGCTCTCCGCGCAGGACCAGCAGGTCGGCGAGCTCATCGCCGAGGCGATGGACAAGGTCGGCAAGGACGGTGTCATCACCGTCGAGGAGTCCAACACCTTCGGCCTGGAGCTCGACTTCACCGAGGGCATGGCCTTCGACAAGGGCTACCTGTCCCCGTACATGGTGACCGACCAGGAGCGTATGGAGGCCGTCCTCGACGACCCGTACATCCTGATCCACCAGGGCAAGATCTCCTCCATCCAGGACCTGCTCCCGCTGCTGGAGAAGGTCATCCAGGCGGGTGGCTCCAAGCCGCTGCTGATCATCGCCGAGGACGTCGAGGGCGAGGCCCTGTCGACGCTCGTCGTCAACAAGATCCGCGGCACCTTCAACGCGGTGGCCGTCAAGGCCCCCGGCTTCGGCGACCGCCGCAAGGCGATGCTCGGCGACATGGCCACCCTCACCGGTGCCACCGTCATCGCCGAGGAGGTCGGCCTCAAGCTCGACCAGGCCGGTCTGGACGTGCTGGGCACGGCCCGCCGCGTCACCATCACCAAGGACGACACCACGATCGTCGACGGTGGCGGCAACTCCGAGGACGTGCAGGGCCGGATCAACCAGATCAAGGCCGAGATCGAGACCACGGACTCCGACTGGGACCGCGAGAAGCTCCAGGAGCGCCTCGCGAAGCTGGCCGGCGGCGTGTGCGTGATCAAGGTCGGCGCCGCCACCGAGGTGGAGCTGAAGGAGAAGAAGCACCGTCTGGAGGACGCCATCTCCGCGACCCGCGCCGCGGTCGAGGAGGGCATCGTCTCCGGTGGTGGCTCCGCGCTCGTCCACGCCGTGAAGGTGCTCGAGGGCAACCTGGGCAAGCAGGGCGACGAGGCCACCGGTGTCGCCGTCGTCCGCCGCGCCGCCGTCGAGCCGCTCCGCTGGATCGCGGAGAACGCCGGCCTCGAGGGCTACGTCATCACCTCGAAGGTCGCGGAGCTCGAGGCCGGGCAGGGCTTCAACGCCGCCACCGGCGAGTACGGCGACCTGGTGAAGGCCGGCGTCATCGACCCGGTCAAGGTCACGCGCTCCGCCCTGGAGAACGCCGCCTCCATCGCCTCCCTGCTGCTCACGACCGAGACCCTGGTCGTCGAGAAGCCGGCCGAGGAGGAGGCCGAGGCGGGCCACGGCCACGGTCACGGCCACAGCCACTGACGTACGCGCCTCACGGCCGTACGAGCCTCAGGGCGTCCGAGACGCCTGAGCAGAAGGCCCCCGTCCCCCGCTGTCAGCGGGGGACGGGGGCCTTCTCCGTCTCTCGGGGCCGTTCGGTCACATCGCGCCGAGCTGCCGCATCAGCTTCATCAGGTCGAAGTGCCACCAGCCTTCCTTGATCTTCCCGCCCTCGAAGCGGAAGACCGTCGTGCCGGTGATCGTGCACTGTTCGCCCGTGGCCGGGATCCCCTGGAACTCGCCCTTGTGCCGTCCGTTGAAGGTCCACAGCAGCACGACGTCGTCGCCTTCGGTGATCTGCCGGTCGAGCTCGAAGGTGATGTCGAAGGCGTTGCGCCACATCGTGAGGTCGCGCCGGATGATGTCGGAGCCGACCTCCGTGTCCTCCTCGTTGGCAATGTCGTGGTCGATGTAGTCCTCGGCGAACACCTCCTCGATGGCGTCCAGGTTCCCGCCGGCGGCGATCTCGTGGAAGAAGCGCCGGGCCGTCGCCGCGTTCAGCTGCTCCTCGCGTACCACGTCGAGGTCGGTGAACGTGGGCATGCCGTCGCACAGGGCGACCATTTCCTGGAAGATCCGGTCGGTTTCCGGGAGCTTGGAGTTCTGCATCGCCTCTTCGTACGAGGGGAACTCGACGATCTCGACGTAGTGCGAACCCTCCGCGCGGTCCTTGCCCATCATGAGGTGGGAGGTGGTCCGCTTGCCCTTGGTCTTCTCGACCCACTGGTCCATGAGCGCGTTCACGCCGTCGAACCGGTCGGTCTTGTAGTCGATGATCTGTACGAATTTCATCGCGCCTCCCAGCCTGTCGACGAGCCTGCCTCCATTTTAGTGACGCAGGTCACATCGCGGCGCTTCAGGCCGAGCGCTCCAGCGTCCCCGGATGGACCGGGTCGGCGAACGGCAGCCCCTTCGTGAACCGCTCCACCTCGTCCAGCGCCTGGTCGGCCATCCGGTACAGCTCGCCCCCGAGCGACCCGGCGATGTGCGGCGTCAGCAGCACGTTCGGCAGCTCGTACAACGGCGAGTCGGCGGGCGGCAGTTCGGGGTCGGTGACGTCCAGCACGGCATCCAGGCGGCCGGAGACGAGCTCGGGAAGCAGAGCCTCCTCGTCGACCAGCGAGCCGCGCGAGGTGTTGATCAGGGTGGTGCCGTCCCGCATCCGCGCCAGCTGGGGCGCGCCGATCATGTGGCGCGTGGCCGCCACCTGCGGAGCGTGCACGGTGACGATGTCGGCGCGGGCGCACAGCTCGTCCAGGCCGGTGCGCTCGACACCGAGCGCCGCCGCCCCGGCGTCGTCCACATACGGGTCGTACAGCAGGACCCGCAGGTCGAAGGGGCGCATCAGCTCGATCACCCGGCGTCCGATGCGGGACGCGCCGACCACTCCGACCGTACGGCGGTAGTTGCCGGCGTCTTCGAGCTCGGCGCGCCAGTCGTGCGCGGCGCGCACCTGGGCGTACCGGTGGGCCGAGCGCAGCACCCGCTTGCCCGCGAAGAGGACCGCGGCGAGCGTGAACTCCGCGACGGGCAGGGCGTTCGCGGCCGCCGCCGAGGTGACGGCGATGCCGCGGTCCCAGCACGCCTCGGTGACGTGGTGCTTGACCGAGCCCGCGGCGTGGACGACGGCGCGCAGCCGTGGCGCGGCCGCCAGTACCTCGGCGGTCAGCGCGGGCGCGCCCCAGCAGGTCAGCAGGATCTCGGCCTCGGCGAGCGCGGCGGCGACGCGCGGTGAGGGGGAGGCCAGGTCGTGGGCGACGAGGTGCGGGTCGGTGCGGGTGAGCGCGGTCAGGCGTTCGCGGTGACGGTCGGCGAGCAGCCGGTCGGCGATACCGGGACTCATGGCCAGCAGCAGCGCGGGGCGATTGTCAGTGGCGTGGTGCATGGTGGAACTCGGGCTCCTCACAGGTCGCTTGGGTCACTTGACGCTGCCGGCGGTCAGGCCGGCCTTCCAGTGCCGCTGAAGTGAGACGAAGGCGACGATCAGGGGTATGACGGCGAGCAGGGAGCCGGTGACGACGAGCGGGTAGAACTCCGGCTCGGCATGGGAGTTGCTGTTCCACGCGTACAGGCCGAGGCTCAGCGGGAAGAGCTTCTGGTCCGAGAGCATCACCAGGGGGAGGAAGAAATTGTTCCAGATCGCGGTGAACTGGAAGAGGAACACGGTCACGAAGCCCGGCATCAGCATGCGCAGGCCGATGGACCAGAAGGTGCGCAGCTCGCCGGCCCCGTCGATACGGGCGGCTTCCAGGGCCTCGTCGGGGACGTAGCCGGCGCTGAAGACCCGGGAGAGATACACGCCGAAGGGGTGCACCAGTACGGGGACGAGCACGGCCCAGTAGGTGTTGACGATGCCCACCTCGCTGGCGAGCAGATACATCGGCAGGGCGAGCGCGGTGGTCGGGACGAGCACCCCGAGCAGGACCACACCGAACAGCTTCTCCTTGCCCCGGAAGTGGTACTTGTCGAAGGCATAGCCCGCGGCGACGCTGATCAGCGAGCTGAGCACGGCTCCGCCGCCCGCGTACAGCAGGCTGTTGACGTACCAGCGGAAGTAGAGGCCGTCGCCGTACGAGGCCAGGGCGGAGAGGTTCGCGCCGAGGTTGAACCCCTCGAAGGAGAAGGCGTTGCCGGCGAGGAGGTCGCCGGTGTCCTTGGTGGCCGCGGTGACCAGCCACACGAGCGGGAAGAGCATGTAGAGCGTGGCGAGGAGGAGCACGCCGTTGACGGCGCTCTTCGACATCCAGCGGGAGGCGGGCGAGCTCATGCCTTCTTCCCCTTCCGGCCGGTGAGGCGGGTGACCCCGAAGGAGAGCAGCGCGGCCGTGAGCGCGAGGAGTACGGAGGCGGCGGCGGCGAGTCCGTAGTCGTTGCGGTCGAAGGCCGCGGTGTAGGCGTACATGTTCGGTGTCCAGGTGGAGGTGACGGAGGAGCCGGTGCCCTTGTTGAGGATCAGCGGCTCGGTGAACAGCTGCAGCGAGCCGATGACGGTGAAGAGCGCGACCATCACGACCGAGGCGCGGATCAGCGGCACCTTGATGTTCAGCGCGGTGCGCCAGGCGCCGGCTCCGTCCACGGTGGCCGCTTCGAGCACGGAGCGGTCGATGGCCTGGAGGGCGGCGTAGAAGATCACCACGTTGTAGCCGAGCCATTCCCACAGGGCGATGTTGACCACGGAGGGGAGGGCGCCCTCGGGGGCGAAGAAGTCGAAGCCGATGCCGCCGGCCTCCATCGCCTCGACGACCGGGCTGAGCTGGGGTGTGTAGAGGTAGACCCAGATCAGGGCGGCGATGATGCCGGGCACGGCGTGCGGCAGGAAGAGGGCGAGCTGGAAGAAACGGCGGGCGCGGGCGAGCGTGGAGTCGATGAGCAGGGCGAGGACGAGGGCTCCGCCGATCATCAGCGGGATGTAGAACACGCAGTACCCGAGGAGTACGGCGAAGCCCTCGCGGAAGGCCGGATCACCCAGCGCCGCCGCGTAGTTGTCGAGGCCGCCGAAGACGGTCTCGGTGCCGCCGAAGCCCAGTCCGGACTGCTTCTCGGTGAACAGGCTCAGCCAGACCGCGTAACCGATCGGCAGCACCATCACCAGGACGAACAGGACGAAGAAGGGGGTCAGCAGTACGCCGGCAGCGGCGTTGGTACGGGTGCGGGCCTTCATGGTCTTCCTCAGCCCTCGACCTTCAGGCCGCGCTTGGTGAGCTCGGAGACGGTCGCGTCGTGTCCGGCCTTCACGGCGTCGGCGATCGTCGCGCCGCCGTTCGCGACCTTGCCGAACGCGTCCTTCATGGCCGTGTTGGTGGTGCCGGAGGTCGGGCCCCATGCCCACGTCGGGCGGATGGAGGCACCGGCGTCCTCGAAGACCTGGTAGATGTCCTGACCGCCGTAGTACGCCGTGTCGAACGCGGACCTGGCGGCCGGACGCAGTGCGGCGGCGGCGGGGAACGCGCTGGAGGTGCCGGTCTCGATGCGGGCCTTGATGCCGTCCTCGGTGGTCGTCATCCACGTCGCGAACTCGACCGCGGCCTCGGCCTTCTTGCTGTCCTTGGTCACGGCGAAGGTGGAGCCGCCCAGCATGCCGCTGGCCGGCTTGCCGTCCCAGGTGGGCATCGGGGCGACGGCCCACTTGCCGCTCTGCTCGGGCAGCGTGCCCTTGAGGACGCCGGCACCCCAGGAGGCGCCGAGGTAGCCGACGGTGCCGCCGCTCTTGAGGGAGTTGGTCCACTCCGGGCTGAAGGAGGCGTTGCTGCGGACGAGGTCGTCGTCGAGGAGCCCCTGCCAGTACGCCGAGACCTTGGTGGTCGCGGCGTCCGTGGTGTCGAGCTTCCAGGTGTCGCCCTCGGCCTTGAACCACTGGGCGCCGGCCTGCCAGACCATGGCCTGGAAGGTGGTCGGGTCGTCGGGGAAGAAGGTGCCGATGCGGGCCTTCCTGTCGGCCTTCTTCACCTTCTCGGCGGCCTTGCGGAAGTCGTCCCATGTCGTGGGGACCTCGACGCCGTACTTCTCGAAGAGGTCCTTGCGGTAGTAGAAGGCCTGCGGCGAGGCGTCGAAGGGGACGGCCCAGTTCTTGCCGCCGAGGGTGGTCAGTTCGACCGCCTGCGGCAGGAACTCCTTCTTGACGTCGTCGGACAGGTGGGAGCTGATGTCCTGGACCGCGCCCTGGCTGACGAACTCCGGGAGCATCGGGTACTCGATGGAGACCAGGTCGGGCGCGTTCCCGGCCTTCACCGCATTGGAGATCTTGGCGTAGCCGCCGGCGTTGCCGGAGGGGGTCTCCTCGAACTTCACGCGGATGTCGCTCTGCGACGCGTTGAACGCGTCCACGACCTCCTGGGTGCCCTTGGCCCATCCCCAGAAGGTGATGGTCACGGGCTTCCCGTCGCTCCCCTCGGCCTTGGAGTCCGCGCCGCTGCCGCCGCAGGCCGTGAGCACGGCGAGGGCGGAGGCCGCGGCGATCGCGGCGACGGAGTTTCTGGTCCGACGGGTCCGGACATTCCTGGTACGGCTCACGGCACAGCTCCTGACAAAGCGGCGGCATTGCGTTGGCCGCGATCCTTGGCGCAGCGCTGAGCGAAGTCAAGAACGAATGATCGAATGATCGAAAAAAGCTCAGAAACTGTTCCTGTCGACTTGGTCGCGGGAGCCTCGCGCCGAGGAGCCGCCGCCCGTGCCGCGCGCCCCGCAGGAGTCCCGCACCCGCAGGCGCGGCAGCAGCGAGAGGTGCCGCCGGGGCTCGTCCGCGCCGTGCCCGCCCGTCAGCCGCTCCACCAGCAGCCTCGTCGCCTCCCGGCCGACCTCGCGCTTGGGCGGGGCCACCGCGGTCAGCGGGATGTCGGCGAGCGCCGCCACCTCGTCGTCGTACGCGATCAGGGCCAGGTCCTCGGGCACCCGTACGCCGAGATCTGCCAGCCGCTGCACCATCTGGATCGCGTCCACGTCGTTGTGCACCAGGGCCGCGCTCGCCGTGCCCGAGCCCACGGCCTCCCGCAGGGCGCGCACGGCCGCCTCGAACTCCTCCGGCTGCCGCTCCGCGGGCACCGAGTCGATCACGGCCCGGGGAGCGCGCAGGCCGAGCGCGTCCAGCGCGTCCGCGTACCCCGAGCGCACCGCGAGCGCCGTCGGGCTGTCGGAGCGGGCCACCAGCAGCGGTGTGCCGTGGCCCAGCTCCACCAGGTGGCGTACGGCCAGCAGGGCGCCGTGCCGGTGGTCGGAGGCGACCCGGTCCATCCCGTCCAGGGCGCTGCCCGGCGCGGCGCGGCGCTCCAGCAGCACGGCGGGCACGGGCAGTTCGGTGATCCAGGCACCGTGCTCGGCCGGGTCCTCCGGGCCGCGCCAGCCGGGCGCGATCAGCAGGCCCTCGGCGCCGGCGGCCAGCAGTCCCTCGGTGCGCGCCGCGTCCTCCTCCGGCCGGTAGTCGGAGATCCGCAGGATCAGCCGGGAGCCGGCGCGCGCTGCCGCCTCGTGGGCGCCGCGGATCACCTCGGAGAAGTAGTACGTCGAGGAGGGCGCGAGCAGCCCGAGCACCGGGCCCTGCCCGCCACCGGCCGCGGCGCCTGTGACGGGACCCGCCCCGGGCCGCCGCCCCGGCCAGGACACCGATCCGTGCACCCGGTCCAGCCTGCCCTCCCCGGCCAGGAGCTCGACGTCCCTGCGGGCGGTGACGGGGGAGACGCCCAGCAGAGCGGCCAGGTCCGAGACGCGTGCGCTGCCGCGGTCCCGTACCAGCTCCAGCAGTCGTTCGTGACGTTCGGCGGCACTCTCGCGCACGGTGACGGTCCCCCTCGCAGTCTGTGGCCCGGCTGATGTCCACCCTAAGCCCATGTGATCGAACGTGCGGAATTTTCGATCATTCAAACGCAATCCATTGATGTTCGATCACGGCACGTTCATGCTTCCGCCGTCGCCGTCGTCTCTGCCCAGGGGAGCATCATGCCGTTCGAGACCACCGGCTGGACCCGTGCCCACTGGGAGACAGCCGCCGACGACCTGCTGCTGGCGGTGCGCCCCTGGGCCTCGCCGCGGAACGGCCTGATCAGCCTCCCCGGCGCCCGCCCGAGCTGGTCGGGTCCCCGCTCCGACGGCCTCGAGGGCTACGCCCGTACGTTCCTCCTCGCCGCGCTCCGCGTCGCGGGCGCCCACGGCCAGGACCCGCACGGCCACCTGCCCCACTACGCCGAGGGACTGGCCGCCGGCACCGAGAACCCGGTCCCCACAGGAGAATTGAGCGGGCACGCACCCGACGCCTGGCCGCTGATGGCCGATGTGCGCCAGGCCGTCGTCGAATCCGCCTCTGTCGCCATCGGACTGCGCCTCACCCGCCCCTGGCTCTGGGACACCCTCGACGACCGGACCCGCGCGCGGGTCGTCGACTGGCTGCTCCCCGCCCTCGCGCCGTCCCCGGTCGACAACAACTGGTGGCTCTTCGGCCTCACCGTCGCCGGCTTCCTCCAGGACGCCGGCATCGAGACCGACCGGGCCCGGCACACCATCGACCGCGCACTCGACCGCATCGAGCAGTGGTGGCTCGGCGACGGCTGGTACAGCGACGGCCCGAACCGCGCCTTCGACCACTACAACGCCTGGGCCCTGCACTTCTACCCCGTCCTGCACGCCCACCTCGCGGGCGACAAGGCCCTGCTCGACCACTACGGCCCCCGCCTGCGCCGCCACCTCGACGACTACACCCGCCTCTTCGACGCCAACGGCGCGCCCATGCCCTACGGCCGCTCCCTGACCTACCGCTTCGCCGCCGCGGCGGCCCCCTGGCTCGGCGCCATGACGGGCCACACCCCGCTGACCCCCGGCGCCACCCGCCGGCTCGCCTCCGGCACCCTGCGCCACTTCCTCGACCGGGGCGCCAGGGACGAGCGGGGACTGCTCACCCTCGGCTGGTACGGGCCCTACCCGCCGGCCGTCCAGAGCTACTCCGGCCCCGCGTCCCCCTACTGGGCCTCCAAGGGCTTCCTCGGCCTGCTCCTCCCCGCCGGCCACCCCGTGTGGACCGACCCCGAGGAGCCCCTGCCTGCCGAGACCGAGGACGCGGTCACCACGCTCGGCCCGCCCACCATGCTGATCCAGTCCACCGCCGCCGACGGTCTCGTACGCCTCCACAACCACGGCAGCAACCCTGTGCACCCGCAGGAGGAGGACCCCGGATACGCCCGGTTCGCCTACTCCACCCGGACCGGCCCGACCGTCGAGACCGCCGACAACCACTTCGCCCTGCTCGTCGACGGGGTCCCCACCCGGCGCGGCCCCGCCGAACCGCGCGGCCACGGCCCCGGCTGGGCCGCCTCCGTCCACACCCCCTGTCCCGGCGTGCGCGTCCTGTCCGCCACCCTCGCGCACGGCCGCGCCGAGGTCCGCGCCCATCTCGTCGTGGGTGCGCCGCCCGGCACGCCGGTCCGCCAGACGGGCTGGGCCACCGACGGCACGGTCACCGGCCAGCTCCATCCCGTGCACGGCTACGCCATCGCGTCGGAGTCCGGCACCGGGCCGACCCTGGCCGCCGACCGGAGCCGTACGCACATCCTCGAAGGACGCACCGGGCCGGCCGAGTCGCTCTTCGTCGCCCTCGCCTCGGTGACCGCGGAGCCGGACCCGGCGCCCGTGGCCACCCTCGCAGACGTCCAGATCACCGGCCGCACCATCCGGGTGACCTGGCCGGGCAACGTCACCCGCAGACTGACGCTCGATCCGAGGACGTCAGACGTTCTGCCAGAAGTCCAGCAGCAGTGAGAAGAATTTCCGAGCGTCGTGAGCGTGACCGAACTGGCGCAGCATCGTTGATCTGATCGTCATGCTGATTCGGCGAGGGGGCCAAGCGTGGACGGGACGGTCAAGCAGCGGCGTGGGCACCGTGCCCGGCTTGTTCTCACCGGCACGCAGGAGGCTCTGTTGGACGAGCAGGGCCATGCTGCACGAGCGTTGTGGAATCTGCTGCATGATCTGCATCTGATGTGTGGGCAACGGCGGCCCTCACTGGCGTACCTGGACGCCGAGATCCGGTGGGCACGAAAGAACGTTGCGTGGCTGGGAGTGCTTCCCGCTCAGGCAGCCCAGGCGGTGCTGAAGACCTACCGCCGCGCGTGGATCAACTGCTGGGAGCGACGGGCCCAACCTCCGACCTTCAAGGCCCGCTCACGCGTTCCGCCGGCTGTCGATGCCCCACAGGGCGCGCACCTCAAGGTCAAGCGAGTGAACCGCCGCTGGGGCATGGTCAACATCCCCAAGATAGGGCGGGTTCGATTCCGTTGGACAAAGGACTTGCCTGGTACGTCGAAGACCGGTCCTCAGGGGCGCATCACAGGTGCACGGCTGGTCAAGGACGCGATTGGCTGGCACATCGCCCTTCGTACCGATGCCTGGGTGGCAGCACCGACGCCGCGCCCATGGACGGACTCGCATGTCGGCCTCGACTGCGGTGTCGTCGTACCGCTGGCGCTGTCTGATGGCGGTTCCTGCACACACAGTTCGTGGCTCACCGAGCAGGAGAGTGAACAGCTGCTGCGCGCAGAGCAATTGGCGGCACACCGCAAGAAGTATCGAGCGAATGGCGAGCGGACTTCGCGGAGACTGCACGCCGTTTACGGCCAGATCGGCCGCCTACGCGCGAGAGCCAAGCGCAGGGCACTGGACTGGCAGCACAAGACCACGACAGCCATTGCGGACGCGTTCGCGCTGGTCTCAGTGGAAGACCTTCGCATCACGAACATGACGAAGTCAGCAAAGGGCACGACTGCCAAGCCCGGTACCAACGTCGCGGCGAAATCTGGACTCAACCGCAGTATCGCCGGCGAGGCTTGGGGAAGAACGGTGCGTCTCCTCGCCTACAAGACCGCCGACCGGGGTGGACTCCTGATCAAAGCACCCCCGGCCGGCACGTCGCTGCGCTGCTCGGAATGCGGCATCGTCACGCCGGGCAGCCGGGAATCCCAGGCGACGTTCGTGTGCAAGAACCAGGCCTGCGGCTGGGTAGGCAATGCCGACCACAACGCGGGACGGAACATCGATTGGGCGGGTCTCGTACTCGCCTCGGTTGCCGGGAGGGCAGTCGCCGGGCAGACGCAAGTGCTGTCAACTCCCCGGAGTGATCCAGGGGAGAGTCCCCGATCTCGGGGAGCACTCCAATTCAAGTCGACTTCTCCAGCGGTCCACCCGCAACCCACCACCCGGCTGAAGCGGCCAGCGTCGGGTGTACGAGCCCTGACTGACGCTACTGCGGCCCGTACTTGCGGCCTGCTCGCGAGCTCACCCCTCCGAGCAGGCCGCGCGGCGCCAGCTTCGCCACGCCCATCAGCGCCTTGTACCGCGGATCGGGGATCGACAGCGTCTTGCCCTTCGCCAGATCCGCCAGCGCCGACGTCACCAGCTTGTCGGCGTCCAGCCACATCCAGCCCGGGATGTTGTCGGTCCCCATCCCGGCCCGCTCGTGGAACTCCGTGCGGACGAAACCTGGGCACAGCGCCATCAGCCGCACACCCGAGCCCGCCAGATCCCGCGCCACGCCCTGCGTGAACTGCACGACCCACGCCTTGGACGCGCCGTACGTGCCGCGCGGCAGGAACGCCGCCACCGAGGCCACGTTCACCACGCCTCCGCGCCCACGCTCCCGCATCGACTCGGCGGCCGCGGACGTCAGCCGCAGCACCGCCTCGCAGTGCACCTTCAGCATCGTCAGCTCGTCGGCCATGGACACTTCCAGGAAGCACCCCTTGTTCCCGAAGCCGGCGTTGTTGATCAGCAGGTCGACCGGGTGCCTGCGGTCCGCGAGCCGTTTCTCGACCGCCGCGATCCCGTCCTCCCCGGACAGGTCCGCCGTCAGCACCTCAGCCTCGATGCCATGCAGGTCGTGCAGCTCGGTGGCCTGCTCCTGCAGCCGCTCGGTGTCGCGGGCCACCAGCACCAGATTGCGTCCCTCGGCCGCCAGCCGCCGCGCGAAGGCGGCGCCGATGCCCGCGGTCGCTCCCGTGATCAGTGCAGTCGTCATAGGCGGCACGTTAGTGCCCCGCGTGTGAGTGCGGCACACGGACGTCGCCCGCCCGCTGCCCCTTCTCGACGACCACGAACTGGCCCATCATGCCCTCGTCCTCGTGGTACAGCAGATGGCAGTGGTACATGTACGGAGTGTCCGGATCGGCCGGGCCGGTGAACCGCAGGGCGATCTTCACACTTCTGTTGCCGGGTACGAAGACGGTGTCCTTCGCGCCGCGCAGATGCGGCGGCGGCTGCCGTCCGTCGACCTCCAGCACCCGGAACTGCACGTCGTGCACATGGAAGTTGTGCGGCATGCCGTCGTCGTTGCGCAGGACCCAGGTCTCGGTCGTGCCCCGGGTGACGGTCTCGTCGATCCGGTCCATGGACATCGGCCTGCCGTTGATCCCCGACCGCTGGAGGCCGAAGAACCGGGTCCGCACCGACTCCCCGGCGTCCGGCAGCTCCGGTTCGCCCAGCTCCGCGGGCAGCTCCGGGGAGGGGCGCAGCGTCTTCGCGGCGCGCAGCTCCAGCACGTCGAACGCGTCGTCGCCGCCGTTGAACCGGGTCTGCCAGAAGTCGCCCAGGTTCTCCGGATGGCTGCGCAGCACAGCGCGCTCGCCGGGCCGCATCGTCACGACGATCTCGGCCCGCTCGCCGGGAGACAGCCGGATGCGGTCCGTCGCCGCGGCCTTCTCCAGCAGCCCGCCGTCCGACGCGACGAGCGAGAAGCGCCGGTCGTCGGCGAAGCCGAACTGGTAGACGCGGGCGGTGGAGGCGTTGAGCAGGCGCAGCCGTACCCGCTCGTCACCGACCTCCTTGTACGGGTCGAGGGTGCCGTTGACCATCGTCCGGTCGCCGAGGAAGCCGCTGCCCGCCATCAGCTTGTGGCCGTGGTCGAACTTCGAGCCGTCGAAGCGGACGTCCTGCACGATGACGGGCAGGTCGTCGACGCCGTACCGCTTCGGCAGCGGCAGCTTCGCGGACCTCTCGTCGTCGAGCAGGAACATGCCGGCCAGTCCGCGCCGCACATGCTCCTCCGTCGTGCCGTGCGGGTGCGGGTGGTACCAGAGCGACGCCGCCGGCTGGTCGACCGTCCAGCGCGGGGCCCAGGTGCCGCCCGGTGCCACGGTCTGGTGCGGACCGCCGTCCATGGCGGCGGGCAGGTGCATGCCGTGCCAGTGCACGGTGGAGGTCTCGCCCAGCGTGTTGCGTATGCGCACCTCGACCTTGTCGCCGCGCTCGGCACGCAGGGTCGGGCCCAGATAGTCCCCGTTGAAGCCCCAGGTGGGCGTCTGCTGTCCGCGCCTGAACTCCTTGTGCCCGGCCTGCATCGTCAGGTCGAAGACCTTGGTGCCGTCACGTTCGACGGTCGGTTCGGCCAGCGGCGGCACGGCCATCTCGCGGCTGAACGAGGTGCCGACGGTCGACACCTCGGCGTCGGTGTACAGCCAGAAGAACCCGCCGCCGACAGCGGCGACGAGGGCCACGGCGACGGCTGTGAGAACGACGAGGACGCGCTTGAGCCGGGACATGCCTCCAGCGTTCCGGCCGCAGCCGGCGGGCACATCGGGGACCGTCCCCCATCGGCCCCCGATCCAACTGGCCCGCGTCCTCGGGGATTTCCCCTACGAGACGATCGGCAGCTCCGCGGCTCCGGTCCCGTACTTCGCCACGTACTCACGCGCCGCGCGCAGCTGCTCGGGGTGGAGGGCGTCGCCGGCGGCGAGCACCCGGGGCAGCAGGGAGCGCTCGGTCGTCTCGGCCCGGAACGACATCGAGACGGTGACCTCGTGCTCCGGCCGGTGCACGATCTCGATCGGATCGCCCGCACGGATCTCACCGGGCGTGATCACTCGCAGGTACGCGCCGGGCGCGGCCTCCCGCGTGAAGCGCCTGACCCAGCCTCCCCCTCGCTTCGCTGGGGGGACCCCCATCCGGTCCAGCCAGCGGGCGAAAGTGCGGCACGGGATGCGGCCGCTCGTGACCTCGAGCACCAGCTCCTCGCCGATCCGCCAGCGTTCGCCGATCAACGCGCCGTTGACGTCGAGCCCGCTCGTGGTGAGGTTCTCGCCGAACGAGCCGCTCGCCAGCGGCATGCCCAGCTCCTCCTCCCAGCGGTCCAGATCCTCCCGCGCGAAGGCGTAGACGGCCTGGTCGGTGCCTCCGTGGTGGCGCAGGTCGGAGATCGCGTCCCCCGCCACCCCGCTGCCGCCCTCGCCCTTGCGGCCCGGATCGCTCACCCGGACGGCTCCCTCGGCGGGACGCTTGTCGATCCCGGTGGTGCCGGTGTCCGCGTAGTCCACCGACGTCAGCCGCCCCACGTTCACGCTCAGAAGCTTCATACCCGGCACGCTAACCCGGTGCTCCTCAAAGCAACCAGCCGATATTTCCGCTCGGCCTCCAAGGGGCGCTTATGCTCAAGGGGTGATCGAAGCCCGTCACCTCCGTGTCCTGCGCGCCGTCGCCGCCACCGGCTCCTTCTCCGCCGCCGCGCGCGAACTGGGCTGCACCCAGCCCGCGGTCAGCCAGCAGATGAAAGCGCTCGAAAGCTCGGCCGGCACGCCGCTCCTGATCCGTACGGGCCGGGAGATGCGCCTGACCCAGGCCGGCGAGGTGCTCGTCCGGCACGCCGCCGGCATCCTCGCGGGGCTCACCGCGGCAGAGGAGGAGATCGCCGCCATCGCGGGGCTCAGGGCGGGCCGGGTCCGTCTGGTGTCGTTCCCGAGCGGCAGTTCGACGCTGGTGCCGACCGCGCTCGCCGCCCTGCGCGCGGCACACCCCGGCACCCGGGTCTCCCTGGTCGACGCCGAACCGCCGCGCTCCGTCGAGATGCTGCGCGAGGGCGACTGCGACGTGGCCCTCGCCTTCCGCTACGGCACGCCGGGCGCCGAGTGGGACGACCTCGTCGTCCGCCCGCTGCTCACCGACCGGCTGGTCGGGCTCGTGCCGGAGGGGCACCGCCTGGCGGGCGCGGAGAGCGTCGCCATCGGCGATCTCACCGACGAGCCGTGGATCGCCGGCTGCCCGCGCTGCCGCCGTCAGCTGGTGGAGGTCTGCGAGGAGGCGGGCTTCACGCCCCGGATCGACTTCGCGACGGACGACTACCCGGCGGTCATCGGGCTGGTCGGCGCGGGCCTCGGCGTGGCGGTTCTGCCGGAACTGGCGCTGGAGTCGGTCCGCCCCAAGGGCGTACGGACGATCGCGGTCAACCCGCCCGTCGCGCGCGAGATCGTCGCGCTGACCCTGCCCGACCTGTCCCAGGTCCCGGCGGTCGCGGCGACCCTGGACCGGCTGGCCCTGGCGGCCAGGCGCTGAGCACACGAAGCCGGTCCCGGCAGGGGCCGGGACCGGCAGGGGAGTTCGGGGTGCGGGGGGCGCAGGCGGATGGCTCGTCCGGTCGCTCGTCGTCGTTCGTACACGTGCCGCGTTTCGTCCACGTCATGCTGCGTTCGTACAGGTGATGTCGGTCGGTCGTCGTTGCTCGTCGTCGCTCGTACAGTCGCTCGTTCAGGTGAAGGAACGTTTCTTCCGTAATTGGCCGGGGCGTCAGCCGCCCACCGCGCCTCCCGCGCTCGTCGCGGGGATCAATCGATGGCGCGCGCGGCCCATGAGCTCCTCGCGCTCGTCCTCCGTGAGTCCACCCCAGACGCCGTACGGTTCGCGCACCGCCAGCGCGTGTGCGGCGCACTCGGCCCGGACGGGGCACCTCATGCAGACCTCTTTCGCCGAGTTCTCGCGCGCACTGCGTGCTGCACCGCGCTCGCCTTCGGGATGGAAGAAGAGCGAGCTGTCGACCCCGCGGCATGCCGCGAGGAGCTGCCAGTCCCACAGATCGGCGTTGGGTCCGGGAAGGCGAGAGAAATCTGCCATAGCGCATGTCCCCTTGAAACCGTGCTGAGTGGATACAGGACAGGTCGGAAACGGGCGGGACCACCGGCCGGCTGGTGCCGGATCCGGCACCCCGCACTGTGCCAACGACCGTACATCTACTGTGTAAGTAGATGTAAATATGACTCATTGCGAATCTAGCCAAAGACACCAGCGAATGGGAAGAAAAGCCGCTGAATGGGGCACTGCTTCCCGAAGAAAACACGGTGACCTGCGGCGCTGCGGTTCGCGCACGATCCCTTACGCAGAGTGCCGAAGAGCCTCGTCCGACCCGTAACTCTTTCGAGTGACCATCGTTGAGAGGGCGGAGGCGGTTGAAAGAACAAGCTGTCGGGCACATGTCCGAGAGCGTTCAACCGCTCAGGTGACGAAACGTACCCAGCCTGGAGGCTCAAGGTGACGCGCAAATGCTGCGAGAGCCACGGAGGTCAGTCATGACATCCGTCCTCGTCTGCGACGACTCCCCGCTTGCCCGAGAGGCGCTCCGCCGCGCGGTCGCGACCGTGCCCGGCGTCGAGCGCGTGACGACCGCGGCCAACGGCGAGGAAGTCCTCCGCCGCTGGGGCGCCGACCGCTCGGACCTGATTCTGATGGACGTACGCATGCCCGGACTGGGCGGCGTCGAGACCGTGCGCCGGCTGCTGTCCGCGGACCCGGGCGCCCGGATCATCATGCTCACCGTCGCCGAGGACCTCGACGGTGTCGCACTCGCGGTCGCCGCCGGCGCCCGCGGCTATCTGCACAAGGACGCCTCGCGCGCCGAGCTGCGGGCGACCGTCACCCAGGCGCTCGCCGACCCGACGTGGCGGCTCGCCCCGCGCCGGCTCCGCTCGGCGGAGATGGGCGCCGCGCCCACGCTCACCGCGCGCGAGATCCAGGTTCTCGAAGGGATGAGCCACGGCCGGTCCAACGCGGAGATCGGGCGCGAGCTGTTCCTGTCCGAGGACACGGTGAAGACGCACGCCAGGCGCCTGTTCAAGAAGCTCGGCGCCTCGGACCGGGCGCATGCCGTGGCGCTCGGATTCCGGTGGGGCCTGGTCCGCTGAGTGGGCCCGCACGGGGTGACGGATGCCCGAGGGCATCCGTTTCCCGCGCGATGCCGCATCCTTGAGGGTGTGGAGTTCCTCGGGGACGAGTCGGTCGAGCGGGAGGGGAGGGCGCAGGAGATGAGTTCCGGCGCACCTGCTCATAACGCTTCGGTGCACAACATGGGACGCGGTGCCGCGGACGCTCCGGCGCCAAGGCACCATGGACCGATGCGTGACGACGAGGCGGCGACCGCCCAGGGGGCCATCGGTGCACTCGTCCATCGTGCCGTCGACGGCGACGAGCAGGCCACGCACGACCTGCTCGCGCACGTCCACCCGCTGGCGCTGCGCTTCTGTCGTTCCCGTCTCAACAGACTTCCGGGTGATGCTCGGCACTTCGCCGACGACCTCGCCCAGGAGGTGTGCGTCGCGGTGCTGATGGCACTGCCGCGTTACAAGGACACCGGAAGGCCCTTCGAGGCCTTCGTCTTCGCCATCGCCTCCCACAAGGTCGCCGATCTGCAGCGGGCCGCGATGCGGCACCCCGGCTCGACGGCCGTGCCGTCCGACGAGATGCCCGAGCGGCCCGACGACTCCCTCGGGCCGGAGGAGCGGGCGCTGCTCAGCGACGACGCCGAGTGGGCCAAGAAGCTCCTCGCCAATCTTCCGGAGAACCAGCGCGAGCTGCTGGTGCTGCGCGTCGCCGTGGGCCTGACGGCGGAGGAGACCGGACAGATGCTGGGGATGTCACCGGGTGCGGTGCGCGTCGCCCAGCACCGTGCGCTGAGCCGTCTGCGGGCGCTGGCCGAGCAGTGAACCGCGCGGCGGCCCCGTGCGTAGGATCGTACAAAGCTGCTTGCTGATCTTGATCGTGGAATGAGACGGGTCCAGAGCCCGTTAGCATGGACATCCGCACCGATCAAGGCCATTGGGGAAGGTGTCATGACCAACGTCGACGGAGTGCCCGAGAAATTCGCGACACTCGGGCTGACCTACGACGATGTGCTGCTGCTGCCGGGTGCCTCCGACATGGCTCCCGACCAGATCGACACCTCCTCGTACCTCTCGAAGAACGTGCGGGTGAACATCCCGCTGCTGTCCGCCGCCATGGACAAGGTGACCGAGGCGCGCATGGCCATCGCGATGGCCCGCCAGGGCGGCGCGGGTGTCCTGCACCGCAACCTCTCCATCGCCGACCAGGCCAACCAGGTCGACCTGGTCAAGCGCTCCGAGTCCGGCATGGTCACCGACCCGATCACCGTGCGCCCGGACGCGACGCTCGCCGAGGCCGACGCGATCTGCGGCAAGTTCCGCATCAGCGGCGTGCCCGTGACCGACCCGGCCGGCAAGCTCCTCGGCATCGTCACCAACCGTGACATGGCGTTCGAGACCGACCGCAGCCAGCAGGTGCGCGACGTCATGACGCCGATGCCGCTGGTCACCGGCAAGGTCGGCATCTCGGGCGTGGACGCCATGGAGCTGCTGCGCCGTCACAAGATCGAGAAGCTTCCGCTGGTCGACGACGCGGGCATCCTCAAGGGCCTGATCACGGTCAAGGACTTCGTCAAGGCCGAGAAGTACCCCAATGCCGCCAAGGACACGGAGGGCCGGCTGCTCGTCGGCGCGGCCGTCGGTGTCGCGGGCGACGCCTTCGAGCGTGCGCAGGCGCTGATCGAGGCAGGTGTCGACTTCATCGTCGTGGACACCGCGCACGGCCACTCCAAGCTGGTCGGCGACATGATCGCCAAGATCAAGTCGAACCACTCCGGTGTGGATGTCATCGGCGGCAACGTCGCCACCAGGGACGGCGCCCAGGCGCTGATCGACGCGGGTGTCGACGGCATCAAGGTCGGCGTCGGCCCGGGCTCCATCTGCACCACGCGCGTGGTCGCCGGAATCGGCGTCCCCCAGGTCACCGCGATCTACGAGGCGTCGCTGGCGGCGAAGGACGCGGGCGTGCCGGTGATCGGCGACGGCGGCCTCCAGTACAGCGGTGACATCGCCAAGGCCCTGGTCGCGGGCGCCGACACGGTCATGCTCGGCTCCCTCCTCGCGGGCTGCGAGGAGTCCCCGGGCGAGCTGATGTTCATCAACGGCAAGCAGTTCAAGTCGTACCGCGGCATGGGCTCGCTGGGCGCCATGCAGTCCCGCGGCGAGCAGCGCTCCTTCTCCAAGGACCGCTACTTCCAGGAGGGCGTCGCCTCCGACGAGAAGCTGGTGCCCGAGGGCATCGAGGGCCAGGTCCCCTACCGCGGCCCGCTCTCCGCAGTGGTCCACCAGCTCGTCGGCGGTCTGCGCCAGTCGATGTTCTACGTCGGCGGCCGCACGGTGCCGGAGCTCCAGGCGAACGGACGGTTCGTCCGGATCACCTCGGCGGGTCTCAAGGAGAGCCACCCGCACGACATCCAGATGACGGTCGAGGCGCCGAACTACAGCCGGAAGTAGCGCGCACCACCCACGAGGGGCGGTCCCGGGTCGTCGGGGGCCGCCCCTCGTGCGTGGGTCGGGGATACTGGTAGGGCCCCAGGCGCAGAAGTAAGAGGGAAAGGCCACACATCGTGACTGAGATCGAGATCGGGCGCGGCAAGCGCGGCCGCCGGGCGTACGCGTTCGATGACATCGCCGTCGTACCGAGCCGGCGCACGCGGGACCCGAAGGAGGTCTCGATCGCCTGGCAGATCGACGCCTACCGCTTCGAGCTGCCCTTCCTGGCCGCCCCGATGGACTCGGTCGTCTCCCCGCGCACCGCGATCCACATCGGCGAGATGGGCGGCCTCGGCGTGCTGAACCTCGAGGGCCTGTGGACCCGCTACGAGGACCCGCAGCCGCTGCTCGACGAGATCGCCGAGCTGGACCCGGAGAGCGCCACCCGCCGACTCCAGGAGATCTACGCGGCCCCGATCAAGGAAGAGCTGATCGGGCAGCGCATCAAGGAGGTGCGCGACTCGGGTGTCGTCACCGCCGCCGCGCTCTCCCCGCAGCGCACCGCGCAGTTCTCGAAGGCCGTCGTCGACGCCGGCGTCGACATCTTCGTGATCCGCGGCACGACGGTCTCCGCCGAGCACGTCTCCGGTGCCGCCGAGCCGCTGAACCTCAAGCAGTTCATCTACGAGCTCGACGTCCCGGTCATCGTCGGCGGCTGCGCCACCTACACGGCCGCGCTGCACCTGATGCGCACGGGCGCGGCGGGCGTCCTGGTCGGCTTCGGCGGCGGCGCCGCGCACACCACGCGGAACGTGCTGGGCATCCAGGTGCCGATGGCGACCGCCGTCGCCGACGTGGCCGCGGCCCGCCGCGACTACATGGACGAGTCCGGCGGCCGGTACGTGCACGTCATCGCCGACGGCGGTGTGGGCTGGTCGGGCGACCTGCCGAAGGCGATCGCGTGCGGCGCGGACGCGGTGATGATCGGCTCCCCGCTCGCCCGTGCCACGGACGCGCCGGGCAACGGCCGCCACTGGGGCATGGAGGCGGTCCACGAGGACGTGCCGCGCGGCAAGCTGGTCGACCTGGGCATCGTCGGCACGACCGAGGAGGTCCTGACCGGTCCCTCGCACAGCCCGGACGGGTCGATGAACTTCTTCGGCGCCCTGCGCCGTGCGATGGCGACGACCGGTTACAGCGAGCTCAAGGAGTTCCAGCGGGTCGAGGTCACGGTGGCGGACTCGCAGCACAGCCGCTGACATCCGGCTGTACACAAGGGAGTCGTACACAGGGGAAGGGCCCGGCACCGAAGTGCCGGGCCCTTCCCCTGTGCGGTCGGCATGCGGGCGGCGGTGACGGCGTGGATGGCGCGCGCGGGGTACGCGTCAGCCCTGGCGGCCCGTGCGCGTGGGCGGAACGCTCAGGGCGATGCACAGCAGCGTGACGGCCGCGAGCCCCAGGGGCCACGGCTCGTGCGCGTGGAACCCGAGGGCCAGCACCCCGGCCTCCAGTGCCAGGCACACCGCCGTCGCTCCGAGCGCCCGGCGTTCGCGGCGCTGCGACCTGCGAAGCGTCCAGCACGCCCAGGCGCTCGCGGCGACGACGACGGCACCGGCGGCGACGACGCGCAGGATCTCGGCCTCCACCTCTGCGGCCGATCGGTCACCGCGTCCGAATCCCTGGAGCCGGCCGGGCAGGAACCAGAAGGCGATGAACGCGACGGACGCGGCCTGGAGACCGAGCAGGAGGACGGCGGTTCTCGCAGTGAGTCGGTGCACGGTGGCTCGACGCATGGAAGACCCGTCGTTGCTGGGGAGGCGGAGCCGGTTTCGGCCCGGCGGGTCCCTTGTCCACCCACCGGGATCGGATCTGTCCAGCGCCGCCTTCCGGCTCCTCAGAGGCGGTGTGCCGCGCCCGCCGGCGTCGCGCCCCGCGTGTCGAGCAGGAGCTGTGCCTTGACCGCCAGGCCCTGGAGGTCGTACGTGCGGTGGTGCTGGAGCAGCACCGTGAGGTCCGCGTTGGCGGCGGCCTCGTAGAGCGAGTCGGCGCGGGGGACGGGCAGGCCGTTCACCTGCCAGTCGGGGATGTGCGGGTCGTGGTAGCTGACGGATGCGCCGAGGTCCATCAGGCGGCGGGCGATCTCGGTGGCGGGGGACCCGGTCAGGTCGGCGAGGTCGGGCTTGTAGGTGATGCCGAGGAGCAGGATGCGCGCGCCGCGGGCCGACTTGCCGTGCTCGTTGAGGAGCGTGGCGCAACGCTGGATGACGTACTGCGGCATTCGGGTGTTGATGTCCTGGGCGAGTCCGACCATGCGCAGGGTGCGGCCGGTGGGCGGGAGGTGGCCGGGGTCGAGGGCGACGCCGTGTCCGCCGACGCCCGGGCCCGGACGGAAGGCCTGGAAGCCGAACGGCTTGGTCTCTGCGCAGCGGATGACGTCCCACAGGTCGATCCCGAGGTCGTGGCAGAGGACGGCCATCTCGTTGACGAGCGCGATGTTGACGTGACGGAAGTTCGTCTCCAGGACCTTGACGGTCTCGGCCTCGCGCAGGCCGCGCGCCCGTACGACCTTGTCGGTGAGCCGGCCGTAGAACGCGGCGGCCGATTCGGTGCAGGCGGGGGTGAGGCCGCCGATGACCTTGGGCGTGTTGGCGTAGCCGTGGGCGCGGTTGCCGGGTTCGGTGCGGCTGGGGGAGTAGGCCAGGTGGAAGTCGCGTCCCGCGCGGAGCCCGGAGCCCTGTTCCAGCAGCGGCCGGAGGAACTCCTCGGTCGTGCCGGGCTGGACGGCCGATTCGAGCAGCACGGTGGTGTGCGGGCGCAGCCGGGACGCGAGGGCGCGGGCCGCGTCGGCGAGTGCCGTGAGGTCGGGCGCGCCGTCCGGGCCGGGGGGCGTGGGGGCGCAGATGACCGCCGTGCGCACGCGTCCCAGTTCGGCCACGTCGCTGACCGTGCGGAAGCCGGCCGAGAGCATCCGGCGGATGTCGGCGGCGGTGACTCCCGCGGCGGGTTCGGTGAGCCGGCCCGGGTCGGGGTCGTAGCCGATGGTTTCGATGCGTGCTGCCACGGCGGCCTGGGCGAGGGGCAGACCGAGGTGGCCGAGTCCGATGACGGCGAGATCTGCGGGCATGGCGGTGGCCGTCCTTCCCATAGCCGGAGGGGACAGAGGTCGCAAGCCCTGTGGGCGGAACGAGCGTGCGCAATGTCAGACTAGGCGTAAATATGACCGTTCTGTCGGATTGTGCGCGTGTGGCTAACGGAGTGTTATCCACAGGCGGTGGCTGAAGTCGGCGAGTGCGGACAGAATCGACGTTGTGAGCCCGACCGCAGGGGACGCACGGGGGCGACGGGAGGCAGCAGTGAGGACAGCGACACTGGGACCCGAGGAGCGCGCCGCAGCGCTCGCCGGTATGGCCGAGCGTGAACTGGACGTGCTGGTGGTCGGCGCCGGCGTTGTCGGAGCGGGCACCGCGCTGGACGCGGCGACAAGAGGTCTCGCGACCGGGCTCGTCGAGGCGCGCGACTGGGCCTCGGGCACGTCGAGCCGTTCGAGCAAGCTCATCCACGGCGGCCTGCGCTATCTGGAGATGCTCGACTTCGCCCTGGTCAGAGAGGCGCTGAAGGAGCGCGGTCTGCTCCTGGAGCGGCTGGCCCCCCACCTGGTCAAGCCGGTGCCGTTCCTCTATCCCCTGCAGCACAAGGGCTGGGAGCGGTGGTACGCGGGATCGGGCGTTGCGCTGTACGACGCGATGTCGGTCTCCTCGGGCCACGGGCGCGGCCTGCCCGTCCACCGCCATCTGTCACGGCGTCATGCCCTGCGCGTGGCGCCCGCGCTGAAGAAGGACGCCCTCGTGGGTGCCCTCCAGTACTACGACGCCCAGATGGACGACGCCCGTTTCGTCACCACCCTGGTGCGCACGGCCGCGAGTTACGGAGCCCAAGTGGCCAGCCGCGCCCGGGTGGTCGGTTTCCTGCGGGAGGGTGAGCGCGTGGTCGGCGCGCGGGTGCTCGACGTCGAGGCCGGCGGGGAGTACGAGATCCGTGCCCGCCAGATCGTCAATGCGACGGGGGTGTGGACGGACGACACGCAGGCGCTGATCGGGGAGCGCGGACAGTTCCACGTGCGGGCTTCCAAGGGCATCCACCTGGTCGTGCCGAAGGACCGCATCCACTCCACCACCGGGCTGATCCTGCGGACCGAGAAGTCCGTGCTGTTCGTCATCCCGTGGGGCCGGCACTGGATCGTCGGCACGACGGACACCGACTGGGACCTGGACAAGGCGCACCCCGCCGCATCCAGCGCCGACATCGACTACCTGCTGGAGCACGTCAATTCGGTGCTCGCCGTGCCCCTCACCCGGGACGACGTCCAGGGGGTGTACGCCGGGCTGCGGCCGCTGCTCGCCGGGGAGTCCGACGCGACGAGCAAGCTGTCCCGCGAGCACACGGTGGCGCACCCGGTGCCGGGCCTGGTGGTCGTGGCGGGCGGCAAGTACACGACGTACCGGGTTATGGCGAAGGACGCGGTGGACGAGGCGGTGCACGGCCTCGACCAGCGGGTGGCCGCATGCGTCACGGAGGAGGTCCCCCTGCTCGGCGCCGAGGGCTACCGCGCCCTCTGGAACGCCCGCGCGAGGATCGCGGCGCGGACCGGGCTCCATGTCGTGCGCGTGGAGCACCTGTTGAACCGGTACGGCTCGCTGACCGAAGAGCTGCTCGCGCTGATCGCCGAGGACCCGTCGCTCGGCGAGCCGCTCACCGGCGCCGACGACTATCTCCGCGCCGAGATCGTCTACGCGGCCTCGCACGAGGGCGCGCGTCATCTGGACGACGTGCTGACGCGGCGCACCAGGATCTCGATCGAGACGTTCGACCGGGGGACGCGCTGCGCGCGGGAGTGCGCGGAGCTGATGGCTCCGGTGCTGGGGTGGGAGAAGGCGCACGTCGAGAAGGAGGTCGAGCACTATGAGAAGCGGGTCGAGGCGGAGCGGGAGTCGCAGCGCCAGCCGGACGACCTGACGGCGGACGCGGCCCGGCTGGGCGCGCCGGACATCGTGCCGATCTGACGGAGTCGGCGGGCTTCGCTCCGACGGGCGGGCCCCGGCCCGGTTGCACCGACCGGTTTCCGTCGAGCCCTGACGGCGGAAGCGGTCGCGGCCAGGGGGTCGGCGGAGGCGGGCAGCGCCCCGACCAGCGCAGGGGTGGCTATCACGGCGAGTGACGGCTCGGCAGGAGCCGCATTCGCGCGCTCGCATGCGCTCGGTGGGTGGACCCGGGAGACATTCCGGTCCCGGAGTGAGGGACAATGGTCCCTCTGCCAGGGCGGGTTACCGCATCGAGCGGGAAGCGGCAGGCGCGGGCGAAGATCAGGGATCGCAGAGGGGACGCATGTCGGAGGCTGAGCAGTCGCGGGAGCCCCAGCGGGACGAGACCGAGGGGGCCGGCTTCACCGGCAAGGGTGAGGACTCCGCCGTGGCCGCCGGGGGTGGCGGCGGCGACTCGGAGCCGGAGGACGCGGGCGACGCGACGGGGGGAGCGCCGCGTGGGGGGTCGGTGACGGCGCCTCAGGACGGCGCGTCGGCTGACACGGCGTCGGCAGACGAGGCGTCCGGCCGGGGGGCATCGGCCGAGGGGGTCTCCGGCCGGGGGGTGTCCGACCACGAGGCGTCGGACCGCGAGGAGTCGGACCGCGAGGCTGGGCCCTCGGGCTCCCGTGTCGTGGGCGAGGCTGCTGCGGAGGACGCGGAGGACGCGGAGGACGCGGAGGACGCGAGCGGGGACAGTGACGGGGGCGGTCGTCGTCCCACGACGGCCTCCTCGGAGGGCCCCGTGGACGCTGATGCGGCCCGCGGTGCCGCGCAGAGCGCGGCGGGCGCGAGCGGGGACGACACGGACGCGGACGCCGTTGACGCCCGTGACGCCGGCGTGGCGGCTGCGGCGGACGACGTCGACAGGCGGGCGAAGCCTGCCGCCGCCGAGGGTGAGGGCAACGGCATCGGCCCCGACCGCAGCGCCGATGCGGCGGTTCCCGCGGACGCCGCCGAGAGCGACCCGGCGGTCTCCCCGGCGTCCGCAGCCGTCCGCATGGGCAAGGACGTGGCCGACAGCGGCGCGACCAAGGGCAGCGGCCCCCGTAGCCGTGACGCGGCGCTCTCGGGGGCGGGCGCCGATGTCGTCGACAGGGGCGCGGCGCGCTCCGGTGTGCCCGAGGGGCGGTTGCTCGCCGGGCGTTACCGGCTGGGTGGCGTGCTCGGGCGCGGTGGCATGGGCACCGTGTGGCGTGCCGTCGACGAGACACTCGGGCGCACCGTCGCCGTCAAGGAGCTGCGCTTCCCCAACGCCATCGACGAGGACGAGAAGCGCAGGCTCATCACGCGTACGCTCCGCGAGGCCAAGGCCATCGCCCGGATCCGCAACACCAGCGCCGTCACCGTCTACGACGTCGTCGACGAGGACGACCGCCCGTGGATCGTCATGGAGCTCGTCGAGGGCAAGTCGCTCGCCGAGGTCGTGCGCGAGGACGGCATCCTGACGCCCCGTCGCGCCGCCGAGGTCGGCCTCGCGATCCTCGATGTGCTGCGTTCCGCGCACCGCGAGGGCATCCTGCACCGCGACGTGAAGCCGTCGAACGTGCTCATCGGCAAGGACGGCCGCGTCGTCCTCACCGACTTCGGCATCGCCCAGGTCGAGGGCGACCCGTCGATCACGTCGACCGGCATGCTCGTCGGCGCGCCGTCGTACATCTCGCCCGAGCGCGCCCGCGGCCACAAGCCCGGACCCGCCGCGGACCTGTGGTCCCTGGGCGGACTGCTGTACGCGAGCGTCGAGGGCTGCCCCCCGTACGACAAGGGTTCGGCGATCGCGACGCTGACCGCCGTGATGACCGAGCCGCTCGACCCGCCCAAGAACGCGGGCCCTCTGGAGGAGGTCATCTACGGCCTGCTCGCCAAGGACCCGGCCCAGCGGCTCGACGACGCGGGCGCACGCGCGCTGCTCACCCAGGTGGTCAACGCCCCCGAGGAACCAGTCCGGTCCGCCGCGACCGAGACCCCGGCGGAACAGACACGGGCCATACAGATCCCGCCGGTTCCGCCTGTTGCCCCACCCCGTCCCGAGGCCAAGCCGAAGGACCCGGCGGCCGAGCGGCTGCGCGGGGCGCTGCGTTCCGTGCGGAACGCGGCAGCGGCGGCCAAGGCCGAGTCGAGCGCCACGGCAAAGGCATCGGCGCAGACCGCTCCGGCCGGCCGGCCCGCCCCCGTCCGCGCGCCGCTCACCGATGTGGTGCCCCGCCGCACCCTGGTGGTCATCGCAGTCGTCGCCGTGCTCGCGGTGCTGTCCACCGTGCTCGTCTTCGCGCTCGGCGACGACCAGGGCAATCAGGGCAAGGGCAAGGACGACACCGCCGCGACGGCGGGCTCGACCGCGGGCGGCGACGGCGACGCCACCGCGGGAGGCGACGCCGCCCCGGACGGCGGTCAGGGCACGGACGAGGGCGACGGCCAGGACAACGGCAAGGGGGACCAGCCCGGCACCGGCACCGGCACGTCCGGCGGGCAGCCGTCCGGCGACGGCAGCGGCGAAGGAGGCAAGGACGCGCTGCCCGACGGGTACGTGATGGTCTCCAACGACCGGTTCCACTTCACCATGGCCATGCCGAAGAACTTCCGGGTCACCGGCATAGCGGGCCAGAACTCCGGCGCGAAGTTCAGCGTCGACGGCGGAGTCCCGCGTGTCCAGGTCGACTTCACCGCCACCCCGAAGGACGACGCGGTCGCCGCCTGGTCCGCCGCGGTCCTCGCCGTCAAGTCGTCGAGCACCGGCTACAAGCACCTCAACATCCAGAAGGTCGACTACAACGGCTATCCGACCGTCGCCGACTGGGAGTTCGAGCGCATCGAGAAGGGCCAGCGGGTACGCATTCTGAACAGGGGCTTCAAGGTCGACGCCACGCACGGCTACGCGATCATGATCACCTGCAAGGCGAGCGAGTGGCGGAGCAAGGAGTGCGAGACGCTGCGCAAGACGGCGTTCGCGACGTTCAGCCCCAAGGACTGAGCAGGGGCACGTATCGTGAGAAGTCACGGACGGTATGCAGCGACAAGGGGCCGTTGAGCGACCGGATTTGACGGCTTTGCGCGGTTGTGTGCGATGTTTCCGGACCGGCCGGGGGGACAGCGCGCACGTGGGGAGGCGTCGTGGAGGACTATGCGGGAAGGGTGCTCGCCGACCGCTACCGCCTGCCGTTGCCGCCCTCCGACGAGTTCGAGCTGGCCGAGACGCGCGCGTTCGACACGTACAGCGGCCATGAAGTGCTGGTGCGGCAGGTGCCGTTGCCGGAGGTCGTGGACGCGGAGGTGGTCGACGGCGACGGTCTCGCAGGCGCCGCCGTACCCCGGCGGGTGCCGGGGCGGGCGACCCGACGGCCCACGGACCCGGCCGTGCGCCGGGCCGTCGAGGCCGCGCAGGCCGCGGCCCAGATCCCGGACCATCCGCGCCTCGACCAGGTCTTCGACGTCTTCGCCGAGGACGGCTCGCTCTGGATCGTGAGCGAGCTCGTCGGCGCGCGTCCGCTCGCCGCCCTCCTCGCCGAGAAGCCGCTCAACCCGTACCGCGCGGCCGAGGTGGCATCCGACGTGCTGACCGCGCTGCGGGTGCTGCACGCGCACGGCTGGACCCACCGGAACATCACCGTGCGCACCGTCCTCGTCTGCGACGACGGCCGTGTAGTGCTCACCGGTCTGGCCTCCGGAGCGGCCGAGGAGGCGCTGTGCGGGTACGCGCCGGTCCCCGAGTCGCCCGACTTCGGTTCCGGCGACTTCGGCTCCGATCGAGGCTTCGGCCCCGGCGGCCACGGCTCCGACCGCGGCTTCGCTCCCGGCGACCACGACTCCGGTCGCGACTCCGGTCACGACGCCGTGCGCGTCGCCGGGCGGACCGACCCCGATCCCGTGCCCCGGCCGCGGGCGGGCGGCGCACCGGACGGCCCGGCGGCCCTGGAGTCCGCCCGGCCCGCGCTGCCCCGCCCGGTCGGTACGGAGGCCGGCCAGGCCCCCGACGTACGGGCCGCCAGGGCGGGCGCCATCGCGGCCTACCGCGCGGGCGCCCGGGCGGCGGCCCGCGTCCACGACGGCCAGGGGCCCGAGAGCCCGCGGCCCGACGACGGCCGGTACACGGGCAGCGGCGGCGGCGACCGCCCCGTGCAGGACGGCCTGGACCCCGACTGGTGGGCCCGCCGCCCGGGCGAGGGCACGACTCCCGCCGACCCCGACGGTTACGACGAGCACACCGATCCCGACGGCTACGACGAGGGCCCCGGCCGTGCCCGCCTCGCCGGGACCTGGCACGACGCCCCGCTCCCCGGCCGTGACGGCCCCGGCCCCCTGCCCGCGGGCGGCGGCCGCCCCGCACTGCCCGCCGCACGCCCGGCCGCCGACGCGCTGCGGAACGACCCGTACCGGGACGACCCGTACGGCGTGCGCCAGGCGGCGGCCCGAAACGGCCGGCCGGACGGCGGCACAGGCGCCGGCGGCCACGGGGCACGCCCCGCGTTGCCGGCCGTCCGCCCGGACGCCGCGGCGACGGGCAGCTGGAACCGCGGCGGTGGCGGCGGGGACGCCCTGCGCGCCGACGCCCAGCGCCGTCCCGTGCCCGCCGAGGGCTCCCCGGCCGCGGCATCCGGCCGCTGGGACGACGTCGTCGCGGGCGGCGGCGCCCCCGTCTTCCGGGGCCCGGCCACCCCGCTCGCCGCCGAGCGTGCGCGTCAGGCACGGATCGCCGTCGTCGGCGCGGTCACCGAGCGGTGGGCGCCCGAGCAGGCCGGACCGGTCCACGAGAACTGGCAGCTGGCCGCCCCCGTCGGACCGGCCACGGACCTGTGGGCGCTCGGCGCGCTGCTCTTCCGCGCCGTCCAGGGCCATGCCCCCTACCCCGAGGAGAGCGCCGCCGAGCTGGTCCAGCTCGTGTGCGCGGAGCCGCCCGCGTTCGCGGAAGAGTGCGGGCCGCTTCGTCCCGTCGTCGAATCCCTGCTGCGTCAGGACCCCACGGAGCGCCCCGACTTCGAGGAGCTGCGCGGCTGGCTGCGCTCCCTCGTGCGGTCCGCGCCGGAGCCCGAGGCCGGCATGGACGTCGTCCCGCTGCCTGCGGGCCCGGTGGACGCGTCGCGCCTGCCGGTCGTACGGCGGCGGGGCGAGCTGGTGCGCAGGCGCCGGTCCGGCGCCCGGGAGGTGGCGCACGGCCGGCACCGGCACAAGGGGCCCAGGGGCGGCGCCCGTCCCGGCCGGACCGAGCGCCGGGACCGCCCCGTGCGTCCGGAGCGGCAGTCGTACGGCGGTCAGGGGCGCGCGCCGCGTGCCCTCGGGCGCACCTTGCTGCTGCTGATCCTGCTCGCCGTGTCGGCGGCCGTGGCGTACGCGGTCCTGTTCATGCCCAAGGCCGACTCCGGTCAGCCGGACCGGGGCGCCGGTCCTTCGGCGGGGGCGGGGCCGAGCCCCGGCAGGACGGGCGGCCAGGACCCCTCGCCGAGCGGGAGCCCGGGTGCGCAGCAGCCGCAGACGTCGGCACCGGCCGCGAACCTGCCCGACGGCTATGTGCTGCGCGAGGATCCCGAGGGATTCCGGCTCGCCGTCGACAAGGACTGGCAGCGCAGGCCCATCAACGACGCGGGCCAAGTGCGCTACACGGATGGCGACTTCACGCTGATCGTGGTGCCGGGCCGGGACCCGGTGAGCACCAACGGCGACGATCCGCTGGTCTACCAGAGTGACAAGGAGCGGGAGCTGCAGCCGTTCCGGGACTCGTCGTGGGCCGGCGCGAGCGGGCTGCGCCGCATCGACGTGGGCCAGCAGTCCATGGCCGAGGGCCAGTTCACGTGGCGGGACAGCACGGGCCGCGACGTGTTCGTCCGCAACCTCGCGCTGATCGTCGGCGACCACTACCACGTGATCCAGGTGATCGGACCGGCCGACCGGCGCGAGCGGGTCACCGAGATCCACCAGCAGGCCACGGCCACGTATCGCGTCACGCGCTGAACCGCGGCAGCCGTCAACGGGACGGGCCCGTAGGCAGGTTCCGCCCGAACCACCGCGAAGCGGCCGCCGTGTCACCGAGCGTGGCGGCTCCGCAGCTCACCACGCATCACAGTGCGGTCACTTGAGCGAGCCTCGGTTCCGTGTGCGTCCATCCGCTCCGTAACCTGTCATTCCGAAGAACGGGGCGGGTACGTGGAACACACTCACAGCACAGGCGTCGGTCTGCTGCTCGCCGGGCGCTACCGGCTCGGCGAGACCATCGGACGCGGCGGCATGGGCAAGGTCTGGCGCGCCCATGACGAGGTGTTGCACAGAGTAGTCGCCGTCAAGGAACTGACGGCGGGTCTGTACGTCTCCGAGGCCGACCGGATCGTCCTGCACGCCCGGACGCAGAAGGAAGCCCGCGCGGCGGCGCGCATCAGCCATCCCGGCGTCGTCACGGTCCATGACGTGCTGGAGCACGACGCCCGGCCGTGGATCGTCATGCAGTACGTCGACGGTCCCGCGCTCGCCGACGCCGCCAAGGAGCCCGGCCGTATCGACGAGAGGGAGGCGGCCCGGATCGGGCTGCACGTCCTGGGGGCGCTCGGTGCCGCGCACGCCGCCGGGGTGCTCCACCGGGACATCAAGCCCGCCAACGTCCTGCTGGGCCGTGACGGCCGGGCGCTCATCACGGACTTCGGGATCGCCGCGATCGAGGGCGACTCGACGATCACCAGGACGGGCGAGATCGTCGGTTCGATCGACTACCTGGCGCCCGAACGGGTCCGCGGCCACGACCCGGGACCGGCGTCCGACCTGTGGTCGTTGGGCGCGACGCTGTACACGGCGCTGGAGGGGCAGTCGCCGTTCCGCCGTTCGTCGCCGCTGGCGACCATGCAGGCGGTGGTGGACGACGAGCCGCCCGTGCCCCGGCGAGCGGGCCGCCTCACACCCGTGATCATGGCGTTGCTCCACAAGGACCCGGCGGCCCGCCCCTCGGCGGCCGAGGCCGAGCACATGCTGACGGAGGCCATGGAGGGCCGGGAGCCCGCCGTGACGGCGCGGGTGCCCGCGGAGCGGGCGACGCAGCGGCTGCCGCTGGGCGGAGTACCGGACTCCCGCGCTGCCACGGGCGCGGCTCACTCCGGCACGCTCCTGTCCACGGCGCCCGCCGCGGACATCGCGCGGCCGCGGCGTGGCCCGCGGCTGCGGACGCTCGCCGTCGTCGTGGTCCTCGCGGCCCTGATCGGCGGCGGCGCGGGGCTCGCCGCCATGAGGTACGCGGACCCGGGCGGCGGTCAGGGCAGGGACACGGCGAGCCGCCCGACGACGTCGGGCCAGGTGTCGGACGTTCCGGACGGCTGGCGGCGTGTCCAGGACCCGAAGGGGTTCAGCCTCTGGGTGCCGGAGGGCTGGAAGCGCCAGGCGGACGGCGACCAGGTCGACTACACACCGGACAACGGCCGCCATCGCATCCGGATCAGCGTCGACCCGTCCCCGGACTTCGAGAACCCCTACATGCACATGCTCGACATGCAGCAGGGGCTGGAGGAGCGGCTGCCGGACTACCGGCGGCTGAAGCTGCGGCCGAACACGTTCCGCGACCAGACGCAGTCCGCGCTCTGGGAGTTCACCTGGACCGAGCGCAAGGAGCATCCCGGCCCTCGGCGTGCCATCGACCAGATGTACTACGAGGACGACGGCACGGAGTACGCCCTCTACATGTCCGGTCCTGCGAAGGACTGGGCCGTGACGCGCGAGCAGTTCGACACGATGCTCAGAGGCTGGCGGCCGCCCCAGAACTGACGTCCGGCCGCGTGCCGGTGGAGATCCGCAACGGCTTCATCACAGTCCTCGCCGCCGCCGCACCATGACAAGCCCCTGATCAGGGCTTATCCGCCAGTGATCGCTGGCGTAATCGTGGGGGCCCGGTGAAAAGCTGTTACCGACGGGTACCCAAAGTGCTCGCCGCCGCATACTCTCGCCCCCATGACGGACTCGCAGGCCACCGCAACCGCCCTCGGCACCAACCCCATCGCCGCCTCGCCGGCCGGTGTGCGCACCGCAGCCGACGTGGTCACCCCCGAACTGGTCGCCCAGCTCACCAAGGGCGTGGCGGGTTCCGGCCGCACGGTGAACCACACACCGTTCACCGGCGAGAAGCTGGCGGACCTGCCCGAGTCGACCCCCGACGACGTCGCGGCCGCCTTCGAGCGGGCCCGCGCCGCCCAGCGCGTGTGGGAGGCCACCCCGGTGCGCGCCCGCGCCGCCGTGCTGCTGCGCTTCCACGACCTGGTCCTCGAGCGCCAGGCCGAGGTGCTCGACCTGATCCAGCTGGAGACCGGCAAGGCCCGGCTGCACGCGCACGAGGAGGTGCAGGCCGTCGCCGTCGCGGCCCGCCACTACGGGCGCAAGGCCCCCGCGTACCTGAGGCCCAAGCACCACACGGGCGTCGTGCCCGTGCTCACCAAGACCACCGAGCTGCGCCAGCCGCGCGGTGTCGTGGGCCAGATCGCGCCCTGGAACTACCCGCTGGAGCTGTCCGTCGGCGACGCCCTGCCGGCCTTCGTCTCCGGCAACGCGGTCGTCATGAAGCCCGACACCGAGACCGCGCTCACCGCGCTGTGGGCGCGCGACCTGCTGATCGAGGCGGGCCTGCCCGCCGAGGTGTTCCAGGTCGTCATCGGCGAGGGCCCGGTCGTCGGCCCCGAGGTCGTCCGGCACGCCGACTACGTCTCCTTCACCGGTTCGACGCGCACCGGCCGTGAGGTCGCCCAGGGCGCGGCCGCCCGCCTGGTCGGCGTCTCCCTCGAACTCGGCGGCAAGAACGCCATGCTGGTGCTGCACGACGCCGATGTGGAGAAGGCCGCGGCAGGTGCCGTCCGCGCCTGCTTCTCCTCGGCGGGCCAGCTGTGCATCTCCATCGAGCGGCTGTACGTGCACGAGTCCGTCGCGGACGAGTTCGTCGAGCGCTTCGCCGCGCGCACCAAGGCGATGCGGCTCGGCAACTCCCTCGCGTACGGCGCCGACATGGGCTCCCTCGTCGGCCCGCGCCAGCTGGAGACCGTCACCCGCCATGTCGAGGAGGCCGTCGCCAAGGGCGCGAAGCTCGTCGCCGGCGGCGTCGCCCGCCCCGACATCGGCCCGTACTTCTACGAGCCCACCATCCTCGACGGCGTCGACGCGCCGATGGCCGTGTGCGGCGAGGAGACCTTCGGCCCGGTCGTGTCGATCTACCGCTTCTCGGACGAGGAGAAGGTGATCGAGCTGGCCAACGCGACCGCGTACGGGCTCAATTCGAGCGTGTGGACCAAGGACGGCAGGCGCGGTCACGCCGTCGCCGCGAAGCTGCGCACCGGCACGGTCAACATCAACGAGGGATACGCCCCGGCGTACGGCAGCGTCCAGTCGCCCATGGGCGGTATGAAGGACTCCGGGCTCGGCAGGCGGCACGGCTCCGAGGGCATCCTCAAGTACACGGAGGCGCAGACAGTCGCCCAGCAGCGGCTGCTGCCGCTCGCCCCGTCGTTCGGCATGGACGACGCGCAGTACGCCGCGTTCATGAGCTTCAGCCTGAAGGCGATGAAGACCCTGCGCCTGCGGTGACCGCCGCCCGCCCGCACCCGTACGCCCGCACATTTCACGAGGAGAGCCATGTCCGAGGTACCCCCTGCCCGAAATGAGGACGCGGCGGACGGCGTCGTGTACGACTACGACGTGATCGTCGTGGGCTCCGGCTTCGGCGGCTCGGTCTCCGCCCTCCGGCTGTCCGAGAAGGGTTACCGGGTCGGCGTCCTGGAGGCCGGCCGCCGGTTCACCCGGGAGACGCTGCCGAAGAACTCCTGGGACCTGCGCAACTACCTCTGGGCGCCCGCGCTCGGCCTGTTCGGCATCCAGCGCATCCACCTGCTCGGCAACGTGATGGTGCTCGCGGGGGCGGGTGTCGGCGGCGGCTCGCTCAACTACGCCAACACGCTGTACGTGCCGCCCGCGCCGTTCTTCAACGACCCGCAGTGGAAGGACATCACGGACTGGCAGGACGAGCTGGAGCCGTACTACGACCAGGCCCGGCGCATGCTCGGCGTACGGCTCAACCCGACCATGACGCCCTCGGACGTCCACCTGAAGGCGACCGCCGAGGCGATGGGCGTGGGCGACACCTTCCACATGGCCCCGGTCGGCGTGTTCTTCGGGGACGGCGAGGACGCCGACGGATCGGTGCGGGCACGGCCCGGACAGGAGGTCGCCGACCCGTACTTCGGCGGCGTGGGCCCCTCGCGCAAGGCGTGCACCGAGTGCGGCGAGTGCATGACGGGCTGCCGGCACGGCGCGAAGAACACCCTCAACGAGAACTACCTCTACCTGGCCGAGAAGGCGGGCGCGGTCGTCCACCCGATGACGTCCGTCGTCGCGGTCACCGAGGACTCGCGCGGCGGCTTCGCGGTCAAGACGCTGCCCAGCGACAACAAGCGCAAGGGGCAGGGGCGTACGTTCCGGGCCCGCCGTGTCGTCGTCGCGGCCGGCACGTACGGCACGCAGACCCTGCTGCACCGGATGAAGGACAGCGGGCTGCTGCCGCGGCTGTCCGCGCGCCTCGGCGAGCTGACCCGGACCAACTCCGAGGCGCTCGTCGGCGCCCAGACCGACAACCGCCGCTACCGCAAGCGCCACGGCGCGGACCGGGTCGACTTCACGCGCGGTGTCGCGATCACGTCCTCGATCCACCCGGACGAGAACACCCACATCGAGCCGGTCCGCTACGGCCGCGGCTCGAACGCCATGGGCGGCATGACGGTCCTCCAGGTGCCCTACCGGGTCAAGGGCCGGGTCGCCGGCTGGCTGGGCAACATGGCCCGCCATCCGTGGCTCGCGGTCCGCGCGCTGTCCAACCGGCGCTGGTCGGAGCGGACGATCATCGGGCTGGTCATGCAGTCCCTGGACAACTCGCTGACCACGTACCGCAAGCCCGGCGGCATCGGGAAGGGACTGCTCACCGCCCGCCAGGGCCACGGCGCCCCGAACCCGAACCAGATCCCCGAGGCCACCCGCGCCGCGTCCCTGCTCGCGGAGGAGATCAACGGCTTCGCCGGGTCCAACATCGGTGAACTGATGGGCACCCCGCTCACCGCGCACTTCCTGGGCGGCTGCCCGATCGGCGCTTCGGCCGAGGAGGGCGTGCTCGACCCGTACCACCGGCTGTACGGTCATCCGGGCATCTCGGTCGTCGACGGTGCCGCGGTCTCGGCGAACCTGGGAGTCAACCCGTCGCTGACGATCACGGCCCAGGCCGAGCGCGCGATGTCGTTCTGGCCCAACAACGGTGACGAGGACCCGCGCCCGGCCCAGGGCGCCGCCTACGAGCGGCTGTCCCCGGTGGCCCCGAAGTCCCCGGCGGTCCCGGCGGAGGCGTTCGGCGCGCTGAAGCTGCCGTTCCTCGGCATCCCGGCTGTCCCGCCCAAGAAGTAGCTCCGCTGTCCGGAACCGACCCCCGCACGACGAAGGCCGCTGCACCCCCCTCCGAGTGCAGCGGCCTCCTGGCTTTTCGCGGCCGCCGCGCCGGGGCGCAGGTGAGGCCGTTGTTACGCATGCATGACCTGTGACCAGTGGGGATGGTTGTCCTCGTTTCGCAGAATCCTTATGTGAGGTGGATCACACCCGTCGCTCATGGCTGAAACTCCGTGTGCCGGAAGACCGCACCGCATGACGAAGGGCCCCGCGGACAAGGAGTCCGCGGGGCCCTTCGCCGTCGGCACCGGCGTCAGGGCGGCGGCGGTGCCTTTGGCGCGGCGCCGGGGGTTGCGCCGCGTAGGGGAGGCCGTCGGCCCGGCGCTCTCGGGGCGCCTGAGGGGTCGGCCTGTGACAGTGTGGTTGCGCAGAGCGGGACGTGCTCGTACTCGTGTCTGCGGGACGGGTTCGCGGCCCGCAGGCCGTCGGACCGGATGCGGTCGGCGCCGGGCGTCCCCGGAGCCGACCGCCCTTGGGGTGACCGGGCTGCTGTCCCCTGCCGACCGGTCACGCGCGCTGGGGCGAGGTCCCACGACGCACCTGTGGGTGCGTCACACGCTCCAGCGGAGCCACGCGTGGTTTCCTTCGAGGCCCGCCCCTGGCTGGCACGGACATCGGGACCAACGAAGGCCGGACGGGTGCGTCACGCGCCGTACGGGTGAGGATGCGCCCGAACGCAGGTGCGCAGGCGTACGCCCGCGGCTCAGATGCGGCCCCGGCACAGCTCCAGCATCGTCATGGCGAGCGCCGTGCCGGGCTTGCCGAGCGCGTCCCTGTAGTGGCCGAGGATCTCCATCTCGCGTGCCAGGTTCACCCGGCGCCCGCCGGAGGTGATCCGGGCGTCCTGGATGACGGCGGAGACGGCCATGCGCTCCTGGATCAGGCCGATGATCCGGTCGTCGAGCGCGTCGATGCGCTCACGGGCGCCGGTGATCACGTTCGCGGCGTCGTCGGTGCGGGCGCCGGTCTTGTCGAGTACCTCGGTCATGGGGCTCTCCTGGTGTTCGGAGGGGCCCCGGACCGGCATGGCCCGGAGGAAACGGCAGACGCCCCGGGCCTTGTCGGCCCGGGGCGCCTGGGAAGTCGCTGTCAGAAGCTAAGCAGCACGACCATGGCAGCCGGACGGGCCGGTGCCATAGGTAAAGACGAAGGTCAGCTGCTTGTGCATGCGGACAGTATGGACCCCGCCCCCGCCCCGGGCCAAAGCCCGGTTCGGATGGTGAGACGAAGGTATGGCCGGCCGTCCCGGTAGAATCGACAAATACCGACCCTCTCCCACCGCCGGAAGGCCGCCAGTGTCATCAGCGTCCCCCGCTGCCGCGCCCGCATCCAACCCGGACGTCGTCCTGGTTGTCGATTTCGGCGCCCAGTACGCCCAGCTCATCGCCCGCCGCGTCCGTGAGGCCCGGGTCTACAGCGAGATCGTCCCGTCCACGATGCCCGTGGCGGAGATGCTGGCCAAGAACCCGAAGGCGATCATCCTTTCCGGCGGCCCCTCGTCGGTGTACGCGGAGAGCGCCCCGCGCCTGGACCGCGAGATCTTCGAGGCCGGTGTCCCCGTCTTCGGCATGTGCTACGGCTTCCAGCTGATGGCCACGACCCTCGGCGGCACCGTCGACAACACCGGCGCGCGTGAGTACGGCCGTACGCCGCTGCATGTCACCAAGCCCGGCTCCACCCTCTTCGAGGGCACGCCCGACGAGCAGTCGGTGTGGATGTCGCACGGCGACGCCTGCTCGGCGGCCCCCGAGGGCTTCACCGTCACCGCGTCCACCGACGTGGTCCCGGTCGCCGCCTTCGAGAACGACGAGAAGAAGCTCTACGGCGTGCAGCACCACCCCGAGGTGATGCACTCCACCTACGGCCAGCAGGTCCTGGAGCACTTCCTCTACCGCGGCGCCGGCATCCAGCCGAGCTGGACCACGGGCAACGTGATCGAGGAGCAGATCGCCGCGATCCGCGAGCAGGTCGGCACCAGGCGCGCCATCTGCGGTCTGTCCGGCGGCGTGGACTCGGCGGTCGCCGCCGCCCTCGTCCAGAAGGCCATCGGCTCCCAGCTGACCTGCGTCTACGTCGACCACGGCCTGATGCGCAAGGGCGAGACCGAGCAGGTCGAGAAGGACTTCGTGGCCGCCACCGGCGTCCAGCTGAAGGTCGTCGACGCGGAGAAGCGGTTCCTCGACGCGCTCGCGGGCGTCTCCGACCCCGAGGAGAAGCGCAAGATCATCGGCCGGGAGTTCATCCGGGTCTTCGAGCAGGCGCAGGCCGAGATCGTGGCGGAGGCCGCGGGCGGCGAGGACGTCGCCTTCCTCGTGCAGGGCACGCTCTACCCGGACGTCGTCGAGTCCGGCGGCGGCACCGGCACCGCCAACATCAAGTCGCACCACAACGTGGGCGGCCTGCCCGAGGACCTCGAGTTCGAGCTCATCGAGCCGCTGCGCAAGCTGTTCAAGGACGAGGTCCGCATGGTCGGCCAGGAGCTCGGCCTGCCCGACGAGATCGTCCAGCGCCAGCCGTTCCCCGGCCCCGGCCTCGGCATCCGCATCGTCGGCGAGGTCACCAAGGAGCGCCTGGACCTGCTGCGCGAGGCGGACGCCATCGCCCGCGAGGAGCTCACGGCGGCCGGCCTCGACCGCGACATCTGGCAGTGCCCGGTCGTGCTGCTCGCCGACGTCCGCAGCGTCGGCGTCCAGGGCGACGGCCGCACCTACGGCCACCCGATCGTGCTGCGTCCCGTCTCGTCCGAGGACGCCATGACGGCCGACTGGACGCGCATGCCGTACGACGTGCTCGCGAAGATCTCCACCCGGATCACCAACGAGGTCGCCGACGTCAACCGCGTCGTCCTCGACGTGACGAGCAAGCCGCCGGGCACCATCGAGTGGGAGTGAGCCTCCCCGCAACCCTTCGCGACGCCGTCGCCCGCCTGGTGCGGGCGGCGGCGTCGCCGTATGCGCGCGCCAAGTGCCGAGCCGCTCTGGTCAGTTGACCTCCACGGCGTTACCTTCCGGGCCATGACCTACACGCCGGAGCCCTTGCCCGTGGAGCAGTTGCGGTTCGCGATGCCGCCCGTGCACGAGTCCGTGGTCGAGGAGCGCGCGTACCGCAAGGAGCGGCTGGCCGGCGCGCTGCGGCTGTTCGGGCGCTTCGGGTACGAGGACGGGGTGTCGGGGCACATCACCGCGCGGGACCCGGAGTTCACTGACTGCTTCTGGGTGAACCCCTTCGGCGTGCCGTTCGCCCATGTCTCGGCCGGGGACCTGGTCCTCGCCGACCGGTGGGGCCGGACCGTCGTCGGGCGGCACCGCGTCAACCAGGCCGCGTTCACCGTGCACGCCCAGGTGCACCTGGCCCGCCCCGACGTCGTCGCCGTCGCCCACACCCACACCGTGCACGGGCGGGCGCTGGCCGCGCTCGGCGATCCGGTCGAGCCCCTCACCCAGGAGGCGTGCGCCTTCTACGAGGACCACGCGGTGGTCGACGCGTACACGGGGGTGAACGTGGACGAGGACGAGGGGCGGCGGATCGCGGAGGCCCTCGGGCCGCGCAAGGCGCTCGTGCTGCGCAACCACGGGCTGCTGACCGTCGGCGACTCGGTCGACGCGGCCGCCTGGTGGTTCCACTCCATGGAGCGCTGCGCCCAGGTGCAGCTGGCGGCGCGGGCCGCGGGCAAGGCCGTGCCCATCGGGCGCCGGGAGGCGCTGGCCACCCGCGAGCAGCTGGGCGGCGACCTTGTCGCCTGGATCAGTTTCCAGCCGCTGTGGCAGCAGATCAGCCGCGCCGAACCGGACCTCCTGCACTAGGGGGTGTCTTGTCGATCAGGCCGGATGAGGGAGTGGGGGTCCCCCCTCACTGATCCGGCCTGATCGACCGGACAGGACCAGCCGCGGTCAACAGGGCGCCGACAGGTTCACCCTCCCTGGCCTCGGCCATCGGGGTGGCGGCGGTTTGCGTACGGCACAATTCGCATGCATCACAGGGCGGTTGGCCCGTGCGATGCGGAGAGGTGGCGTTCGGTCGTGGCGGTGCAAGAAGCGGGACAGTGCGACACATGCGCGCATGGGGCGCGCGAAGGTCATCGGCGCGCGGTGGCCGAATTCCTCGCCAAGCGGGACGAGTTCGCGGCGGGTGAAGGGCTGCCCGCGGGCGTCGCCCACTCACCGGGCGCCTCGCGGCAGTGGGTGTCCGACGAGCTGACCCAGTCGGCCCGCACCGTCGCGGGTCTCGACCGGGTCGTGGCCGCGTCCCGGCTGCGCGGGGCCTGCCTGCGCACCCTGGCCGTGGTCTGGGGGTGCTTCACGGCGCTCGTCGTCGCCCAGACGGCGACCGCGATCGGTGCGGGCTGGACCGCGACCCGTACGGCGGGGCTGCTCGCCGCCTTCGTCGTCGCCGGCGCCCTCACCGGGGCGGCCTACGGGCACCGGAACCGGGGTGGGCTGCTCGCGGTCCTGACCGGCGAGGACCATCGCCTGTCCACTTCCCGTACGGTCGCCGCCGCCTGGCTGCTCGTCGTGTGCGGCACGCTGCTGCATCTCGCCTTCCTGCTGGCCGGCGCCTCGTCGGGCGCCCGGCGCGACCGGCTCACCGACGGGCTGGGCCTCGCCGCCGGAGGCGGCCTGCTGTGCGTCCTCGCGCTGGTGTCCGCGATCGCCGTCGGGGTGCGCAGGATCGTGGCCGTACGGGTGGCCGGGCTGCGACTGCAGAAGGTGCGCGCCGACCGCCCGCACGTGGCCGACCTGTTCTGCGACGACTCGGGGCGGGCCGCCTTCGCCGACGCGCAGTACGTACTGGTGAACGCGGCCGTCCTCGCCCTCGCCCTGACCGGACTCGCCCGCGCCCCGGAGCGGCTGCCCCACCTCCCGTGGGGGCTCGTGCTGCTGGTGGCGCTGTCGGCCGGGACGTATCTCGCCGGGAAGTACGCGGAGGGCGGCCGTCCGGTCGTGATGTCGGTGGTGCGGGCCCGCGAGGCCGGTGACCTGGACGGGCCCATCCGTACCGGTGACGACGTCGAGATCCGCGGCACCGGCTTCGTGCCGCCGGGCGCGGACCGGCCGGACCTGCTCGCGCGGCTGGTCGTCCGCTTCGGTGCGGTCCATGTGCACGTGCCGCTGATCCCGGTGCCCGGCGGCTTCGCCAATCCGGCCGACACGGTGCTCACGGTGCCCGTACCCGTGGAGGTCGAGCCCGGCCAGGTCGACGTGCAGGTGGTGACGGCCGCCGGCGTGTCGAGCAACCGCTGCCTCATCGAGGTCACCGACTGACCCGTTAGCGGGCTTGTGACCGCTGTGTCACAGTCCGTGCCGCATGCCTGGTGAGCGAGGCGGCTTCGCCGTACGTATGGTCGGTTGACGGGTCAACCGAAGGCGGGACCAGCGATGACACACACCTACCGGACGACATCGGCCTACATGACGGACGGCGACCGGCCGCGCAGCTGGAGGGAGCAGACCACCCGGTACGCGCTGCTGCCGCTGCGGCTGTTCCTCGGCGTGACGTTCGTCTACGCGGGCCTCGACAAACTCACCGACAGCCGCTTCATGGCGGCGAGCGGCACCGGCTCCATCGGGGAGGTGATGAACTCCGTGCGCGACGGCTCCGCCGCGCCCTGGCTCGTCGACCTGGCGCTGAAGAACCCGGAGGCCTTCGGCCACGCCATCGCCATGGGCGAAATCGCCGTCGGCCTCGGCACCCTGGCCGGGCTGCTCGCCCGGCTGGCCGCCCTCGGCGGCGCGCTCATCTCACTCAGCCTGTGGCTGACCGTGAGCTGGCAGACCGACCCGTACTACTACGGCAACGACCTCGCCTACCTCATGGCCTGGCTGCCGCTCGTGCTCGCCGGGGCGTCCGTGTTCTCCCTCGACGCGCTTCTGCGGGCCCGGCGGCGCCGGACCCCGTAGTGCAGGGCGGCGACGGCACCGGCGAGGAACAGACCGCCGAAGACGACCGGGAACGCCGTGAACCAGGGGGTGTGCCAGGCGCCCGCCGCATCACCCCCGTACAGCAGGGCTGTGGCCAGGACGGACAGTCCGGCGATCAGCCTGCCCGGACGGAACGGGTGCCGGAATTCACGACGCGGCACGGGTCACCTCCACCTGTCCGATGCCCAGCTCCAGGTCGAGGACCAGCGTCCCGCCCGGTGTCGCGCCCGGCGGCGCGGGCAGTGTCCTGCGCCGGTCCTGGCCCGGGCCGACGTCGACGTCGTCCGGCGCGTCGCCGGGCAGTCTGATGTCGCCGACCCCCACCTCGGCCTCCAGCCGCACCACGGCGTCCTTCGGCACGACGACGGTGAGGTGGCCCAGTCCCATCTGCGCCCTCGTCGACAGCGTCTGCCCGGCCGGCACGTCGACGGCGGAGAGGTCGAGGGTGCCCTGCCCCGAGCCCATCTCGTAGCGCTGCTGGACGGCGGCCGCCGACGTCGGCGTCCACGTCCTGTCGCCGAACTTCGTGCTGATGTCCGCGGGCAGTGCCGCCGCGCCCGCCAGCGAAGCCGCCGTCACCATCGTCAAGAGCACCGTGCCGAAACCGGTGCGCCCCAGCACGGTGCTCACCACGAGGCCCAGGCCGAACACGGCAAGCGCGGCGACCAGGCCGATCTGCAGGGCCGTCCCGAGCGGACGGCTGTCCCAGCTCAGGCCCGTGCCCAGGCCGCCCGCCACGAGCGCCAGCAGGAACACGGCGCCACCGATACCGCGCGGGCCGCGCGGCTGCGGCACCACCACGGCCTCGGACGGGCGCCCGTCCGGACGCGGCGGAGCGACGGCGCTCTCGTCGAGCGCCGACTCGGGACCCCACAGGTATCCGGTGGGCACCGGCCCGGTCGTACCGTCCTTGACGATCGGGTCGCGCCACCAGGAGGGTCTGTCCGGGACGGGCGGGGCCTTCGTCTCGGGCGGCGCCTCGGCGGCCGCCTGCGCCGCGGCCGTGTCCACGTGCGCCCCGCCGGGCGGGGCGTGCGTACGCCGCTGGGACCACACGGCCGCACCGGTCACCGCGATCGAGAGCATGGTGACGAAGCCGAGCATGTTCCCGTCGCCCAGCATCGTCAGGAGGAGGCCGCAGCCGAGCAGGGCGAGCAGCACGGCACTCAGCGAGGCGCCGTCGACGCGGCCCGACAGCATCCTGCGGAACTCGTTCTCCTCCTCGTCGTCGGCCGGGATCAGCAGCCAGGCGAAGCCGTAGAAGATCAGACCGATGCCGCCGGTCACCGACAGCACGCCGATCACGATCCGGAAGATCACCGGGTCTATGTCGCAGTGCCGGCCCAGCCCGGCGCAGACACCGGCAACGACCTTGTGGCGCGGCGCGCGGCGCAGCCGCGGCGGAGTCGGCGGCGGCTCCTGCGGCGGCTGGGGCGGCGCGGTGGTCGGCTGGGTCATGACTCCATGGTGACGGGCCCGGCGCCGTGGTGGCAGCCGCCCCGACCCTGGCCGTCCCCTGATATTGCCCCTGAGGGACCGGGACTTCTCAGGGTCGGATTAAGGGACGGCCCTGATGCCCCGCCCGGCCGGGACGTGTGACGATCGGGGCATGCCCGTCGCCGCCCGTCCGCCCGAGACCGAAGAGCCTGCCGTCCGCAAGCTGTACCGCAGCGCCGACGGACGCCTGCTCGGCGGTGTGGCGCGTGGCCTGGCCGGGCACCTCGGGCTGCCGGTCGCCTGGGTGCGCCTCGTCTTCCTCGCCCTGTTCCTGGCGGACGGCCTCGGCGCCCTGCTCTACGCGGTGTTCTGGATCGTCGTCCCGCTCGGCGTCGGCGGCCGGGCCGCCGAGCCGCGCTCCGTCTTCGAGACCACGCCCGACGGCCGCCGCCGGCTGCGCAAGCCCGACAAGGGCCAGCTGTTCGCCCTCGTCGCGCTGCTCGTCGGCGCCGCGATCTTCGTCGGCAACGTCGACACCAACGGCGCCGCCAACCGCTACGTGTGGCCGACCCTGCTGATCGGTGCCGGTGTGGTGCTGGTGTGGCGGCAGGCGGACAACGCCCGGCGCGCCCGCTGGGCCAGTCTCGCGGACAGCAGGCGCCGCCGCCTGGTCCAACTGGCGCGTGCCCTCGCCGGGGTGGCGCTCGTCGGCATGGGTCTGACCGTGTTCATGGTGGTGCGCGGCTCGGCGGCCCAGCTGGGCAACGTGCTGACGGCGGCCATCGCCGTCATCGCCGGTGTCGCCCTGCTCGCGGGCCCCTGGCTGGTGCGGATGACCCAGGACCTCTCCGAGGAGCGGACCATGCGCATCCGCGCGCAGGAGCGCGCCGAGGTCGCCGCCCACGTCCATGACTCCGTCCTGCACACCCTCACCCTGATCCAGCGCAACGCCGACGACCCCGGCGAGGTGCGCAGGCTCGCCCGCGCCCAGGAGCGCGAGCTGCGCAACTGGCTCTACCGGCCGGAGGGCAACGGAAAGGACGAGGACGAGGAGCCCGACACCCTGGCCGAGGCGGTCAAGAGGACCGCGGCCGAGGTCGAGGACAAGCACGGGGTGCCGCTGGAGGTCGTGGTCGTCGGCGACTGCCCGCTCGACGAGAAACTGGCCGCACAGATGCAGGCCGCGCGCGAGGCGATGGTCAATGCCGCCAAGTACGGTGGCGCGGGAGGGGCGGTCCAGGTCTTCGCGGAGGTCGAGGGGCGCACGGTCTTCGTCTCCGTGCGGGACCGGGGGCCGGGTTTCGACCTCGATGCCGTCCCCGGCGACAGAATGGGCGTAAGAGAATCGATCATCGGCCGGATGCAGCGCAACGGCGGCACGGCACGGCTGCGCACGGTGCCCGGTGGGGGCACCGAGGTGGAGCTCGAGATGGAGAGGGCTGACGGATGACCGAGTCTGCGGAAGAGAGCGTCGAGCGGCGGGTGCGGGTCGTGCTCGTCGACGACCACCGGATGTTCCGCGCCGGTGTGCAGGCCGAGATCGGGCAGACCGAGCGCACCGGGGTCGAGGTCGTCGGCGAGGCCGCCGACGTGGACCAGGCGGTCACCGTGATCACGGCGACCCGGCCGGAGGTCGTCCTCCTGGACGTGCATCTGCCCGGCGGCGGAGGCGTGGAGGTGCTGCGCCGCTGCGCGCCGCTGATGGCATCGGCGCACCACCCGGTGCGCTTCCTGGCGTTGTCGGTGTCGGACGCGGCCGAGGACGTCATCGGCGTGATCCGCGGCGGCGCCCGCGGCTATGTCACCAAGACCATCACCGGCACGGACCTGGTCGACTCGATCTTCCGGGTGCAGGAGGGCGACGCGGTGTTCTCGCCGCGGCTCGCGGGCTTCGTGCTGGACGCGTTCGCCTCGACGGACGCGCCGCCGGTCGACGAGGACCTCGACCGGCTCACCCAGCGGGAGCGCGAGGTCCTGCGGCTGATCGCGCGCGGGTACGCGTACAAGGAGATCGCCAAGCAGCTGTTCATCTCGGTGAAGACGGTCGAGTCGCATGTCTCGGCGGTGCTGCGGAAGCTGCAACTGTCCAACCGCCACGAGCTCACACGGTGGGCGACGGCCCGGCGCCTGGTCTGACGTCCGGCGGCTGTCCGGCCGGGTCCGGCCCGGGTCCCGCGGACGCTACGAGACCCGGGTCGCCCCGGCGAAGGGCATGTCGTCGATCGGCGCGATCCGCACGGGCGCACCCGGCCGCGGTGCGTGGATCATGCGTCCGCCGCCGATGTAGAGGCCGACGTGCGAGACGCCGGAGTAGAAGAAGACCAGGTCCCCGGGGGCGAGTTGGGAGCGCGAGACGCGCTGTCCGGCGTTGATCTGGGTGTACGTGGTGCGCGGCAGCGAGACCCCGGCCGAGCGCCAGGCGGCCTGGGTGAGCCCGGAGCAGTCGTACGAGGACGGCCCCGTCGCGCCCCACACGTAGGGCTTGCCGAGCGCGCCGTACGCGTAGGCGATCGCCTGTGCGGCCCGGCCGTTGGGGGCCTTGAGCGGGCCTCGCGGTGCGGTGGAGCGGCCGGCGCGGGCGGGCTCGGCCGGTCCGGCGTCGTAGGCGGCGCGCTCCTCGGCGGTCAGCCGGGCCAGCAGCCGCTCGGCGGCGGCCAGTTTGCCGCGCACGGCCGTCTTGTGCCGTTCCAGAGCGCGGCGGTGCTGCTCCAGTTCGGCCGTCCGCTCGTCGGCCCGTGCCCGGAGCCGGCCGATCTCCACGAGCCGGCGGTGCACACCGGCGACAGCGGCCGCGTGCCGTTCCCCGACCCGCTCGGCGAGCGAGGAGCGCGCCAGGAACTCGTCGGGGTCCGAGGTCAGCGCGAGCTGCACGCCGGGATCGAGGCTGCCGGAACGGTACTGCGCGGTGGCGACGGAGCCGAGGGCGTTGCGGGCGGTGTTCAGCCGCTCGGTCCTGCGGGCCGCCTCGTCGCGCAGCGCGTCGAGCGACGCGCGGGCCCGCTCCGTCCGCTCCTTGGCGCCGTTGTACTTCTCGGTCGCCTCCTCGGCCTCCTGGTACAGCTTGTCGACGCGGGCCTTCAGCTGGGCGGGGGTGAGGCGCGGCTCCGCGTGGGCCGAGCCGTCGAGCGCGGTCGACGTCGCCGCGCCTGCGAGCGCCAGGGTGGCTGCGGTACGGGCGGCCGGCCCGGTGAGCGGATGCTGCTTCGGTTTCCGGTGCGCTGCCACGGGGCGTACACGTCCTTCCTGCGGTCCGGCGGCGCACCGCACAGGGGGAGCGGTGCGCCGCCGGCTCTTTCGGCGGTGGCGGCCGGTGCCGTCCGGCTGCGACGGCGGTGGGGAGTCGGCCACCTGGGCGCTGACGCTAAACCTGGCGGTCACGGACACGTGACGGAAGGACGGTAAGTGTCCGAACCTGGACGGTGATGTCCGCTTTCTGTGCGCCGCGGCGCACGGGCCCGGCCGCATTGCGGCGCGGCACCGACCGAACCCCGCGACCGAGCTCCCCCGGCCGCCGGACGGTGGTATGGCGCCGATTAGGCTCCGCCCCATGGACGTACTCATCAATGTCTTCGTCGCTCTGCACATCATCGGCATCGCCGCCCTGCTGGGCGGCTTCCTGACCCAGATGAAGGCGATGGGTGCGGGCACGGCGCGCTTCACCCCGGCGATGCTGCACGGTGCGCTGACGATGCTGATCACCGGCGTCGCGCTGGTGGGCCTCAACCAGGCCGACGATCAGAGCGTGAACAACCTCAAGATCGGCATCAAGCTGGCGGTGCTGGTGGTGATCCTGGGCCTGGTCTACGTCAAGCGGGACGAGGAGCGGATCGACAAGGCGCTCTTCGGCGCCGTCGGGGGCCTGACGGTCGCGAACATCTTCATCGCGACGCTCTGGACCTGATGCGCGTCCCGGACGCACGCGTGCCCGGACGGGCGGGACCGTCCGGGCACGCGCCTGCCGGTGGGGTGGATCAGACCGGGCGGACGCTCCCGTAGATCGGCATGTAGTAGATGGACTCCTCGCGGACGCTGTCGCCCGGCTTCGGCGCGTGGATCATCTTGCCGCCGCCGATGTAGATGCCGACGTGGCTGATGTCGTCGTAGAAGAAGACGAGATCGCCGGGGAGCAGGTCCGCCGTCGCGACGCGCTGCCCCACCTTCACCTGGTCCCAGGTGGTGCGCGGCAGGTCCACCCCGGCCGCCTTCCAGGCCCCCTGGGTGAGCCCCGAGCAGTCGTACGAGGACGGGCCCGTCGCCCCCCACACGTACGGCTTGCCGATCTGGGCGCGGGCGAAGGCGAGCACCTTGTCGGCCTTGGCCGCGTACGTGCCGTCGTCCGTCCCGGTCCCGGTGCCCGTCTCCGGCGAGGTCCGGTCGCCTTCCTGGCGCTGCCGCTCCGCCTCGGCGCGGGCCCTGGCCTCCTCCTCGGCCTTCGCCTTCGCCTTGCGCCGCGCCTCCGCCTCCTTCTCGCGCTCGATCGCGGCGAGCCGGGCCTTCTCCTCGGCCGTCAGCTCCGACAGGAGGGTGCGCGCCTCGGCCAGCTTCGTCTGGACGCTTTGCTTGCTGATGCGCAGGGCCTGCTGGGACTCGGTCAGCGACTCCAGCCGCTTCGTCGCCCGGGCCCGCTGCTTCGCGGCCGCCGCGCGCTGCGTCTCGTAGTCGTTGACGGCCGTCCGCTGCTGGTCGGTCATCCGGTCCATCAGCTGCGTCTGGTCGAAGTACGCCTGAGGGCTGTCCGCGAACAGCAGCGCCGCGGTCGGGGTGACCGCGCCGGTGCGGTACTGGGCGGCGGCGTAGGTTCCGAGGGCGCGGCGCGACTCGTTCAGCTTCTCCGCCCGCGCGGCCGCCTCGTCGAACAGCGTGTCGACCTCGCGCCGCTTCTCGGCGGTGGCCTCCTTCGCCTTGTTGTACTCCTGAGTCGCGCTGCCGGCCTGCCGGTAGAGGTCGTCGACCTTCTTCTGCACCTCCTCGATGGAGGGCTTGGGGTCGCTGGGCGTGGCGGTGGCGCTCTGTGACGACAGGAGGGTGACGCCGGCGAGGGCGGCCGTCGTGAACCCGACGGCGGGGGAGGGTTTTGCGCTGCGGCTGCGGGTCCTGCGATGCGACGCCAAGGCCGGCATCTCCTTCTTCCGTGGACCGCCTACCGGGTTAGCTGTCGGGTTCGGGCAGAACGGAAGATGCCCTACGGACCACTGACAGCATGGTCCGATTCACCCCGGTTGTGCAGAGTTTGGGTCCCCGGTTTCGAACGCCCCTGCGGGCAGCCCGAATTCGGCGGAGTCGACCCGTTCGGCGCGGTTCGCCGGGAGGGGTGCGGGCCGTCTGGTCGAGCACGCTAGCCAACTCGTGTGCGCGCTGTGAAGGTTGATGTTCGATATGTCCGATACATTTCCGTGACCTTTTTGGGTGGCGGCCGTGTTTCCGCGCCGCGATGGCGCCTCGGACAGGCTCGGTCACGCAACGTGAGCTCTCCCCGTATGGGCATGCGGGCCCGGTTGTCGGTCCGGCCGCCTAGACTCGATAAGCGATGAGCAGCCTCTTTGACGACAGCTTCCTGGCGGATCTCCAGACCCACGGGGAGGAGCCCCCTCCGCCCCCTGAGGAGTCGGCTCCGGAGCCGATCCCGGACGATCTCTTCCAGGGTGCGTACGACGTGCCGCCGGCCCGCGACGGGTACTACCGCGACGGCGCGCCCCGCCCTGCCGTCGACGCGGCCGCCCTGCTGGAGGGGCTGAACGAGCAGCAGCGCGCCGCCGTCGTCCATGTCGGCTCCCCGCTGCTCATCGTCGCCGGCGCCGGTTCGGGCAAGACGCGCGTGCTCACCCACCGCATCGCCCACCTGCTGGCCACGCGCCATGTCCATCCCGGCCAGATACTGGCGATCACCTTCACCAACAAGGCCGCCGGCGAGATGAAGGAGCGCGTCGAGCAGCTGGTCGGCCCGCGCGCCCATGCCATGTGGGTCATGACCTTCCACAGCGCCTGCGTCCGCATCCTGCGCCGCGAGTCGAAGAAGCTGGGCTTCACCTCGTCGTTCTCGATCTACGACGCCGCCGACTCCAAGCGCCTGATGTCGCTGGTCTGCCGCGATCTCGACCTGGACCCGAAGAAGTTCCCGCCGAAGTCCTTCAGCGCCAAGATCTCCAACCTGAAGAACGAGCTGATCGACGAGGAGACCTTCGCCGACCAGGCGCAGGACGGTTTCGAGAAGACGCTGGCAGAGGCGTACCGGATGTACCAGGCGCGGCTGCGCGAGGCCAACGCCCTGGACTTCGACGACATCATCATGACCACGGTCCACCTGCTCCAGGCGTTCCCGGATGTCGCCGAGCACTACCGGCGCCGCTTCCGCCACGTCCTCGTCGACGAGTACCAGGACACCAACCACGCCCAGTACACGCTCGTGCGCGAGCTGGTGGGCGAGGGGTACGAGGACCTGGAGCCCGCCGAGCTGTGCGTCGTCGGCGACGCCGACCAGTCGATCTACGCGTTCCGCGGCGCGACCATCCGCAACATCCTCCAGTTCGAGGAGGACTACCCGGACGCGACGACGATCCTGCTGGAGCAGAACTACCGCTCCACCCAGACGATCCTGTCCGCCGCCAACGCGGTCATCGAGCGCAACGAGTCCCGCCGCCCGAAGAACCTGTGGACGAACGCCGGCGCGGGCGCCCAGATCACCGGCTATGTCGCGGACACCGAGCACGACGAGGCCCAGTTCGTCGCCGACGAGATCGACCGGCTCACCGACGCCGGCGAGGCGAAGGCCGGCGACGTCGCCGTCTTCTACCGGACGAATGCCCAGTCCCGTGTCTTCGAGGAGATCTTCATCCGCGTCGGCCTGCCCTACAAGGTCGTCGGCGGTGTGCGCTTCTACGAGCGCAAGGAGGTCAGGGACGTCCTCGCCTACCTGCGCGTGCTGGCCAACCCCGAGGACAACGTCCCGCTGCGCCGCATCCTCAACGTGCCCAAGCGCGGCATCGGCGAGCGCGCCGAGGCGATGATCGACGCCCTCGCGCTCCGCGAGAAGATCACCTTCCCGCAGGCGCTGCGCCGCGTCGACGAGGCGTACGGCATGGCGGCCCGCTCGGCGAACGCCGTCAAGCGGTTCAACGTGCTGATGGAGGAGCTGCGCACCATCGCCGAGTCCGGTGCCGGACCGGCCACCGTGCTCGAAGCCGTCCTGGAGCGCACGGGCTATCTCGCCGAGTTGCAGGCGTCCACGGACCCGCAGGACGAGACGCGCATCGAGAACCTCCAGGAACTGGCCGCCGTGGCGCTGGAGTTCGAGCAGGACCGCGGGGAGGAGGAGGGCGCGGGCACGCTCGCCGAGTTCCTGGAGCAGGTCGCGCTCGTCGCCGACTCCGACCAGATCCCCGACGAGGACGAGGAAGGCACCGGCGTCATCACGCTGATGACGCTGCACACCGCCAAGGGCCTCGAGTTCCCCGTCGTGTTCCTGACGGGCATGGAGGACGGCGTCTTCCCGCACATGCGGGCGCTGGGCCAGACCAAGGAGCTCGAGGAGGAGCGGCGCCTGGCGTACGTGGGCATCACCCGCGCCCGCGAGCGCCTGTACCTGACGCGCTCGTCGATGCGCAGCGCCTGGGGCCAGCCCTCCTACAACCCGCCGTCGCGCTTCCTGGAGGAGATTCCGGTCGCGCATGTGGACTGGAAGCGCACCGGCCCGATGGCCGCGCCTGCCGGACCCACGTCGGGCATCACGTCGTCGCTGTCGTCGTCGCGTGCACGGGGCGGCGCGTCCGGTTTCGCCACGCGGCGGACGAACGACAAGCCGGTGATCGCGCTGTCCGTGGGCGACCGGGTCACCCATGACCAGTTCGGTCTGGGGACCGTGATCGCGGTGGCCGGGGCGGGTTCGGACGCGCAGGCGACGATCGACTTCGGGGACGAGAAGCCGAAGCGGCTGCTGCTGCGGTACGCGCCGGTCGAGAAGCTCTGACAAACGCCACGAGGCGGGGGCCGCGGCCCCCGCCTCATGTGCGTTCGCTGTCGCCTGCCCGGCCGTTACGTCGGGTCGAGGCCGTGGCTGCGCAGCCACGGCAGCGGGTCGATGGCCGAACCGCCGCCGGGGCGCACCTCGAAGTGCAGGTGCGGGCCGGTCGAGTTGCCCGAGTTGCCCGAGTAGGCGATGACATCGCCCGCCTTCACGGAACCGCTGCGGATCTTGGTGGTGCTCAGGTGGCAGTACCACGTCTCCGTGCCGTCGGCCGCCGTCACGATCGCCATGTTGCCGTAGGCGCTGTTCCACTGGGTGCGCACGGTGCCGTCCGTGGCGGCCAGGACCTCGGTGCCGTACTGGACGGGGAAGTCGATCCCGGTGTGCAGCGACATCCAGTTGACGCCGGACTGGCCGTAGTAGGCGCTGAGGCCGTCCTGCTTCACGGGCAGCATGAACTTGGGCCGCAGCGCCTCGCGCCGTGCCGCCTCCGCCTCGCGCTTCTTCCGCTCCGCCTCCTGGCGGGCCTTGAGGTCGAGGCGCTCCTGGGTGCGGGAGGCGCGGTCGCCGAAGTCGCGGGCGTCCGCGCTGAGCGCGGCGAGCTGCGTGTCCATCTTGCTGTTGGCGGCGACGTGCTTGACCGCGGCCGGGTCGGTGGCCGCCAGATTGGGCGCGTCGTCCTTCTGCTCGCCGCCCAGGCTGCCGACCGAGGCCGCGGCGATACCGGCGACGCCCATCACGCAGGCCGAGGGCACGGCGACGGTGAGGAGCGCGGAGCGCTTGGCGGGCGTCCGGCGACGGCCGCGGCTGCCGCCGGCGCGGCGGGCCGGGCGGGGGCCGGCGGAAGCGGCCGGCACGGTCATGGTCTGCGTCAGCGCGTCGTGCGCCTCGTCGCTGTTCTCCGCGTCGTTGCCGTACTCGGCGTCGTGGCCGTGATCGGCCTCGTGCTCGTACGCGGTCGCGTAGCCCTGCTCCGCGGCGGCGCCGGTGTCCGGGCCGTCGGCGTAGTCGGCGTGCGCGGCGCCCGGGAAGTCCTGAGCGGGGATGTCCTGTGCGGGAATGTCGTGGGCCGGGAACTCCGGCTCGTACGCGGCGTCCTGGAAGTCCGACCTCTGGAAGTCCTGGCCGGAATGTTCCGAGCCGGGCAGATCCGTGGTCTGGTAGTCGGCATAGCCGCTGTCGTACTCGGCAGCCGGGAGGAACTCGTGCTCCGGCGTGAACTGTTGCGGTACGAGACCTTCCGGCGTGGTCGCCGTGCCGGAGTTCCAGGCGGTCGCGTCGTACGCGCCGGTCTCCAAGGGCGAGGAGGACCACTGGCCGGTCGTGTCGTAGGCGAACGTCGCGGCGGCCGTCTCGTACGAGCCCGTCTGGTCGGCCTGGTTCCAGGCGCTCGCGTCCCACTGGCCCGTGGTGTCGTACTGGGCGGCGGCGTACTGACCGGTGGCGTCGTACTGCGCGTACTGCTGGTCGTACTGCGGCTGTTGGACCTGCTGCGCCGATGCGTAGGCGTCGTAGCCGGCCGTCTGCTGCGCCCCCGTGTCCCACTGGGACGCGTCGTACTGGCCGCTGTGCTCGGATTCGTAACTGCCCGGCATGGCGCCGAAGAGCGGGTCGGAGTCGAAGCTGCCGGTGGCATAGCCGGCGTATCCGGCATGGGCGTGCTGGTCGTTCACCAACTTCTCTCTCGCCTCGGCAGCAGGACCTGCATCCGGGGCCGCCGCATGAGGGGGGTCCCAGGGGGAAGCAGTGGCGCGACTGTACCCGGCGGTACGCGATGGCGACAATCTTCGGCGGCATCTCCGCAATCAGGAAACGGGCATTCGGCCGCCTTTCGGCGGACTGTGGGCACAGCTTTGGCCCTACGTTCGAGAAACGTTCGAGAAAAAGTCAGTTGCGAGGACCGCCTCTCATCGTCTCGTCGGGCGACCTCGCTCAGGCGACGGACACCGCGCCGGCCGAACCGGCCGCCGCCGCGCCCGAGGCGAGCGCTTCACGGATCCCGGTGGCGACGGCGGGATGAACCGGCAGGGCGAGATGGCCGATTCCGCTGACCCGTACGTTCTGGGCGAGAAGGTCGGGATGGTCGATACAGGCCGTCTCGACCGGGACCATGATCCGGTCGAGGTCGCTCCAGAAGCTGACGAAGCGCGTCCGGCAGCCGGGCGCCGGTCTGCGCAGCTCCTCGATGACCGACGAGCCGGGCCGCATCTGCCGCACGATCGGGTGGGCACCGGCGAGCGGCGCGACCGCGGTCCCGGAGTGCGGGGTGCCGAGGGTGACGAGCGTACGGACCCGGTGGTCGCCGCCGAGGCGCTGCACGTAGTAACGGGCGATGAGGCCGCCCAGGCTGTGCCCGACGATGTCGACCTCGCGCTGTCCGGTCCGCGCGCAGATCTCCTCCACATGGCGGCCGAGCAGCTCGGCGGCGGTCCGGATGTCGCAGGTGAGCGGCGAGTAGTTGAGGCACTCGACATGGTGCGGGCCGTGCCGGGCGAGCGCGCGCCGGAGCAGGACGAACACCGATCGGTTGTCGACGAACCCGTGCAGCAGGACGGTGGGCACGACATCGGCCCGCGCCCCGGGCAGCGGGGCCGCGGCGCGTCTGCGGGCCGGGCGCTCGGGGACGATCCCGGTCGGATAGAGGACGAGGTGCCCCGCGAGGATCGCGAGCTCCAGGGCGGTGGCGCGCAGGAGGGCGGCGGGGAGGAGACCGGCGGGGAGAAGGCTGGTGGAGAGGAGACCGGCGGGGAGAAGCTCTCGCAGTCTGGTCAGGCAGTGCGCCGTGAACTCCGTGACGACGCGGGAACAGGGCAGAGGCAGGGCCGAAGCCTTCACAGCGACCTCCCGACCGGCGCCCCGGTGCGGCTCGGCACGGGTACGCCCTCGTGGGGCGCGCGCTGCAAAAGCGGTGCCGCGCCACCGTGCCGTGCGGCTGTCGGCACGGCGGCGCGGCCACCTTTCCGGATCTGCGGCGGCTCCCCTTGTACGGTCGTGCCCCCCGGGGCCGCGCGCGGCTTGCGCGGTGCCTGGTGCCGGTACGACGCTTCAGCGAAATATGTCCCACGTGTGATTTCCCCCTCGCCGTACACCGCGAAACGGCGGCTTGCGGGATGCTGGACTTCTGCAGATAACGTTCGTTCACTCTCCGCGCTCCGCTCGCCGGGCGCGGGGACCCGTGCCCGAGGCGGCGCAGTCGGTATGTGGAGGCAGTGATGGGTGTGACGGGTCCGATCCGCGTGGTGGTCGCCAAGCCGGGTCTCGACGGACACGATCGCGGTGCGAAGGTGATCGCGCGGGCGCTGCGTGACGCCGGTATGGAGGTCATCTACACGGGGCTGCACCAGACCCCCGAGCAGATCGTGGACACGGCGATCCAGGAGGACGCGGACGCCATCGGTCTCTCGATCCTCTCGGGCGCGCACAACACGCTCTTCGCGAAGGTCATCGAGCTCCTGAAGGAGCGGGACGCGGAGGACATCAAGGTCTTCGGCGGCGGGATCATCCCGGAGGCGGACATCGCGCCGCTGAAGGACAAGGGCGTGGCGGAGATCTTCACGCCCGGCGCGACGACGGCGTCGATCGTGGAGTGGGTGAACGCGAACGTACGCGTTTCCGCCGCGTAGCGGCGTGGACCGGGCTGCGGTCTAGGGCGTGGCCGAACTCGTGCGCGTAACGCCCCCTCGCGGGGGCCAGGCTTCCCGGGCTCGGCCCGGTCCGGGCGCGTAGCCTCGGGCCGCTCCGGGGCTCGTATCCGGGACTGCTTTCACGAGCTTGCGTTGCGGTATCTCACGACGCTTTACGTCCCGAACACGACCCCTGCGCGTCCCTGACCCGAGTTCGGAACCCCTGGCCGACCGTCCGTGGGCACCCGACCCACCCGGGCAGCGCCGTCGATCGTGGTGACGACCAGTGGCCGGAACGGATTCCGCCGGGCGGAGGGGGTCGGGGTCGGAGGAGGGGGGTGCCCGGACGTAAAGCGCCGCAGCTCGCGCGAAGCGCGGTGAGTAAAGCAGTCCGGGTACCCCGCTCCGGAGGCCCCGGCCCCCGCACCCACCCCGGGCAAGGGGCACACGGGGGGCATACGGCGCCGGGGTCGACCAGGGGCACCCCCGGGGGCGCAGCGCCCCCGGAGACTCGCTAGCCCTCCAGCTCCGCGAGCATCGTCGCCCGTAGGCGCAGCGTCGACACCAGGCGTTGGAACGCCTCGGACCAGTACCCGCCGGCTCCCGGCGACGCGTCCTCCTGTTCCGCCGGGGTCGCCGTCAGGACCTCCAGGCGCGGCGCCTCCGACGGCGACAGGCAGCGCTCCGCGAGGCCCATCACGCCGCTGAAGCTCCAGGGGTAGCTCCCCGCGTCGCGCGCGATGTCGAGCGCGTCGACCACCGCGCGGCCCAGCGGCTCCGCCCACGGCACCGCGCACACCCCCAGCAGCTGGAACGCCTCCGACAGGCCGTGCGCGGCGATGAAGTCCGCGACCCAGCACGCCCGTTCCTCCTCGGGCAGCGTCGCGAGCAGCTTCGAGCGCTCGGCCAGTGACGTGGTGCCGGGCCCGCTCGACGGCGGCGTACCGGGGGAGCCGAGCAGGGCGCGGGACCAGTCGGCGTCGCCCTGACGGACCGCCGCCCGGCACCAGGCCCCGTGCAACTCGTCGGCCCAGTCGTCCGACACGGGCAGCGCGACGATCTCCCGCGGCGTGCGGCCGCCGAGCCGGGCCGGCCATGTGGACAGCGGGGCCGACTCGACCAGCTGGCCCAGCCACCAGGAGCGTTCGCCGCGGCCCGAGGGCGCGTTGGGGACGACCCCGTCGCGCTGCATGCCGGCGTCGCACTCGTGCGGCGCCTCGACCGTGATCAGTGTGCCCGCGTCGCCGCTGCGGTCCAGCGCGACGCACGTCGCGGCGCGCGCCGCCATGCGCCCGGCGAGCGCGGAGTGCGGCAGCGCGGACAGCAACTCGGCGGCGGTGGCGCGCACATTGCGGCTGCGGTCGGCGAGCGCCTGCTCCAGGAACGGCTCGTCAGCTCCGGAGAGGCCCGTCCGCAGGGAGTCCAGGAACATGAGGCGGTCCTCGGCCCGTTCGGTCGGCCACGTCGATCCGAGCAGGGCGAGCGCGGCCTTCGTGTCGCGTGCCCGCACCGACGACAGCAGGGCGACGCGCTCGGCGAAGAGGCCCTCCTCCCACAGGCGTCGCACAGCCTCGGTGTCGTCGGGGGACGGGAGCGCCGAGCCGCCGGATCCACCGCGCAGGGCGAACTTCCACTCCGCGTTGAGCCGGGCGAGCCACAGACCGCGCGGCCCGGCGAACGCCAGAGCCTGCGGCCGCAGGTCCGTACGCCCCCGGGCCGCGTCGAGCAGCGCGGGCAGGAGGGACGGCGGGGCCTGGTAGCCGTGCTCGTTGGCGGCGGCCAGCCATTGGGGCAGCAGCTCGGTCAGGTCCGGCGTGGCGCCCCGCCGGCCGCCGGAACCCGACGGGCCCCGGTCCGCGAGGAGCTGGGCGAGCCGTCTGCGGGCGGCGTCCGGCAGCGCGGGCCGGGGATCGTGCGGAGCGGCCGCGGGCCGCTCGGCGGCTGTCGGCGCGGGGGCGGGCCGCAGCCCGGCCCGGCGCCGCAGGGTGTGCAGCGCGGCGGCGTCGAGCAGGGCGACGGGCGCCTCCTTGCCCGCGGGCACGAGATCGGCCGGTGGTGTGCGCCGGTCGGTGCCGAGAAGGGCCGACGTGACGAGCTCTTCCCACGGTGACGTACTGGTGGTGCCGGTCATGGGGCCTCCTTCAGATGAGCGGGACCGTCTCGGACAGGTCGTCGGACCAGGCGGCCAGGGGCGCGAAGCCCTCGTGGCCGAACTCGCCGAAGACGGTGACCGGCCGGCCGCCCGCGAGCGAGACGAGCTTCCACAGGCCGGGCCTGGACAGGGCGGAGGCCGCGACGGGCAGCGCGCCCCCGCCGCCCTCGGTGCCGTCCCCGACCGCGTCGGCCAGCTGCCAGCCGTCGTCTGTCGACACCGGCACGACGCCGGAGAGCGTGACCGGCCAGGACTCCAGCCACGGATCGCCTTGCAGCGCGCGCCCGTACGCCTCGACCGCCGAGGCGCAGGAGCCGCCCGGCGGCGGCGCGCCGATGGGGACGGGCGCGGCGAACAGCTCGCCCAGCTCGGCCCGCAGCTGGGCCGCCCCGCCGTGCGGGGTGAGCTCGGCGTCGACCATCAGGCCCACCGGCAGGGCGAGCTGGGGTGAGCGGCCCGCCGCTCCGAACGACAGGAGCACTGCGGTCCGGCCCGAATCGCGTCCGTACAGCCAGATCCGGCGGGTGGTGAGCTTGCCGTCGGACGAGTCGTACTGCGCGAGAACCAGCCAGTGGTCCCGGATCCGGTCGCCCTCGGGGGCGGAGGGGAGCCCGACCCGTGTGCGCACGGTGGCCGCCAACGGCTCAGGCAGCCGCTCGCGTCCCAGCCATGCCGAGTCCAGCAGGTGGATCAGGGCACACTCCTCCAGCAGCCGCACCGGCCAGCCGGGCCCGGAGCCCGGGACCGCCCCCAACTCGCGCACACGGGCGGCGAGGCCCGGCGCCTGCGCGTCGACCATGCGCGCGGCTGTCTCCTCCCACAGTCCGTACCCGGACTGCTCGGCGGAGGCGAGCCCGCCGCGCAGCAGGTCGGCCAGCCGCTGCTCCAGCTCCGTGGCGCCCGCGGTGATCCGACCGGCCCGGCGCTCGGCGCGCCGCCGCGCCGCTTCCGGGTCGGCGCTCCTCGCCGGCGCACCCGCGCCCGCGTCCCCCGCGTCCTTGTCCGCGGCGCGCTTCCTGCGCCCGGACAGCCATTCCCCGGCCCAGTCCGGGACCGCACCGTCGTCCGCCACGGCCCGCTCGTCCGCGGACCACAGCAGCAGCAGTCCGATCGCGTGCTTGCACGGGAACTTCCGGCTCGGACAACTGCACTTGTAGGCCGGGCCGGTGGTGTCCACCACCGTCTGGTACGGCCGGCTGCCACTGCCCTTGCACAGGCCCCACACCGCGCCCGAGCCGTCGCAGCCCGCACCCGACCACGGCCCGGCCGCGGACAGTTTGTTCCCCGCTTTGCGTGATGCGTCGTCAGGAGCCAGCGACAGCACCTGTTCCGACGTCCAGCGAACCCCCTGCTTCGTGGGGTTCGAGGGCTCTCCCCCGTTGAGTCGCAGCATGTGTTCGACGCTACGGCTCACCACTGACAACCGGCTCCGACCTGCGGTGACGGTCGATTGTCAGTGGCGTGGTGCACGGTGGATCCCACATCGGGTCGAACGATCTGGAGGGGGATCCATGACCGTGTCCGAAACCGGGACCACCAGCGGAGCCGAGGCCCTGCGGCCGCATGCCGAGGACGCCTTCGCGCACGAGCTGACGGCGCTCGCGGCACACGACGACCGGCAGCGGCCGGTGAACTGGCGGCTGTCGCCCTGGGCCGTCGCCACCTACCTCCTCGGCGGCACGCTCGCCGACGGCACCGTCATCACACCCAAGTACGTGGGGCCGCGCAGGATCGTCGAGGTCGCCGTCACCACGCTCGCCACCGACCGCGCCCTGCTCCTGCTCGGTGTGCCGGGCACGGCGAAGACGTGGGTGTCCGAGCACCTCGCCGCGGCCGTCAGCGGCGACTCCACGCTGCTCGTGCAGGGCACGGCGGGCACCCCGGAGGAAGCCATCCGGTACGGGTGGAACTACGCGCAGCTGCTCGCCCACGGGCCCAGCCGCGACGCCCTCGTACCCAGTCCCGTCATGCGCGCCATGTCCGAGGGCATGACCGCGCGGGTCGAGGAGCTCACCCGTATCCCGGCGGACGTGCAGGACACGCTGATCACGATCCTGTCCGAGAAGACCCTGCCGGTGCCGGAGCTGGGCCAGGAGGTCCAGGCGGTCCGCGGGTTCAACCTCATCGCCACGGCGAACGACCGTGACCGCGGGGTCAACGACCTCTCCAGCGCGCTGCGCAGGCGGTTCAACACGGTCGTGCTGCCGCTGCCCGCGACGCCGGAGGCCGAGGTCGACATCGTCGCCCGCCGCGTCGACCAGCTGGGGCGTTCGCTCGACCTGCCGGCCGTGCCGGAGGGACTGGACGAGATCCGCCGCGTCGTCACCGTCTTCCGCGAGCTGCGGGACGGCGTCTCCACGGACGGCCGCACGAAGGTCAAGTCCCCGTCGGGCACGCTCTCCACGGCCGAGGCGATCTCCGTGGTCACGGGCGGCCTCGCGCTCGCCGCGCACTTCGGCGACGGCGTGCTGCGTCCGCAGGACGTCGCGGCCGGGATCCTCGGCGCGGTCGTGCGCGACCCGGCGGCGGACCGCGTGATCTGGCAGGAGTACCTGGAGACCGTGGTGCGTGAGCGGGACGGCTGGAAGGACTTCTACCGCGCCTGCCGCGAGGTGAGCGCATGACCGGCCCGCTCCTGCTCGGCGTCCGCCACCACGGGCCCGGCTCGGCCCGGGCGGTGCGGGCCGCGCTGGACGCGGCGTCGCCGCGGGCCGTCCTGATCGAGGGCCCGCCCGAGGGCGACGCGCTGCTGCCGCTGGCCGCGGACGAGCAGATGCGCCCGCCGGTCGCGCTCCTCGCGCACGCGGTGGACGACCCGGGCCGGGCGGCGTTCTGGCCGCTGGCGGAGTTCAGCCCCGAATGGGTCGCCATCCGCTGGGCGCTGGCGCACGACGTGCCCGTCCGCTTCATCGACCTCCCGGCCGCGCACTCGCTGGCGAGGGAGCCGGACGGCGCAGCCGCGCCGCCCACGCGTCCGGCCGGCGACGGGGACTCCGACGACCTGGCGGGGTCGGCCGGGACTGCCGGTCCGAGCGGCCCGGCGTCGCCGGCTGATCCGGCCGGTGGCGGCCCGACGAGCCCCACTGCCGCGACGGCGCCCGCCGATCCCGCCGGGTCGCCCCGACCCGCCGCCGAGCGGGCCGCGGGGGCGGGCGAGGGGCCCGAGGACGTACGGAGCGACGCAGGCGGGGGTGGGGCCGACGCAGAGGGCAGCCCGGACGGAGGGCCCCGGGCCGAGGCCGACGGCAGCCGGGACGGGCCCGGGGCGGCGGGGACGACGGGCGGGGCCGAGCCGGAGTCCGTCCGGATCGATCCCATCGCGGTGCTCGCCGAGGCCGCCGGGTACGACGACGCCGAGCGCTGGTGGGAGGACGTCGTCGAGCACCGGGGTCGTGGGACGGGGGGCGGGGAGAGCGATCCCTACGGGCCGTTCACCGCGCTCGGCGAGGCCATGACCGCCCTCCGCGAGACGTACGGGCACGGCGGTCACGATCGGGACCTCGTCCGCGAGGCGTACATGCGCATCCAGCTGCGCGCCGCCCGCAAGGAGTTCGGCGACGAGGTCGCCGTCGTCTGCGGCGCCTGGCACGTCCCGGCGCTCGCACAGAAGACGACCGTCGCCGCGGACCGCGCCCTCCTCAAGGGACTGCCCAAGGTCAAGGCCGAGATGACCTGGGTGCCCTGGACGCACCGCCGGCTCGCCCGGCACTCCGGCTACGGCGCCGGGATCGACTCGCCCGGCTGGTACGGCCATCTGTTCGCCGCCCCGGACCGGCCCGTCGAGCGCTGGATGACCAAGGTCGCGGGCCTCCTGCGGGACGAGGACCACATGGTGTCGTCCGCGCATGTCATCGAGGCCGTGCGTCTCGCCGACACCCTCGCCGTCGTGCGCGGCCGCCCGCTCGCCGGGCTGAGCGAGACCACCGACGCCGTACGGGCCGTGATGTGCGATGGCTCCGACGTGCCGCTCGACCTCGTCAGGGACCGGCTCGTCGTCGGCGACGTGCTCGGCGAAGTGCCGGACGACGCCCCGGCCGTTCCGCTGCAGCGCGACCTGGCCAGGCAGCAGCGCAGTCTCCGCCTCAAGCCGGAGGCGCTGGAGCGCGAGCTGGAGCTCGACCTGCGCAAGGACAGCGACAGCGGCAAGAGCCGGCTGCTGCACCGGCTGCGGCTCCTGGGCGTCACCTGGGGCGAGCCGGCGGCCGGACGGGGGAGCACCGGCACGTTCCGCGAGACGTGGCGGCTGCGCTGGGAGCCCGAGCTGTTCGTCAGGGTTGCCGAGGCGGGTGTATGGGGCACGACCGTGCTCTCGGCCGCCACCGCGAAGGTCGAGTCGCAGGCCCTCGCGGCCACGGCACTCGGGGAGGTCACGGCACTGGCCGAGCAGTGCCTCCTCGCCGAACTGCCCGAGGCGCTGCCCGTGGTGATGACCGCGCTCGCCGACCGGGCCGCGCTCGACACGGACGTGAGCCGGCTCGCCCAGGCGCTGCCCGCCCTCGCCCGTTCCCTGCGGTACGGGGACGTGCGGGCCACGGACACCGCCGCGCTCGGTGAGGTCGCGGCCGGGCTCGCCGAGCGGATCTGCGTCGGCCTGCCGCCCGCCTGCAGCGGTCTCGACGCCGACGGCGCCGCGGAGATGCGCGGCCACATCGACGGCGTGCACGCCGCGATCGGACTGCTGCCCGACGCGGCCGCGATGACCGGGCGCTGGCAGGCGGTGCTGCGCAAGCTCGCCGTTCGCGCATCGGCCCCGGGCGTCATCCGGGGGCGCGCGGCACGTCTGCTGCTGGACGACGGACGGCTCGCGGAGGACGAGGCCGCCCGGCTCATGGCCCTCGCGCTCTCACCCGCCACGCAGCCCGCCGAAGCGGCCGCGTGGATCGAGGGGTTCGTCGGCGGGGCGTCCGGGGGAGGGCTGCTGCTCGTCCACGACGAGCGCCTGCTCGGACTGGTGGACGCCTGGCTGACGGGCGTGCCCGCGGAGGCGTTCACGGACGTACTGCCGCTGCTGCGGCGCACGTTCTCGGCGTACGAGCCCGGCGTGCGCCGGACGCTCGGCGAGCTCGTGCGCCGCGGGCCGGCAGCGGCAGCGGGCCCGGCGCACGAGGAGGCCGCGGTTCCGGGCTTCGGACCGGGGCTCGACGAGGCGCGCGCCGACGCGGTCCTGCCCGTGCTGCGCCTGCTTCTCGGCATCGACGACAACGACCTGGCGGGGGTTGCCCGATGACACGGACGACGACAGAGGCCGGCCACGACGAGCGCCTGCGCCGGTGGCGGCTCGTGCTCGGCGGCGACGAGGCGGACGGCACCGGCTGCGCGCTGAGCGGCACGGACGCGGCGATGGACGGCGCGCTCACCTCGCTCTACGGCACCCGCGCCGGGACCGGCGCGCGCTCCGGTAACCGTTCGGCAGGGCTTGGGGCGTCCGCGCCGTCCGTGGCGCGCTGGCTCGGCGACATCCGTACGTACTTCCCCAGTTCCGTCGTCCAGGTCATGCAGCGGGACGCGATCGACCGCCTCGGGCTCTCCACGCTGCTGCTGGAGCCGGAGATGCTGGAGGCGGTGGAGGCGGACGTCCACCTGGTCGGCACGCTGCTCTCCCTCAACAAGGCCATGCCGGAGACGACGAAGGAGACCGCTAGGGCGGTCGTGCGCAAGGTCGTCGAGGAGCTGGAGAAGAAGCTCGCCACGCGGACGCGGTCGACGCTGACGGGAGCGCTGGACCGTTCGGCGCGGATCAGCCGGCCGCGCCACCGCGACATCGACTGGGACCGCACGATCCGGGCCAACCTGAAGAATTACCTGCCGGAGTTCGACACCGTCGTGCCCGAGCGTCTCATCGGTTACGGCCGGGCGTCGCAGTCGGTGAAGAAGGAGGTCGTGCTCTGCATCGACCAGTCGGGATCGATGGCCGCGTCCGTCGTGTACGCCTCGGTGTTCGGCGCGGTCCTCGCCTCGATGCGTTCCATCGCGACGCGGCTCGTCGTCTTCGACACGGCCGTGGTCGACCTGACCGACCAGCTCGACGATCCCGTGGACGTGCTGTTCGGCACGCAGCTCGGCGGCGGGACGGACATCAACCGGGCGCTGGCGTACTGCCAGTCGCAGATCACCCGGCCCGCCGACACGGTGGTCGTGCTCATCAGCGACCTCTACGAGGGCGGCATACGGGACGAGATGCTCAAGCGGGTGGCGGCGATGAAGGCGTCGGGTGTGCAGTTCGTCGCACTGCTCGCCCTCTCGGACGAGGGCGCTCCGGCCTACGACCGCGAGCACGCGGCGGCGCTCGCCGCCCTGGGCGCCCCGGCCTTCGCGTGCACGCCGGACCTGTTCCCGGACGTCATGGCGGCGGCGATAGAAAAGCGTCCGCTTCCGGTACCGGCGGCGGACTGACAGGGCGCGGGCCGCGGGCGCCGGACCCAGACGCGGCGCGGAACCGGGCGCCGGGCCGATGTGGGCGCCGGACAGGGCGCGCGCTGGCGCCGGGCCCGGACGTGGGCCCCGAGCACCGGACCGGGCGCGGACCGGACGTCGAACCTCGGCGCCGAGCGCCGAACGCCGGCGCCGGTCCCCGGACGTGGGCGTCGAGCGCCGAGCGCCGGCGCCGGTCCCCGGACGTGGGCCGCCGGCATCGGACCGGACGCGGTGCGGACGTGGGACCCGAGCGTGCCGGACCGGGTGCGGAACCGGACGCCGAACCCCGGCGAAAGATCCGGACGCCGAACCCCGGCGCCGGTCCCCGGACGTGGGCGCCCAGCGCCGAACCCGGACGCCGGACCCAGACGCGGCGCGGAACCGGGCGCCGGACGCGGACTGACCCGGGTGCCGGACGCGGGCGCCAGGACCGGGCGCGCGGCGGCGTGTTCGCGCGCAAGCGCCGCGCGGGAGGCGGTGGAGGCCGAGGCACAGAGCCCAGCACCGAGGAGTGCCCGTGTGCCCGGCCCAAGGCCGGGCGCGCGGCGGCGTGTTCGGGCGCAAGCGTGCCGCGGGAGGCGGTGGAGGGCGAGGCACAGGGCCCAGCACCGGGGAGTGCCCGTGCGTGGCTCGGGAGCCCCCGGTGGCAGGCAGAGGCAGCCCTGTTCGTGGGGGCATTCCCGGACATGACGGTGTATCGGGCACAACAGGGGGCATGGTGACTCATCAGTAACACGGGACTTGCGCCGCCCCGGGAGGCTCGTGCGAGCATCAGGCCGGTCCCCGACCGAAAAGGGTTCTTCCTCCGTGACCTCCGCAGCGCTTCCTCCCGCTGCCGTCCTGTGCGCGCTGCGCCGGACGGTGGCCGGTTCGCGCGCGCTGCGCGTACTGCTGCTCCTCGCGGGGCTGCTGACGCTCGGTCTGCTCTGGGGCGGTCAGGCGCATGCCGCGGAGGCGCCCGCCGAGTTCCGGGCCGAGGCGGAAGCGGCTGCGGACGTCCGCCCCGGCGCCGCGGCCCGTGCCGACGGGGACGACCCCGCCGCTTCCCGGGCGCCCGGTCAGGAGACCCCCGAGCAGGCGGCGATCCGCGCTGCGCGCAGCGCCGCGAACGAAGCGGTGCGGCCTCTCGCCGGGACCGTGTCCGATCTCACCGGAGCGCTGACGGGAGCGCTGCCGCTCCCGGCTCCGGGCGCTCTGCCCGATGTTCCCGGCGGTCCCGCTGTGGTGCAGCCGGTGACGGGCACTGTCCCATCCACGCTCCTGGGCGGCGTTCTCCGGGCCATGGCGCAGGCGCCGGCCCCGGCCGACGCCGACGCGACCGGAAGCTCTGCCGCCGACACCCGTTCCGGCACGGTCACCGGGTACGACGGCGGTATCCGGCCCGGACAGTCGCCGGACGTGCCGGTCCCACCGGTGCCCTCGGCCGCATCCGCGCCCGATCAGGCACCGGCGCCGTTCGTCCCCTGCGGCCTCGTGCCCGGGACCGTGCAGCACGGCGGCGAGAACCACACACCCCGCCCGGGCGACCAGCACGGGGCGGCGTTCGCGGACGCGGCGCGGGACGCGCTGGTGTCCGGACCGGGCTGTCCGGCGGCCGAGCCGCCGACCCGCGACAGGCCGCGCGACATTCCCGAATTCCCCGGCTAGGGCAGGCCTTCCCCCGCCTCTGACCTGCCGCGCGGGGGTGGGCAGGTCTGCCCTCCACTCCGGAACCTCTCCATCGCTTCCGGACCGCCGAACGAATTCGAAGGATCACCCGAGCATGAACAAGAACATCCGCCGCTCCATCGCCGTAGCCGCCACGGCCACCGGCATGTGGGCGCTGGGCACCGCCGCCGCGAGCGCCGACGAGCTGCCGGTCTCCGTGCCGCTCTCCACGCCGGACCTGGTGGACGGGATCACCGACGCCGTCGGCGTCACGGCCGACGCGGGCACCGACGGTGCCTCGGCCGACGTCCACGTCGGCGACGTCGGCCTCGTCGGTGCCGAGCTGGAGACCGGACTGCCGTCGGTCGGCGTCCCGGACGTGACGTCCGAGGTGCAGGACAGGGCCGGCCAGTACGTCGAGGCCGAACTCCCCTCGTACGAGATCCCGTCCGTGGAGGCCCCGCAGGTCGGTGTCCCGCAGGTCCGCACCCCCGAGGTCGAGGCCCCTGAGGTCGAGGCCCCTGAGGTCGAGGCCCCTGAGGTCCAGGCGCCCGCCGTCCAGGTGCCCCAGGTCCAGTGCCCGCAGGTCGACACCGGCATCGACTACCTCTTCGGCCCGCTCTCCGCGTTCGCGGCCGAACTGCAGCAGACCCCCTCCTACGCGCAGGCCCGGGCCGAGGACCTGGTCGCCGCGTCCGGCCCGATCGTGGACGAGACGTCCGCGGCCGTCCTCCCGCCCGTCGTCGCCACCGCCGTGGCCGGTGCCCGGCCGGTCGCGAACCAGGCCGTGACCGACGCGGGCTTCCTCGCCGGGGGTGTCGTCTCCGACGTGGCCCCGTTCGCCTACGGGCTCACCGACCAGGTGCAGCCGTTCGCGTACGGCGTCGCCGAGGAGGTGCAGCCCTTCGCGTACGGCGTGACGGGTGAGGTCGGCCCGTTCGCCGGCGGTGTCGTCTCCGAGGTGCAGCCGCTGGTCGACGCCGTCGTCGAGCACGTGCAGCCGCTCGCGCAGGGGGTCGGCGGCAGCGCGTCCGGTCTGGCGTACGGCGTGACCGCCCAGGTCGGTCCGTTCGCGGGCGGTGTGGTCTCCGAGGTGCAGCCGTTCGCGCAGGCCGTCGCGGGTGATGTCTCGGCCCGCACCGCGCCGCTGGCGGGCAACGCCGTCACCGGTGTCCAGGGTGTCGTCTCCGACGTGACCCCGAGCTACCTGCCGTACGGCATCTGAGCACGTCCGTACTGCGAGCAGCCGTCGCGCGGGACGTCCGTCCGGCGTCCCGCCGACGGCTGCTCGGCAGCCTTCCGCTCCGGAAGGCCGCTCGTCCTCACAGATCCGATCCGAGCACGGTGAGTCGCGATCTGTGACCGTAATCACCGCCCAGGTGTGATCTGTGATTTAGGGAGCCGCCTCCAGCGGGGATAACCTGCCAGGCGGACATGCCGCGCCCACGGACACCGTGTGTGCCTCCCTTGTGACAGAGCAGTCACGTTGCCCTTCGCGGCACGCCCACGCAGACAACGAACCGCGATCATCAGAAAAGGGACGGACGCGCGTGGACCTGTTCGAGTACCAGGCGAGGGACCTCTTCGCCAAGCACGGTGTACCGGTGCTGGCCGGTGAAGTCATCGACACGCCTGAGGCGGCGCGCGAGGCCACCGAGCGGCTGGGCGGCAAGTCGGTCGTCAAGGCGCAGGTGAAGGTCGGTGGCCGTGGCAAGGCCGGCGGCGTCAAGCTGGCCGCCACCCCGGACGAGGCCGTCGCCCGCGCGACGGACATCCTCGGGATGGACATCAAGGGCCACACGGTCCACAAGGTGATGATCGCGGAGACCGCTCCGGAGATCGACGAGGAGTACTACGTCTCGTACCTCCTCGACCGCACCAACCGCACCTTCCTGGCCATGGCCTCCGTCGCCGGCGGCATGGACATCGAGGAGGTCGCCGCGACGACCCCCGAGAAGCTGGCGAAGGTCCCGGTCGACGCCAACGAGGGTGTCTCCATCGAGAAGGCCCGGGAGATCGTCGCCCAGGCGCAGTTCCCGGCCGAGGTCGCCGAGAAGGTCGCCGAGGTCCTGGTGACCCTGTGGAAGACCTTCATTGCCGAGGACGCGCTCCTCGTCGAGGTCAACCCGCTGGCCAAGGTCGCGAGCGGTGAGGTCATCGCCCTCGACGGCAAGGTGTCCCTCGACGAGAACGCCGACTTCCGCCAGCCGGAGCACGAGGCCCTCGAGGACAAGGCCGCAGCCAACCCGCTCGAGGCTGCCGCCAAGGCCAAGAACCTCAACTACGTCAAGCTCGACGGCGAGGTCGGCATCATCGGCAACGGCGCGGGTCTGGTCATGTCGACCCTCGACGTCGTCGCCTACGCCGGTGAGCACCACGGCGGCGTGAAGCCCGCCAACTTCCTCGACATCGGTGGCGGCGCCTCGGCCGAGGTCATGGCGAACGGTCTCGAGATCATCCTCGGCGACCCGGACGTCAAGTCCGTCTTCGTCAACGTCTTCGGTGGCATCACCGCCTGCGACGAGGTCGCCAACGGCATCGTCCAGGCCCTGCAGCTCCTCGCCTCCAAGGGCGAAGAGGTCACCAAGCCGCTCGTCGTGCGCCTCGACGGCAACAACGCGGAGCTGGGTCGCTCGATCCTCTCCGACGCCAACCACCCGCTCGTGCAGCGCGTGGACACCATGGACGGTGCGGCCGACAAGGCCGCCGAGCTCGCCGCTGCCGCGAAGTAAGGGAAGAGGGATCGTAGAACCATGGCTATCTTCCTGAACAAGGACAGCAAGGTCATCGTCCAGGGCATGACCGGTGCCACGGGCATGAAGCACACCAAGCTCATGCTCGGCGACGGCACGAACATCGTCGGCGGCGTGAACCCGCGCAAGGCCGGCACGTCCGTCGACTTCGACGGCACCGAGGTACCGGTCTTCGGCACCGTCGCCGAGGCGATGGAGAAGACGGGCGCGAACGTCTCCGTCCTCTTCGTGCCGCCGGCCTTCGCCAAGGCCGCCGTGGTCGAGGCCATCGACGCCGAGATCCCCCTCGCTGTTGTCATCACCGAGGGCATCGCCGTCCACGACTCCGCCGCCTTCTGGGCGTACGCGAAGTCCAAGGGCAACAAGACCCGCATCATCGGCCCGAACTGCCCCGGTCTCATCACGCCGGGCCAGTCCAACGCCGGCATCATCCCGGGCGACATCACCAAGCCCGGCCGCATCGGTCTCGTGTCCAAGTCCGGCACGCTGACCTACCAGATGATGTACGAGCTCCGTGACATCGGCTTCTCCTCCGCCGTCGGCATCGGTGGCGACCCGGTCATCGGTACGACGCACATCGACGCGCTCGCCGCGTTCGAGGCCGACCCCGACACCGACCTGATCGTCATGATCGGCGAGATCGGCGGCGACGCCGAGGAGCGTGCGGCCGACTTCATCAAGGCCAACGTCACCAAGCCGGTCGTCGGTTACGTCGCGGGCTTCACCGCGCCCGAGGGCAAGACCATGGGCCACGCCGGCGCCATCGTCTCGGGCTCCTCCGGCACCGCGCAGGCCAAGAAGGAGGCCCTCGAGGCCGCGGGCGTCAAGGTCGGCAAGACGCCGACCGAGACGGCCAAGCTCGCGCGCGCCATCCTCGCGGGCTGACCTTTCCGCACAGCGTGTGGGCCCGCTCCCGGATCTCCGGGGGCGGGCCCACACGTCTTTCCGGGCGGTCCGTTCAGCCGAGCCGCGGCAGCAGCCGCTCCGGGCCCGCGGCCGGTTCGGCGCGCAGCTTGTCGCGCAGCTTCCGGTCCTTGGCGCTGAGTCTCTGCGGGCCGCTGTACGGCGCCCCGCTGAGCATCTGGGGGCCGCCGTGCGGCGGCGGTACGCCTTCGACCTGCCGGCTCGGCGGCACGGGCGGCTCGTACTCCCGGGGCGCAGTGAGCAGCGCGAGGGCCGTCGCCACGACGATCAGCGCGGTCGCCGCCACGACGGCCCTGGTCCACATCTCGGCCCGTCGTTCGCAGCCCGTGCGCACCGTCCCGGCGGGCGCGAGGCACGGCGTGGGACCGGCGCCGACGAGTGCTCTGAGCTCGTCCTGGAGCACCGCGTTCTCGGCGAGCCGGGGCAGCCGTTCGGCGACGGATTCGCGGGCGTGCAGGACACGGTTCGCGGTGGCGGGAGTGCTGGCCTCGATCTCCGCGGCCGTTTCCGGCAGGTCGAGCCCGAGGCCGTCGTAGAGCAGGAGGGTCCGGCGGTAGGCCGGGGGCAGCTGCTGCAGCGCCTCCAGCAGGGCGCGCCGGGCCGGATCGCCCGGCGGCTCGTCGGGGTGCCGGTGGGCGGGCCGCAGCCGCTGCCAGGGCGACATGGCGAAGTCGTAGGCGGCCGCCCGTACCCAGCCCGTCGGGTCCCGGTCGACGGCGACCTCGGGCCAGCGCTGCCAGGCGAGATGGAAGGCGCGCTCGACGGATTCCTGCGAGAGGCGCCGGCGGCCGGTGAGCACGTAGGTCTGGCGCACGAGGTCGGGCGCGGCGTGCGCGTAGAGCGCGTCGAACGCCTCGTCGGGCGTGGTCCCGGCGTGCGGATCGGGCAGGCCGGGCAGCCACGGCTCGGGGGCGATCACGTCGGCGTCGGCGTCGGGGCCGGTGACGTCGGCGTCGGCGTCCGTTCTGGGGGCCGCCTGGGCAGCCGGTTCCGCCTCGGGCACAGCGGCGGGCTCCGCCACCGGTGCCGTCTCGTGCAGGGTGTCCTTCGCCGAGGGGGCCCCCTCCGGCGCCTGCTCGGCGTCGAAGGCGGCGAGCAGCCTCGCGTACGCCTCGCGCTTGCGCCCCCGGGGGCTCGTGCGGCCGGTCTCCCAGGACCTGATCGTGGCGCGGGTGACGCCGAGCGCCGACGCGAGCTGCGTCTGGGTCAGCGACTTCGCCTCGCGGAGCCTGCGCCGCTCCTTGGGTGGCGGGAGGGGCGCGTCGGGGGCGGAGGGCGTGGCGCTCTGTGTCATGCGGGGCTCCATCCGGCACGCCACTCGGCAGAAAATGACATAAACGTATCTTGAGCGACACAACGGGCATTCGCCCGTTACCGGGTGCAAGCGCGTGTCGTTGGCAGCATGGCCGCGTGACCCAGTTGACCGATCACAGCCCGCCCGTGCCGCAGGCGCCGGTCGCCGTCCAGGGCGGGGCGTCGGCGGCCTTCGTCGCCGGATGCGTACGGGGCGCGACCGCGGCCGGACTCGGACTCGGCGTCATCACCGTTCTCGTTATGGTGATGTGGATCAGCTCGCCGTTCCCCGACAGCGGACCCGGCGGTGCGCTGCGCATCGCCGCCGCGCTGTGGCTGCTGGCGCACGGGGCCGAGCTCGTCCGCACGGACACGCTCGCGCAACTGCCCGCTCCCGTGGGGCTCGTGCCCCTGCTGTTCGCCGCGCTTCCCGCGTGGCTCGCGCACCGGGCGGCGCGCGACGCGCTGGAGCCCGACGCGTCACGTCCCCGGGCGTCCGCGTCGGGCGCGCTGACCGCCGTGACCACCGGCTACGTGCTGGTCGGGGCGCCTGTGGTGCTCTACGCGGCGGGCGGCCCGATCGCCGCCGAGCCGCTCAGCGCACTCGTGCACGTACCGCTGCTGGCGTTCCTGGCAGCCGCCTGCGGGGTGTGGTCGGCGAGCGGGCGCCCGCTCGGGCCACTGCCCGCCCGGCTGCCGCGGGGGCTGCGGGTCGCCCTGGCCCGCAGCCGTGTCACCGTGGCGTTGCGTGCGGCGGCCGTCGGGGCGCTGGGGCTGGTGGGCGGGGGCGCGGTGCTGGTCGTGGTGTCCCTCGTCGTGCACGGACATGCGGCGCAGACGTCCCTGCTCGACCTCGCCGGTGGCTGGTCCGGGCGGCTGGCGGTGGTCCTCCTGGCGCTGGCGCTGCTGCCGAACGCGGCGGTGTGGGGCGCGGCCTACGGGCTCGGCCCCGGATTCTCGCTGGGCACGGGCGCCACGGCCACCCCGCTCGCGCTGACCGGCGTGCCCGCGCTCCCGGACTTCCCGCTGCTCGCCGCTGTGCCCGCCCGCGGGCCCGGAACGCCCCTGCACTGGGCGGCGGCCGCTGTCCCGGTCGTGGCGGGCCTGCTCGTCGCCTGGCGCACGATCCACACGGCGGCGCCCCGCTACGGGGTACGCGAGGAGGCGTGGACGCGCGGCGGCACCGCGCTGACGGCTCTACTGGGGTCCGCGGGCTGTGGGGCGCTCATGGCCGTGCTCGCCGCGGCGGCGGGCGGTCCGCTGGGCAGAGGGCGGCTGGCGGAGTTCGGGCCGGTGTGGTGGCTCACGGGTGCGGCGGCGCTGCTCTGGACGTCGGCGGTGGCCGTCCCGGTCGCCCTGGCCGTGCGCGCCTGGCGGGTCCGGGGGGCCGCCGTGGCCGAGGAGCCCGGGACCGGCGCGGATCCCCGGCGGGACACGCCGGACGCGGTGCTTCTGCCCTCGGCGACGGCCCCGGAGTTCGGTGCGGATCCGGACCCCGACGAGGACTTCGAGCCGTACGACTTCCTTCCGGCGGACACCTGGAGCGCTCGCACCGCTCCGGCGCCCCCGGCAGTCGCCCCGGGGGCGGGCACGGCCGGAACCGGGGGAGGGGCCGCGGACTCCGCCGGCGCGACAGCCGCGCCGGCCCCGACCGAGGACGGGCCCGCCGAGCCCGCCGAACGGCCCCCGGGCGAGGACGAGGGCGCACGCGACGCCGCGCCGGCGACGGCCCCCGAGACGGGCGCCGACGCCGTACCCACGCCTGAGGACGACCGTCAGGCCGGGGACTGATGCCGGACGCACGACGGCCCGGACCGCCATCGCGGTCCGGGCCGTCTCACTTCCTGTGGGCGCAGGAGCTACTCCTTCACGCCCAGCACGTCCCGCAGGGGCTCGGGGAGAAGCTCGTTGCAGGCCACCTGGCCGGACTTCGTCAGAGCGTCGTTCACACAGGTGTAGTAGTCGCGGTAGACCAGCTGCGCGGTGAACGACGCGGCCACGATCAGCAGCGCGATGCTCGCCATCACCAGACCGCTCATCGCCGCCGTGATCTGCGGCTTGTTCGGCTGGGCCGAGGCCGCGGGCGGGGGCGTCGGCGCCCCGGTGGTCACCGCCTCGGGGGTGCGCCGGGGCTTGGCGCGCAGGGAGCTGATCGCCCAGTACACGGCGAGTGCGCCCAGCAGCAGGGCGATCTCCGGGAAGTCGAACAGCGCGAAGAAGAACGCCCACATGCCCCCGAGCAGCGCGTACCGCGCCCGGCGCTGGACCGGGTCCGTCGGGTCCCAGCGCATGCCGCCGGGGCCGGGGCCGCCGCCCTCCGGACCGTTCTGGTCGCGTTGGCCGCCGGGGCGGCCGCCGAAGCCGCCCGAGGAGCGGCCCGGCTGGCGGCTGCTCCACTGGCTGCCCCAGCGCGAGTCGTTCGACCCGTTGGAGCCGTCGTCGGTGCCGTCCGATCCGCGGCCGTCCGCGGACGAGCCCGGCGAGCGGCTGTCGGAGGAGGAGCCGTCGTTCAACGGCTGACGGGGCCGCCACGGCTGGTCCGGTCGGCCCTCCGGCGGGGGCGCGAAGGGATTGTCGTCGTCCGTGGACTGGCGCTCCCGCGGCAACAGGAGGTCCGTACGGTGGCGTCGGTCCGGCATCTGGTGAACGTCTTCCCCTCGTCATGCCCGTCGTCGAGCGCGCCCGGGCGTGTGCTCTGCCCCCAGACGCTACCTCCCGGCCACGCCCCCGTCCCGTGGGGGCCGTGCTGAGTGCCGGTATCGTTGCTGACGGTCGGCCCCTTCGTAGAGTTCCCCGTATCCAGGGATGCGATTCGTTCGTACGACCACACAAAGCCGCACCGCAACGCGAAAAGAGTCCCCCTGTGGCTGCCGCCCGCCTCGTCGTCCTGGTCTCCGGATCGGGGACGAACCTCCAGGCCCTGCTGGATGCCATCGCCGCCGACCCCGACGGGTTCGGGGCGCGGGTCGTCGCCGTCGGCGCCGACCGGACGGGGATCGCGGGTCTGGAGCGTGCCGAGCGGGCCGGGCTGCCGACCTTCGTGTGCCGGGTGAAGGATTTCGCCACCCGTGAGGAGTGGGACGCGGCCCTGACCGAGGCCACCGCCGCGTACGAGCCCGACCTCGTCGTCTCGGCCGGGTTCATGAAGATCGTGGGGAAGGAGTTCCTCGCGCGGTTCGGCGGGCGCATCGTCAACACGCACCCCGCGCTGCTGCCCAGTTTCCCCGGTGCCCACGGCGTGCGGGACGCGCTCGCGTACGGCGCGAAGGTCACCGGGTGCACCGTCCACTTCGTCGACGACGGCGTCGACACCGGGCCGATCATCGCCCAGGGCGTGGTCGAGGTCCGGGACACGGACGACGAAGCCGCTCTGCACGAGCGCATCAAGGAAGTCGAGCGTTCGCTGCTCGTCGAGGTCGTGGGGCGTCTCGCCCGGCACGGCTACCGCATTGAGGGACGAAAGGTTCATGTCGGTGAATAAGTCGGGTACCAAGCCCATCCGTCGCGCATTGATCAGTGTCTACGACAAGACGGGTCTTGAGGAGCTTGCCCGCGGGCTGCACGAGGCCGGCGTCGAGCTCGTGTCCACCGGCTCGACCGCCTCGAAGATCGCTGCCGCCGGTGTCCCGGTGACCAAGGTCGAGGAGCTGACCGGCTTCCCCGAGTGCCTCGACGGCCGCGTCAAGACCCTGCACCCGCGCGTGCACGCCGGCATCCTCGCCGACCTGCGCCTGGACGCGCACCGCGAGCAGCTCGCCGAGCTGGGCGTGGAGCCGTTCGACCTGGTCGTGGTGAACCTCTACCCGTTCAAGGAGACCGTCGCCTCCGGCGCGAGCCCCGACGAGTGCGTCGAGCAGATCGACATCGGCGGCCCCTCCATGGTCCGCGCCGCCGCCAAGAATCACCCGTCCGTGGCGGTCGTGACGGACCCGGGCGCGTACGCCGCGGTCCTCCAGGCGGTCAAGGAGGGCGGCTTCACCCTGGAGCTGCGCAAGCTGTTCGCCGCCAGGGCGTTCCAGCACACCGCCGCGTACGACGTGGCCGTCGCCTCCTGGTTCGCGTCGTCCTACGCGCCCGCCGACGAGAGCGCCTTCCCCGAGTTCCTGGGCGCCACCTGGGAGCGCGAGAACGTGCTCCGCTACGGCGAGAACCCGCACCAGCCCGCGGCGCTCTACACGTCCGGCACCGGCGGTCTCGCCGCGGCGGAGCAGCTGCACGGCAAGGAGATGTCGTACAACAACTACACGGACACCGACGCCGCGCGCCGGGCCGCGTACGACCACGACGAGCCGTGCGTCGCGATCATCAAGCACGCCAACCCGTGCGGCATCGCGATCGGCGCGGACGTCGCCGAGGCGCACCGCAAGGCGCACGCCTGCGACCCGCTGTCCGCGTTCGGCGGCGTCATCGCCGTCAACCGCCCGGTGTCGGTCGCCATGGCCGAGCAGGTCGCCGAGATCTTCACCGAGGTCATCGTCGCGCCCGGCTACGAGGACGGCGCGGTCGAGGTCCTGGCCAAGAAGAAGAACATCCGCGTGCTGCGCGCCGAGGGCGCCCCGGCGAACCCGGTCGAGCTCAAGCCGATCGACGGCGGCGCGCTGCTCCAGGTCACCGACCGCCTCCAGGCCGACGGCGACGACCCGGCGAACTGGACGCTCGCCACCGGCGAGGCGCTGTCCGCCGACGAGCTCGCCGAGCTGGCCTTCGCCTGGCGCGCCTGCCGCGCGGTCAAGTCGAACGCGATCCTGCTCGCCAAGGACGGCGCCTCGGTCGGCGTCGGCATGGGCCAGGTCAACCGTGTCGACTCCGCCAAGCTCGCGGTCGAGCGCGCGGGCGAGGATCGCGCGCGCGGCTCGTACGCCGCGTCCGACGCGTTCTTCCCCTTCCCCGACGGCCTGGAGATCCTGACGGCCGCCGGCGTCAAGGCCGTGGTCCAGCCGGGCGGTTCGGTCCGTGACGAGCAGGTCGTGGAGGCCGCGAAGAAGGCGGGCGTGACGATGTACTTCACCGGTACGAGGCACTTCTTCCACTGACCGTGGACCCCGGAGGCCCGCCGCGCGACCCGCGCGGCGGGCCTCTCCGCGTCCGCGCAACCCCGCACCTGCCGGGCGCCGTTGACGAACGGCCGCCACGTCCGTCGGCCGGCAGGGGCAGCGAAAGGGCCCGGGAAAGGCCCGAAGGCCGTCAACCCCGCCGGAGCGGGGTTCACGGCCTTCGTGCGTGAGGCGCCGCGCGGATCAGGCGCGCTGGCGGTTGAACCAGGCACCGCCGTCGGACTTGCCGACGAAGACGGTGATCAGGATGGCGAGCACGGTGTGCACCAGGCCGACCAGGACGAACGGGTAGATGCCGAGGACGGCGGTGATGATGCCGAAGACCATCGCGGTGACGCGGATGCCGTTGCCGCCGCTGCCGAACTTGGCGCCGAGGACGATGGCGAGGACACCCCAGGCCAGGATCAGGACCGCGATGGCCCAGACCGCGCCGACCGACATGTCGGCGATCTGCTGGAACTGGAGGTCGTCCTTGAGCGCCGGGTCGTTCTTGGCCTCGTTGAGGCCGATGGCGCCCATCGCGGCGAAGATCGCGCCGATCACCTGGAAGCCGGCGATGATGAACAGCATCACGCGGGCCGCCTTGACGCCGCCCGGCATCTCGGTCGGTCCGGTCGGGTAGCCACCGGCGTACGGCTGGACCGGCGGGGCCTGCGGGTAACCGTAGCCGGGCTGGCCCTGCGGCTGGCTCTGCTGGCCGTACGGGTTGTTCGGGTCGCCGAAGCTCATGGCGGGGTTCCTCCGTTGGAAAATGCGGGACTGCGCGGTCCGCGCGGAGGAACTGCGTCGTTTTGCTGTTTTGCCCCCCGGCACTGCCCGCGGCACTGCGCGGATCATCGTCGTATTGTCGTCGACTTTTTGTCCAGCCGGTATCCGTATGTGTTGTGCAAGTGCAACCTGCTGTTCGCCCGAAGGGCGAGATCGCGGCGGACCGGATTGGAACCGGGACGGGTCCATCCGGGAGGATGGGGGCATGACTGCCCAGATTCTCGATGGCAAGGCCACCGCAGCCGCGATCAAGTCCGATCTGACCGCCCGCGTGGCGGCTCTCAAGGAACGGGGTGTCACCCCGGGCCTCGGGACCCTGCTCGTCGGGGACGACCCGGGAAGCCGCTGGTACGTCAACGGCAAGCACCGCGACTGCGCGCAGGTCGGCATCGCCTCCATCCAGCGCGAGTTGCCCGAGTCCGCGACGCAGGAGGAGATCGAGGCGGTCGTCCGGGAGCTCAACGAGAACCCCAACTGCACCGGCTACATCGTGCAACTCCCGCTTCCCAAGGGCATCGACGCAAACCGCGTCCTGGAGCTCATGGATCCGGCCAAGGACGCCGACGGTCTGCACCCGATGAGCCTCGGCCGCCTCGTGCTCGGCATCGAGGGTCCGCTGCCCTGCACGCCGTACGGCATCGTGCAGTTGCTGCGCCACCACGGCGTCGAGATCAAGGGCGCGAACGTGGTCGTGGTCGGCCGCGGCATCACCATCGGCCGGCCGATGCCGCTGGTGCTGACCCGCAAGTCGGAGAACGCCACGGTGACGCAGTGCCACACCGGCACGCGCGACCTGTCGGCGCACCTGAGGCAGGCGGACATCATCGTCGCCGCGGCCGGTGTGCCGCACCTGATCAAGCCCGAGGACGTGAAGCCGGGTGCGGCCGTCCTGGACGTCGGCGTCAGCCGCGACGAGAACGGCAAGATCGTCGGCGACGTGCACCCCGGCGTCGCCGAGGTGGCCGGCTGGGTCGCCCCCAACCCGGGCGGTGTGGGCCCGATGACGCGCGCGCAGCTGCTGGTCAACGTGGTCGAGGCGGCCGAGCGCGCGGCGTCGGCCACGACCGAGGGCTGAGCCGACGCCATGGGCGTACGCACGAACGACGTCCCCGAGGACGCCTCCCCGGACGCGGCGGCGCCGGGCGACCGCGCCGCGGATGCGGTGACCGCCGGGTCGGACGGGTCCGCCGGACGCGGGTCCGCGGACCGCGACGGCGACGCGGTGACCGCTGGGTCCGACGGGACCGTCGGGCGCGGTTCCGCGGACCGCGACGGCGCGGGCAACGCCGCGACGGGTGGCCGTGACGGTGACATGCCTGCCGCCGGGCCGGGCGTGGCTGCGGCCCGCGACGTCGGCGGGGTGACCGCCGCCGGTGCGGTGCGGGACGACACGTCCGCGGCCGCCGGCTCCGGCGGGACCGTCGGGCACGGATCTGCGGACCGCGGCGCCGACGCGGTGGCCGCTGGGCCCGACGGGCCCGACAGTGCGCGCGGCGCCCGGCCCGGCGGTCCTGACAGTGACGCGAGCGGCGTCGCGGGTGCCGCGCGCAACGGGACCGGTGGGGGCGGGGAGAAGCCGGCCTCGCGGCGGCCTCCCGCCGTCACGCGGGACACCGCACGGCCCGAGGGCGGCGGACGGGCCGCTGCCAAGGACGCTCCCGCTCCCGCGCGGCAGTGGCCCCTGCTCACCGTCCTCGGGCTGACCGCTGCCGGCGTCCTCGTCGTCGGTACCGACGCCTTCGCCGAGGCGTTCCGGATCGGCGCGATGCTCATCGGGGTCGCGCTCATCACCGGAGCCGTACTGCGGCGCTGCCTGCCCTCGGTCGGCATGCTCGCCGTGCGCTCGCGCTTCACGGACATGATCACGTACGGCGTGCTCGGCGTGGCGATCGTGCTGCTCGCCCTCGTGACGCAGCCCAAGCCCTGGCTGGACATCCCCATCCTGGAGGACGCCGTCCACTTCACGGTGCGGTAGCGCCCGCGGGCGCGGAACGGCTCCGAACGGCGAACGGCGCCCGTCCTCTCCCCCGAGGGAGGACGGGCGCCGTCGTGTTTCAAGAGTCATGCACGCGCCAAGGGCGTTCAAGGGACGGCTGGGGCCTGTGGCACGGAGGTGACCATTCCGCCATCGTGTGATCGTTCGGCCACGGACCGGAACGGCTGGTCAACACGGGTGGCGCCCCCGTACCCCCGATGGCGGCGTCACCCGGCAGCGACGCGCATGGCGGGACGACCAGCGGCACCGGCGCGCGGCGCCGTTCCGTTCGGCCCCGAACGGGTGAGCCGCGCCACAAGGGGGAGTGGATTGCCCAGGGGCAGGGTCGGATAGCCTGACCGCTGGAATTCTCTTCACGTCAAGATTCAGGTCGGGCGTGGACGAGACGTCCCGCACGAGGGGCAGTGTTGCCCACCGCCAGCTGTCTTACGGAGATCGCCATGACCCGCACTCCCGTCAACGTCACCGTGACCGGCGCGGCCGGCCAGATCGGCTACGCGCTGCTCTTCCGCATCGCCTCCGGCCACCTGCTCGGCGCGGATGTGCCGGTCAAGCTGCGCCTGCTCGAGATCCCGCAGGGCCTGAAGGCCGCCGAGGGCACCGCCATGGAGCTCGACGACTGCGCCTTCCCGCTGCTCAAGGGCATCGACATCACCGACGACCCGAACGTGGCCTTCGACGGTGCCAACGTCGCCCTCCTCGTCGGCGCCCGCCCCCGCACCAAGGGCATGGAGCGCGGCGACCTGCTGTCCGCCAACGGCGGCATCTTCAAGCCGCAGGGCAAGGCCATCAACGACAACGCCGCTGACGACATCAAGGTCCTCGTCGTCGGCAACCCGGCCAACACCAACGCGCTCATCGCGCAGGCCGCCGCCCCGGACGTACCGGCCGAGCGCTTCACCGCGATGACCCGCCTCGACCACAACCGCGCGATCTCGCAGCTGGCCGCCAAGACCGGCGCCGACGTCTCCGACATCAAGCGCCTCACCATCTGGGGCAACCACTCGGCGACCCAGTACCCGGACATCTTCCACGCGGAGATCGCCGGCAAGAACGCCGCCGAGGTCGTGGCCGACCAGGCGTGGCTGGCCGACACCTTCATCCCGACCGTCGCCAAGCGCGGCGCCGCGATCATCGAGGCCCGTGGCGCTTCCTCGGCCGCCTCGGCCGCGAACGCCGCCATCGACCACGTCCACACCTGGGTGAATGGCACCGCCGAGGGCGACTGGACCTCCATGGGCATCCCGTCGGACGGCTCCTACGGCGTCCCGGAGGGCCTGATCTCCTCCTTCCCCGTCACCTGCAAGGACGGCAAGTACGAGATCGTCCAGGGCCTGGACATCAACGACTTCTCGCGTGCGCGCATCGACGCGTCCGTGCAGGAGCTGGAGGAGGAGCGCGCGGCGGTCCGCGAGCTCGGCCTCATCTGACGTACCCGCACCAGCGGTTCACGCCCCCGGCGGCCTCCGGCCTCCGGGGGCGTGCGTCGTGTTGCGCGTCCCCTGGCGGGGCAGTAGGGCCACGCCCGTTCAGCCGGTCCGCTTGCGGCCGTCCCGGTCGCACGGCAGGTCGTCTTTGCCGTAGGCGGCGACGTAGTCCTCGGCCACGTCGGCCTCGGTCTTGGCGATCGCGGCAGGCGGTACGTCGAATGTCGACCACCCATACTGGCCGTCGGCATGACCTGGATCTCGATGTGCCGCTGGCGGCCGACCTCGAGCAGATGCTGCAACTGCTCGCGCATGACGCCTGGCCCACCGACCGGGTTGCGGCCCCCTGACGCGGTCGCACACCGCGGCTTCAGTGCCCCGACCCGCGACGCCGCACCGCCTGCGCCCGGAGTACGGGTGTCCCCGGCCGCAGCCTCAGGCCGGTGCGGGGCCGCCTGTGTTGACGCGCACCGAGGCGATGCGGTCGAGGTCGTCGAAGAGGACGTCGACCGTGCCGCCGTCCGGGAGGCCGGCGCTGATACGGCCCGGGGCCTCGCGGCGGGGGAGGGCGTGGTGGGCGACGTAGCCGTCCACGACGTGGCGCGCCGAGCCGCCGATGAGGCCGGCGCCGGTCAGCAGCACGCGGGGGAGCGTGATCGCGTCGGGCTCGGCGCGGGGGACCTGGGGGTCGTCGGGTACCAGGTACGCGCGGGCGGAGGGGTTCGCCTGGACGCCGATGTACCCGGCGGCGCCGAGGACGCCCATGGCGGTGAAGGCCAGGTTCTCGGCGGCCAGGCGGGGGTCGTCGTGTCCCGCGAGGTGAATCAGTTCCTCGGTGAACTCCCGCAGGCCGTGGGCCTCTCCGTACTGCCGTACCTCCTCGGCCGCGCGCACCACCGGCGTCCCCTGGAAGCCGGGATTGGCCCACGCCCACAGCCACGACCGCTCGTCGGTGTCGAACGTGCCGAGCAGCGAGATCCGCAGCTCCCGGCCCGACTGCCGGTACAGGCACTGCCCCAGATCGGCGCTCCACTCGCCCATGGGCAGGAACGCGTTGAAGGTCTCGAGCTGTTCGGCACCCCACGCGGAGTGCGCCTCGGTGAGCCGGAGGAAGGGCTCGCTGAAGGTCGTGGTCATGACCAGGACCCTAAGGGCGCGGGCGGGAGCGGGATGCGCGGGGCCTCGGCGCGGCCGGTGCGCTAACATCCCTGGCACAGCAAGCCTTTCGGCTCGGACACGCTTCCGGCCGGAGGGCTTTTCTGCGTTCCGGGCGCCGGATCCGGCGGCACCCGACCGCTCGCCCCGCCCCGCCCCCGCGCCCGACCGACCGGAGGAGTTTCCATGACCGACGACCCCGTTCTCCGCCTCGCGCACGCCGGTGACCGGCCCGTGCTGGAGCGGCTGTGGCAGCTGTTCCGCCACGACCTGTCCGAGTTCGTCGGGCCGCTGCCCGCACCGGACGGGACCTTCCACGACGACCGCCTCGACGCCGCCTTCGACAACCCCGACCGGGCGCTGTACCTGCTGACCAGCGGCGAGCACCCCGTCGGGCTTGTCCTCGTGCGCGGCCTGAGGGAGCCGAGGCGCGTGATGAGCGCGTTCTTCGTCGTGCGCGCTCTGCGCAGGACCGGCGTCGGGACGCGGGCCGTGCAGGACGTGGTGGGCAGGCACCCGGGGCCGTGGGACATCCCGTTCCAGGACGCGAACGCGGGCGCCGTGCGGTTCTGGCGCGGCGTCGCCGGCCGGATCGCCGGTGCGGCGTGGACCGAGGAGCGCAGGCCGGTCCCCGGCAAGCCCGATGTGCCGCCCGACGTGTGGATCTCGTTCGACACGACGGACATGTGACGCACGTCTCACGCACGGTGTGAGGCGGAGCACTTTCCGTTAACCGTTCCGCATGGATTTGGAATCCCCGGGCAGGCGGCCAGATCGCCGGGATGTCACCGGTGCAGGACGAAACGGGAACGAAAGGCCAAACACGACGTGTCGGCAGCACAGCAGACCATCCACGTGGGCGGAGAGTGGCGCTCCGCCGTCTCCGGCGCCACGCGCGAGATCATCGACCCCGTCGACACGAGCGTGTTCGCCGTCGTCTCGGAGGGCGGCGTCGCCGACACCGACGATGCCGTGGCCGCCGCGCGCGCCGCCTTCGACGACGGCACCTGGCCGCGCACGCCCGTCGCCGAGCGGGCCGCCCTGCTGCGCCGCGTCGCCGCCCTGCTGGAGCGGGACCGGGAGCGGATCGGCGGCCTGGAGAGCCAGGACGCCGGCAAGACTCTCGAAGAGGGGCGCACCGACGTCGACTGCGTGCGCGACGCCTTCCTCTACTTCGCCGACCTCGTCATGAACGAGAGCGGCGGCCGCGTCGTCGACGCCGGCTCCGACGAGATCCACAGTGTGGTCGTGCACGAGCCCGTCGGGGTCTGCGCGCTGATCACGCCCTGGAACTACCCCCTGCTCCAGGCCAGCTGGAAGATCGCCCCGGCGCTCGCGGCCGGCAACACCTTTGTGATCAAGCCGAGCGAGATCACCCCGCTGACCACCGTCGCGCTGATGGAGCTCCTGATGGAGGCCGGGCTGCCCCCCGGCGCCGCGAACATCGTCACCGGCCCCGGCGACACCGTCGGCGCTCGTCTCGCCGAGCACCCCGACGTGGACCTCGTGTCCTTCACCGGCGGGCTGGTCAGCGGCACCAAGGTCGCCCGCGCCGCCGCCGACACCGTCAAGAAGGTCGCCCTCGAACTCGGCGGCAAGAACCCCAACGTCGTCTTCGCCGACGCCTGCGCGACCGAGGAAGGCTTCGACACCGCCGTCGACCAGGCGCTCAACGCCGCCTTCATCCACAGCGGCCAGGTCTGCTCCGCCGGATCGCGCCTCATCGTCGAGGAGTCGCTGCGCGAGCGCTTCGTCGCCGAACTCGCGCGCCGCGCCGAGAAGATCCGCCTCGGGCGCGGCACCGACAAGGGTGTCGAGTGCGGTCCGCTCGTCTCCGCGCAGCAGCTCGCCAGGACCGAGGACTTCGTCGCGTCCGCGCTGGAGGAGGGCGCGGTGCTCAGGGCGGGCGGCGAACGCCCGGACGGCCTGGGGTACTTCTACCGCCCCACCGTCCTCGACCGGTGCAACCGCCGGATGCGGGTCGTCCGCGAGGAGATCTTCGGACCGGTCCTGACCGTGGAGACCTTCCGTACGGAGGACGAGGCCGTCGCCCTCGCCAACGACACCGAGTACGGCCTCGCCGGCGCCGTGTGGACCGCCGACGCCGGCCGCGCCCGGCGCGTCGCCGGACGGATGCGCCACGGCACCGTCTGGATCAACGACTTCCACCCCTACCTCCCGCAGGCGGAGTGGGGCGGCTTCGGGAAGTCGGGCACCGGCCGGGAGCTGGGCCCGACGGGACTCGCCGAATACCGCGAGTCCAAGCACATCTACCAGAACCTCGCCCCGCGCCCCGTGCGCTGGTTCGCGGGCTGAGCGGAGAAAGCAGCACCATGACCGAGCACCACACCGTGTACGACTACGTCGTCGTCGGCGGCGGCACCGCAGGCTCCGTGATCGCCTCCCGCCTCACCGAGGACCCCGACGTCACCGTCGCCGTCATCGAGGGCGGCCCCAGCGACGTCGACCGCGACGACGTGCTGACCCTGCGCCGCTGGATGGGACTCCTCGGCGGCGAACTCGACTACGACTACCCGACGACCGAGCAGCCCCGCGGCAACTCGCACATCCGCCACAGCCGCGCCCGCGTGCTCGGCGGCTGCTCGTCCCACAACACCCTCATCGCCTTCAAGCCGCTGCCGTCCGACTGGGACGAGTGGGCCGAGGCGGGCGCCGAGGGCTGGGACGCCGCGTCGATGGACCCGTACTTCGCCAAGCTGCGCAACAACATCGTCCCCGTCGACGAGGCCGACCGGAACGCCATCGCCCGCGACTTCGTCGACGCCGCGCAGACGGCGCTCCAGGTGCCGCGTGTCGAGGGCTTCAACAAGGCGCCGTTCCACGAGGGTGTCGGCTTCTTCGACCTCGCCTACCACCCGGAGAACAACAAGCGCTCCTCGGCCTCGGTCGCGTATCTGCACCCCTTCCTCGACCGGCCGAACCTGCACATCGCCCTGGAGACCTGGGCCTTCCGCCTGGAGCTCGACGGAGCGCGTGCGACCGGCGTGCACGTGCGCACCAAGGACGGCGCGGAACACGTCGTACGGGCGCGGCGCGAAGTCCTCGTGTGCGCGGGCGCCGTGGACACCCCGCGGCTGCTGATGCACTCGGGCATCGGGCCGCGCGCCGACCTGGAGAAGCTCGGCATCCCCGTGGTGCACGACCTGCCGGGCGTCGGCGAGAACCTGCTCGACCACCCCGAGTCCGTCATCGTCTGGGAGACCCACGGGCCGATCCCGGAGAACTCGGCGATGGACAGCGACGCCGGTCTGTTCGTCCGCCGGGACCCCGCCTCGGCCGGACCCGACCTGATGTTCCACTTCTACCAGATCCCGTTCACCGACAACCCGGAGCGCCTGGGCTACGAGCGGCCCGCGCACGGCGTGTCGATGACGCCCAACATCCCCAAGCCGAAGAGCCGCGGCCGGCTGTACCTGACCAGCGCGGACCCCGAGGTCAAGCCCGCCCTCGACTTCCGGTACTTCACCGACGAGGACGACTACGACGGCCGCACGCTCGTCGACGGGATCAGGATCGCCCGCGAGATCGCGCAGCAGCAGCCGCTCGCCGGATGGCTGAAGCATGAGGTCTGCCCCGGGCCGGAGGTCACCTCCGACGAGGACCTCAGCGAGTACGCGCGCAAGGTCGCGCACACCGTCTACCACCCGGCCGGCACCTGCCGGATGGGTGCGGCCGACGACGAACTCGCCGTCGTCACACCCGACCTGAGGATCCGGGGGCTCGCCGGCATACGGATCGCCGACGCCTCCGTCTTCCCGACCATGACCGCCGTCAACCCGATGATCGGCGTGCTGATGGTCGGGGAGAAATGCGCTGACCTACTGGGAGGCAATGCCTGATGAACACTCCGCCGCCGCCCGTCTTCTCCGTACGCGACCTGTGGAAGGTCTTCGGACCGAAGGCCGACCGGGTCCCCGCCGACCCCGCGCTCGGCGCCCTCGAGCCCGCCGAACTGCGCGAACGCACCGGCTGCACCGCCGCCGTGCGCGACGTGTCGTTCGACGTCCGCAAGGGCGAGGTCTTCGTCGTCATGGGCCTGTCCGGCTCCGGGAAGTCCACGCTCGTACGCTGCCTGACCCGGCTCATCGAGCCCACGTCCGGCGCGATCGCCATCGACGGCGAGGACGTGCTGTCCATGGACGCCGGGCGGCTGCGCGAGCTGCGCCGCCACCGCGCCGCCATGGTCTTCCAGCACTTCGGGCTGCTTCCGCACCGCTCGGTCCTCGACAACGTCGCCTACGGGCTGGAGATCCAGGGCATGGGGCGCGCCCAGCGGCGCGAGCGCGCGGCGGAGTTCGTCACCAAGGTCGGTCTGGAGGGCATGGAGCACCGCCGCCCCGGCCAGCTGTCCGGCGGACAGCAGCAGCGCGTGGGCCTGGCCCGCGCGCTGGCCGTCGACCCCGAAGTCCTGCTGTTCGACGAGCCGTTCAGCGCGCTGGACCCGCTGATCCGGCGGGACATGCAGGAGGAGGTCGTCCGGCTGCACCGCGAGGAGGGCCGCACGATGGTCTTCATCACGCACGACCTCAGCGAGGCGCTGAAGCTCGGCGACCGCATCGCGCTGATGCGGGACGGCCGGATCGTGCAGCTCGGCACGCCCGAGGAGATCGTGGGCACGCCCGCGGACGACTACGTGCGCGACTTCGTCCGGGACGTGCCGCGCGAGCAGGTCATGACCGTGCGCACGGCGATGCGCCCCGCCGAGACGTCCGACACGGAGGCCGGCCCGGCGCTGGCCCCCGACGCCACGGTCCACGAGGCGATCGAGGCGGTCGCCCGCACGGGCGAGACCGCCCGCGTCGTCGAGGACGGCCGCTGCCTGGGCGTCGTGGACCAGGCGGGCCTGCTGGGCGTGGTCGCGGGCATCGCGCCGGCGGCGGCCGGAAAGGCGGCCGCGTGAGGTACGACCGAACGATCTCCCCGCCGGGCACGCGCCGCACCCGCGCCGCCCGCGGCGACCTGTGGGGTCGCGGCGGCCGGGCGCACGATGCCCACGCCACGCGGAGGTGGGGACGATGACCGCCACCGTCACCACGCCCGCCGAGAGCACCTCCGCGCTCGGCGGCCCCCTGCGCATCCTCGCCTCGCGGCGTGCAGCGATCACCGGCGCCGGCGCCGTGCTCCTCGTCCTCGGGGCCGTGCTCCTCGGCGGCGGCGCCTGGCCCGACCGGTTCGCCGTCGACCTGTCCGGGCCGCTCGGGGGTGCCAGCGACTGGATCATCGACAACCGGGACAGCCACCCGGTCTTCCTGTACTTCTTCGGGCACATCAGCAACGCCGTCGTGCTGTCCGTGCGCGCCGTGTACCTGGTGCTGCTCGCCGCCGGTTGGGCCGGGGTCACCGTCGCCGCCGGGCTGATCGCCTGGCGGGCCGCCGGCATCAGGCTCGCGCTCACCGCCGTCGCCGCGTTCGCCGCGTGCGGGCTGCTCGGCATGTGGGTGCCCACCATGCAGACCCTCGCGCTCATGGTCGTCGCGGTCGCCGCGTCCGTCCTGCTCGGGGCGCTCCTCGGGCTCGCCGCCGGACTGTCGGACCGTACGCACCGGGCGCTGCGGCCCGTGCTCGACACCATGCAGGTGCTGCCCGCGTTCGCGTACCTGCTGCCCGTCGTGCTCGTCTTCGGCATCGGCGTACCGGCCGCCGTCCTCGCCACCGTCGTCTACGCGGCCCCGCCCATGGCCCGCCTGACCGCGCTCGGACTGCGCGGCGCGGACGCCGGGGTGATGGAGGCCGCGGCCTCGCTCGGCGCGACCGGCCGGCAGCGGCTGCTGACGGCCCGGCTCCCGCTGGCGCGCAAGGAACTGCTGCTCGGACTCAACCAGTCGATCATGATGGCCCTTTCGATGGCCGTGATCGCCTCGGTGATCGGCGCCGGCGGCCTCGGCGACCGCGTCTACCAGGCGCTCGCCTCCGTCGACGTCGGCGCCGCGCTCGCGGCGGGCATCCCGATCGTGCTGCTCGCCGTCGTCCTCGACCGCGTCACCGCCGCGGCGGGCGAGCGGATCGGCACCGCGCCGAGGTCCGGGCCGTCCGCCCGGCTCGGCTGGGCGATCGCCGCGGCCGTCGCCGTGGCCGCAGCGGTCGCGGGACGGCTCACGGGTCGCCTCGCCTGGCCCGACGCCTGGACCGTGGGCATCGCCGAGCCCGTCAACCGGGCCGTCGACTGGATGACCGCCCACCTGTACTCCGGCGTGCCCGTCATCGGCGGCACCGCCGACTGGGCCGCCCGCTTCACCACCTGGGTCCTGGACCCGGTCCGCGACGGCCTGCAGTGGCTGCCCTGGTGGGCCGTGCTGCTCCTGGTCGGCGTGCTCGCCCTGCTCATCGGCACCTGGCGAACCGCCCTGACCGCCGTCCTCGCGATGGCCGCCATCGGGGTGCTCGGCGTGTGGGACCCCGCGCTCGACACGCTCTCCCAGGTGCTGGCCGCGGTCGCGGTCACCCTCGTCACCGGGTTCGCCGTCGGCACCGCCGCGGCGCGCAGCGCTCGCCTGGAACGGCTGCTGCGCCCCGTGCTCGACGTGTTCCAGACGATGCCGCAGTTCGTGTACCTCATCCCGGTGGTCGCGCTGTTCGGCGTCGGCCGCGCCCCGGCGGTCGCCGCCGCGGTGGTGTACGCGCTGCCCGCCGTCGTCCGCATCACCACCCAGGGCATGCGCGCCGTGGACCCGGTCGCGATGGAGTCGTCGCGCTCGCTGGGCGCGACCGCCCGCCAGCAGCTGCTCCAGGTGCAACTGCCGCTGGCCAGGCCCGCGCTGCTGCTGGCCGTCAACCAGGGCGTCGTCCTGGTCCTCGCCGTCGTCATCATCGGCGGCCTGGTCGGCGGCGGGGCGCTCGGCTACGACGTGGTGTTCGGCCTCGCCCAGGGCGACCTGGCGACCGGGCTCGTCGCGGGCGCGGCGATCGTGTGCCTCGGTCTGATGCTGGACCGCGTCACCCAGCCGACCCGCCGAAGCACCGGAAAGGGGGCCTGACATGGCTTCTCGTACACGCATCACCGCGCTCGCGGCGGCGGTCGGCCTGATGGCCGTCACCGGCTGCGGCGCGGCCGACATGACCCGCCAGGCGTCCCCGTACGCCGCCGCGGAGGGCGCGAAGACCGTGACGCTGTCCGTCCAGTCCTGGGTGGGCGCGCAGGCCAACGTCGCCGTGGCGCAGTACCTGCTCGAACACGAGCTGGGCTACCGCGTCGACACCGTCCAGATCGACGAGGTCCCCGCGTGGGACGCGCTCAGCCAGGGCCGTGTCGACGCGATCCTGGAGGACTGGGGCCACCCGGAGCAGGAGGACCGGTACGTCGCCGACAAGAGGACGATCGCGCCGGGCGGCGACCTCGGGGTGACCGGCCACATCGGCTGGTTCGTGCCGACGTACTTCGCGAAGGCGCACCCGGACGTGACGGACTGGAAGAACCTGAACAAGTACGCGGACCAGCTGCGCACGGCGGAGAGCGGCGGCAAGGGCCAGCTGCTCGACGGCTCGCCCTCGTACGTCACCAACGACAAGGCGCTGGTGGAGAACCTGGACCTGGACTACCAGGTGGTGTTCGCGGGTTCGGAGGCTGCGCAGATCACGCAGATCAAGCAGTTCGCCAAGGAGAAGAAGCCGTTCCTGACCTACTGGTACAAGCCGCAGTGGCTGTTCGAGAAGGTCCCCATGACGGAGGTGAAGCTGCCCGCGTACAAGGAGGGCTGCGACGCCGACCCCAAGAAGGTGGCGTGCGCGTATCCGCACACCCCGCTGCAGAAGTTCCTGAACGCGCGGTTCGCGGACAAGGGCGGCAAGGCGGCCGAGTTCCTGAGGAACTTCCGGTGGACGACGGAGCAGCAGAACGACGTGGCGCTCATGATCGCGGACCAGAAGCTGTCGCCGCAGGCGGCGGCGGAGAAGTGGGTGAAGGAGAACGAGCCGACGTGGCGGGCCTGGCTGCCGAAGTGACGCCGGGACGGTGAACGGGACGGGGCCCGGGGGCACAGCCCCCGGGCCCGTGTCTCACCCCTGGGCCCGCGTCTCGCCCCCGGGCGCGGTGGGGTACGCCACTTTCGGTGGGGCCCACGCCCCGCCGTTCACGCCCCGAGGCCGCGCCGCAGTTCCCGGGCCATGTCCGTCACGGCCGCCTGTGCGCGCCGCTGGAGCCCCGGACCGAAGGTGATCCGCGTGGCGCCCAGCCTGCCCAGCTCGGCCACCGGCGGATCGGCCGCCGGGGCGAACGCGTTGATCGGCAGGTCGGTCCCGGCACGCAGCAGCGGCAGGTGCTCCGGCGGGGCGAGGATCGGATAGACGCAGTCGGCGCCCGCCTCCGCGTACAGCCGCAGTCGTACGATCGCCTCCCGCGGGTCGCTCACACCCCGCAGGAACGTGTCGACGCGGGCGTTGACGAACAGTGCGCCGTCCGCCTCCGCGACCACCTCGGCCAGCCAGTCGGCGTGCCGGCGCGGATCCTTGAGCGACCCGGTCGCCGCGTCGGAGTCCTCCAGGTTGCAGCCGGCCGCGCCGGTCTCCAGCACCCGCGCCACCAGCTCCTTCGGCGCGAGCCCGTAGCCGCCCTCGACGTCGGCGGAGACGGGCACGTCGACCGCGCGCACGATCCGCGCCACAGCCGCGAACATCTCGGCGGCGGGCACCGCCCCGTCCTCGTGGCCGAGCGAGGCGGCGACGCCGGCGCTGGGCGTGGCGAGCGCCGGGAAGCCCGCGTCGGCGAACGCGCGAGCGCTCGCCGCGTCCCACGGACCGGGCAGGACCAGGGGATCCGCCGCCTCCCGGCCGTGGTGCAGGGCGCGGAAGGTCTCGTGATGAGCCGTCACCGGCCGTCCCCCGTCAGTGCTTCAGCGAGCCGGGAGTGTAGTGGCCGGGCGTGAGCCGTCCGGTCACCGCGAACCGGTTCCAGACGTTGATCACCGCGATCGACGCGATGAGCTGGGCCAGTTCGGTCTCGTCGAAGTGCTTCGCCGCCTTCTCGTAGACCTCGTCGGGCACGAAACCGTCCGTCAGCACAGTCACCGCCTCGGTCAGTTCGAGTGCCGCGATCTCCTTCTCGGTGTAGAAGTGCCGCGACTCCTCCCATGCGCTCAGCTGCACGATGCGCTCCACCGACTCGCCCGCCGCCAGTGCGTCCTTGCTGTGCATGTCGAGGCAGAAAGCGCAGTGGTTGATCTGCGAGGCGCGGATCTTCACCAGCTCCAGCAGGACCGGGTCGAGGTTCTTCCGGGCGGCCCCGTCCAGCCGGACCATGGCCTTGTAGACGTCGGGGAGGAGCTCGGAGACGCGGATACGGGGCTCGGTCTCGGATGCGTACGTGTCGTTCGTCGTCATGGCTACGACCGTACGGGCCATATGGCACAGCTGTATGGTCCATTCCCATGACGGATTCCTGGGCCACTTTCGGTGCCGACCTGCATCTGGACCTGCGCGGCACCCGGCTGCGCAGCGGCCTCATGGACGCCCTGCGGGAGGCGGTCCGCACCGGCAGGCTCGCGCCCGGCACCCGGCTGCCGTCGTCCCGGTCCCTCGCCGTCGACCTGGGCGTCGCCCGCAACACCGTCGCCGACGCCTACGCGGAGCTGGTCGCCGAGGGCTGGCTCGTCGCACGGCAGGGCTCCGGCACCCGTGTCGCCCAGAGGTCCGTGCCGCGCAAGCCGCCGCCGGGGGAGAGCCGGGCACGGGCCCGGCCGGTGCGCAGCGGTCCGGACTACAGCCTGAGGCCGGGCAGCCCCGACCTCGCGTCGTTCCCCCGCGCGGAATGGCTCAAGGCCGCGCGCAGGGCGCTGACCGCCGCGCCCCACGAGGCGTTCGGGTACGGCGATCCGCGCGGGCGCATCGAGCTGCGGACCGTGCTCGCCGACTACCTCGCCCGGGCCCGGGGGGTGTACGCCGCGCCCGAACGGGTCGTCGTCTGCAACGGCTTCGTGCACGGGCTGATGCTGATGGGCAAGATCCTCAAGCGCCGGCGGGTACGGGATGTGGCGGTCGAGTCGTACGGTCTCGACTTCCACTGGGACCTGCTGACCGGGGCGGGACTCGGCACGCCCGCGCTGCCCTTCGACGACACCGGCACGTGCACCGAGGGCCTCGGCGGGATGCGGGGCGTGGGCGCGGTGCTGATGACACCCGCGCACCAGTTCCCGCTCGGCGTTCCTCTGCACGCCGACCGGCGCGCGGCGGCCGTCGACTGGGCGCGAAGGACGGGCGGCCTGGTCCTCGAGGACGACTACGACGGCGAGTTCCGCTACGACCGCCAGCCCGTCGGCGCCCTCCAGGGACTCGACCCGGAACGCGTCGTCTACATGGGCACGGCGAGCAAGTCGCTCGCGCCCGGGCTGCGGCTGGCGTGGATGGTGCTGCCGGAGAGCATGGTCGGCGAGGTGCTGGAGGCCAAGGGCCGCGAGGAGTGGTCCTCGGGGGCGCTGGACCAGCTGACCCTGGCCGAGTTCATCGCCTCGGGCGCGTACGACCGGCACGTACGCGGCATGCGGCTGCGCTACCGGCGGCGGCGCGACCAGCTGGTGGCGGCGCTCGCGGAGCGCGCCCCCGCCATCCGCGTCAGCGGGATCGCCGCCGGGCTGCACGCGGTGCTCGAACTCCCGCCGGGCACCGAGCGCCAGGCCATCCGCTCCGCGGCGTGGCACGGCCTCGCGGTGCACGGCCTCTCGGACTTCCGCCACGCCGAGGCCCGGGCGGCCGACCGCGAGGGGCTCGTCGTCGGGTACGCGACACCGCCGGACAGCGCCTGGGCGGGAGCGCTGGACGCGCTGTGCGCGTCACTGGAGTAGCCGCGGGGTCCGGGCGCCCGGACCCTCGCCGCGCCCTGACGGCAGCGAGGCTGAAAGCCCCCGCCGGGCCGCCGCACCCCTACAGCCTGGCGGCCGCGGCCCGCGGGGTGACTGCCCCCGCGAGCGTCACCCACCCGGCCGGGGCGCTGCCCCGGACCCCGCGCCTCAAACTCCCCCTACGGCCTGGAGGCCGTGGGTGGTGTCCCCAGCGAGGCTGAAAATGCGGCGCCTGTCCGGTCCCGGCCTACGACGTGAGGACCGCCCGGAGCTGGTCGAGCCCCCAGTCCAGGTCCTCCTTGCTGATCACCAGCGGCGGCGCGATCCGGATCGTCGCACCGCGGGTGTCCTTGACCAGGACACCCCGGTCCATCAGCTTCTCCGAGATCTCCCGGCCCGTGCCCAGGCCCGGCGCGATGTCCACACCCGCCCACAGGCCGCGCCCGCGCACCTCCGTCACGACGCCGCTGCCCATAAGCAGGCCGAGTTGGTGGTGCAGGTGCTCGCCCAGCTCGGCCGCCCGCGCCTGGAACTCGCCGGTGCGCAGCATCGCGACGACCTCCAGCGCCACCGCGCAGGCCAGCGGATTGCCGCCGAACGTCGACCCGTGCTCGCCCGGCCGGAACACCCCGAGGACCTCGGCGGACGACACGACCGCCGACACCGGCACCACACCGCCGCCGAGCGCCTTGCCCAGCACGTACATGTCCGGCACGACTCCCTCGTGCTCGCACGCGAACGTCTTTCCCGTCCGGCCCAGACCCGACTGGATCTCGTCCGCCACGAACAGCACACCCCGCTCCCGGGTGAGCCTGCGCACGCCCGGGAGATAGCCGTGCGGCGGGACCAGCACCCCGGCCTCGCCCTGGACGGGCTCCAGCAGCACGGCCACCGTGTTCGCGGACATGGCCGCATCCAACGCGGTCAGGTCGCCGTACGGCACGATCTCGAAGCCCGGCGTGTACGGGCCGTAGTCCGCCCGCGCCTCGTGGTCGGTCGAGAAACTGATCAGCGTCGTCGTCCGGCCGTGGAAGTTGTTCGCCGCGACGATGATCTTCGCCTGGCCCTGGGGGACGCCCTTGACCCGGTAGCCCCACTTCCGGGCGGTCTTCACCGCGGTCTCCACCGCCTCCGCGCCGGTGTTCATCGGCAGCACCGTCTCCATGCCGCACAGCTCGGCCAGCTGGGCGCAGAAGTCCCCGAACCGGTCGTGGTGGAAGGCGCGGGAGGTGAGGGTGACCCGGTCCAGCTGGGCCTTCGCCGCGTCGATCAGCCGGCGGTTGCGGTGGCCGAAGTTGAGGGCCGAATAGCCGGCGAGCATGTCGAGGAACCGGCGCCCCTCGACATCGGTCATCCAGGCGCCGTCGGCCGAGGCGACGACGACCGGAAGAGGGTGGTAGGTGTGCGCGCTGTGCGCCTCCGCGGAGGCGATCGCGGAAGTCGTGGTCGACACGGGTGCTCCGATCGTCAGGACGAACCAGCCGGCGAGGGGGGCGGTGCCCCGTCCCTGGGACGGGTGCCCGGATCCGGTGTTGCCCCTGTTTCTATCGTCGCTCGCCATGCCGACCGGGAAACCGGGCGCCCGGCGTGCCCGCTAGGGTGGGCGGTACGTGCGGCGACTGGCGTACGGGGAAGTGACCCCGAGGGAGCCGCACGGGGCAGTAACACGTGGTGTCGATCGCCTGGGCACCCCGGGACCACGACCGATGCCACGGACCGTCCCGGAGGACACCATGCCCCTTCCCCTGCCGCACCCCGCGCTCGCCGCCGCCGACCCCGAACTCGCCGCCCTCGTCGGCGCCGAGGAACGGCTCCAGGCCGACACCCTGCGACTGATCCCCAGCGAGAACTACGTCTCGGCCGCCGTGCTGGAGGCGTCCGGCACGGTGCTGCAGAACAAGTACAGCGAGGGCTACGCCGGCCGCCGCTACTACGAGGGCCAGCAGAACATCGACCAGGTCGAGCTGCTCGCCGTCGCACGCGCCAAGTCCCTCTTCGGCGTCGACCACGCCAATGTCCAGCCCTACTCCGGCTCTCCGGCCAACCTCGCCGTCTACCTCGCCTTCGCCGAGCCCGGCGACACCGTGATGGGCATGGCCCTGCCGATGGGCGGCCACCTCACGCACGGCTGGGGCGTCTCGGCCACCGGCACCTGGTTCCGCGGCGTGCAGTACGGCGTACGCCACGACAACGGGCTGATCGACTTCGACCAGGTGCGCGACCTCGCCTTCAAGGAGCGGCCCAGGGTCATCTTCTGCGGCGGCACCGCGCTGCCCCGCACCATCGACTTCGCCGCCTTCGCCGAGATCGCGCGCGAGGTCGGCGCTGTGCTGGTCGCCGACGTCGCCCACATCGCCGGCCTCATCGCGGGCGGCGCCCACCCCTCGCCCGTCCCGCACGTCGACGTCGTGTCCACCACCACCCACAAGACCCTGCGCGGTCCGCGCGGCGCCATGCTGATGTCCCGTGAGGAGCACGCCAAGGCCATCGACAAGGCGGTCTTCCCGGGCCTCCAGGGCGGTCCGCACAACCAGACCACCGCGGCGATCGCCGTCGCCCTCCACGAGGCGGCCCAGCCCTCCTTCCGCGACTACGCCCGCTCCGTCGTGGCCAACGCCAAGGCACTCGCCGCCGAGCTGCTCGCGCGCGGCTTCGACCTGGTCTCCGGCGGCACCGACAACCACCTGATCCTGATCGACCTCACCTCCAAGGACGTTCCGGGCAAGGTGGCGGCCAAGGCGCTCGACCGGGCCGGGATCGTCGTCAACTACAACACCGTGCCGTTCGATCCCCGCAAGCCCTTCGACCCCTCCGGCATCCGCATCGGCACGCCGTCGCTGACCTCCCGCGGCCTCGGCACGGAGCACATGGCCGCGGTCGCCGAGTGGATCGACCGGGGTGTCTCGGCGGCGGCCAAGGGCGACGAGGATGCGCTGGCCGCGGTCCGCGCCGAGGTGTCCGACCTGATGTCGGCCCACCCGGCCCCGGGCCTCACCCCCTAGGGGCTGCCCGGCTTGCCCGGCCGGCCCGCACCGCCCGGGCGCCGCCCATCCGGCGAGCGCCCGGGCCCGCACGGCGGTGCGCCCTGTGTTCCTCGTCTCATCGGCCACGACCCGCGGCGGCTACGGTCCGCAGCGGATGCACCGGCGGCCGGACATCGGTCCGCACCTGAGAGAATGTGGGGCATGGCCTCAGTTCGCCCGCCCGTCGCCCACCACCACCCGCAGGGGAATGGCACCGCCATGCAGCGTCGACCTCGTGTGCTCTCCGGAATCCAGCCCACCGCCGGCTCGTTCCACCTCGGCAACTACCTCGGCGCCGTCCGCCAGTGGGTGGCGCTCCAGGAGACGCACGACGCGTTCTACATGGTCGTGGACCTGCACGCGATCACCGTTCCGCAGGACCCCGCCGAGCTGCGTGCCAACACCCGGCTCGCCGCGGCCCAGCTGCTCGCCGCCGGTCTCGACCCCGAGCGCTGCACCCTGTTCGTGCAGAGCCATGTGCCCGAGCACGCCCAGCTGGCGTGGGTCATGAACTGCCTGACGGGCTTCGGCGAGGCGTCCCGGATGACGCAGTTCAAGGACAAGTCGGCCAAGCAGGGCGCCGAGCGTGCCTCCGTCGGCCTGTTCACGTACCCGGTCCTGCAGGTCGCGGACATCCTGCTGTACCAGGCGAACGAGGTCCCGGTCGGTGAGGACCAGCGCCAGCACATCGAGCTGACCCGCGACCTGGCCGAGCGTTTCAACGGCCGCTTCGGCGACACGTTCACCGTCCCCGCGCCGCACATCCTCAAGGAGACGGCGAAGATCTACGACCTCCAGGACCCGTCGATCAAGATGAGCAAGTCGGCCTCCACGCCGAAGGGCCTCATCAACCTGCTCGACGAGCCGAAGGTGACCGCGAAGAAGGTCAAGAGCGCGGTCACCGACACGGACACCGTGATCCGTTTCGACGCGGTCGAGAAGCCGGGCGTCAGCAACCTGCTCTCCATCTACTCCACCCTCACGGGTACGGCTGTGGCCGATCTGGAGCGGAAGTACGAGGGCAAGGGCTACGGTGCGCTCAAGACCGACCTCGCCGAGGTGATGGTCGAATTCGTCACACCGTTCCGCACCCGGACGCAGGAATACCTGGACGACACGGAGACGCTGGACTCCATCCTGGCCAAGGGCGCGGAGAAGGCCCGTGCGGTCGCGGCGGAGACGCTGGCCACCACTTACGAGAGGGTGGGCTTCCTCCCCGCCAAGCACTGAGCGAGCACCTGGCGCACACCGAGCGCGCCCGGACGCACACCGAGCGCATACCGGGCGCCCCGGCCGGGGCGGAAGGAGTCCAAGGGCCTGTGTCCAAGGACTCTGGCCGAACCGGCGGTAAAGCCGCCACACTGGCGGCTGCACACCCGCGCGAGCTGTGGACCGCAGCCGCGCACCGAGACTGAGGAGAACGACGTGGGGACCGTAACGCTCGGCGTTTCGATCGCGGTCCCGGAGCCGTACGGCAGCCTGCTCCAGGAGCGGCGTGCGGGCTTCGGGGATCCCGCCGCGCACGGCATTCCGACCCACGTCACCCTCCTGCCCCCGACCGAGGTCGACTCGGCCGTGCTGCCCGCGGTGGAGGCGCACCTCGCGGCCGTCGCGGCGGCCGGGCGCCCGTTCCGCATGCGCCTGTCCGGCACCGGCACGTTCCGCCCCCTGTCGCCGGTCGTCTTCGTCCAGGTCGTCGAGGGCGGCTCGGCCTGCTCCTGGCTCCAGCAGCGGGTGCGGGACGTATCCGGCCCGCTGGTGCGCGACCTGCAGTTCCCGTACCACCCGCATGTCACCGTCGCCCACGGCATCTCCGAGGAGGCGATGGACCGGGCGTACGAGGAGCTGTCGGAGTTCGCCGCCGAGTGGACCTGCCCCTCCTTCGCGCTGTACGAGCAGGGCGCGGACGGCGTGTGGCGCAAACTGCGCACCTACGCCTTCGGCGGCGGCGTCACCGGCGTTCCCGCCCAGGGCACACCGGTCGACGAGCGCGCCACCACCGCCTGACCGTCCCACCCTCGGGTCACCGGTTCGCCGCCGTGCGGCGGGTCGGGGCACTGGCCGGACGATCACCGGGTAGGCGTACGGCATGGACTGGCTGATCAAGCTCCCCGTCGTCGGCCCGCTCGCCGCCCGGCTGATGCGCACGCACGCCTGGCGCAGCTACGAGACGCTGGAGCGGGTGCACTGGACGCGGCTGGCCGCTGCCGTCACGTTCCTCAGCTTCCTCGCCCTCTTCCCGCTGATCACGGTCGCCGCCGCGATCGGTGCCGCGCTCCTCGACCAGGAGGCACTGGACACGCTGGAGAGCAGGATCTCCGACCAGGTGCCCGGCATCTCCGACCAGATCGACATCAACGGCCTCGTCGCCAACGCGGCCACCGTCGGAGCCGTCGCCGGCGCCCTCCTGCTGTTCACGGGCATCGGCTGGGTCGGCTCGATGAGGGACTGCCTGCGGGCCGTGTGGGAGCTCGACGACCGGGACGAGGGCAATCCGCTCGTCCGCAAGCTCAAGGACGCGGGCGTGCTGGCCGGCCTCGGCGGCATCGGACTCGCCTCGCTCGCCGCCTCCGCGCTCGGCTCCACCGCGGTCGGCTGGACCGCGGACCTGCTCGGCCTGGAGAAGGGCGGGATCGGCGGCGTGGTGCTGCGCATCGCGGCCCTCGCGGTCGCCGTGCTCGCCGACTTCCTGATCCTGCTCTACGTCCTGACGCTGCTGCCCGGCGTGCAGCCGCCGCGCCACCGGCTGGTCGTGGCCGGTCTGATCGGCGCGGTCGGCTTCGAGCTGCTCAAGCTGCTGCTCGGCGGCTACATGCAGGGTGTCGCGACCCGCAGCATGTACGGCGCTTTCGGCGTGCCGATCGCGCTCCTGCTCTGGATCAACTTCACCGCCAAACTGCTGCTGTTCTGCGCCGCCTGGACGGCGACGCGGAACGGCGACGGAGAAGACGGGGAAGAGGTCAGGAACGCGGAAGGCGGCGGATCCGCTCGGGAAGCGGCCAGCGGCGCTTGACCAGGAACGCCCCGGCGGCCAGCAGCACCAGCACACCGCCCGCGACGGCGAGCGCGATGCCCATGCCGCCCGAGCCGTGCTGGGCGGCGGCCACGGGCTTCGCCGGTGCGCCCTTGCCGTCCTCGACCGGCTCGGCGCCGCCCGTCGCCGTGTCGGCGGACTTCGGCGGCACCAGTTCACCGACCGGCGTCACCTTCCCGGCCGCCGCGAAGCCCCAGTCGAACAGCCGGGCGGTCTCCTTGTAGACGGCCTGGCTCTCCTCGGACTCCGGGTTCATGACCGTCACCAGCAGGACCCGGCCGTTCCGTTCGGCGACACCGGTGAACGTCGCCCCGGCGTGCGTGGTGTTGCCGTTCTTGACGCCCGCGATGCCCTGGTACGGCTCGATCCCGGCCGCCCCGGTGAGCAGGCGGTTGGTGTTCTGGATCTCGAACGACGCGCGCTCCTTGCCCTCCTTGTGCTCGCCGGGGAAGGTGGCGCTGACCGTGGAGCAGTACTCGCGGAAGTCCTTCTTCTGCATGCCGCTGCGGGCGATGAGCGTGAGGTCGTACGCGGAGGAGACCTGGCCGGGTGCGTCGTAGCCGTCGGGGGAGACGACGCGCGTGTCGAGTGCCTGCAGCTCGTCGGCGTGCTCCTGCATGTCCTGGACCGTCTTGGCCATGCCGCCGTTCATCTCGGTCAGCACATGCACGGCGTCGTTGCCGGAGCGCAGGAACACACCGAGCCACAGGTCGTGGACCGTGTACGTGTGGTCCTCCTTGACCCCGACGAGACTGCTGCCCGCTCCGACGCCCGCGAGGTCCTCGGCGGTCACCGTGTGGACGGTGTCCTTGGCGAGCTTGGGCAGCAGCGTGTCCGCGAAGAGCATCTTCATCGTCGAGGCGGGGGGCAGCCGCCAGTGCGCGTTGTGGGCGGCGAGCACGTCACCGCTCTCGGCGTCCGCGACGATCCACGAACGCCCGCTGACGTCCTTCGGCAGGACCGGCGCGCCCGCGCCGAGCCTGACCTGAGTGCCCGGCTTGCCCAGTTGGGCGCCTCCGACGGTCGACATGCTGGCCGGCGGCTTGGGCTGTTTCCTGCCCGGCGTGCCGTCGAGCGTCGCCGCGGACGCGGGCGCGGCGGTCAGGGCGGGCAGCATCGCGGAGGCGACAGCCGCGAGCGCGGCCCTTCGCGCGAACGGTTTGAAGGCAGCAGACAGAGCAGACACGGACGAGAACGTACAGGGCCTTGCCGAAAATATGGAGATCGGACCGGTGACCCGCCGGGAGTGACGCCGGGACAGAGCACCCCGCGCGCCCCGGTCGGCGGATGCCCGCGATACTTGACTCATGAAGCTCAGCCGCCCCGTGTCCTGGTTCCTGCTCGCGTTCGGGGTATGGAGCTGGTTCATCTGGATCACTTTCGTCAAGAACCTGTGGCAGGACGCCAGCGGGCTCGCGTTCGACGACGCGGGCGACCCGACCGGGTACTTCTGGGTCCATCTGCTGCTCGCCATCACGTCCTTTGTCCTGGGGACGGTCATCGGCATCATCGGGTTGCGCGGTCTGCGTGCATTGCGCCGTGAGCGCAGATAAGGGGTAGGGGAACGCGTTCATGGTGGCTGTCGTGGTGCTAGTGATCATTGTGGTGGTCGCCCTGCTCGCGGGCGTGCATTGGTACGTGTGGCGTCGCATGGTGCGCGACACGACCGCGCCGGGCGGGACCGCCCGCAGGGTCGGCACAGTGGTGCTGTGGGTGCTGCCGCTGCTGTCGCTCGGCGCGCTGATGTCGGGACGCGCGGGAGCGCCGTTCGAGGTGCAGCAGGTGCTGGCCTGGCCCGGCTTCCTGTGGCTCGCGGTCCTGCTGTACCTGGTGCTGGCGCTGGTGGTCGGCGAGGCCGTGCGCCCTGTGCTGCGCCGCGCGCTGGCCTACTCCGGGCGGGCTGCCGCGCCGGGGCCCGGCGACGTGTCCGCCTCGGCCTCCGGCGAGGGGCCGACAGCGACCGGGACCGCCGTCTCGCCGGCGCCGGGCGACGCCGCGTCCGCGGGCGCCCGTACGGACGTGCTCGCCTTCGGCGACGAGGCCGTCGTCGCGCCCGCGTCCCGCGCTGCGGCTCCCGCGGTCACGGCCGGCCCCGGCGACGGGGGCGTGGCGACGAAGGCTCTCGTCTCGCCGGACACCGGCGACGCCGCGTCCGCGGGCACCCGTACGGACGTACGCGGCTCCGGCGACGTGTCGGTCGCGACCGAGGCCGTCGTCTCGTCGGCTCCGGGTGACGCGCGGGCCGGAGGTGCCCCGGCAGCCGCGGGCGCCTCTCCTGCCGAGGAGGCGGTCGCCTCCGGCGACGGGGCCGTCGCGACGAAGGCCGTCGTCTCGCCGGACACAGGGGACGCCGCGCCCCCACCCGGTGACGCGCCCCGCGGGGCGCTCTCGCGGCGGCTGTTCGTCGCGCGGATCGTCGGCGGCGCAGCCGCCACCGCCGCGCTCGGGACCGTCGGGTACGGCGCGTACGGCGTCCTGCGCGGGCCCCGAGTCAAGCGCGTCACCGTTCCGCTCGCCAAGCTCCCCCGCGCCGCCCACGGCTACCGCATCGCCGTCGTCAGCGACATCCACCTCGGGCCCGTCCTCGGCCGCGCCCACACCCAGCGCATCGTCGACTCGATCAACGCCACCCAGCCCGACCTCGTCGCCGTCGTGGGCGACCTCGTCGACGGCAGCGTCGCCGACCTCGGGCCCGCCGCCGAGCCGCTCGCCGGGCTCCGTTCGCGCGACGGCGCGTTCTTCGTGACCGGCAACCACGAGTACTTCTCGGGCGCGGACGCGTGGGTCGACCACGTACGCGAGCTGGGCCTGCGCCCGCTGCGCAACGAACGCGTCGAGATCGCGGGCGGTTTCGACCTCGCGGGCGTCGACGACGTCGCGGGCGAGAGCGAGGGCCAGGGCCCCGACTTCGTGAAGGCGCTCGGTGACCGCGACCGCTCCCGCGCCGCGGTGCTCCTCGCGCATCAGCCCGTCGTCATCCACGACGCCGTCGGGCAGGGCGTGGACCTCCAGCTGTCCGGGCACACCCACGGCGGCCAGCTCTGGCCGGGAAACCTCCTCGCGGGCCTGGCCAACCCGACCGTCGCGGGCCTGGAGCGGTACGGCGACACCCAGTTGTACGTCTCCCGGGGCGCCGGTGCGTGGGGCCCGCCGGTGCGCGTCGGGGCCGAGTCCGACATCACCGTCGTGGAGCTCGCCGCACGCCGCGCCTGAGCCGTGTCCTGTCTCTTCCGCATGTGAAGGTCCTGTGATTGGCTGGCGGACATCACGATCAGGGGTGGGCGTGAAGGGGAGCGTCGGTGGTGCGGTCGGTCCGTCTGCGGATTCTTGTCATGTGCGTGGTGCTGCTGGCGGTGGGGGCGGGGGCCTGGCAGCTGTTGCCGTCGGGAACCGAGGGCAGGACCCCGGTCGTCGTCGGGACCAGTGACGTCGTCACGTCCCTCGACCCGGCCGGCGCCTACGACGCCGGCTCCTGGGCGCTGTACAGCAACATCTATCAGTCGCTGCTGACGTTCGAGCCCGGCGGTGTCACCCCGGTGCCCGACGCGGCCCGCAGCTGCCGGTTCATCGGGATGCAGCTCCAGACCTACCAGTGCGAGCTGCGCGACGACCTCACGTTCACGAACGGCCGCAAGGTCACCGGCGAGGACGTCCGGCACTCCTTCGAGCGCATGCTCGGCATCAAGGCGGACGTCGGCCCGCAGCCGCTGTTCGCCACGCTGAGGAGCGTCGTCGCCGAGGGGCAGACCGTCACGTTCCATCTCGGCGCCCGGGACGCGACGTTCCCGCAGAAGCTCGCCACCGGCGCCGGCTCCATCGTCGACCGCACCCAGTACCCGCGCGACGCGCTGCGCGAGGGCGGGAAGGCGGACGGCTCCGGGCCGTACGTGCTCAAGGAGTACGAGCCCGGCGTCCGCGCCCGCCTCGTGCCCAACCCGGCCTACAAGGGCGCGCTCAAGAAGAAGGGCGGGCCGGTCACGGTCCGCTACTACAAGACGTCCGAGGAGCTGGCCGTCGCCTGGGAGGCCGGGCGGCTCGACCTCACGCACCGCCAGATGCCGCCGGACCTGGTCGCCGGCCTCGACGGCGCCGACGACGACATCCGCGTCAACGAGGCCGACAGCGCGGAGACCCGCAACCTCGTCCTCAACGTGCGGCCGGGCTCCCCGATGGCGAAGAAGCCCGTGCGGCAGGCGATCGCGAAGGTCGTCGACCGCTCGCAGATCGTCACGTCCGTCTACCACGCGACCGTGCAGCCGCTGTACTCGCTGATCCCGCAGGGCACGCTCGCCCACAGCAACCCGTTCTTCGACCGCTATCCGGAGCCGGACACCGAGGGAGCGCGCAAGCTGCTCGACGCGGCCGGGATCGACACCCCGGTCAGGTTCACGCTCGCCCACAAGGCGGACACCGGCCCGGCGGCCGAGGCCGCGGAACTGCGCCGTCAGCTGGAGGCCACCAAGCTCTTCGAGGTGGAGGTCCTGCCCGACGACTGGACGGTCTTCCAGAAGAAGTACGCCAGAGGCGAGTACGACGCGTACACGGTCGGCTGGCTGCCCGACTTCCCCGACCCGGACAGCTTCAGCCAGCCGCTCGTCGGCAGGAACACGACCCTGCGCAACGGCTACGCGAGCAAGGCCGTCGACCGGCTCATCGCCTCCACGCAGCAGTACAGCGACCGCGCCCGCGCCACCGAGGACTTCAGGACGCTCCAGCGCAGGATCGCCGAGGACGTGCCGCTGGTGCCGCTGTGGCAGAAGAAGGACTACGTGATCAGCCGCGCGGACGTGACCGGCGCGCAGTACCTGTCGGACGGCACGGGCATGTGGCGGCTGTGGGAGCTCGGCCGGCTGTGACCCCCCGGCGGGCGCCGGCTCAGTCAGCGTCGCCCATGGCGGTGCCGGTGCCGGTGCCGTTCGCCTTGCGGGCGGCGACGCTCTGCGCCATCCCGGGCAGGAAGTCCGTGAACAGCTCGTGCACCTCGCGGACCAGGGGCCGCAGCACCCGGAACCGGGCGAGCGCCACGCCCCGGCTGGTCAGCCGGGCGCCGCGGACGGCCAGCCGCCGGCTGCGCTCGCTGTTCTCGGAGCGGTCGAACACCCAGTACAGGACGAGCCCCATCTGGGAGAGCCACATCAACTCCGGGAGGATGTCCCGCAGTTCCTCCGCCACCTTCGACTTGGACCCGGCCAGCACCTCGCGGTGGACCGCGATCGCCTCCTCGCGGGCGTGCTCGGACTCGGGGGAGAAGGGGCTGAGCGGGCTCTCCGGGTCGGCGGCGTTCTTGAAGAACTGGGCCGCGAACTCGTGGTACGGCTCGGCGATGTCCAGCCAGGCGGTCAGCACCCCGGCCATCCGTGCCTCGAGGTCGGTCTCCTTGTCCAGCACGGGCCGGACCGCCGCCCTGTGCTCGGCGGCGATCCGGTCGTAGAAGCCCTGGACGAGGTGTTCCTTCGAGCCGAAGTAGTAGTACGCGTTCCCCACCGAGACGCCGGCCTCCTTGGCGATGGCCCGCATCGTGGTCTTGTCGTAGCCGCGTTCCTGGAAGAGGCGGAGCGCGGTTTCGAGGATCAGCGTGCGGGTCTGCTCGCTTTTGGGGGCCTTGGTCTCGGTGGGGGCCTTCGGTTCCGTCACGGTGTCCGAGCCTAATGGGGGACGGCGCACTGCTCGGCGCAGGGCGGGGTGCCCGGACGGTTCACGGCCTCGCGGTACTTGGCCGCGGCGAGCATGGTGACGCGGACGAACGGCGCCCCCGCGGGGGTGGCCAGCCAGTGCGCCTTGGACCGGTGGTCGGCGAGGGCCCACAGGCAGACCACCCAGGCGGCCTGGCCCGTGTAGACCTGGCCCTTGTCGCCGATCACGGTGATCTCCCGCAGGGTCCGGGCGTGATCGAGCTCCGGATACCTGCGCCGTGCCTCGGCCGATCCGGCGGGCACGGTCCGCAGGGGGACGAGCGGCCGCTGCCGCAGCAGCCAGTTGCGCAGGTGGACGCAGAGGGGGCAGTCGGCGTCGTACAGGACGGTCAGTGCCCGGACCGCGGTGCCCATCGCGGTCACGCCCCGGCGGGACCGGCGGCCGGTCCGCGCCACGGGTCGGCGGAGGACTGCCGCGTCCAGCCCTGCGGCCCGACCGGCGGGGTCTGCTCGCGCTCCATCACACCGCGCCGGCGGATCTTGTTGAGCACGTAGACGTTGCCGAGGTGCATGACGCCGAGGACGAGCAGGACGACGCCGATCTTCACCGACAGTGCTTCGAGGAGGCCGCGGGCGTCGGCGACCTTCTCGGAGGACCTCAGGTAGAGGGCGACGAAGCCCAGGTTGACCAGGTAGAAGCCGACCACCAGCAGGTGGTTGACGGCGTCGGCGAGCTTCTCGTTCCCCTTGAGGACGTCGGCGAGGAAGACCCTGCCGTTCCGGCTGAGGGTGCGGGCCACCCAGACGGTGAGCGCCACGCTGATCAACAGGTAGGCGACGTACGCGACAACAGTGAGGTCCATGCCCCACCCTCCCTTGAACATGTTCAAAAGCTGGTGCGCCTGACTGTAGACCTACTTTTGAACATGTTCAAGCGTGCTGTCGTCGGCCGGTCCGCGGACGGGGAAATGGAGGGGCGTGACGAGGGCGGCGGGGCCTGACCTCGGTGGATGACTCTCCCTCACGACGTGGCCGGCGAGGGACCCCCGGTCGTCCTGCTGCACTCCGGCGTCTGCGACCGGCGGATGTGGGACGCCCGGTTCGGCGTCCTCGTGGCGGCCGGCCACCGGGTCGTGCGCTGCGACTTCCGGGGCTACGGCGACACCCCCGTCGCCGAACACCCCTACACGGACGCCGGGGACGTGCTCGGCCTCATGGACGCGCTGGGCATCGAGAGGAGGGTGCGGGGTACGTCCTCTCGGGCACGACCGCGGCCGAGCCGCCGGACCTGTCGCGGATCGAGGCTCCCGTGCCGGCCGTCTCCGGTGCCCACGACCTGCCCGACTTCCGGCGGATGGCGGCCCTGATGCCGACGCTGATGCCGAACGCCCGCCACATCGAACTGCCCTGGGCCGGCCGTCTGCCCGGCCTGGAGCGACCCGCCGAGGTCGCCGCCCTGCTGACCTTCCTGGCGGGCGAGAGCGCCGACGCGGCCGCCCCGGACGGCTACGGGTCAGGCCCGGGCGGCCCTGGGCCGCCCGGCGCTCCTAGGCGCGGCGGATGCGCGGAGCCCCCGTCACCGACATGATCAGCGAGTACAGCGACGTCGTCGCCGTGATGAACAGGCGGTTGTTCTTCGGGCCGCCGAAGGCGATGTTGGAGACGGCCTCGGGGACGAGCAGGCGGCCGATGAGCGTGCCGTCGGGGTCGTAGCAGTGCACCCCGCCGTACATGGCGGCCACCCACAGCCGGCCGCCGTCGTCGAAGCGGATGTTGTCGAAGCGGGCGTCGCGGCCCGGGGCCTCCGCGAACACCCGGCCCTCGTCGAGGGTGCCGTCCTCGCGCACGCCGAAGACGCGGATGTGGCCCGCCACGGTGTCGGAGACGTACAGCTGCCGCTCGTCGAGGGAGAACACGAGCCCGTTGGGGCCGCCGAAGCCGTCGGCGACCTTGCGCACCTCGCCGCTCGCCGGGTCGATGCGGTAGACGTTGCACCCGTCGATCTCGGGGTCGGCCCGGTGTCCCTCGTAGTCGCTCGTGATGCCGAAGGTCGGGTCGGAGAACCAGATGGAGCCGTCGGAGCGGACGACCGCGTCGTTCGGGCTGTTGAGCCGCTTGCCCTCGAAGCGGTCGGCGAGCACGGTGAGCGTCCCGTCGGGCTCGGTGCGGGTGACCCTGCGATTGCCCTGCTCGCAGGAGACCAGGCGGCCCTCGCGGTCGAGCGTGTTGCCGTTGCTGTGGCCGGCGGGGGAGCGGAAGAGGCCGACCGCGCCGGTCTGTTCGTCCCAGCGCAGCATGCGGTCGTTCGGGATGTCGCTCCAGATCAGCTGCTTCCAGGCCGGGAGGTAGACCGGACCCTCCGCCCAGCGGCAGTCCCCGTACAGCTGCTCCAGCCGCTCGTCGCCGTTGGCGCAGCGTCCGGTGGTGAAGCGGTCGTCCAGGATCTCGTATATCGACGGGCGGTCGGAGCGGGGCATCGTCAAACCTTTCCGGCAGAACGCTGAACCATATTCGGCCTGACATGACTACAGCAGAATGCGGTACGGTCGCAAGCATGGACGACATGGACCGGAAGATCGTCGCGCTGCTCCAGGAGGACGCGACGCAGGCGTACGCCGCGATAGGCAGGGCCGTCGGCCTCTCGGCGGGCGCGGCGCACGAGCGGGTGCGCAAGCTGCGCGAGCGCGGCGTCATCAGGCGCACCACCGTGGACGTCGACCCCGCCGCCCTCGGACGGGACGTCCTGGCGTTCGTGATGGTCGACTCGTCGGCGTGGATGGGGGACTCGGCGGCAGACTTCGCCGCCATACCCGAACTCCAGGAGGCGCACGTCATCGCCGGCAGCGCCGCCGTCCTCGTGAAGGTCCGCACGGCCACCACCGAGCAACTCCAGGACGTGCTGCGGCGGCTGTACGCGATCGAGGGCGTCAGCGGCACGCAGGCGACCGTCGCGCTGGAGACGTTCTTCGAACGGCCGCCGTCGCCGCTGGAACCACCCCGCGTCGGCTGACTGTCAGTGGGGACGCCTACTGTTCGGGCATGGCAGAGGTGACCTTCGTCGACGAGACGACATCGGGGACGCGCCGCGCCGCCCTCGGGCTGGGGATCGCGGAAGAGCGCCTGGAGCTGCGCGAGTTGATCCGCCGCAGGGTGGCCGAGGAGGCGACCGCGGCGGGCCGGGACCCGCAGGAGGCGTACGAGCGGGCCGTCGAGTCCTTCGGGAGGGGCGGCTTCCTGGTCCTGGCCGGAGACCGCCAGATCACCGAGCTGGACGAGCACGTGGACCTCTCCGCCGCCACCGAGGTCACCTTCCTCAGGCTCGTGCCGCTGGTGGGTGGCTGACGATGGGCCAGGGACAGCAGGCGCGCCTGCGCCGCATGGAGGAGCTGGGCAGCGCCTACTCCCAGCACACGTACCACGAGTTGATCACCCTCGTGCGCGAGGAGCAGGCGGCCGGGCGGTCGTTGCCGGGCCCGTTCGTGGCTCTCCTGCGGCGCACGATGCTGGAGACGTATGCGTACTCACCCGAGCTGGCCGCGCTGACCGACCGGATCACCGACCCCGTGCTGAGCCCCGGGGAGGCGTGGGCGGACCAGGCGCTCGCCGATGCCGCGCGGTTCGGTGAGCCGGGTCGCCGGCTCCTGCTGCACCTGAAGAAGGCCACCTCCGCCAAGCCGACCGCGGCATGGGACAGGACCGCCGCGGCCCTGATCGACGAGATCGGCGGCGAAGAGACCCGTCGCGCGGTGCTCGACTGGCTCCGCCTGGCCGGACAGCCGCGCACCCACCCCCTGCACGTGCCCCAGGGATGGCCCGACCACAACGGCCTGATCGACCCGTACAACGCCGACGCGCTGCGCGGAGCCGCCTGGCTCGCCGCCCTGCTGCCGCCCTCCGCGGACGTCGCCCGCGCGCTCGGCGCCCTCGTCGAGACCGCCCTGCGCAAGGTCCGCGGCATCGGCCCCCGCGCCCCCAAGATCGCGGGCGCGGGCGTCACCGCCCTGTCCCGTACCGGCGGCGAAGCGGCGCTCGCCGTGCTCGCCCGGCTGTCCGCCCGCGTCACCTACAAGGGCACCCTCAAGCAGTTGGGCGCCGCGCTCGACGCGCGCGCCGTGGCGCTGGGCCTGAGCCGTGAGGACGTCGAGGAGCTGGCCGTGCCCTCGTACGGACTCACCGAGCCCGGCCGCGGCGAGCGGCTGCTGGGCGACTGCACGGCCGTGCTGGAGGTCCGCGGCACGAAGGCGGTGCTGTCCTGGCGTACGGCCGCCGGCCGGACGGTCACGTCCGTCCCCGCCGCCGTCCGGCGCGACTTCCCCGACGAGGTGAAGGAGCTGCGCGCCGAGGCCAAGGACATCGACAAGACGCTCACGGCCTGCTCGGAGCGGCTCGACCGCCTCTTCCTGGCCCGCCGCGACTGGGACTTCCGGACCTGGCGCGAGCGCTACGTCGACCATCCGCTCGTCGGCACGCTCGCCCGCCGGCTCATCTGGCTGGTCGGCGGCACCGTGCCGATCGCCTTCGACGGCACCGATGTCCGCACCCTGGAAGGGGATCCGGTGTGCGCCTCGAAGACGGCGCGCGTCGAGCTGTGGCACCCGGCCGGCCGGCCCGCGGCCGAGATCGTGGCCTGGCGCGACTGGCTGGAGGCACGGCAGATCACACAGCCGTTCAAGCAGGCGCACCGCGAGGTGTATCCGCTCACGGACGCCGAGCGCACCACCGGGACGTACTCCAACCGCTTCGCCGGCCATGTGCTGAACCAGCACCAGTTCAACGCGCTGGCGGCGGTGCGCGGCTGGACGGCGAAGCTGCGCCTGAGCGTCGACGACTCCTACCCGCCCGCCGTCCGCGAACTGCCCGCGTGGGGCCTGCGCGCGGAGTACTGGATCGAGGGCATCGGCGGCGCGGAGGACGGCGACCTCACCGGCTCGGGCGCGTACACGAGGGTCTCGACCGACCAGGTCCGGTTCCATGCGATCGACGCCCCGCCCAACTGGGCGCACGCAGGCGGCGGCGAGTACCACCAGGGCCGCGACCGGTTCGGCGGCGGCGCCCCGGCCGGCCCCGTGCCGCTCACCGAGGTGCCGGAGCTCGTGCTGTCCGAAGTCCTGCGCGACGTCGACCTGTTCGTCGGCGTGTCCTCCATCGGCAACGACCCCACCTGGCAGGACGGCGGACCCCGCGGCCGCCACCGCGCCTACTGGACGTCGTACGGCTTCGGCGAGCTGTCCGAGACCGCGGCCACGCGCAGGGACCTGCTGACCCGTCTGGTGCCGCGACTCGCGATAGCCGACCGGTGCACGGTCGACGGCCGGTTCCTCCGGGTCCGCGGCGACCGCCACACCTACCGCGTCCATCTCGGCTCGGGCAACGTCCTCATCGACCCGCACGAGCGGTATCTGTGCATCGTCCCCGAGCGGGGCGGCACCGCCGTCGACACCGGCTGCCTCCCCTTCGAGGGAGACCGGATGCTCGGCGTCGTCCTCAGCAAGGCGATGCTGCTGGCGCGGGACACGGAGATCACCGACCCGACGATCCTGAGTCAGCTGTGACGACCCCCGCGCCCCCGCGCCACCGGGGTGTTACATGCTGCTCAGCGAGCGCGCGTAGTTGATCTGCCCCATCACCTGCTGGAACGTCTCCGGGCCCCGCGCCGGAATCATCGTCGAGTGGTGCTTGCCGCCGCTGGTGACCGTGACCTGGATGAAGCCGGTCGTCTGCTTCTCCTTCATCAGCAGGAAGAGCAGGCCCAGCAGGCAGAAGATGAAGAAGACGATGGCGAGCACGATCGCGTGCGTCGGGATCTTCTCCTCCGTGCGGGACATGTCCGTCGCGTTCCACACCGCGCCGCGCAGCGGCATCGACCCGGCGGGGGTCACGATCGAGTCGCCCATCACGGTGATGTCACCGATCGACACCAGCGGCTGGCCGCCCGTCGCGGCGGGCACGCCGCCCGCGACCGGCACCGGCACACCGGCGGGCTGCGTCTGGGCGTAGGCAGGAGTCGGATCCTGGGGATAGCCGTAGCCCGGCGCCGCGTTCGGGTAGCCGTACGCCGGCGTCCCCGATGTCCCCGGCGGCTGCGTCGGCCCCCACTGGTACTCGGGCTCCCCGTCCTTGTACGGATTGGGCTCGGTCATCTCGTCCCCGCTTTCCTGCTGCGTCACGTCAGACGTCCCCCGATCCTGCCAGGTCCGCCCCGGTCGGTGAAGCCCGTACGGCGATACGGGCAAGGGCCTCGACTCCGCTTCCGGGAGTCGAGGCCCTTGACACCACGTCACATGAAGATCGGTGGCGTCAGAAGCGGCGCGTGATCAGCGCGCGCTTCACTTCCTGGATCGCCTTGGTGACCTCGATACCGCGAGGGCAGGCGTCCGTGCAGTTGAACGTGGTGCGGCAACGCCACACGCCGTCCTTGTCGTTGAGGATCTCCAGGCGCTGCTCGCCCGCCTCGTCACGCGAGTCGAAGATGAAGCGGTGCGCGTTGACGATCGCCGCCGGGCCGAAGTACTGGCCGTCGTTCCAGAACACCGGGCACGAGGACGTGCACGCGGCGCACAGGATGCACTTGGTGGTGTCGTCGAAGCGCTCGCGGTCCTCGGCGGACTGCAGACGCTCACGCGTCGGCTCGTTCCCCTTGGTGACGAGGAACGGCATCACGTCGCGGTACGCCTGGAAGAACGGATCCATGTCCACGACCAGGTCCTTGAGGACCGTCAGGCCCTTTATGGCCTCGATCGTGATGGGCTTCTCCGGGTTGATGTCCTTGATCAGCGTCTTGCAGGCGAGCCTGTTCTTGCCGTTGATCCGCATCGCGTCGGAGCCGCAGATGCCGTGCGCGCAGGAGCGGCGGAAGGTCAGCGAGCCGTCCAGTTCCCACTTGATCTTGTGGAGACCGTCGAGCACGCGCTCCTTCGGATCGATCTCGATCGCGAAGTCCTCCCAGACCGCCGCGTCCGAGATCTCGGGGTTGAAGCGGCGGATCCGGAAGGTGACCGTGATGTACGGAGAGGCCGCGGAGTCCTTCTCCACCTTGTCCATTACGGGGGTAGCCATCAGTACTTACGCTCCATCGGCTGGTAGCGGGTCTGGACGACCGGCTTGTAGTCGAGACGGACGGTCTCGGAGCCGTCGTCGCCCACCTCGCGGTACGCCATGGTGTGGCGCATGAAGTTGACGTCGTCGCGGTTCGGGAAGTCCTCGCGGTAGTGACCGCCGCGGGACTCCTTGCGCGCCAGGGCCGAGACGGCCATGACCTCGGCCAGGTCGAGCAGGTTGCCCAGCTCGATGGCCTCCAGCAGGTCCGTGTTGAACCGCTTGCCCTTGTCCTGGATGGACACGTTCAGGTACCGCTCGCGCAGCTCGGCGATCTTCTCGACCGCCGTCTTGATCGTCTGCTCGGTGCGGAACACCATCACGTTGGCGTCCATCGTCTCCTGGAGCTCGCGGCGCAGCACCGAGACCCGCTCCGAGCCCGTGGAGTTGCGCAGACGCTCGACCTGCTCCTGGACGAACGACGCCGGGTTCTCGGGCAGGTCGACGAAGTCGGCCTTCGCGGAGTACTCGGCGGCGGCGATGCCGGCGCGCTTGCCGAAGACGTTGATGTCCAGCAGCGAGTTGGTGCCCAGGCGGTTGGCGCCGTGCACCGAGACGCAGGCGACCTCACCGGCGGCGTACAGGCCGGGGACGACGGTGGTGTTGTCGCTGAGGACCTCACCCGCGACGTTCGTCGGGATGCCGCCCATCGCGTAGTGCGCGGTCGGCTGGATCGGGATCGGGTCCGTGTAGGGCTCGATGCCGAGGTACGTCCGGGCGAACTCGGTGATGTCCGGGAGCTTGGCGTCCAGCTGCTCCGGCGGCAGGTGGGTCAGGTCCAGGTATACGTGGTCGCCCTCGGGGCCGCAGCCGCGGCCCTCGCGGATCTCCGTGTAGATGGAGCGGGAGACGACGTCACGCGAGGCGAGGTCCTTCATGACGGGCGCGTACTTCTCCATGAAGCGCTCGCCGTCCTTGTTGCGGAGGATGCCGCCCTCACCACGGGCGCCCTCCGTCAGCAGGATGCCCATGCGCCAGATGCCCGTCGGGTGGAACTGGAAGAACTCCATGTCCTCCAGCGGCAGACCGCGCCGGTAGCAGGCGGCCTGGCCGTCACCGGTCAGGGTGTGCGCGTTGGAGGTCACCTTGAAGAACTTGCCGGTGCCGCCGGACGCGTAGATCACGGCCTTCGCCTGGAAGACGTGGATCTCGCCGGTGGCCAGCTCGTAGGCGACCACACCGGCGGACTGCTTGACGCCGTCGACCTCGGTGATCAGCTGGTCCAGGACGTAGAACTCGTTGAAGAACTCCACGCCCTCCTTGACGCAGTTCTGGTACAGCGTCTGGAGGATCATGTGGCCGGTGCGGTCCGCGGCGTAGCAGGACCGGCGGACCGGCGCCTCGCCGTGGTTGCGGGAGTGCCCGCCGAAGCGGCGCTGGTCGATCGTCCCGTTCGGGGTCCGGTTGAACGGCAGACCCATCTTCTCCAGGTCGAGGACCGCGTCGATGGCCTCCTTCGCCAGGATCTCGGCGGCGTCCTGGTCGACCAGGTAGTCACCGCCCTTGACCGTGTCGAAGGTGTGCCACTCCCAGTTGTCCTCCTCCACGTTCGCCAGCGCGGCGGCCATGCCGCCCTGCGCGGCGCCCGTGTGGGAGCGGGTCGGGTAGAGCTTCGTCAGCACGGCGGTGCGGCTGCGCTTCGTCGCCTCGATGGCGGCGCGCATGCCGGCGCCACCGGCGCCGACGATGACGGTGTCGTACTTGTGGATCTTCATGAGTGGATTACCTCAGCCCCGTGCCTAGCGGATGTTCGGGTCGAAGGTGAAGATCACCAGCGTGCCCAGAAGGATGGTGAACACCGTGGCGGTGTACAGCAGGCCCTTGAGCCACAGACGCGTGTTCGGGCGCTCCGCGTAGTCGTTGATGACGGTACGGAGGCCGTTGGCGCCGTGCAGCATGGCAAGCCAGAGCATCAGCAGGTCCCAGGTCTGCCAGAACGGGGACGCCCAGCGGCCGGCCACGAAGGCGAAGCCGATCTTGGAGACGCCGCCGTCGAGCACCAGCTGGATCAGCAGGTGGCCGATGACCAGGACGACCAGCACGATGCCCGAGAGGCGCATGAAGAGCCATGCGGCCATCTCGAAGTTGCCGCGGGTCGCCTTCGGCGTCTTCGTGGTGCGCTTGCGGGGCGCCTCGATGTAGGGGGCCGGGTTGTCGACGTCGTACACGCGTGCGCCCTCGACGTCGCCGATCGAGGAGGAAACCTCAGTGGACATGTCTCGCCTCAGCTCCCGAACAGTTCACGAGCGGCGTGGCCGAGCACCGGGTACAGCGCTCCTGCCATCAGCACAATCCAGATGGCCATGACGGTCCAGAACATCTGCTTCTGGTAGCGCGGGCCCTTGGACCAGAAGTCCACGGCGATCACACGCAGGCCGTTGAGCGCGTGAAAGAGAATCGCGGCGACGAGGCCGTATTCGAGCAGCGCGACGATCGGCGTCTTGTAGGTGGCGACGACCTCGTCGTACGCCTCGGGGGAGACGCGGACGAGCGCGGTGTCCAGCACGTGTACGAACAGGAAGAAGAAGATGAGGACGCCGGTGACTCGATGAGCCACCCAGGACCACATTCCTTCCCGGCCGCGGTACAGCGTTCCAGCCGGCACGGAAGAACCCTCCGGGAGCGGGGATTGGGGCCTGCCGGCTTGGGATTGTCGGTCTGGCCCGGCCGGGTACGGTCCACCGGCCCCGGCCATCGTAGCGACGTGTTGTCGGTTCGTTCGCGCGGGGTCCACAGGTGTGATCAAACAGGCAGCCAAAATGCCCGGACGGGCTAGGGCTGGCCCTGGGGCCGGCGCCTTTCGGGCATCGCTCTGACGTCGGCCTCCGACGGCGGGCTACGGACGGCCGGCCACGGCGCGGGCCACGCGGGAGCGCGCGAGGGCGCGCAGTTCGTCCGCCGAAACGGACCGTTCTTCGTCAGGTTCGTGGGAGAGCCGGCTGCGGATACCGGCGAGTAGCTCGTCGAGGTGCTCGTCCGGGCCGTACCTGTCGAGGCAGATGACGAACGCGTGTCCGAATCGGCTCTCGTAGGCGGCGTGCGCGGCCGCGAGCGCGGTGTGCGCCGCCTGGTGTGCGTCGGGGTGCAGGCCCGGGGAGGACTCGCGGGCCAGCGCCTCGTGCACGTCGGCGGCGGTGAGGTCGTATCCGGCCTCGTCGCAGGCGGCCAGGAGTGCGTCGAGGTCGGGGTACGGGCGGTGGGCCGCGACCCGGCGGGCCCAGCGGTGGCTTCCGCAGCAGGTCAGCAGGAGGGCTTCGGCGGCCTCGGCCGGTGCGCCGTTGAAGTGCGCGAGGCCCGTCGGCGTACCGCGCCGCGGCGGTATGGGCGAGGAGGCGAGAGCGCTCCGGGTGTGGCTCCGGGGGCGGTGGAGTGTCGGCGGTCGCTCAGGGGTGCCGGCGGGGGAATCGCTGGACAGCGGGGACTCCTCGAAAGGCCAGCGGGACGGCTGGAAAGGGAGGGAAGGATGAGCCGCAAAGCTATCGATGTGCGTCGAGAGCTGTCCGACGGATGCGCGAATTTCACCCGGACGGGAGAGTTTGGACGCATGCGATGGACGCCTGGGGTGGAGGCTGAAAGAGGCAGACGGGTACTTCGAACGGGTTTGTTTGGTTTCCAGGAGGTTTGCGCATGATGAGGCGTTCGCGAAAGAAGCAGGCCACCGGCGTGATCGCCGTCGCCGTCGCCGTCCTCTCGGCCACGGCGACCGGCTGCTCCGACAACGGACCGGCGGCACCGGACGCCGCCCCCGACCGGGCCGGACCCACGTCCCCGTACACCACCCCGAGCCCCACCCGCAGCTACGCCCTGTCGAAGCCGCCCGCCACGATCCCCTCCATACGCGACCACCAGGCCGCCCGCGGCCCCGGCTGGAGCCGCACCGCACAGAGCGCCGTGGTCGTGACCAAGGGCAGCGAGGAGCTGGCCGACGAGGGCCGCCTGATCGCACAGGAGCTGAAGCTGGGCTTCCGGGGCACGAACGCGGCCCGCTCCGGCGACGTCGAGCTGTCCCTCGCGGACGGCGGCGGCCCCGCCGAGTCGTACAGCCTGACCACGCGCGACGGACGGGTCCGCATCACCGGCCCCGACGAGGCCGGCGTCTTCTACGGGACCCGCACGCTGAAGCAGGCCGTGCGCTCCGGCGGCGCGATGCCCGAAGGCGTCGTACGGGACCGGCCCGACCGCCCCCAGCGCGGACTGAACCTCGACATCGCCCGCAAGCACTTCACCGCCGGATGGATCGAGAACCGGCTGCGCGAGATGGCCGACCTCAAGCTGAACCAGCTCGGCCTGCACTTCTCCGACGACCAGGCCTTCCGCATCCAGTCCGACTCGCACCCGGAGATCGTCTCCGATCCGCACCTGACCAAGGCCGAGGTCCGCCGCATCCTGGCGCTGGCCGCCCGGCTGCACATCACCGTCTTCGGCGAGATCGACTCGCCCGGACACCTGGGCGCAGTGCTGCGCGCCCATCCGCAACTGCAGCTGCGCAACGTGCAGGGCGTGCCCCGGCAGGGGGCGATCGACATCTCGAAGCCCGAGTCGGCGAAGATCGTCGACGATCTGCTGCGCGAGTACACGGCCCTTTTCGGGGGCGCGTGGTTCCACGTCGGCGCCGACGAGTACCAGGCGCTGACCGTCAGCGACCCGGCCGCCTCCTACCCGCAGCTGGCGACGGCCGCCCGGCAGCGGTACGGCCCCGGAGCCGGCGTCCAGGACCTGGCCGAGGGCTGGCTGAACGACCGCGCGGCCGTGGTGCGCGACCAGAAGAAGCGGCCCAAGGCGTGGAACGACGGGTTCTTCACCGGGGGAGTGGTCACCCCCGACAAGAACATCGAGGTCGAGTACTGGACGGGCAGGGAGATCGGGGCCCGTCCGCCGGTCTCGTACCTGGCCGAGGGCCGCAAGCTGGTGAACCTCAACGACGAGTACCTCTACTACGTGCTCGGCGAGCCGAACCAGTTCACGTACCCCACCGGCCGCCGCATCTACGAGGAGTGGACCCCGCTGGTGCTGCGCGGCAATGAGCCGGTACCGCAGAAGTACTCGTCCCAGATCCTCGGCGGCCGCTTCGCCGTCTGGTGCGACCTCGCGAACTCCCAGACGCAGGACCAGGTCGCGGCGGGCATCCGGCGCCCGCTCCAGGCGACGGCCCAGAAGCTGTGGGACCCGCGGAAACCGGCGCGGGACTGGCAGTCCTTCACGGCGCTGGCGCAGAGACTGGGGTGAGTTCCGGGAGCTCCCACCGGCACGCGGACGAATTCGTTGAGTGTTGGACTTCAGCCACAGAGTGACGCAATCGAGCCATCGGGCGCTGTAAGAGAAGTGACTTCGTCCGCGATGGGAGGCGTCCGAATGACGTCCAAGAGCCTGAAGGAACTGATCGCAGCGGCGGATGAGCGCGCTCTCGCCGCCAGCGGGCTCGCCTGCCTGGACCGCTGTCTGCCGATGCTGGTCGACGAGATGGACGTACTTCGCCCGTTGTGGTCCGGTATCGCCGCGGGCGAGGACGGCTGGGCGGAACGGCTCGCCACCGCCAGGGCAGCCCTCGACTCCGTCCGCGCCGACGAGGCGGCGGCCCCTGTACGTCGGATGATCGGCGCGGCGCCCTCCGAATGGGTCACCGGCCCGCTCGCCGAGTGGGCGACGGCGTGCTCGGCCCTGGCGCTGGAGGTCCACCGGGACCTCGACCCGTCCGGCGGGGACGAGGGGCCCCTCGTCGCCGGGGAGCAGCGGCGACAGATCCAGATCCTGGAGATCCTCCTCGCGACCGAGGGCGGTGCCGGACTGCGCCGCGCCATGGACCTGGTCACCGAGGGCCGGCGGGTGCTGCGCGCGGCGCTCTCCCGCAGGGCCCGCGCCCAGTCCTGACCGGCGGCTCCTCCAACGACAGCGGCGGCCGGCGCCCCTCGGGGCACCGGCCGCCGCCGCACGTACCGGCTCAGCGCACGGCGTACGGCGACGCGCCCGCCGCCGTGCGGATCTCCGGCAGGGCGGAGTACAGGGTCCTGCCCGGGCACAGGGTGGCGTAGCCGTCACGGTGTCCGGAGATCGTGTACAGCGTGGCCTGGTCGCCCTTCTTCCAGACCCCGGTGTCGGCCGCCGCGGTCAGTGTCACCTTGGCCTGCGGGTCGACGCCGTGCAGGCCGAGCTTCCACGCGGAGATGTCGGCGACGGCCTTCTTGGCCGCGGCCGTCGGCGTGCCGCCGTTCTCGTAGTCGCCGAGGAGGGAGACGCCGGACGAGTAGCCGTTGAAGCCGTATGTGTGCGCGCCCTGCACGGGCTTGTCCACGCCGCCCGCGCGGCCCTCGAAGACCGTGCCGCACTTGTCGACGAAGAAGTTGTAGCCGACGTCGTTCCAGCCGTTCGTCTTCACGTGATAGGTGAGGATCGCGCGGATGATGGCGGGCGACTCGGCACAGGTGTAGTTGTTCGTCCCGGCCGTGTGGTGGACGAACACCGCGTCGACCTTGTTGAGGTAGGCGGGCGGGTCCTGGACGAGTGACTCGTCCGCGCCCCACTCGGCACGGCTCACGATCGCGGGCGCGCTCGGCGCGGGCGTGCTCTCGGACGGCGCCGGGGCGCTGCTCGGGCCGTCCGTCGGGTCGGTTGCCGGGACGTCCGTCGGGTCGGCGGACGGGGCCGGTTCCGACGGGGAGGCCGTCGGCTCCGCGGGCGTCGGGGACTCGACCGGCGGCTCGGCGGAGGGCTCGCCGGTGGAGGGCGCGGCCGTGGGCTCCTCCGACGGAGCGGGCGCGGCCGACTCGGCAGGGACCTCGCTCGGCGACGGCTCGGCGGGAGCGGTGGGAGCGGGCGGCTCCTCGCTCACGGACGGCGAGGACTCGGCCGGAGCGCTCGGCTCCGCGGGCGCCTCGGAGGGCACGGGGGACGGCGCGTCGGCCGTCGGCTCGCCGCCCGTGCTCTCGGCGGGCGCGGTGGACGCGACCGGTTCGGACGGCTGAGCCGTCGGCTTGCCCGGGCCCTTCGTCCGCTCGGGCTTTGCCGCCGTCTGCCCCTTGCCGCCCTTTACGCCGTCCCCGTCCGTCGTCCCGGGGTCGATCATGTCGAGCCGCAGAGCCTTCGGCACCGCGGTCTCCTCGCCGTCGGCGACGACCCGTGCCTCGACGGCGTCCGACGCCCCCACCCACAGGGGTTCGGAGGCGCCGCGCACACCGGAGGTGTCGCCCTCCGCCGACTCCGGTGCCCGGATGTCGAAGTCGAGGTCACGCCAGTCGGACCAGGTGCCCGCGCCCGCACTGCGGGTACGGATCTGGGCCGTGCCCTCGAAGGTGTCGGCACTGTCCTCCCAGGAGACGCCCACCAGCGAGAACAACTGTGTCTCGGTGCGCGGCAGATCGCGCTTCTTCGGGTCCTTGCCGTCCAGCGCCAGCACATGCGCCTGCGCGGGACGTCCGCCGGCCTCGGCGCCCACGTCCTCGGAGGAACCGGTGACCGCCACGGCCGTCACCCCGCCGCCCCCGAGGACGACGGCTCCCGCCACCAGCCAGACCGTGCGTCGTGCCCTGTTCGTCCGCGCTGCGCGGTCTCTTCTCGGACTCATGCCCCATCCCTCGTACGCAAGTGATCCATGTCCACGCGTGATCGCCCCACCGAGGCGCGGCCGCGGATGTCCGTCGCGCCCGCACCCTGGTGGGCGGCAGGCCCCCTCCCTCGGTTCCGTGCCTGCCGTCTCTGCGTCCCGCCGTCCGGCATTGCCGATCGTTGTGGCCCGGAATTCCGGTGCACGCAATCTCCTGGCAGCCCATGGCCAACCCGAGGTCCGCTGAAGCGAATCGGGCGTGCGCGAGGGCGGGGCGCGTGGAGTCGAGCCGCGGTTATACACCACCGGGGAACGTACGCGCGAGCGACGGGAAGAAAGGGACGAAGTGACGGCGAATCAGCGATCCATTCCGCCCTTATGTCCCTGTGGTTGACGGGGCGTCAGGCACCTGGTCCATAATCCGCTGCCGCGCTCGCGAGGTGGTCCGATCCCTGCTCGCGCGCAGAAGAGCGGCACTGTTCAGGCGCGTCGGAATTCCCCGGCGGGCTTATTCGGCGTGCCGTTTTTCGGCTGCGGAGGATTTCCGCAGGGCGGAAGCGGCCCGCCGTACGGAAAGGTATCGAGGTGAAAATCCCCTACGGGAGATATATCTCCTGTTTGGTGGTGTCGGCGGTGGCGGGAACGCTACTGCCGCAGGTCGCCTATGCGGCCCCGCCGTCCGTGCCCGAAAAGGACGACGACAAGGGCGTTGTCGACACCATAGCGGGCTGGTTCTCGGACGAGGACGAGAAGAAGGACGCGAAGCCGCCGGTGGGCGGCAAGTTGGAGATCCCCAGCCGCGAGAAGCTGCCCAAGGGCGAGAAGCTGCCACCGGCGAAGCGCGTCAAGGAGCTGGCGGAGCGGCGTACGCCGCAGGCGCGGTTCTGGCAGCTGTCGGACGGGCGGGTGGAGGCCGAGCTGTCGGCGAAGCCCGTGTCGTACCAGGCCGGAAAGTCCTGGAAGCCGATTGACACCACGGTCACCGCGACCGAGGCGAAGGGTTTCGACTTCGCGAACACGACGAACACGGGCCGCAGCTGGTTCGGTTCGGACGCGTCGGCGGGGCGGCTGCTGAAGTTCCAGGCCGGCTCCGACGGGCCGGCGGTCACCCTCGGTCTCGAGGGCGCGGCCAGGGGTGTCGAGCCGACCGCCAAGGGCGACACGGTCGTCTACAAGGATGTGGCGGCCGGCGGTGCCGACCTGGAGTACCGGGTCGGGCCCGGCCGGGTGAAGGAGAACATCGTGCTCGCCGAGGCCCCTTCGGGCCCGGTGTCGTACACCTTCACCCTCGACGCGGGCGGTCTGACGCCCAAGGCGCGCAAGGACGGCTCGATCGCGTTGTTCGGTGAGCTGCCGAACACGCCGGTCATGGTGATCCCCGCCGCGTTCATGACGGACGCGAAGAAGGACGCCGCGTCGCCGTACGGGTATGCCCACAGCACGCAGGTGCGCCAGCAGCTGATCCGTGACGGCAAGGACTGGAAGATCCGGGTCACGCCGGACGCCAAGTGGCTGGCGGCGGAGCAGCGCCAGTATCCGGTGCGGATCGACCCGACGATCACGATCACCCCGAGCGCGTCGACGTCCCAGGACACCATGGTCCTGTCCGACCAGTCCGGGGTGAACTTCAACACCAGCTGGAAGCTGTCGGCGGGTAAGACCGACACCGGTCTCTCGCGGTCGCTCATCAAGTTCCCGCTGAACGAGATTCCGACCGGTACCAAGATCGATACCGCCCGCCTGGAGATGTACTTCGACCAGGCGCACACCACCAACGGCAACGACGTCACCATCGGCGCCTACCGGGCGACCGGCGCCTGGGACGAGGCCACAGCGACCTGGTCCAACACCAGTGCGCTGGTGGGCGAGCTGTCCGGCACGACCGTCCAGCAGGACGACGGCGACGCCGGTACCGCGGCGGTCGGCGAGTGGCCGGGCGGCACCACGACCGGTGGCGCGGCGACGAACGACGACTACCGGTACAACAAGAACACCGCCACCGGTGAGACGTACACGTGGCAGCCGAAGGTCCCCGAGTCCGCGTCGTACCGGGTGGACGTGCACTACCCGGCCGCCTCGGATGCGGCGACGGTCGCCCCGTACACCGTGAACTACAACGGCGGCACGAAGAGCTACACGGTCAACCAGACCGGTACGGGCGGGGTCTGGAAGACCCTGGACGCCACGCAGTACGACTTCGCCAAGGGCAACACCGGCAAGATCGTGCTCGGCGACACCGGCAGCTCCACCACCCGTACCCTCGCCGACTCGGTCCGGCTGGTGAACCCGGCGTCGATCGTGAAGAACACCGGCGAGTACAACCAGTGGCACAAGTTCCCGGTCACCGACACGGTCCAGAAGTGGGTCTCGGGCACGGCCACCAACCACGGTTTCGTGCTCAAGGCGACCGACGAGTCGTCGACCGCTCTGACCGGCGGCCCTCGCTACGAGGCCGGTGACGGCGACTACGGCGGCGAGACCTCGTCGATTCCGCGCCTGACGGTCACCTACGGGAACGTGGGCACGGCGCTCAACTCGCCGACCGTCGTGCACTCGACGGGCCCGGAGCTGTCCTGGCCGAAGTACACCAACACCACGGGCGACACCGGCCTGGACATCGTGGAGTACCAGCTGCACCGCTCCACACAGCAGGTGTTCACGCCGTCCGCGGCGACGCTGATCGCGCCGATCGACAAGGCCGCCACCACCCACACGGACACGACCGCGGTGCCGACCCCGGACTCCAGCTCTTCGGAGATCGGGAAGTCGTACTTCTACCAGATCGCGGTCAAGACGGCGGGCGGGCAGCTGCTCGGTTCGCCGACGCGTGTGGTGGGCATCCCGAAGGCCGGCCGGACGATGAAGATCATCCAGGGCAGTCAGGGCGGCGTCACCGACACCACGCTCTCCTCCGCCCAGCCGACCACCAACCAGGACGCCATCCAGTCCTGGGGCGTCGGGCAGAAGTGGCTGAGCGTCGGCAACAACTCCTCCACCTACGGCAAGACCCGTGCGGTGCTGAAGTTCCCCACCACGTCGATCCCGACCACCGCCACGGTGCTCGACAACAAGATGTACATGTGGGGTGCCGAGACCACCACGGGCAGCAGCGGTGCGATCTACGAACTCCACAGCCTGACCCGGGACTTCACCGAGACCCAGGCCACGTGGAACAACGCGAACTCCACCACCGCATGGACCACGGCGGGCGGTGACATGTCCGCCACCGTCTCCGACACCGTGGCGAACATGTCCGAGGTCGGACGCCACTGGTGGGACGCCACCAGCCTGATGCAGGGCTGGGTGAAGACGCCCACCAGCAACAAGGGCGTCGCGGTCAAGCTGAAGGACGAGTCCACCACCGGCCCGCAGGAGCGCACCCTGTTCCTGAACGCGGAGGCCGCGGACCCCCAGCTGCGCCCGTACATGCAGGTCATCTACGTCGACTCCACGACGGAGGACACGTACTACGCGCCCACGACCCCGTCCCGGATGACGCCGAACACCACGTACACGGTGGAGTTCACGGTCACCAACACCACGTCCTCGGCGTGGGCCGCGGGTGAGCGGGAGCTGTCCTACACCTGGAAGCTGCCCGACGGTACGGACGTGACGACCGGCGGCAACCAGCTGGAGACGGCGATCCCGGCGCTGCTGCCGGGCAAGTCGGCCACGATCCAGGCCAAGGTCGCCACCCCGATCAACTCGGACTCCGGCAACAAGCGCAACGAGTACGTGCTCGGCTGGGACGTCCGCAAGATCTCCGACGGCAGCTGGCTGTCCGCCGGCACCGGCGCCATCCCGCCGCTGAAGCAGAACGTCGCGGTCGAAGACCCGACATCGAACCAGCTCGGCATGGAGAAGTTCTACTCCTACACGGGGAAGAACACCGGCGCCGGCTCCACGGTCATGAACAACCTGGCCTCCGGCAACAGCGTCTGGCAGTACAACGCGTTCACCAACCCGGGACGCGGCCTGAGCACGTTCGCCCGGTTCGCCTACAACTCGCAGGACACCTCGGACACCGTCGCCGGTCACGGCTGGTCGATGCAGGCGTCCGGGCCGATCCGGCTGGGCGCGCCGCTGGAGTTCCACCCCAAGCCCAGCCCGACGGAGATCCGTCTCCCGGACGGCGACGGCACCACGCACGTCTTCCGCTGGGACGCGACCAACAGCGTGTGGAAGGCTCCTGCGGGCGTCCACTACAAGGTCACGATGAAGTCGGGCCTGGACTGCAAGCCGACCAAGGACCCGGTCCCCGACGCCTGGACACTCACCCGCCCCGACGGCACCCGCTTCCTCTTCGGCTGCGACGGCTACATGACGTCCACGGTCGACAAGAACGGCAACACGCAGACGTTCACCTACGAGGAGCGCAAGTCCAACAACAAGCCGACCAAGTTCCTCAAGTACATCACCGACCCGGCCGGCCGTCAGACGCTCACCCTCGACTACTACAAGAAGGGTGACGCGAGCTACGAGTACATCGACGCCACGGGCGCGAAGGTCACCGGCTCGAACCTGACCAACTCCAAGATCTACGACCACGTGAAGTCCATGACGGACATCTCCGGCCGCAAGATCACCTTCTACTACACCGACAAGGGCCTGCTCGGTCAGTTCACCGACGGTGCCGGTTCGTCCCAGGCGAAGGACTTCAAGTTCACCTACGACGCCACGCAGGGGAACAAGAACGTCAAGCTGGTCAAGGCCACCGACCCGCGCGGCAACGCGACAGGCATGGCGTACTACGCCCCGCAGACGGGCGACGACCCGAAGTACCACTGGTGGACCAAGACGATCACCGACCGTCTGAACCACAACACCGGCTTCACGTACAAGGTGAACGCGGCGAACCCGAAGTTCACCGACGCCAAGGTCACCGACGCCGAGTCGCGCGCCACGGACTACGTGCTGGACGACTTCGGCCGGCAGGTGCAGATCACCAACGCCAAGTCGGAGATCTCCAAGCTCAACTGGGACGCCGACAACAACGTCACCTACCTGGAGGAGCCGAACGGCGCCAAGACCGCATACTGCTACGACCCCAAGACCGGCTATCCGCTGCGCGAGTGGGACGCCGAGACGACCAAGTCCTGGGCGTCCGAGCAGCTGCTGGCCACGTACTTCTGCGACCCGGCCAACGACGCCAGTTTGCCTGGTTCCACGAAGTACACGTACCAGACCCGCGTCGACGGCTTCTCCGCCGACCTGTTCACCAAGACCTCGCCCGAGGGCCGCAAGTGGCAGTTCGGCTACGACACCTTCGGCAACCTGATCTCGGTCACGGACCCCAAGGGCGTCGCCACCACGACGGCGGGTGACTACACCGCCACGTACGCCTATGACGCCTACGGCCAGCCGACCAAGGACACCGACGCCAACGGCAACGAGACGCTCAGCTCCGGCTTCGACCCCAACGGGTATCCGAAGACGATCACCGACGCCGAGGGCAACGTCACCGAGTACGTCTACGACGAGCGCGGTCAGGTCACCCAGGTCGACCAGGTACTCACGTCCGAGAGCCGGAAGCTCACCACCACGCAGACGTACGACGTCTTCGGCCGTCCGCTGGTGAGGAAGACGCCCAAGGACCAGAAGGCCGGCGTCTTCATCACCACCCCGACTCCGGAATACGACGCGAACGACAACGTCACCAAGGCGACCTCGCCGGCGGGCGCAGTCTCCCAGGCGGTGTACGACGCGGCGGACCAGGTCACCCAGGCGACCGACCCGGACAACAACAACACCGGGCGCAGGACGGCCTACACGTACGACAAGGTCGGCAACCTCAGGACCACGACCGAGCCCAAGGGCGTGGCCACCACGGCGGACCTCACGGACTACGTCACCACCAACAACTACGACGCCGTCTACCAGCTCACCAGTGTCGTCAACGCCAAGGGCGACAAGGTCTCGTACGAGTACGACAACGTCGGCAACGTGGTCACGGTCATCGACCCCAAGAAGAACGCCACAACCGACGCCACCGACTACACCACCAAGACGGCCTACGACCTCAACCACCGTGTGACCCGCGTCACCGACGCGGCCGGCAAGTACACCACCCGCACCTACGACAAGGACTCCCTGGTCAAGGAGGTGACCGACAGGGAGCGCAACAAGAGCGAGATGATCTACGACGAGCGGGGCAAGGCCGTCGAGAAGCGGGTGCCGTACGAGGGCACCACAGTCCGCACCACCAGGACCGAGTACGACGAGGTCGGCAACGTCGTCAAGGTGATCACCCCGCGCGGCGTGAACACGGCGGGGACAGCAGACGACTTCGTCCACCGCACCGAATTCGACAAGCTCAACCGGCCGGTGAAGCAGTTCCAGCCGTACGACCCGGCCGACAGCCGCCACAACGACCCGAACGTCTACACGCAGACGGTGTACGACGAGATCGGGCGGGTGAAGAAGGTCTCCGCGCCGCCGTCCGACAGCGAGACGGTGCGCAACGACACCGAGTACTCCTACTTCGACAACGGGCAGGTCCGTGTCTCGACCGACCCGTGGGACATCCGCACGGCGTACGAGTACGACGACGACGGCCGCCAGACGAAGCGCACGCTGACGTCCGCGGGCGGGACCGCCACCCGGGTTCAGAACACCGCCTACTGGCCGGACGGGTCGCTGAAGACCCGCACCGACGCGCCATCGGCAGGAGCCGAGCGCAAGTCCTTCGCGTACGCCTACGACGCCAACGGCAACACGACGTCGATCGACGACACCTCCTCCGGGGCCAGGGTCGACGCGTACACGATGGTCTACACCGGACAGAACCAGGTCCAGAAGGTCACCGAGGCGCTCACGGGACAGGAGAAGAAGGCCACCTCCTACACGTACGACGTCAGCGGCCTGGTCGAGACCGTGACCCACAACGACCAGTTCTCGCGGTACGTGTACGACCTGCGGGACCTGGTCAAGACGGTGAAGGTCGGCTCGTCCGCCGCGGACACCAGCCCGCACGTGACGGACTACACCTACACCGACCGCGGTCAGGCGCTGAAGGAGACCAAGGCCAACGGCAACACGGTCGACTACACGTACTACCTCAACGGAGCTGAGAAGTCCCAGACCGAGAAGAAGGCGAACGGCACCCTCGTCTCCTCGCACACCTACGCCTACGACGCCAACGGCAACCGGGCGCAGGACGTCGCGAAGAAGATGAACGCCGACAACCGCACGGCGTACCTCGAGTCCACCACCAACTACACCTACGATCCGGCCGACAGGATCCGGGAGGCCACCAAGACCGGTAACGGCGCCGGTACGGAGACCTATGTCCACGACAACAACGCCAATGTGATCCGCTCGACCGTCAAGGGCGTCGAGACGGTCTACACATACGACAGGAACCGGCTGACCCGCGCCACGACGGGCGGTGTCGCGGCGGACTACCACTACGACGCCTTCGGTCGGCTCGACACCGTCACCTCTGTCGGCAAGACGGTCGAGGACAACGACTACGACGGCTTCGACCACGTGGTCAAGCACACCAAGCTGCAGGGCGACGGCACGTCGAAGACCACCACATACGCCTTCGACCCGCTGGACCGCACGTCCACCAAGACGGCGGACGGCAAGACCACCGAGTACAACTACCTCGGCACGAGCAGTGAGGTGCTGAGCGAGGCCGTGGCCGGTGCGGTCACCAAGTCCTACCAGTACTCACCGTGGGGCGAGCGGCTGTCGCAGCTGAAGCACAACAGCGACAACACCGAGGAGCTGGGTGTCTACGGCTACAACGGCCACGCCGACACCGAGACCCTCACCGACGCCGGCGGTGACACCAAGGCGACCTACGGCTACACGGTCTACGGCTCGGACGACAAGTCCGAGTTCACCGGCATCGACAAGCCCGACACCGCCCAGCCCGACAAGGAGGCGTACAACCCCTACCGCTTCAACTCGAAGCGCTGGGACGCCGCGACCGGCACGTACGACATGGGCTTCCGCGACTACAGCCCGGGGCTGAACCGCTTCACGACCCGGGATATGTACAACGGGGCCCTGGACGACATGCGGCTCGGTTCCGATCCCTTCACCGGGAACCGGTACGCCTTCGGCGGCGGCAATCCGGTCAGCAACGTCGAGCTCGACGGGCACTGCTTCGGGATCGACTGGTGCGAGGACGCCGCGGACGCCGTCTCGGACACCGCCAGCGGTATCTACATGGGCACCGGGGAAGTGTTCTACGGCCTCGTCGGCAACGTCCCGCACGCGGCGGAGCTGGGCGGCTGGCTCGTCGACGGCGACTGCTGGAACGGCGGGGCCGGCGCTCCCGGCTGCGACTACGGCACGCAGTACGACAACTGGGTGGCGAGCCACGGGTACAACACCGACAAGTGGACCTACACGCTCCCCAGCATGCTCGCCGACGTGGTGACCCGGAAGCCGAGCCCGTCCAAGCCGGGTCCGGGCTCGATGCCCATGAAGAAGAAGCCGGCGCCGACGCCGCAGCCCGCGCCCGAGAAGCCCAAGCGGCAGAAGGCCGAGGGCGAGGGCCCGTCGCTGTTCCGGGCGCCGCACGCAGGGCAGAAGGACGCGACCGAGAACGGCCTCGTCTCCTCGGCCCACGGCCAGCACGGCCGGCACGAGGGAACGGCCTATGTGGGCGGCAGCCGAGGAGTGGCCGAACAGTATGCTGGTCAGCCCGGCTACGAGAACGGTTACTGGGAATACGTGATGAAGCCGGAGTTCGAGGCGGAGTTCCCGCCCGAGCAGTACCGGCAGCGGCACGAGAATTCCCGAGGAGCCGTGGAATACGAATGGGTAATACCCCAGAAGGACATTCCCCGGTTCAACTCGATGATCGAGAATTCCTACTGGACGTCGTATGAGAAGGGATTCTCCGGATGACAGCAGAAGGCGGGCAGCAGAGCGGGCTCAGCGCTCTCACACCGGGAACGGTCCTGCGAGGCGTGGTGGAATCCGTCTTTCCCACCGGCGCGATGATCGACCTCGGTGGCGTTCACGGGCTGCTGAGCACGGCGAACATGTCGTGGCGGCCGTTCTCGAGCAGCGACGAGATCGTCCGGGTCGGACAGGAACTGACGGTGATGGTCCTCGGCGTCGGCGAGCTGTCCGGCGATGTGACGCTGTCGCTGAAGGACCTGCAGGACGATCCGCTGCGGGCCTATGCCAGGGACTCCCTCATGGAGCCTGTCGTGGGGAACGTGGTCAAGCTCGGGGACCTGGGCGCTTTCGTCCGGGTCCGCGAGGACTTCGACGGACTGCTTCCGGAGTCCGAGTTCGGCGATGTGCGGCCGGAGGTGGGCGACGAGGTGACGGTCGCCGCCGTGGAGGTCAATGTCCACACTCGCCGCGTGTTGTTCGTCAGGGCGGAATCGCTGAAGGAGTGATCTCCCTGGCTTGATCCCAGCGGCGGCCCGCGCTCCGGAACCGGAGCGCGGGCCGTTCATCGCTTTTCTCGGCCTCGCCGCCGCCCTGACCCGTGGATGCTGATCCTGCCGTCACCCTCCGGGGCGTCCTCGTAGTAGGCGAAGCCAGGGCCCGTGGCAGTGATACCCGCCGAGCCCAGGCACCGGAACAGCTCGTGGTACAACCCATGGCCAACTCGAGGTCCGCTGAAGCGAATCGGGCGTGTGCGGGCGCGGGGCGCGTGGAGTCGGGTCGCGGCTATACACCACCGGGGAACGTGCGCGCGAGCGACCGGAAGAAAGGGACGAAGTGACGACAGATCAGCGATCCCTTGCCCCCTTATGTCCGCCTGGTTGACGAAGCATCAGGCACCTGATCCATAATCCGCGGGCTGCGCCCGTGGGCCGGCACTCCGTATGTGCGGTGGACGGAAGCGGCGTTGTAGCAGGCCGAACGGAGACCTCCGTCCGGCTCATTCGGCGTGCCGTTTTCGTCTGCGGAGGATTTCCGCACGGTGGAAGCGGCCCGCCGTACGGAAAGGTATCGAGGTGAAAATCCCCTACGGGAGATATATCTCCTGTTTGGTGGTGTCGGCGGTGGCGGGAACGCTACTGCCGCAGGTCGCCTATGCGGCGCCACCGTCCGTGCCCGAAAAGGACGACGACAAGGGCGTTGTCGACACCATAGCGGGCTGGTTCTCGGACGAGGACGAGAAGAAGGACGCGAAGCCGCCTGTGGGCGGCAAGTTGGAGATCCCCAGCCGCGAGAAGCTGCCCAGGGGCGAGAAGCTGCCTCCGGCGAAGCGGGTCAAGGAGCTGGCGGAGCGGCGTACGCCGCAGGCGCGGTTCTGGCAGCTGTCGGACGGGCGGGTGGAGGCCGAGCTGTCGGCGAAGCCCGTGTCGTACCGGTCGGGTGCCTCCTGGAAGCCGATCGACACGACGGTGCGCGCGTCGGACGCGAAGGGCTTCGACTTCGCGAACACGACGAACACGGGCCGCAGCTGGTTCGGTTCGGACGCCTCGAAGCTGGTGCGGTTCGAGACGGCCGCGGGGCAGGCGGTCACGCTGGGCCTGGAGGGTGCGGCCAAGGGCGTCTCGCCGTCCGCGAAGGGTGACACGGTCACCTACAAGGGCCTGGCATCGGGTGCGGACGTGTCGTACCAGGTGGGCGCGGGCCGGGTGAAGGAGAACATCACCCTGGCCGAGAAGCCCGCCGGGCCGGTCAAGTTCGTGTTCACGCTGGACGCGGGCGCGCTGGAGCCGAAGGAGCGGGGCGACGGTTCGATCGCCCTGTTCGGCGAGGACCCGGCGAACCCGGTGCTGGTGATTCCGCCGGCGTTCATGACGGACGCGAAGAAGGACAAGGCGTCCCCGTACGGCACGTCCTACAGCCCGAAGGTGTCGCAGGAGCTGACCCGTCAGGGCAAGCAGTGGCGGCTGACGGTGACGCCGGACGCGAAGTGGCTGGCCGCTCCCGAGCGGGCGTACCCGGTGGTGATCGACCCGACGATCACGATCGCGCCGTCGCCGACGGAGTCGCAGGACGTCATGGTGCGCTCGGACGCGCCGACGACGAACTTCAACAGCACGTGGGACATGTCGGCGGGCAAGACCAGCAGTTCGGGCATCGCCCGTTCGCTGATCAGGTTCCCGCTGGACGAGATCCCGACCGGCTCGAAGATCGACACGGCGCAGCTGTCGATGTACTTCGACCAGGTCCACACCTCCGGTTCGACGAACGTCGACGTGGAGGTCCGCCGGGCGACCGGCGCCTGGGACGAGGCCACGGCGACGTGGGAGAAGACCAGCACGTTCGTGGGCGAGCAGTCCGCGACGAGCGTCGTGATGGACGACGGTGACACGGGCACGGCCGCGGTCGGCGAGTGGCCGCGGGTGACCGGCACCGGTTACGGCAGCGACTACGCGTACAACAAGAACACCGCGACCGGCGATTCGTACACGTGGCAGCCGATGGTCCCGGAGGCGGCTGACTACCGCGTCGAGGTCCACACCCCGGTGCAGGCGGACGGTGCGACGGCCGCCCCGTACACGGTGACCTCGGCCGAGCCGACCGCGAACTTCACGGTGAACCAGGCCACGGGCACGACCGGCTGGCGCCAGCTCGGCACCACGCAGATCGACTTCGCCAAGGGCAACACCGGCAAGATCGTCCTCGGTGACACCGGTGACTCGACCAAGCGGACGATCGCCGACGGCCTCCGGCTGGTCAACCCGGCGCAGATCCGCAAGGATGTCGGCGAGTACAACGAGTGGCACAACTTCCGGGTCGGCGACACAGTCCAGAAGTGGGTCTCGGGCACCTCGCCGAACTACGGCTTCGTCATCAAGGCCGTCGACGAGTCCTCCACCGCGCCGCTCGGCGGTCCGCAGTACGAGGCAGGGGACTACGACTACGGCGGCGAGACGTCCACGATCCCGCGCCTGACGGTCACCTTCGGCAAGGTCGGCACCTCGCTGAACTCGCCGACCGTGGTGCACGGCACCGGCCCGGAGCTGTCCTGGGCGCCGTACAAGAACACCACCGGTGACGCTGATCTGGACATCGTCGAGTACCAGCTGCACCGCTCCACGCAGCAGGTGTTCACGCCCTCGGCCGCGACGCTGATCGCGCCGATCGCCGAGACGGCGACCACCTACACCGACACCACCGCGGTGCCGACCCCGGACTCCAGCAGCGCGGAGATCGGCAAGTCGTACTACTACCAGATCGCGGTCAAGACGGCCGACGGCCAGGTGCTGGGCTCCCCGACCCGCGTGGTGGGCATCCCCAAGGCCGGTCGCACCATGCGGCTCATCCAGGCCGGCGCCGGTGTCACCGACACGACGCTGTCCTCGCTGAAGCCGACGACCAACCTGAACACCATCGAGCAGGGCACGGTCGGCCAGGACTGGCTGACGGTGGGCAACAACTCCGCCACCTACGACCGGACCCGCGCGATCATCAAGTGGCCCACCACCACCATCCCGAGCACCGCCACGGTGCTCGAGAGCCGGGTCTTCCTGTGGTCCACGCTCACCTCGCGCGACACCACGACCAAGGCCCAGTACAACCTGCACGGACTGACCCGGGACTTCAACGAGACCCAGGCCACCTGGAACAACGCGACCTCCACCACCGCGTGGACCGCGCCCGGCGGTGACCACTCCTCGGTCGTCTCCGACTACGTGCCCGCCTTCAACACGGACCTGGGCCGCCACTGGTGGGACGCCACCAGCCTCACCCAGGGCTGGGTCAAGACGCCCACCAGCAACAAGGGCACCCTGATCAAGCTGAAGGACGAGTCCACGGCCGGCCCGCAGGAACGCTCCATCTTCCTGTCGTCCGCCGCCCCGGACCCGCAGCTGCGCCCGCTGCTGCGCGTGATCTACGTCGACTCCACGACGGAGGACACGTACTACGCGCCGACCACCCCGTCCCGGATGACCCCGAACACCACCTACACGGTGGAGTTCACGGTCACCAACACCACCTCCACGGCGTGGGCCGCGGGTGAGCGGGAGCTGTCCTACACCTGGAAGCTGCCCGACGGCACGGACGTGACGACCGGCGGCAACCAGCTCAAGACGGCGATCCCGGCGCTGCTGCCGGGCAAGTCGGCCACGATCCAGGCCAAGGTCGCCACCCCGATCAACTCGGACTCGGGCAACAAGCGCAACGAGTACGTGCTCGGCTGGGACATCCGCAAGATCTCCGACGGCACCTGGCTGTCCGCCGGAACGGGCGGAATCCCGCCGCTGAAGCAGAACGTGGCGGTGGAGGACCCGACCTCCAACATGCTGGGCCTGGAGAAGTTCTACTCGTACGCCGGCAAGAACACCGGCGCCGGGTCGACCTTCATGAACAACCTGGCGTCCGGCAACGGTGTGTGGCAGTACAACGCCATCAACAACCCGGGCCGCGGCCTCAACACCTTCGCGCGCCTGGCCTACAACACCCTGGACACCTCGGACACCGTCCTCGGACACGGCTGGTCGGCTCAGGTCTCCGGTCCGACGCGTCTCGGCGCGCCGCTGGACTTCCACCCGAACCCGAACCCGACCGAGGTCCGTCTCCCGGACGGCGACGGCACCACGCACGTCTTCCGCTGGGACGCGACGAACAGCGTGTGGAAGGCGCCCGCGGGCGTCCACTTCAAGCTGGCCGCCAAGGCGGGACTGGACTGCAAGCCGACCAAGGACCCGGTCCCCGACGCCTGGACGCTCACGCGCCCTGATGGCACCCGGTTCCTCTTCGGCTGCGACGGCTACATGACGTCGGTCGTCGACAACGACGGCAACACGCAAACCTTCACGTACGAGGAGCGCAAGTCCAACAACAAGCCGACCAAGTTCCTGACCTACATCACGGACCCGGCCGGCCGTAAGTCGCTCACCCTCGAGTACTACAAGAAGGGTGACGCGTCCTACCACTACATCGACGACACGGGCGCGAAGGTCAGCGGCACCAACCTGACCAACTCGAAGATCTACGACCACGTGAAGTCCATGACGGACATCTCGGGCCGCAAGATCACGTTCTACTACACCACCAAGGGTCTGCTCGGCCAGATCATCGACGGTGAGGCCTGGACGCAGCCGAAGGTCTTCAAGTTCACCTACGACGCGACACAGGGCAACAAGAACGTCAAGCTGGTCAAGGCGACCGACCCGCGGGGCAACGCCACCGACCTGGCGTACTACTACCCCAAGGAGGGCGACGACCCGAAGTACCACTGGTGGACCCAGACGATCACCGACCGTCGCCGGTTCGCCACGAACTTCGCGTACAAGCCCAATGTCCTGAACACCAAGTTCACCGACACCAAGGTCACCGACGCCGAGCTGCGTGCGACGGACCACGTCCTGGACGACTTCGGCCGTCCGGTGCAGATGACGAACGCCAAGTCCCAGACGACCAAGCTGAGCTGGGACGCGGACAACAACGTCGTCTACACGGAGGAGGCCAACGGCGCCAAGACCGCCTCCTGCTACGACCCGAAGACGGGCTACCCGCTGCGGATGTGGGACGCGGAGGCCACCAAGTCCTGGGCGCAGTTCAACCCGACGGACTACTGCAACCCGGCCTCCTACCCCGCCAATGCGACGAAGTTCGAGTACACGACACGGATCGACGGCTACTCCGCCGACCTGTGGCGCAAGACCTCGCCGCTCGGCAACATCTGGGAGTTCGGCTACGACCAGTTCGGCAACCAGACGTCGGTGACGGACCCGGAGGGCGTCGCCTCGGCGACGGCCGGTGACTACACCGCCACCACCGAGTACGACGCGTACGGCCAGCCCACCAAGCAGACCGACGCGAACGGCCACGCCACCACGTACTTCGGCTTCGGCCCGCACGGCTACCCGACGAAGATCACGGACGCGCTGAACAACTCCACGAACTTCGTCTACGACGAGCGCGGCAACACCAAGGAGGTCATCAACGCCAAGGGCGCCAAGGTCACCCAGTCCTACGACTACTTCGGCCGCCCGCTGGAGCAGAAGCAGCCGAAGGACCAGGCGGCAGGGGTCTACATCACCACCCCGGCACCCGAGTACGACGCCAACAACAACCTGGTGAAGGTCTTCACGCCGAGCGACGCCGAGTCCTCCTCGGTGTACGACGAGGCCGACCAGGTCACCGCCTCGCTCGCGCCGAAGGACCTCACGACGGACCCCGAGCGGCGCACGACCACGACGTACGACAAGGTCGGCAACGTCAAGACCGTCACCGAGCCCAAGGGCAACCTGACGGCCACGGTCGGCGACTACACCACGACCTACACCTACGACGAGATCTACCAGCCGGTCTCGGTGGTCAACGCCAAGGGCGACAAGGTCTCCAGCACGTACGACAGCGTCGGCAACGTCGTCACTGTCGTCGACCCGAAGAAGAACGCCACGGCGGACACCGCCGACTTCACCACGAAGTACACCTACGACCTGAACCACCGGGTCACGAAGACGACGGACGCGGCCGGCAAGTTCACCACGGTCGAGTACGACCTCGACGGCCGCTCGCCCAAGGCGACGGACGCGGAGGGCAACACCACCGAGACGGTCTTCGACCGGCGTGGCCTGGTCAAGGAGGTCAAGGTCCCTTACTCGAAGGACGGCGCCGGTGTCATCACCTACCGGACGACCCGCTTCGAGTACGACGAGGTCGGCAACCAGACGAAGGAGATCAGCCCGCGCGGCGTCCAGACCACGGACGACGCGACCGACTTCACCTCCGAGACGGTCTACGACGAGCTGAACCGCGTCAAGGAGCGGCTCAGCCCGTTCGATGCCGGTGACGCCAACTACGGCACCCCGGACAAGACCTTCTACTTCTACGACTCGGTCGGCCAGCTGGAGCGTGTCTCGGCCCCACCGTCGCAGGGGCAGACGGTCCGCAACGACACCGCGTACACCTACTACGACAACGGGTGGACGAAGTCCGCGAAGGACCCGTTCGAGATCACCACGGCGTACGACTACAACGCGCTCGGCCAGCAGACGAAGAACACGCTGACCTCGGCCGGCGGCTCGTCGCAGCGCACCATGACGTGGGACTTCTACCTGTCGGGCAACCAGAAGGCGCGCTCCGACGACGGTATCCCGGTCGGCAGTCAGGTCGTGGTCGTCGACTCCACCGACGTCAACAACACGGCGACGCAAGGCAGCTGGGACGCTTCGCAGGCCATGGGCCAGTGGGGCTACGACGTCCGTACGAACCCGAAGGGACTCGGCCTCGATTCCTTCACCTGGCAGCTGAACATCCCGCAGGACGGTACGTACGAGGTCTTCGTCCGGCACGGTGACGTGACCGGCGCGGCGACCAACGCACCGTTCAAGATCACCCACGCGGGCGGTGAGGTCACCAAGCCGGTGAACCAGACCACCCGGTCCGGTGAGTGGGTCTCGCTGGGCTCCTACTCCTTCACGGAGTCCGGCACCCAGAAGGTCACGCTGTCCGACCTGGCCGACGGCACGGTCGTCGCCGACGGTCTCAAGCTGGTCCGCTCGAACACGGGCGAGACCGACAACGAGAAGAAGGACTTCACCTACCGGTACGACGTCAATGGTCTGCTGTCCGAGGTCAAGGACCTCTCGCCGGGCGCCAAGGCCGACGCGTACACGATGACCTACGACGAGCTCAACCAGCTCTCGAAGGTCGAGGAGAAGCTGGGCAGCACGGTCAAGAACACGACCTCGCTGGCCTACGACGTCAACGGCAACCCGGTCGAGACCACGCACGACGTGACGTGGTCGAAGGCCGAGTACGACGTCCGCGACATGATCAACAAGATCACGAACGCGGACACGCCGACGGCGGGCAACCAGCAGATCACCACGTTCACCTACACCGACCGTGGTCAGCCGCTGAAGCAGACGAAGCCGAACGGGAACACCGTCGACTACGCGTACTGGCTGAACGGCGCGGTCAAATCGCAGGTGGAGAAGAAGAGCGGCGGCACGCTCGTCGCCTCGCACGACCTGGAGTACGACCCGAACGGGAACCGCTCCAAGGACACGTCCCAGGTCATGAACGCCGACAACGCGGCGGACTACCTGGACACCGTCTCGACGTTCGACTACGACCCGCAGGACCGCATCTCCAAGGTCACCAAGACCGGCGACGCGGCGGGCACGGAGACGTACAAGTACGACGGCAACTCCAACATCGTCGAGCAGACGGTGGGCGGGGTGACGTCGACGTCGACGTACGACCGCAACCGTCTGCTGAAGACGGCGGCGGGGGGTGTCGCCGCCACGTACAACTACGACCCGCTCGGCCGCCTGGACACGGTGTCCTCCAACGGGACGGTGCAGGAGAAGTACAGCTACGACGGCTTCGACCGCGTCGCCAAGGCGACGGCGGGCACGGGGACGTCGGCGAAGACGACGTCGTACGTCTACGACGCGTTCGACCGCACGGCCTCGCAGACGACGACTGGCACCGGTGGGAAGACCACGCTCTTCACCTACCTGGGCATGGAGTCGAAGGTGCTGCGGGAGGAGGTCGCCGGCAAGGCGACCAAGTCCTACCAGTACAGCCCGTGGGGCCAGAAGCTGACTCAGATCAAGCACAACTCCGATTCGACGAAGGAGTACTCGCAGTTCCTCTACCACCCCAAGGGTGACGTGGAGGCGATCACGAAGGACGACGGCAACACCCGGGCGACGTACGGCTACTCGGCGTACGGCTCCGACGACGAGAAGCAGTTCACCGGCGCGGACAAGCCGGACGCTGCGAACCCGGACAAGGAGCAGTACAACGACTACCGCTACAACGCGGCACGTCACGACGACGGCTCCGGCACCTATGACATGGGCTTCCGGAACTACGACCCGGGCCTGAACCGGTTCCTGACGCGTGACATGTACGGCGGCGCCCTGGACGACATGTCCCTGGCCACGGACCCGTACACGGGCAACCGCTACGCCTTCGCCGGCGGCAACCCGATCTCCTTCGTGGAGCTCGACGGCCACCTCTTCGGCATCGACATCTCGCTCTCGGACGTGGGCCACGCGGCCCTGGACGTGGCGGGCATGGTCCCGGTGATCGGCGAGGTCGCGGACGTCGCCAACGGTGTCTGGTACGCGGCCGAGGGCAACTACGCGGACGCGGCGCTGTCGATGGCGGCGGCGATCCCGGGCATCGGCGCGGCAGCCACGGCGGCGAAGTACGCGAAGAAGGGCGCGAAGGCCGCGGACGCCGTGAAGGGCGGCAAGAAGCCCACGGCGAGTGCCCCGAAGCCCAAGGGCAAGCCGAAGGCCGAGGGAAGGAAGCCCGAGAGCAAGCCTGCGCCGAAGAAGGGGGAAGGCTGCCCGGTCAAGAAGAAGACGAACAGCTTCGTCCCCGGCACCCTTGTGGTGATGGCCGACGGGTCCACGAAGAAGATCGAGGACCTGCGGGCGGGTGAGTACGTCATGGCCTCCGACCCGGAGACCGGCAACCTGCAGACCCGCGAGATCACGGACACCCGTAACCACAGCGGTGTCAAGCACCTGATCACCCTCACCGTTGACCCCGACGGCAAGAACGGCGACGCCAAGCCCGAGACCATCACGGCCACGGACGAGCACCCGTTCTGGCTCCCGGACTTCGGCAGGTGGGCTCACGCCGAGGACCTCGAGCCGGGCATGTGGCTTCAGACCTCGGCCGGCACTTGGGTCCAGGTGACCGGAGTCGAGGAGTCGCAGCGCACGCAGCGGGTCTACAACCTGACGGTGGAAGGCGTCCACACGTACTTCGTGGAGGTCGGTGGTGCGAATGTTCTCGTCCACAACGCACCGATCACCCCGTGCATCGTGTCCGATCCCGTCAACGGCAAGTACAGGGGCGGACAGCACAAGGATCTGCGTGCCAAGGAAGGCAAGATCGAGCGTAATCACGCTCCCGCCAATCAGGCCATGCAGAATGTCTTCGGAATCTCCGAAGGTCAGGGCCTTGCTTTCCAGATGGCGAAGAAGGATCACCATGCCACGGAAAGCTGGGGCAGCAGCCACAAGGGCAAGCTGCACCGGGCGCACCAGGAATATCTGCTGCGGCAGGGCAGGCTGACCGACGCCATCCAGATGGACGTCGACAACGTCCGCAACCTGTTCGGCAACAAGTACGATGACGCGATGGATGAGATGCTGGGAAGCATGGACAAACTCCTCGTCGCGATCAATAATGCCGGCGTGTACCAGGGGACGTTGCGCTGAAATGGCCGCAGATCAGAACGACTACGAGATCGAGCCTGGCAGAGGAGTGACGGGCCTTGCCTTCGGGGAGTCCCGCCGTGCTCTGCGGCAGCGGCTCGGGAGCCCGGCGCCGTTCCGCCGGTCGGCCACATCGGCCGAGCTCGATGATCAGTACGATGAGCTGGGCCTGATCCTGAGCTTCGACGATCGGGATGTACTGGGGTCGATCGTGCTCACTGCCCCTGCTCGTGCCCGGCTCCACGGTGTCGGCCTTCTGGGAGAGCCCGTCTCCCGGGTGGTCTCCACACTGGCGAAGAACGATGTCGAGTTCGTGGCCGACGACGGGTCGTGGGAGTCCGACCTCGGCCTCGCGCTCGACTGCGGTGGGTCTACCGACCCGGATTCGCCGGTCGAGAGCGTGACCGTCCACGAATCGGCTGCGTGGAGTCCGGAGATCGAACTCTTCTTTTCCACACCCGAGCAGCAGTCTGACCGTACTTATGTGGTCACGCCCGGGGTCGGTATCCCGACCGTCCGGCTCGGGGAGTCGATGTCCGACGTACGCGCGCGAATGGGCAGTGGGGCCTCCTGGCAGCCGCCTTTCGGGCCGAGCCGGGCGGACAGCTTCTGGGAGGAAGGTGTCGAGGTCGGTTACGATGCGGACGGCGCCGTCAGCCGCATTGCGGTCGAGCGCCCTGCGCAAGTCCTCTTCGAGGGGATGGAAATAATCGGCGTCCCGGCCGGTGAAATCCATGCAAAACTGTCGGGTGCCGGAATTCCGCTGATCTCTAAGGAAGCGGAATTCGTGTGCTCCGAGTCGGGTCTCCGCCTCCTCGTGGCACGTCCCGGAGACGACAGTCTTCCCGTGTGCGGGGTGATCATCGAGTGATCCATCCGTAAGTGAACCGCGTCAGGGCCCGTCGATCCATCGGCGGGCCCTGATGTCTTCTTCGGAGCCCCAGGGCCCGCCGGTCCGCCTCGCGGGCGTAGCGATAGCGCGGCAGCGCGCGGAGGGGTAAAGGCTAAGCGGATAATTTAGGGAATGTCCCCCGTTCTTCGATAAGTAGGGGCTTTGCGCCAAGAATCGGCTCCGGCGAGATTGCCCGTCGGAGCCGCTTCGCGTGCACGCTGTAATAAGCCGGTGGTGACTCGTCCCTGCTGCGGACTCCAAGTGCCCGATCACGGCAGAGGATGCCAGAGGCCCTCTCGGCTGACCCTGGGGACGAATGACCGTGGTGTGGACGTCTCCGCCGTGCGCGGTGATCAGCTGTGCGATGCCATCGCCCTCGCGGACGCACCTGCCGGTAGTCGGGTCGCCCGGGGGTGGGATTCCCCGGGCGACCCGACCACAGCGTCAGAACCCGGTGGGGTAATCGTCGGTTCTGATCACGCGGGCGAGGTAGAACCCGCGCTCTCCCTTGGCCGTGGTGGTCTCGTGGTACTCGATGAGGCCGAGTCCGCGCGGCATGGGCGAGACATACGCTCCGGGAAGGCCCGGAAGCGGCCGGCCGCTGGGAGGAAGCACGCCCAGTTCCAGGGCCTCTCGCATCTCGACCATGACGGAGGAGACGGCCGACATCACGTCGGCGGGAGTGTCGAGGCTGAAGAGGATTTCTTCGACCTGGGGTGAGAGAGTCAGCGGATCTTCCTCTTCCGGACCTTCGTACGGGTAGTACCCGTCGCTCACCGCCCGCGCTCCCGCAGCTCTCGCATGACCGTGGACGCGGGGCGACCAGGAGCGGTACGCGCCTTCACCGCGGCGGCGGTGCGAGCGGTCTGAGGGTCGCCTGCCACCTGGACGAGGAGCCACCAGTTCGTCAGGACGTGCCCGATCGTCTCGGGGGTGGCTTCGCCCATCTCGCGGTAGAACTCCATGCGCTGCGCGGGGGGCAGAGCGGCAGCGACGGCGTTCTGCGTGCGAGGCATCGGCTGCGGGTCTGAGTGAATCGGCTGTGTGCTCACGGTGTCCTCCAGAGTGGGGCCCCGCCAGCGTATCCGGCGGAGCGTGGACGCCTCAGCTCCTCGCGGAGCTCAGGGGCGCGGGAGCGCGCGGCCGGGCCTGGGCGTGGTCGGAAGCAGGCGCGGTCACCGTGCGCCGCGCAATCACTCGGCACGGTCTTCGTGCCCGCGGTACCTGCCCTGGAGGAGGCCGAGCGCATCGGGCACCGGCGGGAAGTGCGGTACGCACTCCGGGCAGGCGTACACGTTGAACCCGGGACCGGAGTTCTGGTGCACCTCGGAGACGAGCACGCGCGCGTCCGTGATGTGGTTGCAGCGCACGCACAGGCGGACGGGTTTCCGCATCGGCACGCCGGGGGTCGGCTCACTCACCAGGCCGCCCCCGTCGCGTGCACGTCACGGGTGTCCAGGTCGACGCCGAAGTCCGCCGCCATCACGGCGGTTAAACACCGCAACCGCTGGCGGGCGCGCTCCTCGTGTCGCTCGTGCTCGACCAGGTAGGGGCGGATGAGGACCGTGTCCTCCCCGTCGAGCCTCTCACCGAGCCCGTACAGGGATTACGGTGGGCAGACCTGGGCCTTCTATCAGCCCCTGGACGACCAGGGGCGTGCCACGGGCATGCAAGCCTGCCTCAACAAGGGAGACTTCAACTACACGAAGGACAACGGAGAGACTGCCTTCCCCGACAATGACGCCACCGCGATCTGGGGAGCCCTTTCCCGTCGAGGACTGGGGAGACAACCCGAAGGGCATGAAGAAGGGTATGCACAGGGGGCACCTCCTGGGGCGCCAACTGGGCGGTGACGGTGAGGACCGCAGGAATCTGGTCCTCCTGTATGCCCGTGTCAATACGCCGGAAATGCGGGACATCGAGACCGAGATAGCCGAGCGTATCCAAGGGAATGAGGCAATTCTGTACAGTGTGATTCCGCACTACGGAAACGGCGGAAATATTCCGACGAGTCTCACTTTGACCGCTGCCGGTAGCAAGGGGTATGCACTGAACTATCCCTTGATCAATCAGCCATAGCGGGAAGAGGGACAATGACCCCTTGGGTTGAGAGAATCGTCGGCGCTACGGGGTGGCAGCCGCGCGACATCCAGATTTCCTGGACTGTTGTGGAGGAAGCTCTGGGTGTCGAGCTGCCGGGCGACTTCAAGGAGTTGTGCGCCACCTTCGGCCGTGGAGAGTTCTCCGGATACGTCACCGTGCTGGCTTCCGCCGGAGGCGAGTCCTCTGCGGTGGTCGACAACCTGCGAAGGCTGCACAGCATCTTCGATCGAAGGCCAACCGCCCGCCGCCTCTACGAGCCCTACGGAGTCCATCCTGAAGGCAGGCTGATTCAGTGGGCGGACACGGCTGATGAGGCAGAGTTCCACTGGCTCGTACAGTCGGACAGGCCGGAATCGTGGAAGGTCGTGGCGCGTCGGGCTACCGACGAGCCCTGGCACGAACTGGAGATGTCGACATCGGAGTTCCTGTACCGAGTCCTGAAGGACGAGGAATTCGCTCCGTTCGGTATCGCCCGGCAGGTTCCTGAAGCCTCGTTCGAGCCGTTGGAAGAATAGCTGGAAGGGCGGGGGAGTGATCATGTCCCCCGTCCGGCCCGCCGTCCCGATTCGTTCGGGACGGCGGGCCGCGGCTTTTTTCAGTGGACAACCCTCGTGTGACACCTGGACACCGGAGCAGCTGACGGCCATAGGGTGACCCGATGCCTGCCAGAGGTGCAAGCCCTGTTCCGACGACACCTCGGTGAAGATGGCTGCGGGGCAGCGGGTCCGAATTCCTGCGTTCGGTGGACCCGGCGTGTGTCGAGGCCGCGGAGGGGTTCTGGGCGTCCTTCGTGCACGACGTCGAGATCGGGGACTACTACGAGGGATCGTTGTAGCGCTGACTGGGGCCTTATGGGCCGGCGCGCAGGAGCTGGACCAGGCCGATCCACGTGTGCTCGTTGGCCTCGGTGTATACGGCGCGGATCTTCCTGGTGCCGGCGGGCAGAGGAACGGGCGCCGGATCGGATTTCGTTGACGACACTCATCGCAGTGAGTGTGTCCACAACCTCACTGTCGACGGCGTCCACACGTACTACGTGGGGAGCCCGCGAGGGGCTCGTGAGGAGGCGCTCGGCCGTGGCGATCAGCTCGGCTTCGGACGGGGCCGCGAGCCATTGCAGGAAGGCCCGGTGCTCGGGGAGATAGCAGGTGGCGGAGGTCTCGTCTCCCAGGGCCGGCGGAGGCCGCCGGGAAGCCGGCAGCCGAGCCTACCCTCGACGCCAAGACCCAGCCGTCGGTGCAGCGCCGACGAGTGCTGTTCCATGAGTCTCCGCGGCGAACGGTGCAGCGGACACCGCAATGCGATGCCGGACCATGTGCAGCTCACCCGGCCGCGCGGCAACCAGGTCAACTCGCCGGGCTGGTCAGGACGCAGTTCGGATAATCGTTGTCCGGATCGCCGACGGCGACCCAGAGCTTCAGGACCTTGCCTTGCCTCAAGGCGGCGTAGGCGTCGGGCTCCCGCTCACCCGTTTCGGGGTGATCGGCGTCGAAGGTCACACCGACGAAGCTTTGCTTCTTGTTGGCGCCTTGCTCCCAGGTGCCTGTTCCGGACCAGGCCAAACTGTCGTACCAGCCGACGGCGAGGCAGACTTTATCGGCGATGAACGTCCCGTCCTGCTTCAGCGTGAGGGTGCCGCCGTCGGCATCGGTCCACGTGGTCGCAAGTTCGGCCGGCTTCAGAACGACCGGTTCGCCGTCGGGCGGCGGCATGACGGTGAACCTGCCGCAGGCCGTCAGGGCGAGAGCCATGGCGAGCAAGATCAGCGCAGTACGACAGGAACGCAACACACTCCACCCCTAGCGGGTTCCGCAGGCCTCGTGCGAGACCGATGGGCTCAGGAACTCATGCCGTACCCTGGCACGGAATTTGAACACGTTCAAGTGTCAGTCGTCGGCGGCCGCTCTTCACGAGGCGTGAGTCGGTACGGCAGCGAAGTACCGCAACCACAGCGGCCGATCGCGGTCGGGCCGCAAATAGCCCATGGATCACCTTCTTCGCGAACCGCTTCCTGGCCCGGCGCACGCGACGGTCCATGCCATCACCACTTGACGCGACGGGCACCGCGACAGGTTGCTGACCAACCAGGGCAGAGAACAGCTGCCCGCCGCTACACCACACCAGGGGACATGACCACCCCTGGCACCAAGTGAGCATGTCCACTTCCGAATTCGTCTACCGTGTGCTGGCGGATCCGGAGTTCGAGCCGTTCTCGATCGCGAGACTGTTCCCGGAGCCGGACTTCTTCCCGATGGATTGAGTGGTGGCGTGCGATGCGCATCGGTGCCGTCCGGCGCACCGTGGCGGGCCTGCTCCTGGGCTTGTTGCCAGTGCCGGTGCTCGCCTCGTGCGGCGAGGAGCCGAAGAAGCACTTCCCGGGCGCCTTCCCGGGCACGCACACCGATGTGAGCGCCGCCCAGGCGTTCCGTGACTTCGACATCGTCGTGCCGGAGTCGACGGAGGTCGTCGGGTACTACGCCTGGTCCGAGGACGACGAGTACCCGATGGCCGCGGTGCTGCTCATGCCCTGCTCCGAGGTGTCCGGCTTCGTCTCCCGCAGTGGACTGCGCCCGGCTTCCTCCCCCCACAGTGCCCTCGTCGGTGTCCAGGTCTTCGCGGGGGACCACGGCTGGAGCGAGGACGACGAGGACGACCGGTACCTCCGGGTCGCAGACGGGGCGGTGGGCGTCCTGGTCCATCCGACGGGCAGGGAATGCACGGTGTACCTCCACACGTGACAGCTGACCAGGGCATGGCCCCGGGGCCGCCCCCGGCTCAGCGGCGCAGGGCCGTCTCGCGCTGCATGTGGGACAGCTTCTCGGGATTGCGCACGGCGTAGAACCCGGTGATGAGGCCGTCGTCGATGCGCACCGCCACGACGGTGTCGATCTCGCCGTCGAGCCGGAGAACCAGCGCCGGGTAGCCGTTCACCTGTGCCGGCCGCAGCGACCCCATCGCGGCGATCCTGCCCATCCGGGCGACCATCAGGCGGCCCACCTTGTCGGCCCCCACGACCGGCCGCAGGACGGCCTGCTTGATTCCGCCACCGTCACCGATCAGGACGACATCCGGCGCGAGGATGTCGAGCAGGCCCTGCAGATCGCCCGTTTCGGTCGCCCGCAGGAACGCGTCGAGCGCGTCTCGTGTCACGGTCGGGGACACGACCCCGCGCGGCCGGCGCGCCGCGACGTGTGCCCGTGCCCGGTGCGCGATCTGGCGGACCGCGGCCGGGCTCTTGTCGACGGCTTCGGCGATCTCGTCGTACCCGAGGTCGAACACCTCGCGCAGCACGAACACCGCCCGCTCGGTCGGCGTGAGCGTCTCGAGCACGAGCAGCATCGCCATCGAGACGCTGTCGGCCAGCTCGACGTCCTCGGCCACGTCCGGGGCGGTCAGCAACGGCTCGGGCAACCATTGACCGACGTAGGACTCCCGGCGGCGGCCGAGCGTTCGCAGCCGGTTCAGCGCCTGGCGGGTGGTGATCCGGACCAGGTACGCACGCTGGTCCCGCACCGTGCCGAGGTCGACGCCCGCCCACCGCAGCCAGGTCTCCTGCAGGACGTCCTCCGCGTCGGCGGCCGAGCCGAGCATCTCGTAGGCGACGGTGAACAGCAGGTTGCGATGGGCGACGAACGCGTCGGTGGCGGGGTCCGTGGGATCCGTGCGTCCGCCGTCGGCGAGCTGCCCGGCCGTGTCCTCTGTGCGCTCGCTGTGCTCGCTCTTCACCGGCTGCTCCTGCCTGTTCGCTCTCGACGGCGACACGCGCACAAGACGCCGGTCCCCGCGGCTCTGTGACATCCATGAGCGGTGACGTACGTCACGCCGCCGCTCCGTCACAGGGAGCGGGTCGCCGGCATCTGGTGTTCGTCAGTGCATCACCACCACAAGTGAGGACGCAGTCATGGACGCCCGATTCGACATGTTCGACAACGAGATCGGCCTCAAGTTCGCCAAGCGGTTCGCAGGCGCCGCCATGGTGATCCACCAGTCGCCGCTGCCGAAGTCCACCCAGGAGCTGGTGTCGCTGCGCGTCAGCCAGATCAACGGCTGCGGTTGGTGCATCGACATGCACGCCAAGGAGGCCGCAGCCGAGGGCGAGACCGCGGTCCGGCTCCATCTGGTCGCCGCCTGGCGCGAGTCCACCGTGTTCACCGAGGCCGAGCGGGCCGCGCTGGCGTTCGCCGAAGAGGGCACCCGGCTCGCCGACGCCCACCACGGCGTGTCCGACGAGACCTGGGCCCAGGTGCGCAAGCACTACGACGACGACTGGATCGCCGCGCTGGTCGCCTTGGTCGCCCTGATCAACGCGGCCAACCGGCTCGCCGTGATCGTGCACCAGCGGGGAGGTTCCTACGAGCCCGGCATGTTCGCCGCCGCGCTCGGCTGACCGGCGGATGAATCCGGCCCGGCCCGGCATCACGCGACCCAGGCCGGGCACGGCAGCCCCCGAGCTTCGCCTACGCAGCCCCGACGGCCCCGTCCTTCAAGGCCGTCACGAACGACGACCAGGCCGGGGCCGCAAGGGTGAGGACCGGGCCGCTCGGGACCTTGGAGTCGCGGACGGGGACGACGCCGGTGTGGGCGTCGCACACCTCGACGCAGTCTCCGCCGTCGCCGTTGCTGTACGTGCTCTTGCGCCAGGTGGCCGCGCCGGGGAACGCCTCGGCGACCTCGACGCAGTCACCGCCGGTGCCGTTGCTGTAGCTGCTCTTGCGCCAGACGGCGGTGCTCAAGTCAATCCCGCTGTTTGCCATTTCGAACATCCTCAGCCGCTTCCTCGATCAGGGCGAGGGACGCCTCCGGCGGCAATGCGGCGGCCCTGAGCAGATCGTACGACCTGCGGTACTCCTCCACGAGGGCCGGATCGTCGATGGTGTCCCCGCTGTGCTGTGACTCCAAGTAGACCAGGGGAGGGGCGTCGGGGAAGGTCATGACCTTGGCCATGCCCATCATGAGAGGGTGCGGCCCGCAGTTCCACGGAAGGATCTGGGGAACGATCCGGCGGCGACGTGCCAGCGCCGCGATGTGCTCCAGTTGCTCGGCTGTCTGCTCCGGGGGAAGGATCGGCTGGCGCAACAGCACCTCGGACAGGATCGCCCAGTACATCGGCGTCTTGTGGTTGTCCTCGAAGAGGCGGGCCCGTGCCAGCCGGGCGCTGACCTTCTCCTGCACCTCCTCGTCCGGGGCCAGCGGCATGGCCGCCCGAACCAGCGCCCGCGCGTAGACGTCGGTCTGGAGCAGGCCCGGGATCAGCGTCGGGCACCACTCCTCGATGGCCTTGGCGTGCTTCTCCGCCTCCAGCACCCGCTCGAAGTAGCTCGCGTGGCCCCGCCGCTTCGCCCTCCGCACGTCCTCGCAGCGCCGCCGGAAGAAGCCGTCCGTCCCGAGCACCTTGTCCACGTGCTCGGCCAGTTCCGCCGGCATGCGGCGCGTGCCGCGTTCGATCTCGCTGAGGTGGCTGGGGCCGTAGAAGCTGCCCTCGACCAGCTGCTGGAGGGTGAGGCCCGCCTCCTCCCGTTTCCACCGCAACTCACTGCCGTAGAAGGTGGGGACGCTCGCCGATCCGTCGATGTCCTTGCGCTGCCCCATCGTTCACCGTCCTTGGTGCCGTTACCGCCCGCTACCCGGCGTTCCCCGGCCCGTACCAACTGTGCCCCGCATACGTGCAGTTCAGGGCCGGGTGCCCGAACCCCTTCCACGCTACGCGGGCCCGCGTCAGGGTGTGAGCAGTTCGTCACACAGCGCACTGGAAGGTGTGAACCGCTCATGCACGACCACTCCGAAGCCGACGACTGCGCCGCCGATCTGCGGGCCGCGCTCGCCGAGCACGGCATCACGCTGCCGTCCCTCGGCGTCGACCTGCCGACGTTCGCCGCCCGCTACCCGACCCGGCCGCTCATCGCGCTGGGCAACTGCAACCTGCTCACCGCCCGGGCGCTGGTCGCCGCCCTGCGCAAGGGAGTTGCGTGATGCGGTCACCCCTGACCCTGCACCTCCTGGCCACCCCCAAGGACGTGTCCGAGGTGCGCCGCGCTCTGCGTGCGTACGTGGGCGGGCCGTGCGCCGACCTCCAGCTCTGCGCGAGCGAGCTTCTCGGCAATGTCGTCCGGCACCTGGGTGAGGGTCTCCCCGTGACGGTCCGGGTGGCGTGCGAGGGGGACCGTACGCGGCTGGAGGTCACCGACCCCGACCCCCGCGCCCTGCCCGTCCTGTGCCGGGCCGCCGCCGATGACGAGACCGGCCGCGGCCTCGCGCTGCTCGACGCGCTGACCCTGCGGTGGGGCGTGGAGCAGGGGCCGGGAGGCAAGACCGTGTGGTGCGAGTTGGGGGGCATTCCTGCCGGTTCGCGCGCAATGGGCGTCGGCGTGATCGCGGGCTGACCGCTGCTGTACAGTCCGCGCCCCGCCTGACGTAAGGAAGAGGTCCATGCGCACTCGTCGCCGTACCGCCGCGCTCGTTCTCCCGCTCGTGCTCGCGCTCGCCGCGTGCGGTGCGGAGGAGGGGGACGCGGGGGGCGCGAAGGCCCCCGAGGCGACGCCGTCCGCCGAGGCATCCACGAAGGCACCAGAGACGCCCGAGTCCCCCGAGGACTTCCTCGACCTCGCCGAGAAGGCGATGGCCGACGGCCGTGCATGGACCTTCTCCGTCACCGGGCAGGAGGGGCTGACCTTCCAGGGGCAGAAGAGCGATGCCACCTACCGCGCCACCGTCCGACGCGGCATGGACCCGGAGGCGCTGCATTCCCAGGGCGTCAGCACCAGCAGCAAGGGGACGAAGCGGAACGAGGAGATCTACGTCGTCGACGACACGGCGTACGTCAAGGAGGGCGACGCGGCCTGGAAGGACGCGCCCGCTTCCGCCCCCGAGATGCGGAACAAGATCGAGGACCCGGTCGCGGTCGTCGCGGAGTTCCGGGCGTACGCGCAGGCGGCAGGCGACGACGTGACGGTGACCGAGGCGGGCGGCACCGTCGAACTGCGGGTCGCGAGCGAGCGGCAGAAGCTGTCGGCCGTGCGCGACCGGGCGTGGGCGAAGAAGGCGGAGCGGGAGTTCGACCCCACCGCCGAACAGCTCCGCAAGGCCGGTGTCCCGGTGAACAAGGAGCAGCTGACGCTCTCCCGCCTGGAGGAGGTGCTGGTCCTGGACGCGACGACGTACCGGATCAAGAGCCACCGGTTCGCGTTCGGCTTCCTCGTCCCGTACGCGGGCGGCCAGGACATCGCGTACGAGCAGGACGTACGGGAGGAGAACCAGGGCGCGTCCGAGGGGACGATCGAGCTTCCCGCCGGCCTGCGGCGCTGAGCGCGGGGGCGTCCGGAACGCTCGGAGGCAGGGGCCCGCGGTCGGGGAGCCGGAGTCCTCAGTACCAGAACGCCTTGATCACCGCCCGCCCGTCCGCCGCCGCGCGGCCGTAGAAGGTGGCCAGGTCCCTGTGGTGCCCCTCGTAGATGCCGCGGACCACCTCCTCGGCCCAGGCCGGGCCGAAGGATGCGTGGATCCTGGCGCCGGCCGACTCCCACAGGGTCGCGAACGGCACGTCCGTGAGGAAGGCTGCTGCCGCGCGTGTCTCGGCCGCGGTGAGCAGGGCGAGCGGGGCCTTCGGGCTCGCCGGGTCGTGGAGCACGCGGCCGCCGAATATGGGCAGCTCCCACGCCGCGCCGCCCGCGGGGTGCCCCGAGCCCGCCTCGCACAGCTCGTTGACCGTGTGGAAGTCCTTCTCGATGGACTCCGCGATGCCCGCCGCGTACTCGGCCTTGTGCACGTCCCCGTCCCAGGCCGCACCCATGAAGTCCAGCAGCCAGGCGACGTCCCGGCCCTGGACCTCGGATTCGGCCACGGCCCGCAGATGCATGTGGAAGCTCATGATCCCGGAAGGTACCCCGGGCCACCGACAGCGAAGCACTCGACCCCGTGTCCGCTATGTCCGGTGCCTGGAAATCAGCCGAAGGGCCCTGTATAACCGGCCGCCTTGACATGCGCGGCCCTGCCCCGCCGCGCTGTTCCGACGAGCCAAGGATTTCTCGTGCTGCGCTCTTCCCGTAGGTATGCGTCCGTGCTGGCCGTGGTCGGTGCGATCACTCTGGTGTCCGCGTGCGGAGACCAGGAGCCCGCAGGCTCCGCCGCCTCCGTCGCGCCCGGTGCCACGCACGGGGACCACGACGCGAAGGATGCGTCCGCGTCGCCGAGTCCGTCCGCCTCGGCCTCCGCCTCCGCGTCTCCCTCGGCGTCCGCGTCCGCCTCCCCTTCCGCTTCCGCCAAGGCGTCGGGCAGCGCGGCCCCCAAGGCGACGGCCACCGGGACCGGTTCGGGCAGCGGGTCCACGAGCGAGCGGTCGACCGCCCCCTCGGCGCCGGACTTCCCCGTGCCCGTGAACGTCGGCAACGCCACCCAGGTCATCACCGTCAAGGCCAGCGGCTCGTACGCCACGGTCACCGCCTGGCAGAAGGGCTCCTCCGGCTGGAAGGCGCAGTTCTCCACGAGCGCCGGGCGCGTCGGCTCCAACGGCGTCACCGACGGTGCCACGCGCAAGCAGAGCACGTACACGACGCCCACCGGCACGTACACGATCACCGAGGGCTTCGGTGTGGAGTCCAGCGGCACCGCGATGCCGTACACCAAGGTGAACGACAGCCACTGGTGGGTCCAGGACCCGGAGTCGAAGTACTACAACCAGATGCACACGGCGGAGGGCGCGGACTTCCCGCTCACCGAGTCCGGCGAGCGCGGCAGCGAGCACCTGATCAACTACCCCACGCAGTACGCCAAGGCGCTGGTCATCAACTTCAACCGCTGGCCGGCCGTGCCGGGCCGCGGAGCGGGCATCTTCCTGCACGTCAACGGCAAGGGCGCGACGGCGGGCTGTGTGTCGGTGCCGCGCGCGACGATGGACCGGTTCATGGGCTGGGTCAAGCCGTCGGCGAACCCGCGCATCGCCATCGGCTGACGCGTGCCGGACCCCGCCTCGCTGAAGGCGCTGCTGCCGCCGGCGTGGTCCGTCGATGGTCGACGCGAAGGGGCGGCGGCATCAGCGTCCGCAGCGCCGCCAGGCCGCTGACCGGCTCCTCCCCCAGGGGGGACGCCGGGAGCGGCAGTCGGACACCGTGCCGTTCCAGCCCGGCGAGGTGCTCCTCCTCCAGCGCGTCCAGAACGTCCACGAGGTCGTCGGGCGCGTGCAGCGACTCCGACAGGACGATCTCGACGAACGCGAGCGAGGTGCGGTCCAGCCAGTCCTGCCACGCCGCCCTGCTCGTGTCGGCCATGTCGGGCCGCATGCGCACGGGCGGGTCCTCCTGCGTCAGGCGCCCCTCGCCGAGCGCGTCGCCCGCCCAGTGCGCCGCGAAGCCGCGGGCGAACTCCCCGCATGCTCACGGCCTTCGGCGGCCGCCGTCAGCGACCGGACCAGGTCGACGTCGTGGGTCATGAGGCGACCGTACCGACGGGGTCGGACGGACCCGCCGCGAGCCCCCGGCCTGTGGTGGTCCGGTGCGAAGAAGGTGACCGGCAGATGGCCGGTGAGTGAGAAGTACGTGTGCGAGAGGCGCGGCGAGCGCCGCGTTGCGTATCGAATCCATTACAGATCCGGAGCCGCAGCCATCCCCCCGACAGGCCCGGGCAGGGGCGGAAAGAAGGACGACCGGGGCCGCCACCCCCCACAGGAGAGGCCCCGGTCGTCGCTTCGGACGGGGTCGCAGTGGTACCCCGTACTTCTCTCAGCGCCGTGCGTGCGTTTTCTGTCACACCGCGCTGCATTGTTAGGTTGTTGCCGCTTGTACTAGGCATGGACGTGCACCCGGACGACGACGTAGCGTGCTGGTTCGCGCAGGGTGGCGCGGCAGTGGTGACCAGCTGCGATTCAGACAGGTTGAGGTAGTGCTGGGGGACGACGCGGAGTTGACCGCCGCGGTGCTCGCGGCTCAGGACGGGGACGAAGGTGCCTTCCGGACTGTGTACCGCGCCGTGCACCCGCGGTTGATCGGCTATGTGCGCACGCTCGTGGGCGAGATGGACTCCGAGGACGTCGCGTCCGAGGCGTGGCTGCAGATCGCGCGCGATCTCGACCGCTTCAGCGGTGACGCCGACCGGTTCCGGGGCTGGGCCGCGCGCATCGCCCGCAACCGCGCGCTCGACCACATCCGGATGCGCGGCCGCCGGCCCGCCGTCGGCGGGGACGAGACCGAGCTGACGGGCAAGCCCGCCGAGTCCGACACCGTCGCCGAGGCCATGGAGTCGATCACGACCAACAGCACCATGGCGCTGATCGCGCAGCTGCCGCAGGACCAGGCCGAGGCCGTCGTCCTGAGGGTCGTCGTCGGGCTCGACGCGAAGAGCGCCGCGCAGACGCTCGGCAAGCGCCCCGGCGCCGTACGCACCGCGGCGCACCGCGGGCTGAAGCGGCTTGCCGAACTGCTCCACGAGGGCGGCCACTTCGCCGACGACGGGACGAAGCCGCAGGTGGCCGACGGCCTTCCGACGCCCGCGGGGGAGGAAGAACCCGCTCCGGAACTCGACGGAGTGCCCCCGCAGCGCGGCCGCCGGCGCGGCGCGACGACGCCGGCCGGTGTGACGCATTCCCGCTCGCGGACGCAGAAGGACATGTGATGGCCGACGAGCGGTACGAGTGGCTTGACAGGGACGCGGCGGAGCAGCTGCTGCGCGGTGAGCCTGTCGAGGCCACCGACGAACACGCCCGTACGCAGGCCGCACGGCTCTTCGAGGTCCTGGACGGCGCCGCCGGTCCCGGATATCGCTACGACGACGGCGAGCTGCCCGGCGAGGCGGCCGCCATGGCCGCGTTCCGCAAGGCCAGAGCCGATGCGGCGGCACCCGCGGGTGACCTCTTCGGCACGGCACGCCTGACCCGGCCCGCCGTGCCGGCCTTCGGGCTGCGCTTCGGCCGCCCCGTGCGCTTCGGGCTCGCCGCGGCGGTGGCCGCGTTCGCGCTCGGCGGGGTGGCGGTCGCGGCCGGTACGGGCGTCCTGCCCGCTCCCTTCGGCGGCGACGAGCACCCGCTGCCCGAGTCATCCGTCTCGGTGGCCCAGACCCCCGGCCCCCTGACGTCCGAGACACAGGGGGCCACCGGCGGCGCGTCCACGTCCCCGGGCGCCGGCACGCCCCCGGCGCCTCCGTCGCTCAGCGGTGACCCCTCCGGCTCGCCCTCCGGCCCGGACGGCACGGCGAGCACCGGCGGTACGGACGGCAGCCAGGCGACGCCCGGCGCGGGCGGGGGCCGGGACGCCGAGCTGCGGCGCACGTCGGTCGAGGCGTGCAAGGACTATCGCAACGGCACCATCGCCCCGGAGCGCAAGGAGCGCCTGGACGAGCTGGCGAACGGTGCGGACGGCGTGAAGCGGTTCTGCGACCGGCTGCTCGGCCCCGAGCGGGCCACCGGCGGCGGCAAGGGCAGCGGCGACAGCAACGGCGACGGCTCCGGCGGCGGAGACGGCAAGGGCGAAGGCGAGCGTGACGCGGGCGGCGAGGACTCCGGCGGCGCCGGCTCCGACGACGCCGACCCCGTCGAGGTCCCGCCCATCTCCTGGACGCTCGTCCCGCAGGACTCGGTGGTCACCGTGGCCCCGACCGCTTCGGCGAGCGGGCCTGCCTCGTTGAGCCGGCCCACGAACATCCTCTGACCTGCGAATTTCTGCCCGGCTGAACGTGGTGTGACGTTTTTTCGGCCGGTGGCGCAGTAAGAAGTGAGCCGACTGGTCATCGGCCGCGCGAAGAGCCGGGGTTCCCCCCGTACCTACGGCTCAGCGCACATGGCGCGGGCGGGACACGTTCCCCCGGTCCCGCCCGCGCCCTCTCTGCTCCGGCCCGAAGCCCCGGCTCAAAGCCCCCGGCTCTCCGGCCCGAAGCCCCCCGCCCGAAGCCCTCGCCCTCGCCCTCGCGAGGCACCTCACCAGTAGATGACGACCTTGTCGCCCGTGCGCACCTGGTCGAACAGCGCCGCGATCTTCCCCTTGTCCCGCACGTTGACACAGCCGTGCGAGGCGCCGTTGTAGCCGCGGGCCGCGAAGTCGGACGAGTAGTGGACCGCCTGGCCACCGCTGAAGAACATCGCGTACGGCATGGGCGTGTGGTAGATCGTCGAGACGTGGTCACGGGACTTCCAGCCCACGTTGAACGTGCCCTCGCGGGTCGGCGTGTACTGCGAGCCGAAGCGGACGTCCATCGTCGACAGGACCTTGCCGTCGATCATCCACGACAGCGTGCGCGTGGTCTTGCTGATGCACATCACGCGGCCCGTCATGCACCGCGGGTCCGGCTTCGCCTTCGGCTTCTCGACCTCCTTGCCGTCCAGCTCGTCACGGGTCGGCTTCGTCGTCATGCCGAGCAGCTTCTGCCAGGTGACCTCGTCCGTGCTGCCGGTGGCGGGCAGGCCGCGCTTGCCCTGGAAGCCCTTGACGGCGGTCGTGGTGAGCGGACCGTACGTGCCGGTGGGCTTGTCGTCGAACCAGCCGATCTGCGCCAGCCTGGCCTGCAGTTCGCGTACCTGCTCGCCCTTCGCGCCGGGAGCCATGAGGATCCTCGGCGCGGGAGCGGAGGTGGCGGGCGACGCCGACGGCTTCTCGGACGGCTCGGCCGGTGCCGACGGCGTCGGCGTGGTGGTCGTGGGTGCCGCGCTCGGCGTGGCCGTGGCCCGCGGCTCCTTGGTCGCGGCCTGTGCCGTGCAGCCGGCCGTCACCACGGCCACGGTCATCGCGGCCGCCGCGGCCAGCGTTCTGACCGCCACGTCTCTTCTGAACATGATCGCCCCCCTGAGCATGATCGCCCTCTTTGTCCTTGTGCCTGGTGAGACAGATTCCCTCCCCGCCCGGTTGCGCGATCCCGCGCATCATGGGGGTAACAGTTGGGGGACGAGGTCGACACGAAGGGGCTGTGAGCAAGGTCCCAGCGCGCGGCCCTCCACCCCGTCGCACGCTCACCGCTACAGTCCGTCGCGAGGGTCGTTACCAGTCAGTAGCTCCGGGATTCCGGTCCGAAGTTCTAGCGGGAGGCACAGTCACATGGCGCGCGAGTCCGAGTCGGGACTGCCCATCGAACCGGTCTACGGGCCGGAGGACCTGGCGGGCTGGGACCCGGCCGAAAAACTGGGCGAGCCCGGCGCGTACCCCTTCACGCGCGGCGTGTACCCGACGATGTACACCGGCCGGCCCTGGACCATGCGCCAGTACGCGGGCTTCGGCACGGCCGTCGAGTCCAACGCCCGGTACAAGGAGCTCATCGCCCACGGCACGATGGGCCTGTCCGTCGCCTTCGACCTGCCGACCCAGATGGGCCACGACTCCGACGCCCCCCTCGCGCACGGCGAGGTCGGCAAGGTCGGCGTCGCGATCGACTCGATCGACGACATGCGCGTGCTGTTCGGCGGGATCCCGCTGGACAAGGTCTCCACGTCGATGACCATCAACGCCCCTGCCGCGCTCCTTCTCCTCCTCTACCAACTGGTGGGCGAGGAGCAGGGCGTTCCGGCGGACAAGCTGACCGGCACGATCCAGAACGACGTGCTCAAGGAGTACATCGCCCGCGGCACGTACATCTTCCCGCCCAAGCCCTCGCTGCGGCTGATCGCCGACATCTTCAAGTACTGCAGGACCGAGATCCCGCGGTGGAACACCATCTCGATCTCCGGGTACCACATGGCGGAGGCCGGTGCCTCGCCCGCGCAGGAGATCGCGTTCACCCTCGCCGACGGCATCGAGTACGTCCGTACCGCGGTCGCCGCCGGCATGGACGTCGACGACTTCGCGCCCCGCCTGTCGTTCTTCTTCGTCGCGCGGACCACGATCCTCGAAGAGGTCGCCAAGTTCCGTGCCGCCCGCCGCATCTGGGCCCGGGTGATGAAGGAGGAGTTCGGCGCGAAGGACCCGAAGTCGCTGATGCTGCGCTTCCACACGCAGACGGCCGGGGTGCAGCTCACCGCCCAGCAGCCGGAGGTGAACCTGGTGCGCGTCGCCGTACAGGGCCTCGCGGCGGTCCTCGGCGGGACGCAGTCGCTGCACACCAACTCCTTCGACGAGGCCATCGCCCTGCCGACCGACAAGAGCGCCCGCCTCGCGCTGCGCACCCAGCAGGTCCTCGCGTACGAGACGGACGTGACGGCCACCGTCGACCCGTTCGCCGGTTCCTACGTGGTCGAGAAGATGACGGACGACGTCGAAGCGGCGGCCGTGGCCCTGATGCAGCGCGTCGAGGACCTGGGCGGCGCGGTCAACGCCATCGAGCACGGCTTCCAGAAGAACGAGATCGAGCGCAGCGCCTACCGCATCGCTCAGGAGACCGACTCGGGCGAGCGCGTCGTCGTCGGCGTCAACCGCTTCACGCTCGACGCCGAGGAGCCCTACGAGCCGCTGCGCGTCGACCCCGCGATCGAGGCCCAGCAGGCGGAGCGGCTCGCGAGGCTGCGCGCCGAGCGCGACCAGCAGGCGGTGGACGAGGCGCTCGCCGCGCTGAAGAAGGCCGCCGAGGGTACGGACAACGTGCTCTACCCGATGAAGGACGCGCTCAAGGCCCGCGCCACGGTGGGCGAGGTGTGCAACGCGCTGCGGGAGGTCTGGGGCACGTACGTCCCCACCGACGCCTTCTGATCTTCCGGCATACGAAATGCCGAGGCGGAGTGTCGCACCCTCGTGCGACACTCCGCCTCATGCTGGGTGTCACCGATCTGCCGACCTACCTCGTGGGCCTCGTCCTCATCATCCTTCTGCCGGGGCCGAACTCGCTGTACGTGCTGTCCGTCGCCGCCCGCAAGGGCACCCGGACCGGGTACAAGGCCGCCGCCGGAGTCTTCACCGGCGACGCCATCCTCATGACGCTCGCCGCGCTCGGCGCGGCCTCGCTGCTCCAGACCACTCCGCTGCTGTTCATGATCGTGAAGTACGCGGGCGCCGGCTATCTGACCTGGATGGCGTTCGGCATGCTGCGGGCGGCCTGGGCGATGTGGCGTGCGCGCGGCGAGGCAGGCGCCGAGGAGCCGGCGGGCACGGCGGCCGCGGGGGAGAACCCGTACCGCCGCGCGCTGATCATCAGCCTGTTCAACCCGAAGGCGATCCTCTTCCTGATCTCCTTCTTCGTGCAGTTCGTCGACCCGTCGTACGCGTACCCGGCCGTGTCCTTCCTGGTCCTGGGCAGCCTGCTCCAGCTCAGCAGCTTCCTGTACCTGACGACCCTGATCTTCGGCGGCACGCGCCTGGCCGCGGCCTTCCGCCGCCGCAGGCGCCTCTCGGCCGGCGCGACGTCTGCGGCCGGCGCGCTGTTCCTGGGCTTCGCGGTGAAGCTGTCGCTCAGCAGCGCGTGACGCGGGCCGGCAGGGGCCCCGGACGGGCTGGAAAATCCAGCCCCGCCGGCGTTTGAGGCGCGGGGCTTGGCGCGGAGCCCCAACAGGCGTGTCAGGTCAGGGCCCGCTTCAACCGGCGCGCGCGGCGGACCACGCGGCGGACCGCCGCGTGGCGCGGGACCGGGACGCCGCCCGGCAGGCCCAGAACCGTCAGGCGGCGGCGCTTGAAGTAGCGCATGGTCGACGTGTCGCGCGCCGTGCTGAGGAAGCGTTCCGCCGCCGGCCGCAGGTCCGGCCTGATCTGCGGCTGCATCGCGAAGCCCACCGCGCTCAGCAGCCCCGTGAGCCGTTCGTCCGCCGCGGCCGGCGCGCCCGCCTCGCCCTCCGCGAGGTCCGGGACCAGCGCATCGACGACGGTAAGCGGCACCCGGTTGCTGTTCTGGTACGGCGTGAGCCGGTCAAGCAGCGGCTCCGTGCCGAGCCGGGCGACCGGGATGCCGTAGAACGTGGCCGCCGTGAACAGCGCCGTCGAAAAGCAGCCCGCGACCAGGCCGGGCCGCAGCTGCCGGTAGAGCACCTCGGCGAGCAGCGGCCGGTCCACGACGGTGAGCTCGACACCCAGCGACTCCGCCTCGCGCTCCAGCGTCCGCGTCCAGGACGCGGGGGCCGTCGGGTGCGGTTTGAACACGACGTTCCGGTGGCCCAGTCCGACCACGGCCTTCAGCATGCGCAGGTGCTGCGCCTCCTCCTCCGCGGGCGTGATGATGCCGAGCGCCGCCAGGTACTGGCCCAGAAGCAGCGCCGGTCCCTCCCCGACACCGGGGACGGCCTCGGGGACGACGTCCGACAGTTCCGCGACGATCTTGACGAACGCCTCGGTCGGCACGAGCTGCGGCTCGGCCCCGTACTCGGCCAGCAGAAGGGGCTTCAGACCCGGCACCAGGTCCAGGTGGAACAGCCGCCGCACGCGCTCGCCGACCAACGGGTCGATCTTGTTGCGGGTGGGGCCGTAGCTCATCAGCCCGTCCGCGTACACGTCGAGCGCGGCGTCCGGGAAGAGCTGGGCGATCGCCAGCGCGGGCGCGACCTGGATCGACTCGACGGCCAGCTCGATGCGGTCGTCGCCGAGGTCCCACAGCTGCCGCAGGTACCTCTCCCACAGAGGGATGTCGTCCTGGCGCGGCGACCAGCCGCCGGGGTGGAAGGGGGCGATGGCCTCGTTCCACGACAGCACCCCGTCGAAGCGGCCGCGCAGCCGCTCGAAGCCGGCCATCTCGTCCAGCGACGGCGTGGTCTCGGGTGTCGTCGCGTTGTTCGCGACGAGCAGGAGCCGCCGGTTCGCGGTGGCGAAGCAGCCGCTGTCGATCGCGGCGGCCACGGTCGCCGCTCCGTACAGGGAGGACGCGTAGAAGATCTGGGTGGTGGGCATCAGGCCGCCGCCTCCACGGTGAGGGGGGCGGGGCGGCGGCGCACCCGGCGGAGCCGGGAGGCGCGCTCGATGTCCATCGAGTCGAGAGCCTCGCCCAGAACGTCCTGCGGCATGCGCTTCAGGGCGGCGGCACTCATGGTGCGCAATTTCCTTGCCACGGCGGGCTCGAACCTTTCGATCGATCCCAAGTGGTGGGAAATGACGGCACAATATGTACGGACGGCCTTGGGAAGAAGGCGGTCGGCCTCCGGGTCATTCGCCGTTTCCTGGAGCACCTGGTCGAATGCCTTGATGAAATCGAGCTGCCGGATGTCGCCGATCTGCGTCAGGGAAGAAGCCACTCCGCGCCGGTAGAAGATTCCGAGCCGGCTGATGGTCGCGAACGTCTCCGCCTCGCGGTGCAGCCGCCAGATCCACGGCCGGTCCTCCGCGGTGCGCAGCCCGTGCGTGAAGTGCAGCAGCCCCTGGTCGGCGAGCCTGCGGTGGTACATCCCGGCCCATGCGTAGGGGTAGTCGACGCCGGTGGAGCGGTCGGCGGGCAGGATCCAGTCGCGCGGCCGCAGGACCTCGCCGCGCCGGCCGACGGGTGCCCGGTGCACCTTGCGTTCGCGGGCCGTGCACTGGACGTGGTCCGTGCGGACGAAGTCGACGCCGAGGCTCTCGTGGGCGGCGAGCAGCGCCTCGAAGTGCCCGGGCGCGAGCCAGTCGTCGCCGTCGAGGAAGGTGATGTACTCACCGCGCGCGGCGTCCAGACCCGTGTTGCGGGCGGTGGCGAGCCCGCCGTTCTGCTCATGTCTGATCAGGACCGCGCCCGGAACCGAGCGCTCCGCCCGCTCCAGGATCTCCGGAGTTCCATCCGTCGAGCAGTCGTCGACGAGAAGGAACTCGAAGTCCTCGCGGGCGTTCGCCTGCAGGCTTTTGAGTGTGTCCGGGGCGTATGTCTGCACGTTGTAGAACGGCACGATGACGGAGAGCTTAACCACCTGCGCGACGCTAGGTCGCTGCGCGGCATTCGTATCGACTGTCGGAGGGATGGAAGGTGAACGCAGAGCGTCGAGTTTGTTAACCGGCTCGATTCCGGGGTCTTCGCCCCGTTCGTAGGCGCTCTGTTAACCCGTTGTTGCAGTTGAGTTGGGCCGTGAAACGAAATGCCTTCCTAGCGTCCTCGACGTGCCAACACGTACCAGTGAGGCCGTACGGGTAGCCGTACTCGCCGACTCCGACACCCGGTGGAAATGGGGTGCGCTCACCGCGCACCGCATCGCCCCGAGCACCTCAGTGGAGCTGAGCGGCTTCCTGCTGCGCGGCCGGGCCACCCCGACGGCCCGTCAGCTCGCCGAGGTGGGCGTGCACGCCGACGCGATGCGCGAGGTGACGGGGAACGAGTTCCTGCGGGCGGTCGAGGACGGGCCGTACGACATCGTCGTCCTCGCACTCGTCGGCGGCGGCGTGCAGGCCATGCTGCACGGCCTCGCCGCACTGGGACTCCCGCGCCGGCCCGTCGTCGTCACCGGCTACGTCGGCGTCGTCTACGAGAAGCTCGCCGACGGGCTGCTGCTGCGCCACGGCGCCGATGTCGTCCTCGCCAACTCCCGCCACGACGCGGACCGTTTCCGCGCCGTGTACGAGGGGGTCGGCGCCGACGCCTCGGCCGTCACCGAGGCCGCGCTGCCCTTCCTCGGCGGCGCGCCGTACCAGCCGGAGGAGGGCCGCGACACCGTCGTCTTCGCCGCGCAGCCCTCCGTGCCCGAGAGCCGCGCCGACCGTACGTACCTGCTGCGCCGCCTCGTCGAGCACGCGCGACTGCACCCGCGGCGCGAGGTGCTGCTGAAGCTCCGGTCCAAGCCGGGCGAGCACACCACGCACCTGGAGGAGCTGCCGTACCAGAGGCTGGCGGACCGGCTGCCCGGCGGACTGCCGCCCAACTTCCGTCTCGTGTACGGGAACATGGGCGAGGTCCTGGACCGCACCGACCTGCTCGTCACGGTCTCCTCGACCGCCGCGCTCGAGTCCCTTCACCGCCGCATCCCCACCGCGGTCCTCAGCGACCTCGGGGTGCGCGAGGTGCTGGGCAACCACCACTTCCTCGGCTCCGGCCTGCTGACGTCCTGGGACCGGCTCGACGCCGGTCACCGTCCGGTGCCCGATGCCGAGTGGCTGGCCCGGCAGGGCGTCGCCGCCGAAGGCTCGTACGAGAGCGCCTTCGACGAGGCGCGTGCGCGGGTCGCGAAGCTGCTCGCCGACCGGCCCGGCCCGATCGCGCCGTACTACACGCCGAGCACGGCACCGGGCTACCTGCCGAACATCCTCGCCCGCCACCACCTCGCCCCCGACGGCACGGCGCTGCCCGGCGCGGCCCCGAAGGCGGAGGCCACGGGCCTGCGCCGGGTGGTCCGCGACGCGGTCCGCGAGGCCGCACGCGGCGCGTACCGCCACGGCGTCCAGCGCGTGGCCCCGATGATCCGCCGAATGGGCGACCTGTGACCCCCACCGCCGTCCAGGGGGCGGCCCGCCCCAGGACCGTCCGCCCAGCGCCCGCGGACCGCACGTGGCCCCGTTCGGGGTCGGACCGCACTCGTACTGTTCAGGAGCCCCGATGACCGTTCTCGCCGTGATCCCCGCCCGGGGCGGATCGAAGGGCGTGCCGGCCAAGAACCTGGCGCCCGTCGCCGGTGTGCCGCTCGTCGCGCGTGCTGTGCGTGCCTGCCTCGACGCACCGCTGGTCACGCACGTCGCCGTCTCGACCGACGACGCCGACATCGCCGCCGCCGCGCGCAGCGCGGGCGCCGAGGTCGTGCTGAGGCCCGCCGCCATCGCCGGTGACACCGCCACCAGCGAGTCCGCCGTCCTGCACGCCATGGACGCGCACGAGGCCGTGCACGGCGACGGCGTCGACGTGGTGCTGCTCGTGCAGTGCACCAGCCCGTTCATCGCCCGCGAGGACATCGAGGGCGTCGCCCGCGCGGTCGTCGAGGACGGGGCGGACAGTGCGGTGACCGTCGCCCCCTTCCACGGCTTCGTGTGGCGCGAGAGCGAGCCCGCCGACGCGGCGGACCCCTCCGTGGCACAGGCCGTCGGCTCCACCGCCGTCCTTGTCGACACCGCCACGGCCACCGGCTCCGGCTACGGCGTCAACCACGACGCCTCCTTCCGGCCCCGCCGCCAGGACCGTCCCCAGGACTTTCTGGAGACCGGCGCCGCGTACGCGATGAACGCCGCCGGCTTCCGCGAGGCCGGGCACCGGTTCTTCGGACGCACCGCACTCGTGCGCACCGACCCCGCCCGCGTCCTGGAGGTCGACGACCCGCACGACCTGGCCCGCGCCCGGGCGCTCGCGCCCCTGCTGGACGCCGCCGCCCTGCCCGCACGCGAGGACGTCGACGCGGTCGTCCTGGACTTCGACGGGACCCAGACCGACGACCGGGTCCTCATCGACGCGGACGGCCGCGAGATCGTCGCCGTCCACCGCGGGGACGGCCTCGGCGTCGCCCACCTGCGCAGGGCCGGACTGGAGCTCCTGATCCTGTCCACCGAGCAGAACCCGGTCGTCGCCGCCCGCGCCCGCAAGCTGCAGGTCCCCGTCCTGCACGGCATCGACCGCAAGGACCTCGCCCTCAAGCAGTGGTGCGAGGAAAAGGGGATCGCGCCCGAGCGCGTGCTCTACGTCGGCAACGACGTCAACGACCTCCCGTGCTTCCACCTCGTCGGCTGGCCCGTGGCCGTCGCGAGCGCGCACGACTCCGTACGGGCCGCCGCGCGTGCCGTCACTGCCACGCCCGGCGGGGAGGGCGCGATCCGCGAGATCGCCGCCTGGCTCCTCGGCCCGCACCTCAACACCCCTGAAACCACCCCCCTGTCCCCCGAGAAGTAAGGAAAGACCCCCCATGAGCACCACCCGCCTGCGCACCCTCGGCAGCAAGACCGCCGGCCCCGGCCGCCCCGTCTACGTCACCGGCGAGATCGGCATCAACCACAACGGTGACCTGGAGAACGCGTTCAAGCTGATCGACGCGGCCGCCGACGCGGGCTGCGACGCGGTCAAGTTCCAGAAGCGCACGCCGGAGATCTGCACCCCGCGCGACCAGTGGGACATCGAGCGCGACACCCCCTGGGGCCGTATGACGTACATCGACTACCGCCACCGCGTCGAGTTCGGCGAGGACGAGTACCGCGCGATCGACGAGCACTGCAAGAAGCGCGGCATCGACTGGTTCGCCTCCCCGTGGGACACCGAGGCCGTCGCCTTCCTGGAGAAGTTCGACGTCCCGGCGCACAAGGTCGCGTCCGCCTCGCTCACCGACGACGAGCTGCTGCGCGCCCTGCGCGCCACCGGCCGCACGATCATCCTGTCGACGGGCATGTCCACCCCGAAGCAGATCCGCCACGCCGTCGAGGTCCTGGGCAGCGACAACATCCTGCTCTGCCACGCCACCTCGACGTACCCGGCGAAGGCCGAGGAGCTCAACCTGCGCGTCATCAACACGCTGCAGGCCGAGTACCCGAACGTGCCGATCGGCTACTCCGGCCACGAGACCGGTCTGCAGACCACCCTCGCCGCCGTCGCCCTGGGCGCCGCCTTCATCGAGCGCCACATCACCCTCGACCGCGCCATGTGGGGCTCCGACCAGGCCGCCTCCGTGGAGCCGCAGGGCCTCACCCGCCTCGTCCGCGACATCCGCGTGGTGGAGGAGTCGCTCGGCGACGGCGTCAAGAAGGTCTACGAGAGCGAGCTCGGCCCGATGAAGAAGCTGCGCCGCGTGGCGGGCGTCGTGGCCGAGGCGGACGACCGTGAGCCGGCCGCGGTCTGACACCCCGGCCCCGGCCCCGTCCCGGGGGCCGGCCCCTGCCGCAGCGCCGCACCGGGCGCGGGCGTCCGCGCCCGGCGGGCCCGCCGCGCCGACGCGGTCACGTACGCGCCGTGCGCACCCGGCCGGCCCGGCCGGGTGCGCGGCGGGCGTATCCATCCAGACCCCGGCCCCGCCGGGCACGCCGATCCGGCATCACGAGGTGAAACCCCAGTGAATCTCGCGTTCGTCGAGAGCCCGGTCCAGCTTCTGAACGTCCTGGAGTGGGCCCACGCCGCCCGGACCCCGGCCGCCGACCTCACCGTGGTCGTCCTGTCGCCCACCGACCCCATGTCGCGGGGCCAGCTGCGCCGCATGGCGGAGCTGGCACGCGGCGAGGGGTACACCGTCCGCTGGCAGGAGGCGCGCGGTGGGGCCGGCGCACCCCTGCGGACCATCCGCGAGCTCGGCCCGATACTGCGCCGCGCCGAGCGGATCGTCATCGGGGACCCGTTCTCCCGCTACGTCCAGCTGCTGCTGACGCTCGTCGGCGGCAAGCACCTGACCGTGGTCGACGACGGCACGGCGACCATGGAGTTCGTCGCGCAGGTCACCCGCGGGGAGCAGCTGGTGCGCTGGCACCGGCGCGGTGGCCGCCGCGGCCCGCGCGAGCTGGTGCTCGCACCGGTGACGTTCATGGCCCGGCGCAGGCTGGCCCCGTCCCGCACCCGTGCCGTCGAGGTCTTCACCTCGATGCCCGTGGAGCCGTCGCCGGGGATCACCGTCACGCCGAACGACTTCGCCTGGACGCGGGAGCGCTTCGGGCCCCCGACGCTCACCCGGGGCGCCGACCTGGTCGGGACCTCGCTGGTCGAGACGGGCGTGGTGGACCTGGAGCAGTACCTGGAGGCGGTCGCGACGCTCGCCCGCGCCCACGGCGCCACCCGCTACTTCGCCCACCGCAGGGAGAGCTCCGACAAGCTGCACCGGCTCGCCGCCGAGACGGGCCTCGCGGTGGTACGACCCGACCTGCCGCTGGAGCTGATCGCCCGCAGGGGCCCGATAGGCTCAACGGTGCTGAGTTTTCCTTCGACGGTCGTCCACACCCTTCCGCTGGCCCTCGCGGGCACGGGGATCAAGGTGGCGGTCTGCGACATCGCGCCGGAGTGGCTGAAGGAGAGCGCATCGCCGCGCGCCCAGGGATTCCTGGCGGTCGTCACGGGCACGGCCCGGGATGTGCACCGGCTGGCGGCGCCCGCTTGAAGGGGCGGGACCGGGGTCCGCGAGCAGAGCCGACCTGACAAAAAGGGCGAGTGAGTTTACCCACAACGACAATCGACTATGCGCCTCGTACCAGGTTTTCTTCCCCTATGAGGCTGATCTTTTGTTGATCGCACGGCAGTTGGGGCCGTGAGGGGCATACCCTTCACTGGGTGAACCAGTTGATGTCCCGCGAGTCCGAAGAAGCCGAGACGCCCGGCGCAGACGCAGCGCCCTCCATGGGTGCGCTGCCGGGCGACGCCGTACTGCCCGGCAGGCTGACCGAGCCGCTGCGTACGGAGCTCGTCGCCTTCCGGCGCGACCTCCACATGCACCCCGAGCTCGGGAACCAGGAGTTCCGTACCACCGCGGCGATCAAGGACCGCCTGGAGCGGGCCGGCCTGAAGCCGCGGGTCCTCTCCATGGGCACCGGGCTCGTCTGCGACATCGGCACGGCCTCCGCCCCCGGGCGGCCGCTGTTCGCGATCCGCGCCGACATCGACGCCCTCCCGATCCCCGACACCAAGAGCGGGGTCCCGTACCGCTCCACCGTGCCCGACCGCGCCCACGCCTGCGGTCACGACGTGCACACCACCACGGTCCTCGGCGCCGGACTGGTGCTCGCCGAGCTCGACCGGCAGGGCCTGCTGACGCAGCCGGTGCGGCTGCTCTTCCAGCCCGCCGAGGAGGTGCTCCCCGGCGGCGCGGCCGACGCGATCGAATGCGGTGTGCTCGACGGCGTCGGCAAGATCATCGCGGTTCACTGCGACCCCCGGGTCGACGCCGGCTCCATCGGTCTGCGGCCCGGCCCGATCACCTCGGCCTGCGACCGGATCGAGGTCGCGCTCGACGGCCCCGGCGGGCACACCGCCCGGCCGCATCTGACGACGGACATGGTCACCGCCGCGGCGAAGCTCGCCATCGAGGTCCCGGCCCTGCTCTCCCGGCGCGTCGACTCCCGCTCCGGCCTCGCCGTCACCTGGGGCCGTATCACGGCAGGTCACGCGCCCAACGTCATCCCGCAGCACGCCGAGCTCTCCGGCACCGTCCGCTGCCTGGACCTGGCCGGCTGGCGCGCCGCCCCCGACCTGGTGCACGCCGCGATCGACGAGGTCGCCACCCTGCACCGGGCCAAGTCGCAGATCGACTACATCCGCGGAGTGCCGCCCGTCGTCAACGACCCGGCCGTCACCGAGCTGCTGCACGCCGCGCACGCCGCGCGGCGCGGATCGTATGCGATCGAGGACACCGAGCAGAGCCTCGGCGGCGAGGACTTCTCCTGGTACCTGGAGCACGTGCCGGGCGCGATGGTCCGTCTCGGTGTGCGGACCCCGGGCGACACCACCCGTCGTGACCTGCACCGCGGGGACTTCGACGTCGACGAGGAGGCCATCACCGCCGGCGTCGAGCTGTTCACCGCCGCGGCCCTGCTGGAGGGCCTGCGGACCCCCTGAGCCACCTGCCCGGACCAGGCATCGCACGGGTGTCCGGCCGGGCGTCCGGCGGCGACACGCCGGGGCGCGGAGGCGCAGGCGCCCGTCCCGGCACGCCGTACTGGGTGCGTGGCTTGTTCGCGACGATCCGATAACGACTGATGAACGGGTCTTTAACTGACATCTACGCGCGTTACGATCGCCGCGAACCCAGCGCCGGAAGTGGCGCTTTCGGTCAGGTTTTAAGGAGCCCCCCAGTGCGCCGGATCACCAGGATCGCCACCGTGGGCATCGCGTCCGCGGCTCTCGCACTGTCTGCCACCGCGTGTGGCAGCGAGACGTCGTCCGAGGCAGGCTCGGACGACAAGGGCGGCAAGGCCGCCATCGCCTACGACATCGGTGGCCGCGGCGACCAGTCCTTCAACGACGCCGCGTTCGCCGGTCTGGAGAAGGCCGAGAAGGAACTCGACATCCAGGGCACCGAGCAGGAGCCCAGCGAGGGCGAGGGCGACCCCGACAAGGTCCAGCGCCTCACCGCCCTGGCCCGCGCCGGCAACAACCCGGTGATCGGCGTCGGCTTCGCCTACGCCCCGGCCATCGCCGAGGTGGCTCCGAAGTTCCCGAAGACGACCTTCGGCCTCATCGACGACACCTCGAAGACCGGCCCGAACATCGCCAACCTCGTCTTCAACGAGGAGCAGGGCTCCTATCTGGCCGGCGTCGCCGCCGCCAAGGTGACCAAGTCCAAGACGGTCGGCTTCGTCGGCGGTGTCGAGACCCCGCTGATCAAGAAGTTCGAGGCGGGCTTCGTCCAGGGCGTCAAGGACACCGACAAGAACGTCAACGTCAAGGTCCAGTACCTGACGCAGCCGCCGGACTTCGGTGGCTTCTCGAAGCCGGACCTCGGCAAGGCCGCCGCGGAGGGCCAGCTCGACGCGGGCGCCGACGTGATCTACGCGGCCGCCGGTCTCGCCGGTGCGGGTTCCATCGAGGCGACCGCCAAGGCGAAGAAGTGGGCCATCGGCGTCGACTCGGACCAGTTCAACCAGAAGGGCCTGGCCGCCTACAAGGACCAGATCCTGACCTCGGTGACCAAGAACGTCTCCGGTGCCGTGTTCAACCTGATCAAGTCGGTCAAGGACGGCAAGCCGCAGACCGGTGAGATCCGCTACGGCCTCCAGGACGACGGCGTCGCGCTGGCCCGGTCCAACCCGGCGTTCACGAAGATGACCGACGTCATCGCCGCGGTCGACAAGGCCAAGGCCGACATCACCGCCGGCACGATCAAGGTCAAGACGGCTCCGTAACGCGCCCGGGCCCACCCGGTCCCCCGTACGGACTCGGTCCGGGACCCGCACCCTCGCGGGCCCCGGACCGAGTTATGGCCACCGGTTTTCTCCATTCGGGATCGCTACGCGCGTAGAACCCTCCTCGGCGCGATAACTTCGCACCCACCCCTGCCCGCCGATCTCCGCCCTTCCCGCCTGCCCGCCAGCAGCCGCCCGCCCCGACCTGCCGGCTCCCTTTCCCGCCCAAGGAGAGTGCGTCATCAACGCGTCCAGTCAGTCATTGCCGATGGCTGCTGCCGTAGAACTGCGCGGCATCACCAAGCGCTTCCCCGGCGTCGTAGCCAACCACGACATCGACATCACCGTCCGCAAGGGCACCGTGCACGCCCTCGTCGGTGAGAACGGTGCCGGCAAGTCGACGCTGATGAAGATCCTCTACGGCATGCAGAAGCCCGACGAGGGCTCCATCACCGTCGACGGCGACCAGGTCACCTTCTCCAGCCCCGCCGACGCCATCGCGCGCGGCATCGGCATGGTCCACCAGCACTTCATGCTGGCCGACAACCTCACCGTGCTGGAGAACGTCGTCCTCGGCGGCGAGAAGCTGTACGGCATCGGCTCCCGCGCCCGCAAGAAGATCCAGGAGATCTCCGACGCCTACGGCCTCGGCGTGCGCCCCGACGTCCTCGTCGAACAGCTCGGCGTCGCCGACCGCCAGCGCGTGGAGATCCTCAAGGTCCTCTACCGCGGCGCCCGCACCCTGATCCTCGACGAGCCGACGGCCGTGCTCGTGCCCCAGGAGGTCGACGCGCTCTTCGCCAACCTGCGCGAGCTCAAGGCCGAGGGCCTGACCGTCATCTTCATCTCGCACAAGCTGGGCGAGGTGCTGTCGGTCGCTGACGAGATCACCGTGATCCGCCGCGGCACCACCGTCGGCACCGCCGACCCGAAGACCACCACGACCAAGCAGCTCGCCGAGCTGATGGTCGGCACCGAGCTGCCCTCGCCGGAGACCCGCGAGTCGACGGTCACCGACGTCCCGATGCTCACGGTCGACGGACTGCGGCTCACCGAGACGGACCCCGACGGCGTCGTCCGCGAGGTTCTCGACGGCATCGGCTTCACCATCCACAAGGGTGAGGTCATGGGCATCGCCGGCGTCGAGGGCAACGGCCAGACCGAGCTCATCGAAGCCCTGATCGGTCTGCGCATCCCCGACGGCGGCGTCATCACCCTCGACTCCACCGACATCTCCCATGCGCCCACCCGCAAGCGGCGCGAGGGCGGCATCGGCTACATCCCCGAGGACCGCCACCGGCACGGACTGCTGCTGGAGTCCCCGCTGTGGGAGAACCGCATCCTCGGCCATGTCACCGAGGCGCCCAACAGCAGGAAGGGCCTGCTCGACCTCAAGGCGGCCCGCAAGGACACCGAGCGCATCGTCCGCGAGTACGACGTGCGCACGCCCGGCATCGAGGTCACCGCCGCCTCCCTGTCCGGCGGCAACCAGCAGAAGCTGATCGTCGGCCGCGAGATGAGCCACGCGCCCAAGCTGCTCATCGCCGCCCACCCCACCCGCGGTGTGGACGTCGGCGCGCAGGCGCAGATCTGGGACCAGATCCGCGAGGCGCGCCGCGAGGGCCTGGCTGTCCTGCTGATCTCCGCCGACCTGGACGAGCTGATCGGGCTCTCCGACACCCTGCGGGTGATGTATCGCGGCCGCCTGGTCGCGGACGCCGACCCCGCCACGATCACCCCCGAGGAGCTGGGCTCGGCCATGACCGGCGCCGCCACCGGCCACCTCGAAGCACCCCAGCAGCCTGAGAACGGTGAGGGCCGATGAAGAAGTTCGACAAGGACCGGCTGATCCTGGGCCTGGCCGGCCCGGTGCTCGCGCTGGTCGTGGCCTTCCTGCTCACCTCCGTGGTGCTGATCCTCTCGGACCGCAGCCCCTTCGAGCCGTACGCGCTCATGGTGGAGCAGCTCGAGTTCACCGACGTCCAGGTGCTGATCATCAATCAGACCGGCATCTACTACCTGGCCGCCCTCGCCGTCGCCATCGGCTTCCGGATGAACCTGTTCAACATCGGTGTCGACGGCCAGTACCGCCTCGCCGTGATGCTGTCGGCGGTCGTCGGTGCCGCTGTCGAGCTGCCCGGGCCGCTGCACATCCTGCTGATCGTGCTCGTCGCCATGGCGGTCGGCGCGTTCTGGGCCGGTATCGCGGGCGTCCTGAAGACGACCCGGGGCGTCAGCGAGGTCGTCTCCACGATCATGCTGAACGCCATCGCCACCAGCCTGATCGCCTGGATGATCCTGCCGAGGAACCTCGGCGTGCAGCCGCCGGGATCCAACGACCTGACGACCGGTGAGATCGCCGAGTCCGGCTGGTTCCCCGGCCTGGACATGGGCCAGGGCGGATTCATCTACGGCTTCACCTTCGTCGCCTTCGCGCTCGGCATCGTCTACTGGTTCGTCCTCAACCGCACCCGCTTCGGCTTCGACCTGCGCGCCACCGGTGCCAGCCAGTCCGCCGCCCAGGCGAGCGGTGTCGACTCCAAGCGGATGATCCTCACCGCGATGCTGATCTCCGGCGCGGTCGCGGGCCTCGCGGGCATGCCGATGCTGCTGGGCCAGACCCACACGTACAGCCTCAGCTTCCCGGTCGGCGTCGGCTTCACCGGCATCACCATCGCGCTGCTCGGCCGCAACAACCCGATCGGCATCTTCTTCGCCGCCCTGCTCGTCGCCTTCCTGGACAAGACGGCCGAGGGCCTCGGCCTCGAGGGCTACGAGAAGGAGATCGCCACGATCATGCAGGGCCTGATCGTGATCGCGGTCGTCGTGTCCTACGAACTCGTCCGCCAGTACGGGCTGCGCCGGCAGCAGCAGAAGGTCGGCGAGGAACTCGCCGCCCAGGCCCGTGAGAACAAGGAGGTGGCGGTGTGAGCGACACACACGAGGCCACCGGCCCGCAGATGACGACGATGCCCGCACCGGCGCGCCGAGTGGGCGGAGAAGCGAACGAAGGCAGGACAGCATGACGGAGAGCACCAGCACGGTCTCGATGGCGAGCACCGCGCCCAAGAAGGGCGGCGGCCGCCGCAAGCTGTCCCTGCCCGTCATCCTGCTGATCATCGCGGGCGGCCTGCTGCTGTTCTCGCTGGTCCGCACGGTCAGCGGCGCCGACGACCTCACCTCCGTCGGACAGATCTCCGGCGCCCTCCAGCTCGCCGTGCCCATCGGTCTCGCCGGCCTCGGCGGCCTGTGGGCGGAGCGGGCCGGCGTGGTCAACATCGGTCTCGAAGGCATGATGATCCTCGGCACCTGGTTCGGCGCCTGGGCCGGCTACCAGTGGGGTCCGTGGACCGGCGTGCTGCTCGGCATCGCGGGCGGCGCGCTCGGCGGCCTGCTGCACGCGGTGATGACGGTGACGTTCAACGTCAACCACATCGTCTCCGGTGTCGCCATCACCATCCTGGCCACCGGCCTCACCCGCTACCTGTCGAACTTCACCTTCGACAAGGCCGAGGGCGGCTCCTCCAAGCAGTCCCCGCGGATCGAGGCGATCGACCGGATCACCATCCCGGGGCTCTCCGACTGGCTGGCCGACATCCAGGGCAAGCACTGGTTCTTCGTCTCCGACCTCGCCGGCGTGCTGGGCGGTCTGATCACCAACCTGTCGTGGCTGACCGTCGTGGCGATCCTGCTCGTCCCCGGCACCTGGTGGGTGCTGTGGCGCACCGCGTTCGGCCTGCGCCTGCGCTCTTGCGGTGAGAACCCGGTCGCCGCCGAGTCGCTCGGCGTCAACGTCTACAAGTACAAGTACATCGCCGTCGTCGTCTCCGGCGGGCTCGCCGGGCTCGGCGGTGCGTTCCTCGCGATCGTCTCCACCGGCATCTACCAGGAGGGCCAGACCGGCGGCCGCGGCTACATCGGTCTCGCCGCCATGATCTTCGGCAACTGGATGCCCGGCGGAATGGCGCTCGGCGCCGGCCTGTTCGGCTTCACCGACAGCCTCAAGCTGCGCGGCGGCGCGGTGAACGTCCACGCGATGCTGCTGCTGCTGGCGATCCTGCTGCTGCTCGTCGTGGTCTGGCAGCTGTACAAGAAGAAGTACCTCCAGGCCGTGATCTCGGCCGCGGTCTCGGCGCTGCTGTTCACCTGGTACGCGCTGACCGACGAGCTGCCCAGCCAGTTCGTCGACGCCGCTCCGTACGTCGCCACGCTCCTCGTCCTCGCGCTGTCCGCGCAGCGGCTGAGGATGCCCAAGGCGGACGGCCTGCCCTACCGCAGGGGCCAGGGCAAGTGACCGCGGCTGCCTTCGACTGGGAGGCCCTGCGGGTGCTGGCGCGTGAGGCGATGTCGCGCGCGTACGCCCCCTACTCGGGCTTCCCGGTCGGGGTGGCGGCCCTCGTCGACGACGGCCGCACCGTCATGGGCTGCAACGTCGAGAATGCCTCCTACGGGCTCGGTCTGTGCGCCGAGTGCGGGCTCGTCTCGCAGCTCCAGGCGACGGGCGGAGGCCGGCTCACGCACTTCACGTGCGTGGACGGCCGGGGCGAGCTGCTCGTGCCGTGCGGCCGCTGCCGGCAGCTGCTGTACGAGTTCGGCGGGCCGGACCTGCTGCTGGACACCCCGGCGGGAGTCCTGCCGCTGTCGGAGATGCTTCCGCAGGCGTTCGGGCCGGGCCATCTGTCGTAACCCCTTGTTTCCCGCGGCCCTTCCGCTCCGGTGGAAGGGCCGCTCCCATAACCTTGCTCTATGCGCGTAGAGCCAACTCTGCCGCGTGGAGCGACTCTGGAGGAATGCCATGGACGTCATCTCCGTCATCCGCACCAAGCGGGACCGGGGCGAGCTGAGCGACGAGCAGATCGACTGGGTGATCGACGCCTATACGCGCGGCGAGGTCGCCGACGAGCAGATGTCGGCCCTGGCCATGGCCATCCTGCTGAACGGCATGAACCGCACGGAGATCGCCCGCTGGACCGCCGCGATGATCGCCAGCGGTGAGCGCATGGACTTCTCCTCCCTCTCCCGTCCGACCGCCGACAAGCACTCCACCGGCGGCGTCGGCGACAAGATCACGCTGCCGCTCGCGCCGCTGGTCGCCGCGTGCGGCGCGGCCGTTCCGCAGCTGTCCGGCCGCGGCCTCGGCCACACCGGCGGCACGCTCGACAAGCTGGAGTCCATCCCCGGCTGGCGCGCGCTGCTGTCCAACGAGGAGATGCTGAACGTCCTCGACACCACCGGCGCCGTCATCTGCGCGGCCGGCGACGGCCTCGCCCCCGCCGACAAGAAGCTGTACGCGCTGCGGGACGTCACCGGCACCGTCGAGGCGATCCCGCTGATCGCGTCCTCGATCATGTCGAAGAAGATCGCCGAGGGCACCGGCTCGCTCGTCCTGGACGTGAAGGTCGGCACCGGCGCGTTCATGAAGACCATCGAGGATGCCCGCGAACTCGCCTCCACCATGGTCGCGTTGGGCACCGACAGCGGAGTGCGGACCGTCGCCCTGCTCACCGACATGTCCACGCCGCTGGGCCTCACGGCGGGCAACGCGCTCGAGGTCCGCGAGTCCGTCGAGGTCCTCGCCGGCGGCGGCCCCGCGGACGTCGTCGAGCTCACCCTGGCCCTCGCCCGCGAGATGCTCGACGCGGCCGGCATCAAGGACGCCGACCCGGCGAAGGCGCTGGCCGACGGCTCCGCGATGGACGTGTGGCGCCGGATGATCGCGGCCCAGGGCGGCGACCCGGACGCCACCCTGCCGGTCGCCCGCGAGCAGCACGTCGTCACGGCCCCGTCCTCGGGCGTCCTGACCCGCCTCGACGCGTACGACATCGGCATCGCCGCCTGGCGCCTGGGCGCGGGCCGCGCCCGCAAGGAGGACCCGGTCCAGGCGGGCGCGGGCGTCGAGATGCACGCCAAGCCGGGCGACACGGTGACGGCGGGCGAGCCGCTGCTGACGCTGCACACGGACACGCCGGAGAAGTTCGACTACGCGCTGGGGGCGCTGGAGGGCGCGTACGACATCGCGCCCGCTGGCACGGCGTTCACGGCGAACCCGATCGTGCTCGACCGGATCGCCTGAGCCCGGGGAGCGTCCGGCACCCGCGAGCCGCGCGCGCAGCGATGAGTTCGGGCCGCGGTGCCGGTCATCCTCATGTGGACGCCATGCAGCCGATCGTCATGCGCATCGCCGGGAGGGTCGCCCCCGGCGATGCGCCCCGCCTGTGCGAAGAGTTGAGCGCCCTGCTCAGGGACGACGGCACGACGGCGGGCGGTGACGCGCGGGGGTGCCGGCCGGAGGTGGTGGTCTGCGACGTCGGCGGCCTCGCCCAGACGTCGCTGGCCGTCGTCGACGCTCTCGCCCGCCTCCAGCTCACCGCCCGCCGCCACGGCACCCGGATACGCCTGCGGAACGCCCCGCCCGAGCTCGTCGCCCTGCTCGACCTCGTCGGGCTGGTGGAGCTGGTGGAGCTGGGCGAAGCAGCCTAGGGCGCCTCCTGTGCCGGTGCCCCGGACTTGTCCAGCCGCGCCGGCAGGTCGAACAGCGGGAACCAGCGCTTGGTGTCCAGGAAGAAGTCCATCCCCCCGACCTTGCCGTCCCGCAGGTCCAGCACGATCAGGGCCCACGGCTCGTAGCCCTCGCCGTCCTGGCTCGGGTGGTAGTGCGCGAAGGCCGGGACGCCGTTCGCCACGGTCGGGACCAGCCGCGAGCCGCGGCAGACCTCGCCGACGCCCAGCATCCAGCCCACGATGTCGTCGTGCCCGCGCAGCCACAGGTCGTACGGCGGCATGGACATCGTCGCGTCCTCGTGCAGCAGCGCCGTCAGGGCCTTCATGTCGTATCCCTCGAAGGCCGCGACATAGCGGTTCAGCAGGTGCTGCTGCTCCTCGTCGAGCGGGTCGGCCGCGTCGGAGGCCGTCGGCTCCTGCTCGGCGAGCGTCGCGCGGGCGCGCTGAAGGGCGCTGTTGACCGACGCCACCGTCGTGCCCAGCAGCTCGGCCACCTCGCTCGCCTTCCAGGCGAGCACCTCGCGCAGGATCAGCACCGCACGCTGCTTGGGCGGCAGATGCTGCAGCGCGGCGACGAACGCCAGCCGGATCGTCTCCCGCTCCACAGCGGTCTCCGCCGGGTCCACGACCGACGGCAGCACCCGCCCGTCCGGCACCGGCTCCAGCCAGGTGATCTCCGGACGGGCGTTGAGCTGGGCCTGGGCGACCGGGGTCGGACCCGTCAGGTCCATCGGCCGTGCGCGGCGGTTGCCCGCGTTGAGCATGTCCAGGCAGACGTTCGTCGCGATGCGGTACAGCCAGGAGCGCAGCGACGAACGCCCCTCGAACTTCTCGATGTTCCGCCAGGCGCGGACCATCGTGTCCTGGACCGCGTCCTCCGCCTCGAAGGACGAGCCCAGCATCCGGTAGCAGAAGCCGGTCAGCTCCCTGCGGTGCTGCTCCAGCCGTGCGTCGAGATCCTGTGTAGCGAGGTCACTCATCGGGTCCACCCCTGTCACCCATCGGCACCAGCGGTTCGAAAGCTACCGCAGCCCACTGACAGTCAGGTCCGAGCCGGTGAATCCGGGAGCGGCCGGGCCGCTCCCGTGGGACTGTGGAAGGGCGTGTGGCCGACGGGCTCAGGTGCCGGGCTTGCGCCCGTACACGTAGACGTCGTCGCCGTTCTTCAACAGGTTCCAGTATGCCTTCGCGTCCGCGGAGCGCATGTTCACGCAGCCACCGGACCCCGGCGGGTTCCACATGGACTTCGTCGTGGAGTGGAAGGCCTGCCCGCCGTCGAAGAACTGCGCGTACGGCATCCGTACGTGGTACAGCGTCGACCAGTGGTTGATGTTGCGCCAGTAGATCTTCTTCGCGCCGGTGCGGGTCTCCGTGCCGTTCTTGCCCGTGCGCACCGGGACGGGGCCGTACTTCAGGGTCTTGCCGTCCTGGATCCAGCTGAGCTGCCTCGTCAGGTCGACGCAGGCGATCCGGCCCTTGTTCACCGGGCACTTGCCCGCCTTGTTCGGGTTCTTCCCCGCCGCACGCTGCGCGAGCATCGTGTTCATCGTGCGCCAGGTGATCGGGCCCGCGTAGCCGATCGTGGGCGTGATGCCGTGCTTGGCCTGGAAGGCGCGGGTGGCCTTGCAGTCGGCCGCCGACTGGCGCCCGTCGACCGGGCGGCCGAGGAACTTCTCGACCTGCTTCTGGTACGGGCCCGTCGAGGTGGTGCACGAAGCGGCGTGCGCGGTACCGCTGCCGAGTGCCACACCGAGCGGGAGCAGCATGCCGGTCAACCCGAGCGCCACTCCCGTACGTCCTATTCTGCCCCTCATGTCCCCCAACTCCCCTTCGAGTGCCTTCCCGTTGGGACGGTCTGTCGGTTGAGACACTCGAAGGGGGGTGTCAGTTGCACTGACGGGGGACGTATTCGCGGCGTAACCGTGCGGTGCGCCCAGGCCCTGTCCGGGTGATCTTGCCGGGCTCGCGTGCCCTGGCAGGCTGCCCCGCAGCCTCCGGCGCGGGAGGTACGCCCACCTCCGCCTTGCATCTGCACGCACCGGACCCTCCCCCTGCGCCGTGCGGGCGTGGGGGGACCCCGACTCACTGATCCGGCCTGATCGACCCGACAGGACTTAGGCGGCCGCCACCAGAACCCGCTCCTGGGCCCGCGCCGCGTGCGTCCCGTACAGCGTGATCGACACGACGCCGAGCACCGCCAGCAGACCGAGGACCGCCGTGCCGGACCAGCCGCCGGCGTGGAAGGCGATCGCGCCGAGCGTGCCGCCCGCGCTGCTGCCCAGGTAGTACGCCGACTGGTACAGCGCCGACGCCTGGGCGCGGCCCGTCTTCGCCGTCCGGCTCACCGAGGACGACGCGACGGCGTGGCCGGCGAAGAAGCCGGCGGTGATCAGGACCAGGCCGAGCAGCACGGCGGCCAGCGAGTCCGCGAGCGAGAGCAGCAGGCCCGCGGCCGTCGTGGTGACCGCGAGGTACAGCGCGCCGCGCCTGCCCAGCCGCGCGACCAGCTTCCCCGCGGCGGCGGACGAGACCGTGCCGACGAGGTAGACCAGGAAGATCGAGCCGATCACGCCCTGCGGGAGGTGGAACGGAGCCGCCACCAGGCGGTAGCCGATCACCGTGTAGACCGCGCCGAAGACGGTCATGAACAGCGCGCCGATCGCGTACAGCCGCATCAGCAGCGGGTCGGACAGGTGCCCGCGGACCGTCTTCGCCAGGGCGAGGGGGCTGAGCGAACCGGGCGCGAAGTGCCGTGCCCGGGGAATCAGCACGCGGAAGACGAGCGCGCACGCCAGCGCCATCACGCCGACCGCGGCGAGCGCGACGCGCCAGCCCGCGACCTGGGCGACCCAGCCGGTGACGATGCGGCCGCTCATGCCGCCGATGCTGTTGCCCGCGACGAACAGGCCGATCGCCGCCACCAGTGCCTTGGGCCTGACCTCCTCCGCGAGGTAGGCCATCGCCGAGGCCGGCAGTCCCGCCAGCGCCGCGCCCTGCAGGGCGCGCAGCGCCACCAGCCACTCCAGGTTCGGTGCGAACGGCACCAGCAGACCGAGGACGACCGCCACCGCCAGTGACACGGTCATGACCGCCCGCCGCCCGAAACGCTCGGACAGAGTGCTGAGCGGCAGGACACACAGGGCCAGCGCGCCCGTCGCCGCGGACACCGTCCAGCTGGCGGCGCTCGCGGTCACGCCGAAGTCGGCGGAGACGGCGGGCAGCAGCGCCTGCGTGGAATAGAGGAGAGCGAAGGTCGCCATGCCGGCGGCGAAGAGCGCGAAGCTCATGCGGCGGTAGCCGGGAGCGCCGGGGGCGAGTCGGAGATCAAGGGACTGCGAGGCGGCGCCCACGGTGGTGGGCGCCTTGGTACTGGCAGGAGGCATACGTCGACGGTAGGCCGCCGTTTTTCATGCGTCCAATGCATGAAAGAGAGATAATCGTTCCCATGGCGCATGAACACAGCTCAGGGGCTCGCCTGTCACAGGCCAGTTACGAAGAAGACATCACGCTGCTGCTCGCGCCGCGGCTCGCGTACTTCGCCGGGGTCGCGCGGCAGGAGCATGTGACGCGGGCCGCACAGGAGATGGGCGTACCGCAGTCGACGCTCTCGCGCGCCATGGTGCGGCTCGAACAGGACCTGGGCGTCACGCTGTTCGCCCGCAAGGGCCGCACGGTGGCGCTCACCCCGGCCGGCCGCGCCTTCCTCACCTCGGCGGAACGGGCGCTGTCCGAGATCGAGCGGGCGGCGGAGGCGGTCCGGGCGGACGCCGACCCGCGGGCGGGCAAGGTCGCCTTCGGCTTCCTCCACACCATGGGCTCCGAGACGGTGCCGGGCCTGATCCGCGCCTTCCGCGCCGACCACCCCGGGATCCGCTTCACCCTGGTCCAGAACTACGGCGAGGCCATGATCGAACGGCTCCGGGCCGGCGAACTCGACCTGTGCCTGACCTCGCCGGTCCCGCACGCGCCGGACCTCGTGGCGCGCCGCCTCGACGAACAGCGCCTGCGGCTGGTCGTCCCCGACGACCACCGCCTGGCCTCGCGCAAACGCGTGCGCCTCGCCGAGGCCGCGGACGAAGCCTTCGTCACGCTCGAACCGGGCTACGGGCTGCGCCGCATCACCGACGACCTGTGCACGGAGGCGGGCTTCACGCCGCGGATCGCGTTCGAGGGCGAGGAGGCGGAGACGCTGCGCGGGCTGGTGGCGGCGGGCCTGGGCGTCGCGCTCCTCCCGCCCCCCGCGGTGGCCCGCCCGGGCGTCGTCGAACTGACGGTCACGGCGCCGAGGGCGGTCCGCGAGATCGGTCTGGCCTGGCTGGACGGCCACCCGGACACGCCTCCGGTGGCGGCGTTCAAACGCTTCCTGCTGTCCCGCCGCGGCAACCTCCTGGCGTAGGGGGTGTCTCGCCGATCATGCCGGGCTCGCGACGCCCTGCGACCCCGTCTCCCGCGTTGTCGTCGGTCGCCATGGCTCCGCCATGTCTCGTCCCCCTACGCCTCCGGCGTGGGAGGTACCCCCACCTCCGCCTTGGATCCGGGGGCGCATGACGCCGCTCACTGATCCGGCCTGATCGGCGAGACACCCCCAGCCCGGACCGCGCGATGCCCTCGTGCCCGGCCCGGCCCGAGGCCCTACCGGCGCAGGGCGCGCGTGAAGCCCGCGGAGAGCGGCATGCGCAGACCCAGCGGCGGCGGAGCCGCCAGCGCGTCCGCCACCGGTCGGGCGTACCTCCCCGTGAAGAGCGAGCCCAGCACGAAGTCCGCGGCCAGCGCCAGGACTTCGTCCTGGTACTGCCGCAGCGCATGCCCGTCCGAGTGGACCTCGAAGCGGCACGTGTCCCGGTTCGACTTCTTCGCGCGCTCCGCCAGGCGGTACGAGAGCTCCGGATCCGTCGTCCGGTCGTTCGTGCCGTGCACGATCAGCACCTGCCGGCCCGCCAGCTGTTCCACCGGCTCCGGCCGTGCCGCCACGTCGTCCTCCGGCAGCCACGGCGCCAGCGCCAGCACCGAGTGGACCGCCGGGTGACCCGCCGCGTGCAGGGCCGCCCGGCCGCCCATGCCGTGACCGGCCAGGCACACGGAGACGTCGCCGTAGCGGCGTACGACCTCCTCCACCGCCCAGCTCGCGTCCGCGGCGAGGCGCGCGTCCGGGCCGTTCCAGCCGCGTGAGCGGTACCGCACCCAGTGCACGACCAGGCCCTCCGCGCGTCCGGCCCGCTCCAGCGTGCGGCCCAGAGGCAGCACCGCCGCGTACGACAGCGCCGATGCCCGGCGTTCCGATTCGGGCTCGCCGTCCGGGAGCAGCAGGACCACGCCCGCGACCGCCGTGTCCGTGCCGGCGCGTGCGCCGAAGCGTCCGGGCAGCCGGCCCAGCCGGGCCTGTGCCGGTGTCCGCCCGGTGCGCTCCGCTCGCCCGACCGCCGCGTCACCGAGGGGTACCGACCCGGCGCCCGGTCCGGCCGGGCGCCCCCGCCACCGGGGCAGTGCATGGTGTGCCATGGCCCAACAGTCTCAGAAGGCCAGGTGTACTCCACTCGTACGCACGGTCACTGTTACGTATCGACGGGCCTCGCCGGGGGGCGCGCTCTACGCGCGTAGGGGCTAGAGTGCGCAGATGACGAGCCAGACCCTCAATTCGCCCACCGGGGACCAGATCCGCCGCGCCCCGAAGGTCCTGCTCCACGACCATCTCGACGGCGGTCTGCGTCCCGGCACGATCATCGACCTCGCCCGGGACAGTGGTTACGAGGCCCTGCCCGAGACCGAACCCGACAAGCTCGGCATCTGGTTCCGCGAGGCCGCCGACTCCGGTTCGCTGGAACGGTATCTGGAGACGTTCGCGCACACCTGCGCCGTCATGCAGACCCGCGACGCCCTCTTCCGCGTGGCCGCCGAGTGTGCCGTGGACCTGGCCGAGGACGGTGTCGTCTACGCCGAGGTCCGTTACGCCCCCGAGCAGCACCTGGAGGGCGGACTCACTCTCGAAGAGGTCGTCGAGGCGGTCAACGCGGGCTTCCGGGAAGGCGAGCGCCGGGCCAGGGAGAGCGGCCACCGCATCCGCGTCGGGGCGCTGCTGACCGCGATGCGGCACGCCGCCCGCGCCCTGGAGATCGCCGAACTGGCGAACCGTTACCGCGACACGGGCGTCGTCGGCTTCGACATCGCGGGTGCCGAGGCCGGCTTCCCGCCCACCCGGCACCTGGACGCGTTCGAGTACCTCAAGCGCGAGAACAACCACTTCACGATCCACGCGGGCGAGGCCTTCGGGCTGCCGTCGATCTGGCAGGCGCTCCAGTGGTGCGGCGCCGACCGCCTCGGCCACGGGGTGCGCATCATCGACGACATCGAGGTCGCCGAGGACGGCTCCGTGAAGCTGGGACGGCTCGCCGCCTATGTGCGGGACAAGCGCATCCCGCTGGAGATGTGCCCGACGTCCAACCTCCAGACCGGCGCGGCCGACTCGTACGCCGACCACCCCATCGGCCTGCTGCGCCGACTGCACTTCAGGACCACGGTCAACACCGACAACCGGCTGATGAGCGGCACGAGCATGAGCCGCGAATTCGAGCTGCTGACCGAGGCGTTCGGATACACGCTCGACGACATGCAGTGGTTCACCGTCAATGCGATGAAGTCGGCGTTCATCCCTTTCGATGAACGACTGGCGATGATCAACGATGTGATCAAGCCCGGCTATGCCGAGCTGAAGTCCGAATGGCTGTTCAGGCAGACCGCCACAAGCGGGAACTGAGCGCCTGCCGACCCTGCCGACACGCGTACACCCAAGCGGCCGGAAGCGTCAATTTCCGGCCGCTTCGCGGTGTTTGCGGCGCGTGTGCGAGGCTGACTAGCTTGCGGAGCCGCTCTTATCCCCGTCCCCAAGGAATTGGCTGATGAAGCAGTCCGCAAAGACCCTCGGTGTCGCCGCTCTCGGCGCCGCCTTCGCCGCTGCCGCGGCCGGCACCGCCTCCGCCGCGCCCGCGCTGCCCGATGCCACCGGTGCGCTGGGCCCCGTCTCCCAGCTCGCGCCGGTCCAGGAAGTCGCCACCAAGCTCCCGGCGGGCGCCCCGCAGTCCCTCGCCGGCGGCCACTCCGCGCTGACGAAGTCCGCCGCCGTGCTGCCGGGCGCCGTCCAGCAGACGGCCGGCCAGGTGCTGAAGACCCACGACGCGGTCGCTCCTGTCACCGGCCTGCTGGGCGGCCTGAAGACGGGCGAGCTGGGCGGCGGCCTGCTGCCCGGCGGACTCACCGGCTGACGAACCGGCCGACGAGCCACGACGGCCGTGCACGTGTGGGGCGCACACCCGAACAGGGTGTGCGCCCCACCGTGCTTGTCCCAGGATCGCCGCCATGCGAGCCACGACCGCTGCCTCACCAGGTGGCGGTGGCCGCCTTCTCCGACGGCAGCAGCAGCCACAGCGCCAGATAGAGCAGGAACTGCGGCCCGGGCAGCAGGCACGAGACCACGAAGATCACACGCATCGTCGTCGCGGACATGCCGAAGCGCCGGGCCAGCGCTGCGCACACTCCGCCGATCATTCGTCCGTCCCTGGGGCGGGCAAGTGCGGCCATGGTGGGCTCCTTCGCGAGAACGTCCGGGGAGCCTCTCGATGTGCTCCCGCTGCATCCATGGTCGCGCCGCGAAGTGGGGCGAAGCGTCGCTCTACGGGGCGATCCCGACCCTGGGAATCGTCGGGGTCGCCCCCTGAGAGCCCTCGTCCCTGAGCATGGCCCGGGGCTCCTGCCCCCGGCCGCCCTCGCGCAGGGCCGTGCCGTCGCCCGGGTGCCGCAGCCTGCGGCGCAGCCGCGCACGGCCCGCGGGGACGACGGCGAGGTGGGCGAGTGCGACACCGCAGGTGTTGAGCAGGATCGAGTCGATGTCGACGACCTGACCCGGTACGCCGGTCTGGAGCAGTTCGATGCCGAGCGACAGGAGCACACCGGCGGCGACCGTACGGGCCAGCGACGCCCATGGGGAGACGGCCAGCCGGCCGCTGGCCATGGGCAGGAGCACGCCGAGCGGCGCCAGGAGGAGCAGTCCCTCGCCGATGTGCCGGGCGGCCTCCAGCGGCCCCAGCGCCAGGGCGGCCTCGATCCCGGCGAACGGTTCCAGGTTCGCCGCGGTCACCCACAGCACGTCGCGTGGGCGCAGTGTCAGCCAGGCGACGAGCAGCAGATGGACGAGGAGGAGCACGAGCCCCGCCGCGCGGAAGCGGATGGCGGCACTGCCGCCCGAACCTTGACGCTGCACGCTCCCCAAGACGCAGCCTCCCCCGGAAACGGTTCCGAACGATCCGGGAGGCACCGACGCACCCGCCCGGACATGTCCGTCAGGGGCGTGCTCAGCCGGACGGCCGCGGCGTGTCCGTCGTGGGGACCGCCGCGTCCGGGCGCTCCTTGGTCGCGTCGGGGCAGGTGTAGGCGCGCGGGGCGTACTCGCCGGGCCCGCCCAGCCGCACCGAGCCGCCCGTGGCCGCCCCGTTCTCCAGCAGGGTGCACACGATCTGCGCCAGTGCGGCCGGCGGCAGGTCCTCGGGCTGGCGGCTCAGGCGCAGCGTGCCCGGCGGATCGTCGCGCCGACCGGCGTTCACCAGCAGGGGACCGCGTACGTAGGTCGAGAAGCCCGCCTCGTGCTCCGGCGACGACGGCTCGTTCTGGAGCTCGTCGAGCAGTGCCCGCGCGATCGCGACGCGGTCGGCCGGGGCCTTCTCCTCCGTCGTCCCGGCGGTGCGGTCGACCGGCACCAGCTGCGAGGCGCACACCAGGTACACCCGGACGGGGATGCCCGTACGCCCCGACTGCGGGGCGATGTCCACGCCGGAGACCTCGCACGGCGCCCGCGAGGGCGCGGGCCCGGCGTCCACGGGCACCTGCGTGGGTCTGATCCCGCAGCCCGCGAGCACGAGAGCGCCCGCGAGCACGGCGAGCGCGGCCGCCGGCCGGCGGCCCGCCTGTCTCCTGGGGAGTATCACCGTGCGTCTCCCTCGGTCCGTCCGGGGCCCGCCGGGCCGCCGTTCCCGCTGTCCGCGTCGTCCGCCCCGGCCGCCTCGCGGTCCATGAGCGCGGACGCGTCGCGCGGCAGGCGCAGCACGAACACCGCGCCGTCGCCGTCGGGGGAGTTGGCCGCGGTGATGTCGCCGCCGTGGATGTGGGCGTTCTCCATGGCGATCGACAGGCCGAGGCCGCTGCCGTCGGAGCGCGGCCGCGACGCGCTGGCCTTGTAGAACCGGTCGAAGACGTGCGGCAGGACGTCCTCGGGGATACCGGGCCCGTGGTCGCGTACCTCGATGAGCAGCTCGTTGTCGCCCGGCCGCACCGACACCCGCACCGGGGAGCCGCCGTGCTTGAGGGCGTTGCCGATCAGGTTGGCGAGGATCACGTCGAGGCGGCGCGGGTCGAGGCGCGCCATGATCCCGCGTTCGGCGTCCAGTTCGACCGCGTCCAGCCAGGCGCGGGCGTCGATGCACGCGGTGACCTGGTCGGCCACGTCCACGGTGTCCAGCACGAGCCGGGCCGTGCCCGCGTCGAAACGGGTGACCTCCATCAGGTTCTCCACGAGGTCGTACAGCCGCCGCGTCTCGCTCACCACGAGGTTCACGGCCGGGGCGATCATCGGGTCGAGGCTGTCGGCCTCGTCCTCCAGCACCTCGGTGACGGCGGTCAGCGCGGTCAGCGGGGTGCGCAGCTCGTGAGACATGTCGGCGACGAAGCGCCGGCTCGACTCCTCCCGAGCGCTCATGTCGGCGACCTTCTTCTCCAGCGACGCGGCCGTCTTGTTGAACGTCCGTGCCAGCTCGGCCAGTTCGTCGGTGCCCGAGACCCGCAGCCGGGTGTCGAGTTTCCCCTCGCCGAGCCGCCTGGCCGCCTCGCCGAGCCGGTGCACCGGCCTGAGCACGGTCGTGGCGGCGGCCTGGGCGAGCAGCGCCGAGCCGATGAGGGCCAGCAGGGTGGCGATGCCCAGCGACCAGGCCAGCGAGTTGAGGTCCTGGCGCTCCTGGTCGAGCGACTTGAACAGGTAGCCGGTCGGCCCGCCGCCCATGATCCGCGTACCGCCGACGAGATACGGCTCGCCGCCGCGCTCGGTCCGCTGCCAGTACAGGTGGTACGGCTCGGAGTTGCCGGCGCCGACGTCCTGCCGGTCGTTCACCGCGTCCTGGAGCGACTGCGGCACGTCCTTCATCGTGAACTCGTCGCGGTCGGACACCCCGGTGATCGGCTTGCCCTCGGCGCGCTCGCTGATCAGCACCACGCTGTAGTCGCCGCTGCCCGCCATCTGCTCGGCGGTCTTCTGCAGTTCGGCAGGCGTGGGCCGCAGCGGCAGCGCCGCCGCCCTGTTCTGCATCTCCTGCCGGAAGTCGCCCAGCGCCGCGTCCTGCGTGCGGGTGAGCACCGCCTCGCGGTTCAGCCAGTACGCGATGCCGGACGCGGACACGGCCGCGGTCAGCGCGACCAGCGCGAAGACGACCACGAGGCGCAGCCGCAGACTCGTCAGCCGCAGCCCGGCGAGCGGCCCGCGCCGCGGGCCCGCCCCGCCGGCGCCGTTGTTCGAACCGCCGCTCACCGAACGGTCCCGTCCGGCGCGCACGCGCCACGCCTGTGGATCACTGCGGAGCGTCCAGCCGGTAGCCGACGCCCCGCACCGTACGGATCAGGGTCGGTGAGGACGGCACGTCCTCGACCTTCGCGCGCAGCCGCTGCACACATGCGTCCACGAGGCGCGAGTCGCCGAGGTAGTCGTGCTCCCACACCAGGCGCAGCAACTGCTGGCGGGAGAGGGCCTGGCCGGGCCGGCGGCTGAGCTCCAGCAGCAGCCGCAGCTCGGTCGGCGTGAGCTGCAGATCGTCGCCGTTCTTGGTGACCGTCATCGCGGAGCGGTCGATCACCAGCGAGCCGAAGGTCGCGGAGTCGGTGGACTCGCGCTCGCCGCGGCGCAGCACGGCACGGATACGGGCATCCAGCACCCGCCCCTGCACCGGCTTGACCACGTAGTCGTCGGCGCCGGACTCCAGCCCCACGACCACGTCGATGTCGTCGCTGCGGGCGGTCAGCAGGATGATCGGCAGCTGATCGGTGCGCCTGATGCGGCGGCACACCTCGAAGCCGTCGATCCCGGGCAGCATCACATCCAGCACGATCAGGTCGGGCCGCTGCTCGCGCAGCAGTTTCAGGCCGTCCTCTCCCGTCGCCGCGGTGGCCACACGGTGGCCCTGGCGTGACAGGGAGAGTTCGAGGGCCGTGCGGATGGCGTCGTCGTCCTCGATCAGCAACAGGAAAGGCACGGGCCCATTCTGGCCCATGCGGTCGTCCTCGTTCGACTGCACGGGAACATCACCGCCGCCCCGGCCTCTGTGACGCGTCTGTGACAGTCGGCGGACACCGCCATGAAAGAGCCCGGGCAAGCTTCTTGTCACACGGAACGAAGCAGACTCCACTCGACGGGGGGCGCGAGATGAACGCACTGCACAGCACCACCTCAAGCGCAGTTGTCACGCGTCTCCACGACGTCACGCGGAGCGCAGAGAAGTCCGGCGTGGCTGGGGGCACCTCCCTGCTCGGGCGAAGCGCGGAGCATGGGGGAGGGCGGGGGTGCGTTCGCGGCGCCGGGCGTCAGCACAAGGCGACCTACATGGTGGCCGTGCCTGACGGGGGAACGGCGTACGGAGAGGTCACGGGGGAGCGGACGAGCCCGGCCGCGGCAGCGGACGCCGAAGCGGCGTTCACCGCCTACGTCCAGGAGCGCCGCGCCTCTCTGTACGCGACCGCCTACCATCTGACCGGCGACCGGTACGAGGCCGAGGACCTGCTGCAGAGCGCGCTGTTCTCGACGTACCGGGCCTGGGACCGGATCAGCGACAAGGCGGCGGTCGGCGGCTATCTGCGCCGCACCATGACGAATCTGCACATCAGCGCCTGGCGCCGGCGCAAGCTCAACGAGTACCCGACGGAGGAGCTGCCGGAGACGGCGGGCGACACCGACGCGATGCGGGGCACGGAGCTGCGCGCGGTCCTGTGGCAGGCGCTCGCCAGGCTTCCCGAACTCCAGCGCACGATGCTGGTCCTGCGCTACTACGAGGGCCGCACCGACCCGGAGATCGCGGAGATCCTGGACATCAGTGTCGGCACGGTGAAGTCGAGCATCTGGCGGTCGCTCCGCCGGCTGCGCGAGGACGAGGTCCTCAGCTTCGGCCGTGACGAGGAGGAGTCCTTCGGCGAGCTGGTGGCCTGAGGGCAGGGGGAAAACGGGGGATCACGGGGGAAACGGGGCCGCTGTTTCGGGGGAGACGGCGGAAGAAGGATTCACGGGGACACGGGGGGCACGGGGACTCGCGGATCCAAGGGGAAGACGGAGCGGGGCCGGACAGACCGGGGGGGTCTGTCGGGCCCCACTCCCATGTCCGGGGGCTCCCATGGCAGGGGGCGGGAAGCTCTCTGCGGGCCGTCAGGCGGGCTGTGCCGCGGGCGTACGGCAGCGGCCGGCCGCCGCGTCCGCGAGACGGCCCAGTGCCTCGGCCTTGCCGCACGGGTGCGCGCCCAGGCCGGTCTGGCGGGCCACGATGCCGCGCTCGGCCCGCATCAGGCGCCAGCCGCGGCGCAGCAGGAACGGGACCGACTTGCGGCCCTCCCGCAGATCGCGCGCGAGGCGGCGGCGGAACGTCGTGGAGGGGCGGCCGCGCAGGCACAGGGCGTCGGCCAGGACGCCGAGTTCCTGACAGCGGCGGACGATGTCGGCGGCGAAGATGCCCTCGGCGACGAACAGCGGGGTGCGGGCGATGTCGAACGTCTCGCGGCCCACGCGCGCGCTCGTCGCGATGTCGTACACGGGGACGTCCGTGCGTCCGCCGGCGCACAGTTCCGCTATGGCGGCGACGGCCGCCTCGGCGTCCCACGACGCCGGTGAGTCCCAGTCGATGTCGGCACTGCCCGTCACCCGGGGCAGCGTCGGGTCGTTGCCCTCTTTGTAGAAGTCGTCCAGATGCAGGACCGGCAGCCCGGTGCGGGCCGCGAGGGACGACTTTCCGGAACCTGAGGGGCCCGCGATCAGCACGACGCGGGTCGGGATGGGTTGGGAACTCACGGGAGACAAGTGTGACGCATCGATCCGCCCGGGGGACCCCCCGGAGGCGGGGTGGTTGCCCGTCTCACACCCTCAACTACTGTCCGTGCGTACGCGATTACTCGAACAGGCAGGAAATCATGGCTCGTCATGCAGCTTCCCCCCACCGCCGCCACACGCTGGCGCGCGCCGGACTGACCGTTGCCGCGGCGGGTGCGGCACTGGGCGCGGGTTCGGCGGCCGCGCAGGCGGCGCCGGCCCCCGCGCCGGTGAGCGCGCAGTCCGTGGCCGGCCCGGGCGCCCCGCTCGGCGCCACGCCGCTGGGCACCGTGACCGGCGCCGTGACCCGGTCCGTGGACGGCGTCGGCCAGCTCAAGAGCCTGCAGCTGCACCCGCTCGCGAACACCGGTGTCGACCCGCTCGACAACGCGGTGGGCACCCAGGTCGCCGACTTCAAGCCGGTGAGCACCGCGCTCGCGACGGACAACATCACCAAGGGCCAGGCCCTGGAGGACCTGCCGGTGGCCGGACCGCTGGCGAAGGGCCTGCTGCCGTAACGGGCCCGCCGTACGCGCGACGAAGCCCCCACGGGCCGCGGCCGTGGGGGCTTCGTCGCGTGCGGCTCAGTATGCCGAACCCGAGGCGCCGAGCGAACCGGTGGGGTGCCAGACCGTCTTGGTCTCCAGGAAGGCCGTCAGACGGTGGGTGCCCGGAGTGGCCCACCAGTCGTTGTCCACAGCCTGTGGACGCAGAACCCGCTTGAGGTTGTCCGCCGCCGCGACCTCCAGCTCCTTCGCCAGGATCTCGTCGGCGCCGGTCAGGTCGATGCCATTGACGTCCTGGTGCGCGGCGAGCGGGGCCGCGATCTCCGCCGTACGCCCCGACAGCACGTTCACCACGCCGCCCGGCAGGTCGGAGGTGGCCAGCACCTCGCCCAGGGACAGGGCCGGGAGCGGGGCCTTCTCGGACGCGACGACGACCGCCGTGTTGCCGGTGGCGATCACCGGGGCGAGCACCGAGACCAGGCCGAGGAAAGAGGACTCCTGCGGTGCGAGGACCGTGACGACACCGGTCGGCTCGGGGGTGGAGAGGTTGAAGTACGGACCGGCGACGGGGTTCGCCCCGCCCACGACCTGGGCGATCTTGTCCGTCCAGCCCGCGTACCAGACCCAGCGGTCGATCGCCGCCTCGACCACGGCGGCGGCCTTGGACTTCGACAGGCCCTCCGCGTCCGCGACCTCGTGCACGAACTGGCCCTTGCGGCCCTCCAGCATCTCGGCGATGCGGTAGAGGATCTGGCCCCGGTTGTACGCGGTGGCGCCCGACCAGCCGCCGAACGCCTTACGGGCGGCGACGACCGCGTCCCGCGCGTCCTTGCGGGAGGAGAGCGGCGCGTTGGCCAGCCACTTGCCCTTCGAGTCCGTCACCTCGTACACCCGGCCGCTCTCGGAGCGGGGGAACTTGCCCCCGACGTACAGCTTGTAGGTCTTGAAGACGCTCAGACGCCGCGCGGCGGAGCCGCTGATCGATTCGTGCTCAGACATCGAGGTAGGCCTCCAGACCGTGGCGGCCGCCCTCGCGGCCGAAGCCCGATTCCTTGTAGCCGCCGAACGGCGAGCTCGGGTCGAACTTGTTGAACGTGTTGGCCCACACCACACCCGCACGGAGCTTGTTCGCCACCGCGAGGATGCGGGAGCCCTTCTCCGTCCAGATGCCGGCGGACAGGCCGTACTGGCTGTTGTTCGCCTTGGCGACGGCCTCGTCCGGCGTACGGAACGTCAGCACCGACAGCACCGGGCCGAAGATCTCGTCGCGGGCGATGGTGTGCGCCTGCGTGACGTTCGTGAACAGCGTCGGCGCGAACCAGTAGCCGGACGTCGGCAGCTCGCAGGCCGGCGACCAGCGCTCGGCGCCCTCCGCCTCGCCACGCTCCACGAGCGTGGTGATCCGGGACAGCTGCTCCTCGGAGTTGATCGCGCCGATGTCGGTGTTCTTGTCGAGCGGGTCGCCGAGGCGCAGCGTCGACAGGCGGCGCTTGAGCGAGTCCAGCAGCTCGTCCTGGACCGACTCCTGGACCAGCAGGCGCGAGCCCGCGCAGCAGACCTGGCCCTGGTTGAAGAAGATGCCGTTGACGATGCCCTCGACGGCCTGGTCGATCGGGGCGTCGTCGAAGACGATGTTGGCACCCTTGCCGCCCAGCTCCAGCGTGACCTTCTTGCGCGTGCCGGCGACCTGGCGGGCGATGGCCTTGCCGACGGCGGTCGAGCCGGTGAAGGCGACCTTGTCGACGCCCGGGTGCTCCACGAGCGCCGCACCGGTGTCCCCGTAGCCGGGGAGGATGTTGACGACACCCTTGGGCAGGCCCGCCTGGCGGCAGATGTCCGCGAAGAACAGGGCCGACAGCGGGGTCGTCTCGGCGGGCTTCAGGACGACCGTGTTGCCGGTCGCGAGCGCCGGGGCGATCTTCCACGCCAGCATCAGCAGTGGGAAGTTCCACGGGATGACCTGGCCGGCGACGCCCAGTGGCCTGGGGTCCGCCCCGTAGCCGGCGTGGTCGAGCTTGTCGGCCCAGCCCGCGTAGTAGAAGAAGTGCGCCGCGACCAGCGGGAGGTCCGCGTCGCGGGTCTCCTTGATCGGCTTGCCGTTGTCCAGCGTCTCCAGGACCGCCAGCTCGCGGCTGCGCTCCTGGACGATCCGCGCGATACGGAACAGGTACTTGGCGCGCTCCGAGCCGGGCAGCGCCGACCACTTCTCGAACGCCTTGCGGGCGGCCTTCACCGCGCGGTCGACGTCCTCGGCACCGGCCTGGGCGACCTCGGCGAGGACCTCCTCGCTGGCGGGCGAGACGGTCTTGAAGACCTTGCCGTCCGCGGCGTCGGTGAACTCGCCGTCGATGAACAGGCCGTACGACGGCGCGATGTCGACGATCGACCGCGACTCGGGTGCGGGTGCGTATTCAAAGGCTGTCATCGTGATTCAGTCCACCGTCACGTAGTCGGGGCCGGAGTACCGGCCGGTCGCCAGCTTCTGGCGCTGCATCAGCAGGTCGTTGAGCAGGCTGGATGCGCCGAAGCGGAACCAGTGGTTGTCCAGCCAGTCCTCGCCCGCGGTCTCGTTCACCAGCACCAGGAACTTGATCGCGTCCTTGGACGTCCGGATACCGCCGGCGGGCTTCACGCCCACCTGTACCCCAGTCTGCTCCCGGAAGTCGCGGACGGCCTCCAGCATGAGCAGGGTGTTCGCCGGGGTGGCGTTGACCGCGACCTTTCCGGTCGAGGTCTTGATGAAGTCCGCGCCGGCGATCATGCCGAGCCAGGAGGCGCGACGGATGTTGTCGTACGTGGAGAGCTCGCCGGTCTCGAAGATGACCTTGAGCCGGGCGTCGCCGGAGGCCTCCTTGACGGCCCGGATCTCCTCGAAGACCTTCATGTACCTGCCCGCGAGGAAGGCGCCGCGGTCGATCACCATGTCGATCTCGTCGGCCCCGGCCGCCACGGCGTCCCGCACGTCCGCGATCTTCACGTCGAGCGCGGCGCGGCCGGCCGGGAAGGCGGTCGCGACGGACGCGACCTTGACGCCGGAGCCCGCCAGGGCGGCCTTGGCGGTCGCCACCATGTCGGGGTAGACGCAGACGGCCGCGGTGCGCGGGGTCGTGCGGTCGGTCGGGTCGGGATTGACGGCCTTGGCGGCGAGCGCCCGGACCTTGCCCGGGGTGTCCGCGCCTTCCAGCGTCGTCAGGTCGATCATCGAGATGGCCAGGTCGATGGCGTACGCCTTCGCCGTGGTCTTGATCGAACGGGTGCCGAGGGACGCGGCGCGCGCTTCGAGGCCGACGGCGTCGACGCCGGGCAGCCCGTGCAGGAAGCGGCGCAGCGTGCTGTCGGACGCGGTCACGTCAGCGAATGCTGGTGCAATGGTGGGCATGGTCACCAGATGAGCATATCTACGCGCGTAGCGACATGTACAGGGGGCGCGGCGCTCGGAGAGGTCACGGGTCGGTCGCGGGTTGGTCGCGGAGACGGGCCCGGTCCCGTTCGCCGGTTGTGGCCGTACGGCAGAATCGGACCCATGACGAGCCCCCAGCAGCCTGCCGAACCCTCCCACGCCGACCGGGTCTTCCGGTCACCCGCCGGGATGGCGGGCGGCGGACTGCTGCTCGCGCTCATCGCCTGGATGGTCGTGGACGCCCTGGTGCGCGGCGAGGGCCGCACCCCGTGGCTCGCGCTGGCGGCCGCGCTGCTCGTGGTGCCGCTGATCGTCGCCTTCAGCGTCCGTCCCGCGGTCTTCGTGAACGAGGAGCGCGTGCGGATCAGGAACCCGTTCCGGACGATCACCCTGCCGTGGGGCGCGATCGCCGACGTGCGGGCCGGGTACTCCAGCGAGCTCTTCACCACGGAGGGCGTGAAGTACCAGCTGTGGGCCATCCCGGTCTCGCTGCGCCGGCGCAAGCGGGCGGCCCGGCGCCAGATGCAGAAGGCGACCGACGACCCGCACGGCGCCACCTCGGTGACGGCGGACGTCACCGACGCGCAGGCGCGGATGGCACCCGCGGACCAGACGATCGCGGACCTGCGCGAGATGGCCGAACACCTCGGCCCGCGCTCCTCGGCCCAGGGCGGGCCCCAGGTGCGCTGGGCGTACGAGGTACTCGCGCCGGTGGCCGCGGGCGCGGTGCTGCTGGTCCTGGTGCTCGGCCTGGCCTGACGGCCCGGTCGCGGCTCGGCCTGGCCCGACGGAGCCCGGTCGCGGCTCGCCTGGCCCGACGGACCCTGGTTCCGGCTCGCCCGGCCTGACGGGCCGATCCCGGCGTGCCTGGCCTGGCGGCCCGGTCGTGACTCGGTCTGGCTGACCGCGCCCGGTCGCGGCTCGCACTCGCATCGGCCGGTGCCGGTGCCGGTGCGAGCCGCGACCGGGCCGTCGTCGTTCAGATGCCCGCCGCGGCCGACAGGTCCCGCTTGATGTCCGCGAGCACGCCGGCCGCGCGCTCCCGCGCCGTTGCCAGCTCGCTCGCGTCGGCGACCGGAACCACGACCTCCAGGTAGCACTTGAGCTTGGGCTCGGTGCCGCTCGGCCGGACGATCACGCGGGCGGCGAACTCGCCGTCGAGGTAGTAGCGCAGCCCGTCCGTCGGCGGCAGCGTCTCCGTACCCCGCGTCAGGTCCTCGGCGCTCGCGACCCGCAGTCCCGCGAGCATCACCGGCGGCCGCTCGCGCAGCGTGCGCATCGCGTCGGCGATCACGCCCAGGTCCTCGACCCGCACCGAGAGCTGGTCGGTGGCGTGCAGGCCGTGCGCGACGGCGAGGTCGTCGAGCAGGTCGGAGAGCGTACGGCCATGCTCCTTGAGCTCCGAGACCAGCTCGGCGACGAGCAGCGCGGCCGTGATGCCGTCCTTGTCGCGCACGCCGCCGGGGTCGACGCAGTAGCCCAGCGCCTCCTCGTAGCCGTAGCGCAGCCCGTCGACCCGCGCGATCCACTTGAAGCCCGTCAGGGTCTCCTCGTGGCCGACGCCCGCCGCCCGGGCGATGCGGCCCAGCAGGGACGAGGACACGATCGATTCGGCGAAGACGCCCGTCGCGCCCTTGTGGACGAGGTGCGCGGCGAGCAGCGCGCCGACCTCGTCGCCGCGCAGCATGCGCCAGCCGGCATCGGCGGAGTCGTCGGGGACGGCGACCGCGCAGCGGTCCGCGTCCGGGTCGTTGGCGACGACGACGTCCGGCCGGACCCGGCGCGCGGTTTCGAAGGCCAGGTCCATCGCGCCGGGTTCCTCCGGATTGGGGAACGCGACGGTCGGGAACGCGGGATCGGGCTCGGCCTGCGCCTCCACGAGCGCGGGCGCAGGGAAGCCGGCCCGCGCGAACGCCTTGAGCACGACATCCTTGCCGACGCCGTGCATGGCCGTGTAGACGATGCGGGCGGTACGCGGCGAGGCGGGGGTCAGGACGGCGTCCGTACGCTCCAGATACGCCTCCACGACCTCGTCGCCGAGGGTCTCCCACCCCTCCTCGGCACGCGGCACGTCGTCGATGCTCGCGATCGCGCCGATCTCGGCGGCGATCTCGGCGTCCGCGGGCGGCACGATCTGGGAGCCGTCGCCGAGGTAGACCTTGTAGCCGTTGTCGCGCGGGGGGTTGTGGCTGGCGGTGACCTCGACGCCCGCGACGGCACCCAGCTTCCTTATGGCGAAGGCCAGGACGGGGGTGGGCAGCGGACGCGGAAGCACGGCGGCGCGCAGGCCGGCGGCGACCATGACGGCGGCGGTGTCGCGCGCGAAGTCGGCCGACTTGTAGCGGGCGTCGTAGCCGATCACGACGAGGCCGTCGCCCTGCCCCTTCGCCTTGAGGTACGCGGCGAGGCCGGCGGCGGCGCGGATGACGACGACCCGGTTCATCCGCATGGGCCCGGCGCCCAGCTCGCCGCGCAGCCCGGCGGTCCCGAACTGCAGCGTCCCGCCGAACCGGTCGCCCAGCTCGGCGAGGTCGCCCGCCTCGATGAGCTTGGCGAGCTCGTCCCGGGTCTCGCTGTCGGGGTCCTCCGCGAGCCACGCCTGGGCCCGCGCGATGAGGTCCTGCTGCACGGTTGGTCCGCCTCTCGTGTGTGAGTACGTCGAGTGTGCGCGCCGGGCACCGGCGCACGATGCTTTTCCGCCCCTGCGCGCGCCGCAGCGGGGGCGGGCCTCGCCGGCGCACGAAGCGCAGGGCGACGCAGGCCGTGCCGCTTACGGGGGCGTGCGCTTTCAGCCCGTCCGGCATTTGAGGACACGGCCGACAGGCCGTGCGGCTCACGGGGGCGTGCGGTTTCAGCCCGTCCGGCGTTTGAGGGCACGGCCGACAGGCCGTGCCGTGTCACCGGGCGGTGGCCGGGTCCGAAGCCTCGGCCGGGTCGCCGGGGCGCTGTCCCCGACCCCGCGCCGGACCCCGCGCTTCAAACTCCCCCTACGGCCTGGCGGCCGTGGGTGGGAGTACCTCCCACGCCGCCAGGCGCAGGGGGAGTGCCCCCAGCGGGGCTGAAATGCACGCCCCGCGGCGCGCCACCCCACCGCGTCGGATCAGATGCGTGCCAGGACCCGCGTCAGCAGCTCGCCCATGCGGGCCGCCGAGTCGCGGCCCGCCTGGAGGACCTCCTCGTGGTTCAGCGGCTCCCCCGTCAGGCCCGCCGCCAGGTTCGTCACCAGCGAGATGCCGAGTACCTCCGCGCCCGCCTCGCGAGCCGCGATCGCCTCCAGGACCGTGGACATGCCGACCAGGTCGCCGCCCATCACGCGGACCATGTTGATCTCGGCCGGGGTCTCGTAGTGCGGGCCGGGGAACTGGACGTACACGCCCTCCTCCAGCGACTCGTCCACCTCCTTGCACAGCGCCCGCAGCCGCGGCGAGTACAGGTCGGTCAGGTCCACGAAGTTCGCGCCGATGATCGGCGACGTGGCCGTCAGGTTGATGTGGTCGCTGATCAGCACCGGCTGCCCCGGGCGCATGCCCTCGCGAAGACCGCCGCAGCCGTTGGTCAGGACGACGGTCTTGCAGCCGGCGGCGACGGCGGTGCGCACGCCGTGCGAGACGGCGGCGACGCCGCGGCCCTCGTAGAAGTGCGTACGGCCCAGGAAGACCAGAGCGCGCTTGTCGCCGATGCGGTACGAGCGGATCTTGCCGCCGTGGCCCTCGACCGCCGGCGGCGGGAAGCCGGGCAGCTCGGTGACGGGGAACTCGGCCTCGGGCGTGCCGAGCGCGTCGACGGCGGGGGCCCAGCCGGAGCCCATCACGAGAGCGACGTCATGGGTCTCGGTGCCGGTCAGCTCGCGCAGCCGCGCGGCGGCGGCGTCGGCCGCGGCGTGGGGGTCGGCGAGAGCGCCGACGAGGTCCGGATTCACAGATGCGTTCACGCCGATGAGGGTAACCCGACAATCCCTACGCGCGTAGATGACGCAGCGCACGGTCTTCGGATCGTTGCCTTGTCGTTTCCGACGAAAATGCGCGCCGTCACCGTACGGACACGGAGATGTGTCGGGCCCGCGCTCAGCAAGGGCGCTTGCGCAGCTCCATCACGTAGTCGTGGGGGGCGCCCGCCGACTCCGCGGCGTCCGCGATCTCGCCGAGGTAGCGGGCGGACGGCAGGCCGCCCTCGTACGCGTTCAGCACGTACACCCAGGCCGCCTCCTCGCCGTCCAGCGTGTGCACCCGCACCCGCATGCGCCGGTATATGTCGAGGCCGACACCCTCCCAGCGGTCCATCGAGTCCTCGTCCATCGGCGCGATGTCGTACAGCGCGACGAAGACCTGGGAGCGCGGGGCCTCCACGATCGTGGCCAGCGCTCCCTCCCAGCCCATCTGCTCGCCGCCGAAGGTCAGCCGCCAGCCGTTGAGCCAGCCGGTGCCGCGCAGCGGCGAGTGCGGTGCGCGGCGGGTCATCAGCCGCGCGTCGAGGTTGCCGGCGTACGCGGCGTAGAGCGACATGGGGTCGAGGGTACGGGAGCGCGGCGAGAGACGGCCGACACGTCCGGGTGACCGGGACGGCCGCGGGACCCCGCCGGGAGCGCAAGTGCCGTGGTCGCGGCCGTATGCCGCCCCCGGAGCGAGAACCGGGACGCGGTGCGGGACAATGAAGTACGTACTGCATTCCCCCGGGGGCACCCCCGGACCCCCGGCAGAGCGGGCAGGCGGGCCGGGATCGACAATGCGAGGCGGACTTTTTCGTGACCCGGATCGTGATCATCGGTGGCGGACCCGGCGGCTATGAGGCGGCGCTCGTGGCCGCCCAGCTCGGGGCGGAGGTGACCGTCGTCGACTGCGACGGTCTGGGCGGGGCGTCGGTGCTGACCGACTGCGTGCCCTCGAAGACCCTGATCGCCACGGCCGAGGTCATGACGACCTTCGACTCCTCCTACGAGGAGCTCGGCATCATCGTGGCCGACGACACCCCGCACATCGAGCAGGCCGCCCGCGTCGTCGGCGTCGACCTCGGCAAGGTCAACCGGCGTGTCAAGCGTCTCGCCCTGGCCCAGTCGCACGACATCACCGCCTCCGTCACCCGCGCCGGCGCCCGGGTCATGCGCGGCCGCGGCCGCCTCGACGGGCAGCAGGCGATGGACGGCTCCCGCAAGGTGATCGTGCGCGCCGCCGACGGCAGCGAGGAGACGCTCACCGCGGACGCCGTTCTGATCGCGACGGGCGGTCACCCCCGCGAGATCCCCGACGCCCTGCCCGACGGCGAACGCATCCTGAACTGGACACAGGTCTACGACCTGAACGAGCTCCCCGAGGAGCTCATCGTGGTCGGTTCCGGCGTCACCGGCGCCGAGTTCGCCGGCGCCTACCAGGCGCTCGGCTCCCGCGTCACCCTCGTCTCCTCCCGCGACCGCGTACTGCCGGGCGAGGACCCGGACGCCGCCGCGGTCCTGGAGGACGTCTTCCGCCGCCGGGGCATGAACGTCATGGCCCGCTCCCGTGCCGAGTCCGCCAAGCGGGTCGGCGACCGGGTCGAGGTCACGCTCTCCGACGGCCGGGTCATCTCCGGCACGCACTGCCTGATGGCGGTCGGCGCAATCCCGAACACGGCGGGCATGGGCCTGGAGGAGGCCGGGGTCCGGCTCAAGGAGTCGGGCCACATCTGGACCGACAAGGTCTCGCGCACCTCCGCCCCCGGTGTCTACGCGGCCGGTGACGTCACCGGCATCTTCGCGCTGGCCTCGGTCGCCGCGATGCAGGGCCGGATCGCGATGTACCACTTCCTGGGCGACGCGGTGGCCCCGCTGAACCTGAAGACCGTCTCCTCCAACGTCTTCACCGACCCCGAGATCGCCACCGTCGGCTACACCCAGGCCGACATCGACGCCGGCAAGATCGACGCCCGGGTCGTCAAACTGCCCCTGCTGCGCAACCCCCGCGCCAAGATGCAGGGCATCCGGGACGGCTTCGTCAAGATCTTCTGCCGTCCCGGCACCGGCATCGTGGTCGGCGGCGTCGTCGTCTCACCCCGCGCCTCGGAACTGATCCACCCCATCTCGATCGCCGTCGACAACAACCTGACGGTGGAACAGATCGCGAACGCCTTCACTGTGTACCCGTCTCTGTCGGGCTCGATCGCCGAGGTGGCACGCCAGTTGCACACGCGCAAGGCCACCGCCGAGAGCTGACGGCGCGCCCGGCGAGGGGACGAAACCCGGCGAACCCCGGGCACTCCGCGCAGCGAGCGGTCAACTGAGAGGCCGCCTATACCACTTGGCGGCCTCTCAAATGCGCAATTTCCGCTATCCGGCGCATAGAGCTGAAAACTGACGGGCGGTGGGGTTACTGTCAGTTTCGTGTTCGCTGCAGAACGTCGTCAGTTGATCCTCGAAATGGTGCGCGCCAACGGAGCCGTGTCGCTCCGGGAGCTCGCCCGCGTCGTCCAGACCTCCGAAGTGACCGTACGGCGGGACGTGCGGGCACTGGAGGCAGAAGGACTCCTCGACCGCCGGCACGGCGGTGCGGTACTGCCGGGCGGCTTCACCCGTGAGTCCGGCTTCCCGCAGAAATCCCTGTCCGCGACGGCCGAGAAGACGGCCATCGCCGACCTCGCCGCCGGACTCGTCGAAGAGGGCGAGGCCATCGTGGTCGGCGCCGGGACGACGACGCAGGAGCTGGCCCGCCGGCTCGCCCGCGTTCCCGGGCTGACCGTGGTCACCAACTCCCTGCTGGTGGCGCAGGCGCTGGCCCACGCCAACCGGGTCGAGGTCGTCATGACCGGCGGCACGCTGCGCGGCTCCAACTACGCCCTCGTGGGCAGCGGGGCCGAGCAGTCCCTCCAGGGACTGCGGGTCTCGCGGGCCTTCCTGTCCGGAAGCGGCCTCACGGCCGAGCGGGGGCTGTCCACGTCCAACATGCTCTCGGCGAGCGTCGACCGGGCGCTGGTGCAGGCCGCGGCGGAGGTCGTCGTGCTGGCGGACCACACCAAGCTCGGCACCGACACGATGTTCCAGACCGTGCCGACGGACGTGATCACCCGCCTCGTGACGGACGAGCCCCCGCCGCACGACGACCGGGCCGCGACGGAGCTCCAGGCGCTGGCGGACCAGGGCGTGCAGATCGCCGTCGCGGGCGCGACGCCGGCGGGCCCCGCCCGCCACGACGTCCCCCTCCCCGGCCAGCGCCGCACCCGGGCCCAACTGCGCAGCGCAAACGGGTCGTTGACGCCGGAGCTCCAGGACCGGGCGCCGCGGGTCGCGGACCTCCGCCGCCGCTGAGGCCGCTTGCGCGGCCGACGCATCGATACGTGCGCGTCCTGACCACGCGCCAGCTGCCTCTGGCGCCAGGGCCCTTCGGTTCAGGGCCGCCGGTTCAGGGCGAGGGCACGGGTTACGTGCCCGATCACGGCCCACGAGACGGCCACGGCCCACGAGACGGCCCACGACGCCGGGCCGTCGGTCATGATGCCTGGTCACATTGGCAAGGGGGCCGGGCCCGCAGCCCACGAGGCCGGGCCGCAGCCCACGGAGCACGGTCGCAGCCACGATGCCGGGCCATCGGTCACGATGCCGGGCCGCAGCCCACGAGGCCTCTGCCCTCGCGCACTGGACCGGCCGTCGGCCACGAGGCCCCTGCCCTCCGCGCACTGGACCGGCCACAACCCACGAGGCCCCTGCTCTCGCACACGAGGCCCCGGCCGTCGCCACGAGGCGCGGCCATCGTCCAGACGCCGGGGGTTCGGCACCGGTCGCACAACTGTGGCGTTCGTTTCCTGTCCGGACCGCCTCCGGCGTCGTCGTGATCGCGGCCGCGCCGGCAGCAGCGCTGCGGACGGGCCCTGGCGTGTCGCCCGCCCGAAAAGTCGCCGGGTCCGGTCCCGGCCGGGTCCGCCTCAGGCCCGAAGCCCGCGCAATGGGCACCCGTTCGTTCGCGAGCTGGAGGCGAGTCGTAGGGGCCCCTCAGGCCCCGGCAGCCCCCGCCGGACGGGCCCTGGCGTGTCGCCCGTCAGTTCACGCGCTCGGGACAGCCGTCGGGTCCGTCTTCAGGCCCCGGAGCGTCAGCGTCAGCAGGCGGTCCGCCAACTGCCCGTCCTCCGGGCTCTCCTCGGCCGCCAGCGCGATCGCGTTCGTCAACTGCATCAGGTCGCCGATCGAGACATCGGTCCGCACCGCGCCGCTCTCCTGCGCCCGCGCCAGCAGCCGTTCGCCGGCCGCGCGCAGCGGGACGCTGCACGCCGCCAGCGCCGAGCCCTTCTCGGCGGACGCCGACATCAGCGCGCGGGCCAGCCCCCGGTACTCACCCGCATGAGCGATGAGGGCGCGCAGCCACTCCACGAGCGCCCCGCAGGGCTGCTCCGCGCCGGCCAGCGCGCGGGAGCGCTCCAGCAGGTCCGCCAGCGCCTCCTGGAAGACCGCGCTCATCATCGCGTGGCGGTTGGGGAAGTGCCGGTACAGGGTGCCGATGCCCACGCCCGAGCGGCGGGCGATCTCCTCCAGCGACGCGTCGGTGCCGTGCTCGGCGAAGACGGCTCTCGCCTCGGTGAGCAGCCGTTCGTAGTTGCGGCGGGCGTCGGCCCGCATGGGCCGCGGCGCGGACGTGCCCGCTGCCGTACCCGCCGCCGTGCCGGCCGTACTCGTTGCCATCGCCTCGTCCTTCCGGAGTCCGCCCCCGGTTCCAGGATGCCATTGACCGATCGGCCGTCCCGCCGTGACGTGGACACACGAGTGGGGCCTGCCCGGTCCGCGGCGGCGGACGGGCAGGCCCCACATGCTGACGTGCTGCGTCAGTCCTTGATCTCGCAGATCGTCGCGCCCGAGGTCAGCGAGGCGCCGACCTCCGCCGCGAGACCCTTGACGGTGCCGGAGCGGTGCGCGTTCAGCGGCTGCTCCATCTTCATCGCCTCGAGGACGACGATCAGGTCGCCCTCCGTGACCTCCTGGCCCTCCTCGACGGCGACCTTGACGATCGTGCCCTGCATGGGCGACGTGAGCGTGTCGCCCGAGGCCGCCGACGCGGACTTCTTCGCCGCCCGACGCTTGGGCTTCGCGCCCGCGGCCAGACCCGTGCGCGCCAGCGTCATGCCCAGCGAGGACGGAAGCGAGACCTCCAGGCGCTTGCCGCCGACCTCGACCACGATCGTCTCGCGGCCGGTCTCGTCCTCCTCGGCCTCCGCGGGGACGGCGAACGGCTTGATCTCGTTGACGAACTCGGTCTCGATCCAGCGGGTGTGGATCCGGAACGGGTCCGCGGTGAACGCCGGGTCGGCCACGACCGCGCGGTGGAACGGAATGGCGGTCGCCATGCCCTCGACCTCGAACTCCGCGAGCGCACGCGCCGCGCGCTGCAGGGCCTGCTCACGGGTGGCGCCGGTGACGATCAGCTTGGCGAGCAGGGAGTCCCACGCCGGGCCGATGACCGAGCCGGACTCGACACCCGCGTCCAGCCGGACACCCGGACCGGTCGGCGGGGCGAACTTCGTCACCGTGCCGGGGGCCGGGAGGAAGTTGCGGCCCGGGTCCTCGCCGTTGATGCGGAACTCGAAGGAGTGGCCGCGCACGGCCGGGTCGTCGTACCCCAGCTCCTCGCCGTCGGCGATGCGGAACATCTCGCGCACCAGGTCGATGCCGGTGACCTCTTCGGTGACCGGGTGCTCGACCTGGAGACGGGTGTTGACCTCCAGGAAGGAGATCGTGCCGTCGAGGCCGACCAGGAACTCGACCGTGCCGGCGCCGACGTAGCCGGCCTCCTTGAGGATGGCCTTCGAGGCGCGGTACAGCTCGGCGTTCTGCGCGTCCGTCAGGAACGGGGCCGGGGCCTCCTCCACCAGCTTCTGGTGGCGGCGCTGGAGCGAGCAGTCACGGGTGGAGACGACCACGACGTTGCCGTGCTGGTCGGCCAGGCACTGGGTCTCGACGTGACGCGGCTTGTCCAGGTAGCGCTCGACGAAGCACTCGCCGCGGCCGAAGGCCGCGACGGCCTCGCGGACGGCGGAGTCGTAGAGCTCCGGGACCTCTTCCAGCGTGCGGGCGACCTTCAGGCCGCGGCCGCCGCCGCCGAAGGCGGCCTTGATCGCGATCGGCAGCCCGTGCTCCTGCGCGAACGCGACGACCTCGTCCGCCCCGGAGACCGGGTCGGGCGTGCCCGCGACCAGCGGGGCACCGGCGCGCTGGGCGATGTGACGGGCGGCGACCTTGTCACCGAGGTCGCGGATCGCCTGCGGCGGCGGACCGATCCAGGTCAGGCCCGCGTCGATGACGGCCTGCGCGAACTCCGCGTTCTCGGACAGGAAGCCGTAGCCGGGGTGGACGGCGTCCGCTCCCGAATCGGCTGCGGCCTGAAGCACCTTGGCCATGTCCAGATAGCTGGCGGCCGGGGTGTCACCGCCCAGGGCGAACGCTTCGTCGGCTGCGCGGACATGCAGAGCGTCCCGGTCCGGATCGGCGTAGACGGCTACGCTCGCGATCCCGGCGTCCCGGCAGGCACGGGCAACGCGGACAGCGATTTCGCCACGGTTGGCGATGAGCACCTTGCGCACGATGGCTCCCTCCTTGAAACAAGCTGAGTTTAGGGACTGCCGACACGGCCTTTCGACCCGTCCCCAATGGTGAGCTTGCCCACACGGAGCGTGATTCGAGGCTCGCTGACCCGCGAAATCCCTTGTCGCACCACGGTACGACGGGTTCCTCCCTCGCACAGTAGCCCTCTGGTGTGGCCAAGGTCTCTGTTCAGGGACCCAGCGGCCGAATGGGTTTCTTTGTGGAGTCCCTACGAATGGCCCAACGATTCTTTGCCGTGTGACGGAGCGTGTCACACCTCTTGTCCCTGCGTTTACCGGTCAGTAGCGTTCGCGCTGTCGTACGTACGTCCGGTAACGAGGGGTGGGGGGCGCCGTGGTGCGCAGACCGGTGGCCGTCGTGGCTGCGATCGTCCTACTGGTGGAGGCCGTCGGCATCGTCGTGCTCAACGGCATCATGGCCCGGTTCGTCGACGCGCAGAGCATGTCGCTGGACGGCCTTGACCCGGACGCGATGGTGGCCGGCACGTGGGGGATGGGGATCGGCTCGGGCCTGTTCCTCGCGCTGTGCGGCGTCCTGTTGCTGGTGGCGGGCATACGCGACCGGGCGCCGGGCCGCCTCGCCCGCATCGTGCTGATCACCTGCGCGGTCGTGCACGGGGTGCTGGGCGCCCTGACGGTGGGTCTGGTCGGGTGGCCGGCGTTCGCGTACATGATGGTCGTGCTCGGCCTGCTGGTGCTGGCCCTGATCTCCTATGGCAAGGAGGACGGGCCCGAACCCGAGGCGGCCCCGTCCGAGGTCGCGCCCGCGTGACGGCCCGTGCGGCCGCCCGCGTGACGGTCAGACCCAGAGGTCGGTGATCGAGAAGCCCAGCTCGGCGAGGAGCTTGCGCAGCAGCGGCAGGGAGAGGCCGATGACGTTGCCGGGGTCGCCCTCGATGGACTCGACGAAGGGGGCGGAGAGCCCGTCGAGCGTGAACGCGCCCGCGACGTGCAGCGGTTCGCCGCTGGCGACGTATGCGGCGATCTCGTCGTCGGTGGGGTCACCGAAGCGGACCAGCGTGGAGGCGGTCGCGGAGGCGTACCGCTTGGCGGCCGTGTCGTACACACAATGGCCCGTCTGGAGGGTGCCGACCCGGCCGCGCATCGCCTTCCAGCGGGCGGTGGCCTCCTCGGCGTCGGCGGGCTTGCCGAGCGCCTGCTTGTCGAGATCCAGGACGGAATCGCAGCCGATCACAAGGGCACCGAACACCTCGGGGCGGGCTGCGACGTGGGCGGCCTTCGCCTCGGCGAGCGCGAGAGCGAGCTCGGCGGGCGTCGGCGCGCTGACGGCGTCCTCGTCGACGCCGCTGACGATCACTTCGGGCGCGAGCCCGGCCTGCTTGAGCAGATTGAGGCGCGCGGGGGAGGCGGACGCGAGCACGAGACGCGGGCGGTCGGCGGAGGTCATGCGCCCATGGTAGGCGCCGCGCCGCGCCTCCCTGGGGGTGCGCCCGCTTTCACGGTGGCGGCGCCGGGGCGTGCTTGCGGGGCTCTGACCCTGACCCCGCGCCTCGATCGCCGGCGGGGCCGGGTCCGGTTCTGGGGCTCACCTGACGCCCGCCACGATCATCGCCACCACCATCGCCAGCGCCAGCAGGACCCCCGCTCGGCGGAGCATCGCCTGCATGTCGCGCAGTTCCTTCGGGGGCTCGTTCTTCGGGTCGGACCAGAGCATGCCGTCGATCCTGCGCGCGCGAGCCGCCTCGCGCCTGAGTACGCGTACTCAACCCACGAAGATCCCCGCCCGTGCGCACTCCAGCGCCGCCCGCGCCGCGCGGTCCGCGTCCGGGGCGGACAGCGGCTCGCGGCTCACCGCGAAGCGGTAGTACAGCGGGGCCGAGACCGCCCGCAGCACCTCCAGCGGATCCGTGTCCGCTGGGATCTCCCCGCGTGCGGCGGCCCGTTCGACCACCGCCGCCCAGGTCCGCAGCCTCGTCGCGTAGAAGCCGTGCAGGGCCTGTGCGCACTCCTCGTCGCACGCCGCCGCGGCGATCACGGCGGCGAAGACCGGGCCCATGCGGGCATCGCGGAGGGTGTCGAGGACGAGGTGCGCGTTGGCCCGCAGGTCGCCCTCGAGCGAGCCGGTGTCGGCGGCGGGGAGCGACTGCTCGGCCATGTCGCGGAGCAGGTCGGCGACGAGCCCGACCGAGGAGCCCCAGCGCCGGTAGACCGTGGTCTTGCCGACGCCGGCGGCCGCGGCGATCCGGTCGAGGTTCAGCGCGTGGAAGCCGTCGTCGACGAGGGCGTCGCGGGTGGCCTCCAGGACGGCCGCGCGGACCTTCGCGGTGCGTCCGCCGGGGCGGACCGTGCCAGGCGTGGCGTTCAAACGGGGCTCCAGTTCCATTAGGGCGTTCGACGGTGCTACGGTTCGTGGCGTCAGTCTAATGGAACTCGACGCCCATTAAGGGGTCTCCATGTCCACATGGACCGCGGCCTGGACCGCCTCGCCGCAGACGCCCAGCACCGGCTTCACCCCCAACTGGTCCCAGCAGGGCTTCTCCGGCCAGACCGTCCGCCAGGTCGTCCGCCCCACCGCGGCCGGCGAACGTCTCCGGATCCGTCTCTCGAACGCCTACGGCACCTCGCCGCTGCGTCTCACGGGCGCCACCGTCGCCCGCACCACCCGCGGCGCGGCCGTCGACGAGGCGTCGATCCGGCACGTCACCTTCGACGGGCGGCCGGACGCCACCGTCCCCGCGCGGGCCGAGCTCCGCAGCGACCCGGTCGGCCTCGCCACCGACGCCCTGGCGCCGCTGACCGTCACGCTCCACTTCGCCGGCACGACCGGCCCCGCGACCTTCCACGCGCAGGCGTGGACCGACAGCCACCTCGCGGACGGGGACCACCTGGCCGACGGGCCGGGGGACGCCTTCACCGAGGTCACCCAGTCCTGGTACTACCTGACCGGCGTCGAGGTCACGGCCTCCCGCGACGACGGCATCGTCCTGTTCGGCGACTCCGTCACCGACGGTTTCGGCTCCACCCCCGGCGCCGACCGCCGCTGGTCCGACGCGCTCACCGAACTCACCGGGCGGCCCGTCCTCAACGCGGGCATCGGCGGCAACCTCGTCCTCAACGACTCGCACTGGTACGGCGAACGGGCCACCGCCCGCTTCGGCCGCGACGCCCTCGACCAGCCCGGCGTCTCCACCGTCGTCGTCCTCCACGGCCTCAACGACATCGGCTTCAGCGAGGCCCCGCACGAGCCCACCTACAAGCCGTCCCCGCTCGTCACCACGGCCGAACTCACCGCCGGGTACGAGACGTTGATCCGCGCAGCGCACGAGCGCGGGCTGCGGGTCGTCGGCGCCACCCTGCTCCCGCTCGGCGGCTCCGACCACTGGGGACCGCACGCGGCCCGCGTCAGCGACGAGGTCAACGACTGGATCCGCTCCTCCGGCGCGTTCGACGCCGTCGTCGACCTCGACCGGGCGCTCGCCGACCCCGCCGACCCCGACCGGCTGCACCCCGCCTACGACCACGGCGACCGTCTGCACCCCAATGACAAGGGCTACGAGGTCATGGCCGCGGCGCTGGCCGACGTGCTGTGAGCGGCCACGGGAAAGGGCCGGCCCCGCGTCGCGGGGCCGGCCCTTTCCCGTACGGCGGCCTCAGACAGGCCAGTAGCTGCGTGCCCACGCCCGCGGGCCCGGCTGCGGCCTGTTGGCGCGCGCGATGCGCGCCGGGTCCGACCAGCCCTCGGGCACCGGCACGGACGTCCCGGCCGCGGCCTGCGCAGTGGCCGCGGCCCGGGCCTGAACCACCGCCAGTGCGGCGGCCAGCTCCTCCGGGGTCGGGTTCCCGCGTACGACCTTGATCATGACGACTCCTGTCCGGCCTAGAGGGGGATGTTGCCGTGCTTCTTCGGCGGCAGGCTCTCCCGCTTGGTGCGCAGCTGACGCAGTCCCTTGACGATCTGTGCCCGCGTCTCGGACGGCATGATCACCGCGTCGACGTAGCCGCGTTCGGCCGCCGTGTACGGGTTGAGCAGGGTGTCCTCGTACTCCTGGATGAGCCGGGCCCGCTCCGCCTCCTGCTCCTCGGCGCCCTCGACGGCCGCGATGGTGCGCCGGTGCAGGATGTTCACCGCGCCCTGCGCGCCCATGACCGCGATCTGCGCGGTCGGCCAGGCCAGGTTCAGGTCGGCACCCAGGTGCTTGGAGCCCATGACGTCGTACGCGCCGCCGAACGCCTTGCGCGTGATGACCGTGATCAGCGGGACGGTCGCCTCGGCGTACGCGTAGATCAGCTTCGCGCCGCGCCGGATGATGCCGCCGTACTCCTGGTCCACGCCGGGCAGGAAGCCGGGCACGTCCACGAAGGTCAGCACCGGCACGTTGAACGCGTCGCAGGTGCGCACGAAACGGGCAGCCTTCTCCGAGGCGTTGATGTCCAGGCAGCCGGCGAACTGCATCGGCTGGTTGGCCACGATGCCGACCGGGAAGCCCTCCACGCGGCCGAAGCCGGTGACGATGTTCGGCGCGAACATCGACTGCGTCTCCAGGAACTCGCCCTCGTCCAGCACGTGCTCGATCACCGTGCGGATGTCGTACGGCTGGTTCGCCGAGTCCGGGATGAGCGTGTCCAGCTCCCGGTCCTCGTCCGTGACGGCCGTGTCGGCGGTCTCGGGGAAGGCGGGCGGCTCGGAGAGGTTGTTCGACGGCAGGTACGACAGCAGCTGCTTGACGTACTCGATCGCGTCCTTCTCGTCGCCCGACATGTGGTGCGCGACACCGGAGGTGGTGTTGTGGGTGCGCGCGCCGCCGAGCTCCTCGAAGCCGACGTCCTCGCCGGTGACCGTCTTGATGACGTCGGGGCCGGTGATGAACATGTGCGACGTCTGGTCCACCATCACCGTGAAGTCGGTGATCGCGGGGGAGTAGACGGCGCCGCCCGCGCAGGGGCCCACGACCAGCGAGATCTGCGGGATGACGCCCGACGCGTGCGTGTTGCGGCGGAAGATCTCGCCGTACATGCCGAGCGCGCTGACGCCCTCCTGGATGCGCGCGCCGCCCGAGTCGTTGATGCCGATGACCGGGCAGCCCGTCTTCAGCGCGAAGTCCATCACCTTGATGATCTTCTGTCCGAACACCTCGCCGAGGGCGCCGCCGAAGACGGTGAAGTCCTGCGAGAAGACCGCGACGGGCCGGCCGTCGACGGTGCCGTAACCCGTGACGACGCCGTCGCCGTAGGGGCGGGTCTTCTCCAGGCCGAAGTTGGTCGAACGGTGACGGGCGAACTCGTCCAGCTCCACGAACGAGTCCTCGTCCAGCAGCAGATCGATCCGCTCGCGGGCGGTCAACTTGCCCTTGGCATGCTGCTTTTCCACGGCACGAGCGGAGCCGGCGTGCGTCGCCTCGTCGATACGGCGCTGAAGATCCGCGATCTTTCCCGCGGTGGTGTGGCTGCTCGGACTGTGCGAGAGGGCGATCTGTTCCGGCTCGGACATCGGGATGCGGCTCCCTGGCTGATCACGGGGACGGTAACGGAAGTCGATGAGCGGGTTCCGTTGCTACTGACTCGTAGCGTATCGGCGCCGATACCGTTCGGCAGTGCGGCGTTTACCACACCTAACCTGGCTTGCATGACGCCAGACAATGCGCCTGACGGTGCGCCCGCAAGCCGCTGGTCCGACCTCGAACGACCCCCTCTGAACGTCCCCGCGCTGCGCCGCGGCCTGCTCGTCCCCGGCTCCCTGTGGACCTCCCTCGACGTGGTCGCCGCCACCGGCTCGACCAACTCCGACCTCGCGGCACGGGCCGCCTCCCTGCCGGAGGGGGCGGTGCTCGTCGCCGAGGAGCAGACGGCCGGCCGCGGCCGCCTGGACCGCACCTGGAGCGCTCCGGCGCGCTCCGGCCTGTTCTTCTCCGTACTGCTGCGGCCCGGCGAGGACGTGCCCGTCGAGCGCTGGGGATGGCTCCCGCTGCTCGCCGGTGTCGCCGCCGCGACCGGGCTCGCCCGGTCCGCGGGCACCGACATGTCCCTCAAGTGGCCCAACGACCTGCTGGTCACCGTCGACGGCGAGGAGCGCAAGGCCGGCGGCATCCTCGCCGAGCGTGCCGGGGACGACGCGGTCGTCCTCGGCATGGGCATCAACGTGACCCTGCACGCTGACGAACTGCCCGTCCCCACGGCCGGCTCCCTCGCGCTCGCGAACGCCGTGTCCACCGACCGTGACCCCCTGCTGCGGGCCGTGCTGCGCTCGCTTGAGCAGTGGTACGGCGACTGGCGCGCGGCGGGGGGCGACCCCGCCGCGTCCGGTGTCCAGGAGGCGTACGCGGCGGGCTGCGCGACCCTCGGGCGCACGGTGCGCGCCGACCTGCCCGGCGGGCGCTCCGTCACCGGGGAGGCCGTGGCCGTGGACGGTCAGGGACGGGTGGTGCTGGTGGCCGCCGGGGACGGCGAGCGCATCGCGGTGAGCGCGGGCGACATCGTGCATCTGCGGGCGGCGGACTGAGCGGGCCCGCCGCAACGGGGAAGGGTGCGGCGGCGGCCCGGCGGAGCCTCCCGGTCGGTGGACGCGGAGGCCCGGCGGAGCGTCCGCGTCCGCGAATCGGGTCCGTCGCCGGGACGTGAGCTGGGGCACACCTGCCGTATCGTTGAGGCGATCGAGCGACAGATCGGCAGGGCAGTGCGCAGGGAACGGGCAGGAGGCGGGTGGTGACCGTCGACGACACCACTTCCGGCGCGGGCGATCGGGGCACCGGCTCCGGTACGGGCTCCGGCTCGGGGTCGGTGTATCCGACACCGCACCACGAGGTCGACCACACGGCGGAGCCGACCCACGACCCGCTGGCCATCCGCCTGGAGCAGCTCATCCTCGGCGCGGAGCGGCGCTACACCGCCTTCCAGGCCGCCCGGACCGCGGGCGTCTCCATGGACCTGGCGTCCCGCTTCTGGCGGGCGATGGGCTTCGCCGACATCGGCCAGGCGAAGGCGCTCACCGAGGCCGACGTACTGGCCCTGCGGCGGCTCGCCGGTCTGGTCGAGGCGGGCCTGCTCAGCGAGCCGATGGCGGTCCAGGTGGCCCGGTCCACCGGGCAGACCACCGCCCGTCTGGCCGAATGGCAGATCGACTCCTTCCTGGAGGGCCTGACGGAGCCGCCCGAGCCCGGCATGACCCGCACCGAGGTCACCTATCCGCTCGTCGAACTGCTCCTTCCCGAGCTGGAGGAGTTCCTCGTCTACGTCTGGCGGCGCCAGCTCGCCGCGGCGACCGGCCGGGTCGTGCAGGCCGCCGACGACGAGGAGATGGTCGACCGCCGCCTCGCCGTCGGCTTCGCGGACCTCGTCGGCTTCACCCGGCTGACGCGCCGCCTGGAGGAGGAGGAGCTGGGCGAGCTCGTCGAGTCCTTCGAGACCACCTGCGCGGACCTGGTCGCGGCGCACGGCGGCCGGCTGATCAAGACCCTCGGCGACGAGGTCCTGTACGCGGCGGACGAGGCCCGCACGGCGGCGGAGATCGCCCTGCGGCTCATCGACGCGATGACCCAGGACGAGACGATGCCGGCGCTGCGCGTGGGCATCGCGTTCGGGACGGTCACGACGCGGATGGGCGACGTGTTCGGTACGACGGTGAACCTGGCGAGCCGGCTGACATCGATAGCACCCAAGGACGCGGTGCTGGTGGACGGCGCCTTCGCCGAGGAACTGATCAGGACGGGCGACGCGCCGCGGTCGGAGGCGGAGGCGGCCGCGGCGGAGAAGGAGAGCGACGAGCCGCTGCCGTACCGCTACGGCCTCCAGCCGATGTGGCAGCGCCCGGTCCGCGGTCTGGGCGTGGTCGAGCCCTGGCTGCTGTCGAGGCGCCCCACGCCCTGAGGACGCGCGGCGCCCGCCCGTGGCCCCGTGCCCTGACGCGCCTGCCGCCAGGCTCCTGGTCGCCCGAGCGCCCGTCCGGCTTCTTTGTGCGCCTTGTCGCCGCGAGGCTTCGTTGCCCCGGCCGCCCTGTCCGGGGCGGGGTGGGGGCTCCTCGCCGCGGGGCCGCTAGAGTGCGCGCAGTGAACCAGCGTTAACCGGGAGGGTGGCTGTCATGTCGGAGTCCGAGCAGCGCTTCGGGGAGTACGTCGTCGTCCGCAGGCACGAGCACGGGCACGTCGCCGAGCTCGTGCTCGACCGTCCCAAGGCCATGAACGCCGTGTCCACCGACATGGCCGTCTCCATCGGCGCCGCCTGCGCCGCGCTCGCCGCCGACCGGGACGTGCGCGTCACCGTGCTGACCTCCAGCAGCGACCGCGCCTTCTGCGTGGGCGCCGACCTCAAGGAGCGCAACTCCTTCTCCGACGCCGACCTCGTGCGCCAGCGCCCCACCGCCCGGGGTGCGTACACCGGTGTGCTGGAGCTGCCCATGCCCACCGTCGCCGCCGTGCACGGCTTCGCCCTCGGCGGCGGTTTCGAGCTCGCGCTCTCCTGTGACGTGATCGTCGCCGACGCCACCGCCGTGGTGGGCCTGCCCGAGGTCTCCGTCGGCGTCATTCCCGGCGGCGGTGGAACCCAGCTGCTGCCCCGCCGCGTCGGGGCCGCGCGGGCCGCCGAGCTGGTGTTCACCGCGCGGCGCGTGGAGGCCGCTGAGGCACGGGAGTTGGGGCTCGTCGACGTGCTCGCGGAGGACGCCCGCACCGAAGCCCTCGCCCTCGCCGCCCGGATCGCCGTCAACTCGCCGGTGGGCCTGCGCAACGCCAAGAAGGCGATGCGGCTCGGGCAGGGGCTCGACCTGCGCGCCGGTCTCGAGGTCGAGGACGCGGCCTGGCGGGCCACGGCCTTCTCCGGCGACCGCGCCGAGGGCGTCGCCGCGTTCAACGAGAAGCGGAAGCCCGCCTGGCCCGGAGAGTGACTCGCGTCAAGGGATCAAATCGGCCGAAACCTCCCTAAGCTGGGGTGATGGCTGAGGATCAGCGGTTGCGGGCCGTGGTGGCACTGGCTCAGGCGATGGCGGCCGCCCACACACCGCGCGAGTCCTGGCGGGCGGCGGCGCTGGGCGCCTGTGTCGCGCTGGACGGCGCCTTCGCCGCGCTGTCCGTGTGGGAGCGCGAGCGGGGCCGGCTCAAGGTGCTGGTCAACGCCGGGCAACGGGCCGAGGGCGAGGAGGAGTTCCCGGAGTCGGAGACGTACCCGGTGAACCGTTTTCCCGAGATCACCGAGTTCCTGCACGAGCAGTGGGCGGGCGGGGGTGAGCCCGACGCCTGGGTGGAGACGGCCGACGGGCCGGCCACCGACGGGCACGGCTACTGCCACCAGCGGGTCGCCGCCCTGCGCCGGCGCCGGCGCGGCTGCTGCGTCGTGGCCCCGATCGTGCTGCACGGCCGGGCCTGGGGCGAGTTGTACGTGGCCCGGCTGCTCGGCGCACCCGTCTTCGGCCGCGAGGACGCCGATTTCGCGACCGTGCTCGCCTCGGTCGTGGCCGCGGGCATCGCGCAGACCGAGCGGCTGGAGGAGGTGCGCAGGCTCGCGTTCACGGACCCGCTGACCGGTCTCGCCAACCGCCGCGCCGTGGACACCCGCCTGGACGAGGCGCTGGAGCAGCACCGCAGGGACGACTCGGTGGTCAGCCTCGTGGTGTGCGACCTCAACGGCCTCAAGCAGGTCAACGACACTCTCGGGCACGCGGCGGGCGACCGGCTGCTGGAGCGCTTCGGCTCGGTGCTGTCGCGGTGCGGGGCGATGCTGCCCGGCGCCCTCGCAGCCCGCCTGGGCGGTGACGAGTTCTGCCTGGTCAGCGTGGGCCCCTCGGCCGACGAGGTGATCAAGGCCGCGGACGAACTGTGTATCAGGGCGGACGAGTTGGAGCTCGGGGCGGGGGTCGCCTGCGGGGTCGCGTCCACCGGCGACCCGATCGGCCAGGTGCGCTCGGGCCGGCGGCTGTTCCGGCTGGCGGACGCGGCCCAGTACCGGGCGAAGGCGGCCCGGTCGCCGCGGCCCGTGGTGGCCGGCCGCGACGGCACGGTCATGCGGCTCGCCGACAGCCCGCCGCGCTCCCCGCAGGACCGCCGCCGCTTCCGCGACGCCCGCCCCGAGGAGGACGCGGAGGCGCAGGAGCCCTGGAGCGAGCCGTGAGGCGGTAAGGGGCGCGTCCGAGGCCGACTGGTGACAGGTTGGGATTCAGTCCGTACGCTGCTGAATATGGATATGCAAACAGTCGTGGTGGGGACGTCCGGTACCACCGCCGATGACGTCATCGCCGTGGCCCGCGAAGGTGCCCGCGTCGAGCTCTCCGCCGAAGCCCGCGTCGCCCTCGCCGAGGCCCGCTCCATCGTGGACGCCCTGGCCGCGAAGCCCGAGCCCGTCTACGGGGTCTCCACCGGCTTCGGCGCCCTCGCCACCCGGCACATCAGCCCCGAGCTGCGCGCCCAGCTGCAGCGCAACATCGTCCGCTCGCACGCGGCCGGCATGGGCCCGCGCGTGGAGCGCGAGGTCGTGCGGGCCCTGATGTTCCTGCGTCTGAAGACCGTCTGCTCCGGCCGCACCGGCGTACGCCCCGAGGTCGCGCAGACCATGGCCGACGTGCTGAACGCGGGCATCACGCCCGTCGTCCACGAGTACGGCTCCCTCGGCTGCTCCGGCGACCTCGCGCCGCTGTCGCACTGCGCGCTCGCCCTCATGGGCGAAGGCGACGCCGAGGGCCCCGACGGCACGGTGCGGCCCGCCGGTGAGCTGCTCGCCGAGCACGGCATCGAGCCCGTCGAGCTGCGCGAGAAGGAGGGCCTCGCCCTCCTCAACGGCACCGACGGCATGCTCGGCATGCTGGTCATGGCCCTGGCCGACCTCGACCGCCTCTACAAGTCCGCCGACGTCACCGCGGCTCTGACACTGGAGGCCCTGCTCGGCACCGAGAAGGTCCTCGCGCCCGAGCTGCACGCCATCCGCCCGCACCCCGGCCAGGGCGCCGCCGCGGCCAACATGCTCGCCGTCCTCAAGGGCTCGGGCCTCACCGGCCACTTCCAGGAGGAGGAGGCGCCCCGCGTCCAGGACGCGTACTCCGTGCGCTGCGCGCCGCAGGTCGCGGGCGCGGGCCGCGACACCATGGCGCACGCCCGCCTGGTCGCCGACCGCGAGCTGGCCTCGGCCGTCGACAATCCGGTCGTGCTGCCTGGGGGTACCTCCCAGGCAGGAGGCTCTGGGGGAGGCCGTGTGGAGTCCAACGGCAACTTCCACGGCGCGCCCGTCGCCTACGTCCTGGACTTCCTCGCCGTCGCCGCCGCCGACCTCGGGTCCATCGCCGAGCGCCGCACCGACCGGCTCCTCGACAAGAACCGCTCCCACGGCCTGCCGCCGTTCCTCGCCGACGACGCGGGCGTGGACTCGGGCCTGATGATCGCCCAGTACACGCAGGCCGCCCTGGTCAGCGAGATGAAGCGGCTGGCCGTCCCGGCGTCCGTCGACTCCATCCCGTCGTCCGCCATGCAGGAGGACCACGTCTCCATGGGCTGGTCGGCCGCCCGCAAGCTGCGCACCGCCGTCGGCAACCTGACGCGCATCATCGCCGTCGAGCTGTACGCGGCGACCCGCGCCATCGAGCTGCGCCGCCATCTGACCCCGGCGCCCGCCTCCCAGGCCGCCATCGCCGCCCTGCGCGAGGCGGGTGTCCAGGGCCCGGGCCCGGACCGCTTCCTCGCGCCGGACCTGGAGGCCGCGGAGGCGTTCGTACGCGACGGGAAGCTCGTCGCGGCCGTGGAGCCCGTGACCGGTCCGCTGGCCTGACGCCCGAGCGGAAGGGCCGCCCCGCCGACGACGGCGGAGCGGCCTTTCAGCGTGCCGTGCGGGCGTCAGACGGCGTACTCGCCGCGCCTGCGCACGGAGTACGCCACGAAACCGGCTCCGACCGCCAGGAAGGCCGTCCCGCCGATCACATACGGCGTGGTGTCCACGCTGCCGGTCTCCGCGAGTCGCAACTCGTGCCCGCCCGAGGTCTGCGTCTCGGTGGCCGAGCCGGCGCCGGGCTGCTGCGCGGCCTGTCTCTCGGCAGTGGCGTTCGCCGAGGGGACGAACCACAGTGCACACAGCAGAGTCCCTGCGGCAGTGGCGGTCAGCAGCGGTCGACGTGCGACGGACACGGACTCGATCCCCCTTGAGGCATCTTCGATTTGGCCGGGTGAGCCGATGCTAGTGAAAGCAGCGGGTCGCGGGAAAGCCGAGGGTGCGGGCACCATACGCTCCGCACCATGACGACTTCTGAGACATCACGGTTTGTGCGACTGCGCGTGGAACTGGTGCTGGAGATCGAGGAATCCGAGGCCCTCACCGGCGCGGCCCTGGAGCGCATCGCCGCCGACGAGTTCATGCCCGACGAGGAGCGCACGCATGCGGAGTCCGCGGTGCGCGAGGACGAGGCGGAGGCCCTCGCGTACCTGATCGACCCCTTCGACCTGGTCGCCGAGGTGCCCGGCGTGGAGCTGGCGCAGGCGTCCTGGAGCAGCGAGCCGGTCGACTACGACCCCGAGGCGCAGGAGTGGGACCTCGACGACGATCTCGACGACATGCGCGACGAAGGCGACGAGGACGACGAGGACGCCGACGAGGGCAGGTAGGGCGTCGGGCCGGGACGGGGAGGGTGTGTACGGGGCCGGACCCGGCGGGAGGGATGATGGAAGGGAACGGGCGCCGACCACCGGCAGGCTCGGTGGCCGGCTCCGCAAGACGACACGCTTCGGGTCCCGGTTCACCGGGCAGGCGAACCGGGACCCTGAAATTTTCGTGCCGAATCAGGGGAACGGATGCAACCGTCGGGACGGGAGCAGCGTCGATCACATCGGTGAGGTGGGTGTCGGGGGGCACGCCACCAGGCAGTGGTGTTTCCCACATCCCTTGCGGATGGGGAACCGGATGCCCCGAAATGGGGGTTGTCCATGGGAGAGGGTCAGGGGAATCGGCAACGATGGAGAAGCGTGTGATCACGGACAGCAAGCGGCGCAAGGGCCTGATGGCCGCATCCGCGGTGCTCGGCGGCGTGCTGGTGCTTTCCGCATGCAATGACGGGGGCGGGGACAAGGGGGCGAGCAGCGCCGAGAGCTCGAAGGCGTCGCAGGCCGAGGTCGACGAGGCGGCCGCCAAGGAGGTCTCCAAGGCCCGAATAGCGATCTCGCCGAAGAACGGCTCGACGAACGCCAGCATCAACAACGCCGCCAAGGTCACCGTCAGCGACGGCACCCTGACCGAGGTCACCATGACCACGGCGGACGGCACGCCCGTCAAGGGCACCCTCTCCTCCGACGGCACGAGCTGGCAGCCGGACGGCCAGCTCCAGCGCTCCACCACGTACAAGATCGCCGCGACGGCGAAGGACTCGGCGGGCCTGGAGGCCCATGAGAACGCCTCCTTCACCACCGTCTCGCCGGCGAACAGCTTCATCGGCAACTTCACGCCCGAGGACGGCTCCACCGTCGGCGTCGGCATGCCGGTCTCGATCAACTTCAACAAGCCGATCACGGACCGCAAGGCCGTCCAGTCCGGCATCACCGTCACCACCAGCAGCGGCCAGGAGGTCGTCGGGCACTGGTTCAACGGCCAGCGTCTGGACTTCCGCCCCGAGCAGTACTGGGCCGAGGGCTCGACCGTCACCATGAAGCTCGCGCTGGACGGCGTCGAGGGTGCCGACGGCGTCTTCGGCGTCCAGCAGAAGACCGTCTCGTTCACGATCGGCCGCAACCAGGTCTCCACGGTCGACGCGGCCACCAAGACCATGACGGTCACGCAGGACGGCAAGACGGTCAAGACCATCCCGATCTCCGCCGGCTCGCCGGAGAACCCGACGTACAACGGTCAGATGGTGATCTCCGAGAAGTTCAAGGAGACCCGGATGAACGGTGCCACGGTCGGCTTCACCGACGACGACGGCAAGGGCGAGTACGACATCAAGGACGTCCCGCACGCCATGCGGCTGTCCACGTCGGGCACGTTCATCCACGGCAACTACTGGGGTGCCGACTCCGTCTTCGGCAACGCCAACACCAGCCACGGCTGCGTGGGTCTGAACGACGTCAAGGGCGCGAAGGACCCGAAGCAGCCCGGCGCCTGGTTCTACAACAACTCGATCATCGGCGACGTCGTGATCGTGAAGAACTCCAAGGACACCACCATCAAGCCGGACAACGGCCTGAACGGCTGGAACATGGACTGGGCGCAGTGGAAGGCCGGCTCCGCCGTCTGACCCACGCCTCGTACGACCGCGAAGCGGCGGCACCCGGACACGGGGGCCGCCGCTTTCGCGTGCGGGGCTCCGCCAAGGGCCCGACAGCGCCGGGAAATTCACCTGCGGCGGCCCGCCCCGGCCCGTAGCGTCCACCGGATGACCGTCATACGCCTGCCCTCCGCACCCGACGACAGCGCCGTCGACGCCTGGTACGAGGTCGTCCGTGCCGCCCACACGCAGGACCTGCCCGCCACGGTGCCCCCGCCGGGCCGGGCCGAGAGCGCGGGCAAGCTCCGCTTCCCCGGCCCCCGTACCCGCGCCGTCCACCTCGCCGCCGTGGCCGCCGACGGCTCGTACGACGGCGTGGCCACGCTCGTCCTGTTCGACGACGAGGCCAACCGGCACGCCGCCTTCCTCGACGTCCTCGCCGTGCACCCGCGCGCCAGGCACCGCGGCACGGGTGCCGGGCTGTGGGAGGCCGTACGCGCACAACTCGCCGCGGACGGCCGGACCTCCGTGTCCACCGTCGTCGAAGTCGGCGGCGGGGGCGAGGCGTTCGCCCGCCGCGCGGGCTTCGAGAACGTGCTCCCGCTCGGCTGGTACGTACAGAACGTCGCCGACGCGCTCGCCGCCCGTCCCGAGCCGCCCCTCCTGCCCGACGGGTACGGCTTCGCGCACTGGACCGGTGTGGTGCCCGACGCGCTGGCCGACGCCTTCGCCGAGGCCCACAACGCCATGCAGGACGCGCCGACCGGCGACATCGACCAGGCCCCTCCGGCCTGGGACGCCGCACGCGTGCGCGCCGCGGAGCAGGTGGTCGAGGACCGAGGCGGCGTCATCCTGTCCGTGGCGGTCCTCCACGGTCCGCCCGGTGCGCAGACCGTCGCCGCCTACACCGAGCTCGTCCTGCGCGACCCGGCGGACACCCGGGCGCTCCAGTACGACACCGTCGTCGTCCCCGCCCGGCGCGGCCAGGGCCTCGGCGCCGCCGTCAAGCGCCACATGATGGACGTCGTCACCCTGGTGTGTCCCGGCGTACGGGAGATCGGCACGACCGTCGCCGACGAGAACGGCCCCATGCTGGCCGTCAACGAACGCCTCGGCTACCGCCGCGAACGGACCGTCGCCTACTTCCAGGCCACGCTCTAGCCGCCCTGCCGCGGCTCACCGCACGTCCGCGTCCACCACCTCGTCCACGCCCCAGCCGGACAGCAGCCGCAACGACTCCTCGGAGCGGCTGCCCGGCTCGGCGTGGTACGTGATCAGCGACAGGTCGTGGTCGTCGGGGAGCCGCAGCGTCTCGTACGCCAGCGTCAGCTCGCCCACCAGTGGGTGGTGCAGGCGCTTGCTGCCGTGGCCCTTCTCCTGCACCGTGTGGGCCGCCCACAGCGAGCGGAAGTCCTCGCTCTTGACGGACAGCTCGCCCACCAGCGCCGACAGCTGCGGATCGTCCGGATAGCAGCCCGCGCACAGCCGCAGCACGCTCACCACCTCGGTCGCCTTGCACTCCCAGTCGACGTACAGCGCGCGGGCGTTCGGGTCGAGGAAGACGAGCCGGGCCATGTTGCGCTCCTCCGGCGCCATCGCCGCGAAATCGCCGAGCAGCGCGCGGGCCATGCGGTTCCACGCCAGGATGTCGAGGCGCCGCCCGAGGAACAGCGCGGGCACCGTCTCCATCGCGTCGACCAGCTGCTGCAGCTGCGGCCGTACCTTCTGCGGCCGGCCCGCGGCCGCCCGCTTCTTCTTCGCCTTCGGCTTCGCCAGATGGGTCAGATGCGCCTGCTCCGCGTCCGTCAGGCGCAGCGCACGGGCGATCGAGTCCAGCACCTCCGTGGACACGTTCTGCCCGTTGCCCTGCTCCAGGCGCGTGTAGTACGCGACGGACACCCCGGCCAGCTGCGCGAGCTCCTCGCGGCGCAGCCCCGGGACACGCCGGTGACGCCCGAAATCGGGCAGCCCGACGTCCTCCGGCTTCAGGCGGGCCCGCCGGGACCGGAGAAATTCGCTGAGTTCGGAGCGCTGGTCCATACAGCAAGTATTCCGGGTCGTGCGGCGGCACGGACGTACGATCCTGACCCTGCCAGTGGTAGGCACAGCGGACGTAGGCACAACAGAGGGCTGGGTGGACGGCGGCCGGTCGGGCAGGCTCGACGCCATGACCACGAACGTTTCCTCCGTCCCCGCCTACGCCGCTCCCGCAGCGGGCGCCCCGCTGGAGCGCACGACCGTCCCCCGTCGCGCCGTCGGGGAGCACGACGTCCTGATCGACATCAAGTACGCGGGCATCTGCCACTCCGACATCCACCAGGCCCGTGACGGCTGGGGCGAGGGCATCTACCCGATGGTCCCCGGCCACGAGATCGCCGGCGTCGTCACCGAGGTCGGAGCCGGCGTCACCAGGTTCGCGGTCGGCGACCGGGTCGGCGTCGGCTGCTTCGTCGACTCCTGCCGCGAGTGCGAGTACTGCCGGCAGGGTCTGGAGCAGTACTGCACCCAGGGCATGACCGGCACGTACAACGCGCTCGACAGGAACGGGGAGCCCACCTACGGCGGCTACTCCGCCCAGATCGTCGTCGACGAGAACTACACCGTCCGCATCCCCGACGGACTCTCCCTCGACGAGGCCGCGCCGCTGCTGTGCGCCGGCATCACCCTCTACTCGCCGCTGCGCCACTGGAACGCGGGCCCCGGCAAGAAGGTCGCCGTCGTCGGCCTCGGCGGCCTCGGCCACATGGGCGTCAAGATCGCGCACGCGCTCGGCGCCGAGGTGACCGTGCTGTCCCAGACGCTGCGCAAGAAGGCCGACGGTCTCGCGCTGGGCGCCGACCACTACTACGCCACCAGCGACGACGCCACGTTCGAGGCGCTGGCCGGCACCTTCGACCTCATCGTGTCGACCGTGTCCGCGCCGCTGCCGTTCGACAAGTACCTGGGTCTGCTGAAGACCGACGGCGCGCTCGTCAACGTCGGTGCCCCGGAGGAGCCGGTCGCCCTCAACCTGTTCTCCGTCATCGGCGGCCGCAAGACCCTCGCGGGCTCCATGATCGGCGGCATCCGCGAGACCCAGGAGATGCTCGACTTCTGCGCCGAGCACGGCTTCGGCGCCGAGATCGAGCTGATCCGGGCCGACCAGATCAACGAAGCGTACGAGCGGGTGCTCGCGAGCGACGTGCGCTACCGGTTCGTGATCGACACGTCGACGATCTGACGCCGACGATCCGACGCGACGATCCGACGTCGACGCCGGGCGGTTACCTCACGGGTAATCGCCCGGCGTCGCCGTTCCCGGGAGGATCGAGGCACGGCAACCGCCCCGATCCCCGGAGGACACCATGACCGCGTACGCCGTCGGCCACCTGTACCCCGCAGCCCGCCTCGACGACGAGGTGTTCGCCTACATGGAGCGCATCCAGTCGACCCTCGACCCGTTCGGCGGCCGCTTCCTCGTCCACGGCGCGACCGTCGAGATCCGCGAGGGCACCTGGCCGGGCGGGCTGGTCATGGTCGGCTTCCCGGGCATCGACGAGGCGCGCGCCTGGTACGAGTCCGCCGCCTACCAGGAGCTGATACCGCTGCGCACCCGCCACATGGCCGGCGACATCGTCCTCGTGGACGGGGTCGCCCCCGGCTACGACGCCGCGGCGACCGCCGCCCGTCTCCGTGACGCCCAGTCCCTGGCATGAGTTCGTCAGAGGACGAGCCGCGCACCTACTGCGGCTGCTCCGGCACGTGGCAGACCGCCTCCACATCGTTGCCGTCCGGGTCGCGCGGGTGCCGAGAACGCGAGATGCGCCTCGCGCGGCTGCCCGCCGGTCCTCACCGGGCCGATCCAGAAGGACGGGAACGAGGTCCTGGCCGCCGGGTCCGTCACCTGGACCCAGACGTGGTCGATCACGACCCGAGGGTCACAGCACGCCACCGGCAATCCCCGGGCCACCGGCCTCAGTCGCAATGAGCGCCCGCCGAACGGTCCAGCCGGTACGCCGAGTCCAGCCGGTACACGCCCGCATGAGGCACCGTCAGGCGCGTCCACGCGCCGTCCGGCCGCACGCACGCCCCCTTCGCCCGCAGCCACGGCGAGTAGGCCACCCGCACCGTCACCGACCCCGCCCGGGGCATCCGGACGACCAGCTCCGCGTCGTCGCCGCGTACCACGCTCGCCGGGGCACCGGCCAGCGGCACCGCGTCCCGTACCTGGTAGACCGTCCAGTGGGCGTCGCGCCACACCCGATCCAGCCACTCCGGTTCGCCGCGCACGATCGCCGCCTCGCCCTCCGCGGGCCCGTCGGGCCGCCCGTGGTGCAGCACCACCAGGCCCACCGCCCAGCGGTCCAGCCACGCGCGGTAGGTCGCGGGGGACAGCGACCCGTCGTAGAACAACCGCCCCCGCTCCACGTCCAGCTGACGGTTCCAGCCGCGCGCCATGTTCACGTGCGGCGCGAGCGCGGTCGCCTCGCGGTGGTTGCGGGCGGGCACCACCTCGACCCGCATGCGGTCGGCGCCCAGCCGCTCCAGCTCGGCGACGACACCGTCCGTGTGCGCCGCCCACGCCGGCACGTCGGTGGAGACGACGAGGTCGTCCTCCGTCTTGTCCGTCAGCCAGTACGCGTTGACCACCAGCGCGGCGGCGAGCAGCGCGCGCAGCGTCCGGGCCCCGCCGCGCGCGAGCACCGCGGCCAGCAGCACGGGAGGACCGGCGAGCCCGAGCAGCCGCTCGACGTTCGTTCCGATCGGCGAGGCGATCAGATACGTCAGCACGACACCCACGCCGTAGATCCCCGCGCCGTACCGCACCACCCGCCACCCGCGCGGCGCCGCGACGGCCACCGCCGCCGACACCACGACGGGCAGCCACACCTTGCCCGCCGCCATGGGCTGTTCGCCCTCGAACGGGAACAGCAGCGTCACCGCGCCCACCACCGCCACCGGCGGCAGCACCAGCACCGCCGCCCTGCGCCACTGCCGGGCCGGCCCGTACGCCGCGCCCACCACCAGCAGGAACAGCCCGGCCACCGGGCTCGCCGCCGTCGCCAGCGCCGCGCACACCGCCGCAAGCGAGGCCCTCTGCGCGTACAGCACGGCCGCAAGCCCGACGGCGACCCCCACGGCGAACGTCGTACGGCCCGAAGCGACGTTGCACCACAGCGCGAGCGCACCGGCGAGCGCCGGCCACAGCGGGTACCGCACGCCGCGCCGCACGCACAGCAGGGAAAGCAGCCACGTCCCCGCGAGGCCGGCGGCGACCGACACCGCGCGGACACCGAGGAGGGCCATCAGCGGCGGGGTCAGCAGGCTGTAGTTCGCGGTGTGCATGCCGCCGTACCAGGACAGGTTGTACGCGGCGCCGGGGTGCCGCTCGAAGAACCCTGCCCAGGCGTACTGGGCGGCCAGGTCGCCGCCGCCGGTCGCGAGTACGAGCGCCCACAGCACGTACAGGGGCACGACGGCACCCGTCACGACGAGCGGAATCCGCCACCACGCGGCCGCGTCCCGCTGCTCGGCTTCCGCCCCTGCCGTGACGACGCGCTCCCCGGTGATCCCCACGGCGCACACCCTAATGTGCAGGAACGAGCGCGCCGCGGAGCCGCTCGACGGGGATCACACGTCTCTTGCCGACCCTATGGGCGGGAGGCCGAACGCAGGCCCGCGGCCGTCGGGTCGGAGGAGCCGGCTCAGGCCCCGCCGTCCGCCCGCGCCACGCCGATCGGGCAGCTCACGCCCGTCCCGCCGATGCCGCAGTAGCCGCCGGGATTCTTGTCGAGGTACTGCTGGTGGTACGCCTCGGCCGGATAGAAGGGGCGGCCCTCCGCCGGGAGCAGTTCCGTGGTGATCGTGCCGTGGCCCGAGCGCGTCAGGACCTGCTGGTACGCCTCGCGCGACGCCTTCGCCGCAGACTCCTGGGCCGGGGAGTGGGTGTAGATCGCCGAGCGGTACTGCGTGCCCACGTCGTTGCCCTGGCGGAAGCCCTGGGTCGGGTTGTGGGACTCCCAGAAGAGCTTCAGGAGCTCCTCGTACGAGACGACCGAGGGGTCGAAGACGACGCGGACCGCCTCGGTGTGGCCGGTCAGGCCCGAGCAGGCCTCTTCGTACGTCGGGTTCGGGGTGTGGCCGCCCTGGTATCCGACGAGGGTCGTCCACACGCCCTTGGTCTGCCAGAACTTCCGCTCCGCGCCCCAGAAACAGCCCAGGGCGAAGTCCGCGACCTCCAGGCCCTCGGGGTAGGGGCCCAGCAGCGGGTTGCCGAGGACCGTGTGGCGGTCGGGGACCTCGAAGGCCGGGTCGGGGCGGCCCTTGAGGGCCTGCTCCGGGGTGGGCAGCACGGGCGTACGGCCGAAGAGCATGGCGGAATCTCCTTCACGGTGACGGCACCGGAACAACGTCCCGGCACCACCGGGAATTCCGGCCGGAGCGGCCGGGGCCGGGTCAGTGCGGGAGCGTCGCCGGGCTGCCGCCGTTCGCCTCGTAGCCGGCCACCGCGAGCGCGCGGTAGACCGCGTACTCGGCCGCCGGGTCGCTGCTGTGCGTCCACGGAAGGGCACCGACGTGGCCGTCCACGTGGACCAGCTGGTTCATCGCCTCGGCCCAGCGCTCGGAGCGGACCAGGAACATCACGAGCAGGTGGCGTACGTGCGCGAGCATCGGGTCGTCGGCGCGGGCCGAGTGGACCGCGTACAGGGCGCCTTCCAGCGCCTTGGTGACGACCGCGCTCTGGTAGAACCCGGTGACCAGGTTGATCTCCGGCAGGTGCTCGTACACCGCGAACAGCGGCAGAGCGGCGAGCAGCGAGCCCTGCGGGGCGCGGGCGGCCGCGGTGGTCGCGAAGTGGTCGGCGTCCTCGCGGGAGCCGTGCCACTTGTCGCACAGGTAGTGCAGGGCGGCGAGGTGGGCGCCCATGTGGTTGGGCGCGCGGTCGATGACCTTCGCCCACAGCTGGTCGAACTGCTCCTGAGAGTCGCCGAGCCCGCGGGCGACGGCCAGTTCGACGATGTACGGGACCGGGTCGCCGGGGGCCAGCAGCGCGGCCTGGGCGCACACGGACCTGGCCTCCTCCAGGATGATCCGGAAGTCGTCCGTGCCGGCGGCCGACGACCGCCACGCCTGCTGGACGAGGAACTCCGCGTGCACCTGAGCGCCGCCCGCGTCCTTCGGCGCCTCCGCGCGCCAGGCGCGCAGCCATGCCCCGCCGGTGCCGGGCTGCTGCTGGAGCTCCAGCGACGCGGCGCCGGCGAACGCCTGGACGCGCTGCCAGCGCACCTCGCCCTCCTTGGGCGTGCCGGCGAGCAGCTGGGCGGCGGCACGCCAGTCCTGGGTGCGCTGGACGACGTCGAGTACGTCGAGGAGGTCCTGGTCCGGTCCGGGCAGGCGCACGTCCAGCTCCTCCTGACGCAGGAAGCCGTAGGTGTCGGGGTCCGCGGCATCGGGCGAGCCGGGGTGGGCGAGCCGGATGCCCGCGTGACGGCGCCTGAGGACGGGGCCGATGACCGCGGCGAGCATGCACAGCGCGATCAGGAACCAGAGAATCTCCATGGCTCCATTGTCCCGGACGTGCGGCCGTGGGGACCGGCCGGGGACGCGTCCGCTCCGCGGCGCGGGCACCCGCATGCCCCGGGCCGCGAACCGCCCGTGGCGGGACTACGCTCGGGCCTCATGAGCGACGACCACACCATGCACAGCTTCGAGACCCGCGCCATCCATGCGGGCAACACCGCGGACCCGCTGACCGGCGCCGTCGTGCCGCCGATCTACCAGGTCTCCACCTACAAGCAGGACGGCGTGGGCGGGCTGCGGGGCGGTTACGAGTACAGCCGCAGCGCCAACCCGACCCGTACCGCGCTGGAGGAGAACCTCGCGGCGATCGAGGGCGGCCGGCGCGGTCTGGCCTTCGCGTCCGGGCTCGCGGCGGAGGACTGCCTGCTCCGTACGCTGCTGAAGCCCGGTGCGCACGTGGTGATCCCGAACGACGCCTACGGCGGCACGTTCCGGCTGTTCGCCAAGGTGGTCGAGCGGTGGGGCGTGGACTTCTCCGTGGCGGACACCTCGGACCCGGCGGCGGTGCGGGCCGCGGTCAACGACCGGACGAAGGTGATCTGGGTCGAGACCCCGTCGAACCCGCTGCTCGGCATCACGGACATCGCGGCGGTCGCGGACGTGGCGCGGACGGCGGGCGCGAAGCTCGTCGTCGACAACACCTTCGCGAGCCCCTACCTCCAGCAGCCGATCTCCCTCGGCGCGGACGTCGTCGTGCACTCGCTGACCAAGTACATGGGCGGTCACTCGGACGTCGTGGGCGGTGCGCTGGTCGCGGCCGACGCGGAGCTGGGCGAGGAACTGGCCTACCACCAGAACGCGATGGGCGCGGTGGCCGGCCCGTTCGACGCGTGGCTGGTGCTGCGGGGCATCAAGACGCTGCCGGTGCGCATGGACCGCCACAGCGAGAACGCGACGCGTGTCGCGGAGATGCTGACCACGCACCCGAAGGTGACCCAGGTGCTCTACCCGGGTCTGCCGGAGCACCCGGGGCACGAGGTCGCGGCGAAGCAGATGAAGGCGTTCGGCGGCATGGTGTCGTTCCGGGTGCAGGGCGGCGAGGCGGCGGCGGTCGAGGTCTGCAACCGCGCGAAGCTGTTCACGCTGGGCGAGTCGCTCGGCGGCGTCGAGTCGCTGATCGAGCACCCGGGGCGGATGACCCACGCGTCGGTGGTCGGTTCGGCGCTGGAGGTGCCGGGCGACCTGGTGCGTCTTTCGGTGGGCATCGAGGCGGTCGACGACCTGCTGGCGGACCTCAAGCAGGCGCTCGGCTGAGGGAGTTGACCCTGACACACGCGTCGGGCCCCGGCCGGGGCCCGACGCGTGTCTTGTTTCAGACGTTCACCTTCTCGTCCTCCAGCGAGTCACGGACCATCTGACGAAGCTCGGGGCTGTCGGTGTGCCCGTGGACGGACACGGCGTGCTCGGCGGCCGCCCGCACGACTTCTTCCTCCTCGCCGGCGATGGTGAGGGTGCAGCCCGAGACGCTCGGGCTCTTGCGGCAGTCGGCGACTTTCCTGGTCATGAGGGCCTCCTCGGCATGCTCTGGGCGCCGCTCGTTTTCAGGATAGATCCGGACGGACCGGGTGAATGTGACCTGTCGGTGACGGTACGGACGACCGCCGGACCGGACGACGGGCCGGTCAGAAGCCTTCGAGCGGCGGTGTCGTCTCCGACGGCGGCACCACCCACGGCTGGTACACCGTCGCCCACACCGCGAAGGCGAGGGCCGCCGCGACGAGCACCAGCCAGGCCACCCGCCGCAGCACGCGCCGGCGGCGCAGCAGCCGGCCGCCGCGGGCCGCGGCGCGGACCCCGAGATCGGCCGGCACGGCGGGCTGGGGGCCCTCCATCATCCGGCGGACCTCGCTCTCCTTGCGGTCGCTGCCGCTCATGACGCCGCCCGCAGCCGGGCCGTCGGAGGCTTCGGCGGTGTGCTGCGCATGACGGCGACGGCCCGGGTGCAGATCGCGCGCACCCGGTCCGCCGGGATGCCGAGCAGCGCGGCTGTCTGCTCCTCGGCGACCCCTTCGTACAGCCGCAGCACCAGGATCAGGCGCTCCTGCGGGGTCAGCCGGCCGAGCACCCCGCCGTGTGAGCGGTGGTGGCGCCAGGCCCCGCGGGCGAAGCGGGTGGCGAGCTCCTGGCGGGTGCGGTCGTACGGGTCCTCGCCGCGCAGCCGGTCCCAGTCGGCGTAGGTGCGGGCGAGCGCGGCGGTCAGCAGCTGCTGGGCCTGCGGGTTGGCGCCCGTGGGCTCGGCGGTGAGCAGGGTGGCGGCGTGCAGCAGCCGGCCGGCCGCGCCCGCCACGAAGGCGTCGAACTCCTTGGCGCGGCGGCGGTGCCTGGCCGGATTCCGCTCGCTCACGTCCTCATATAGGGCCCAAGCCGCATCCCTGGTCAAGGGGTCGGCCGGGGCGGTCGGCCCCGCCCTGGTCAGGAGGCCGGCGGAGTCTCAGCTTCCGCCGTCGGCAGGCCGGCCTGGCGGGCGGACAGGGCGGTGTTGAAGCGGGTGAGCAGGGTGCAGAACGACTCGCGCTCGCTCTCCGTCCAGCCTTCCGTCACCTGCCGCATCAGCTCGCGCCGCGAGGCGCGCACCTCGTCGAGACGGGCCTGGCCGCGGGGGGAGAGCTGGAGGACGACCGCGCGGCCGTCCTCGGGGTGCGAGGTGCGCTTGACCAGACCGGTGTCGACGAGCGGCGCGACCTGCCGGGTCACGGTCGACGAGTCGATACCCATGCCCGCGGCGAGCGCCTTGACGCCCATGGGGCCTTCCTGGTCGAGGCGGTTGAGCAGCAGGTAGGCGGCGCGGTCCATGGAGTTGCGGACCTGGCCCACGCCGCCGAGCCGGGTCTGTTCCGCGCGCCGGGCGAAGACGGCCACCTGGTGCTGGAGGGCATCGAGGAGGCCGGGAGCGAGATCTGTCGTCATGTCCTGGGAAGTGGGCATGGCAGTGGGGGGCTCTCTCGTGCGGTGGTCGGTTGGTGGGGGACAGAGTACGCGGCCCCGCCGTGGTGCGTACGGGCGCTGCACAATCCCGTGCGGGACTGCCCGGGATTCGGACGGCGGCCCCGTGCACCGGGCGAACTGGGAGACTTGTGACATGAGCTTCCGCACGCCCGAGATCCTGCGTTCCGTCATCCTCGACGATGTCCGGGGGGCCCAGAAGATGCTGTCCGGGGTCGCGCGGATGACCCCCATGGAGGGCAGCCGGCACCTGACGCGGCTCGTGGGAGCGCCGGTGCACCTGAAGTGCGAGAACCTGCAGCGCACCGGGTCGTTCAAGCTCCGCGGCGCCTATGTGCGCATCGCCGGGCTGCGGCCGGAGGAGCGCGCGGCCGGGGTGGTCGCCGCGTCCGCGGGCAACCACGCGCAGGGTGTCGCGCTGGCCTCGTCGCTGCTCGGGGTGCGCTCCACCGTCTTCATGCCGGTCGGCGCCCCGCTGCCCAAGGTGGCCGCGACGCGGGAGTACGGCGCCGACGTGCGGCTCGTGGGGCATGTGGTCGACGAGACGCTGGCGGCGGCCGAGGAGTACGCCCGGGAGACGGGTGCGGTGTTCATCCACCCCTTCGACCACCCCGACATCGTGGCGGGGCAGGGGACGGTGGGGCTGGAGATCCTGGAGCAGTGCCCGGAGGTGCGGACGATCCTCGTCGGCGTCGGCGGCGGCGGTCTCGTGGCGGGTATCGCGGTGGCGGTGAAGGCGCTGCGGCCCGATGTCAAGGTGATCGGCGTCCAGGCGGAGGGGGCGGCGGCGTATCCGCCTTCGCTGGCGGCGGGGCGGCCGGTGTCGATCGACGCGCCGACGACGATGGCGGACGGGATCAAGGTCGGGCGGCCCGGTGACGTTCCCTTCAAAATCATTGGCGATCTGGTGGACGACGTCCGTACGGTCTCCGAGGGGGAGCTCTCCAGCGCGCTGCTGCTCTGTCTGGAGCGGGCCAAGATGGTCGTCGAACCGGCCGGGGCCAGCACGGTGGCGGCGCTGCTGAGCGATCCCACGTCGTTCGAGGGGCCGGTGGTCGCGCTCCTGTCGGGCGGCAACGTGGATCCGCTGCTGATGCAGCGCATCCTGCGCCACGGCATGGCGGCGGCGGGCCGGTACCTGTCGCTGCGGCTGCGTCTGACGGACCGTCCGGGCGCGCTGGCCGGGCTGCTGGGGGCGCTGTCGGTGGCGGACGCCAACGTCCTCGACGTGAGTCATGTGCGGACCGATCCGCGCCTCGGGCTCACGGAGGTCGAGGTCGAACTGCACCTGGAGACGAAGGGGCCGGAACACTGCGAGGAGGTCGCGGCGACGCTGCGCGCCAACGGTTACACGATCCTCGACTGAGGCCCTGCCGCCTCGGGGGGACGGCCCCGTCCGGGAGCGTTCACGCGGCATCCGTACGCAGACGGATGTCGCGATGCACTTGTAGAGACGCGATGTATCGCGATACTGTTTCGGCTGTGACCGCATCCCCCTGCGCGGGTTCGCGGGCATTTGCATGCTTTCGTCCAGAAGTGACCCATCCACCTGTTCCCTGGGAGACCCCCATGCCAGGCGCCATTCACGCCGAAGGTCTGGTGAAGACCTTCGGCGACGTCAGGGCACTCGACGGCGTCGATCTCGACGTCCCGGAAGGCACGGTCCTCGGACTTCTCGGCCCGAACGGCGCCGGCAAGACCACCACCGTGCGCGTGCTGACCACCCTCCTGCGGCCCGACAGCGGATCCGCCGTCGTCGCCGGGATCGACGTGCTCAAGCACCCCAACGAGGTGCGCAGGTCCATCGGGCTGTCCGGCCAGTTCGCCGCCGTCGACGAGTACCTGACCGGCCGGGAGAACCTCCAGATGGTCGGCCGGCTCTACCAGATGAACGCACGCGACGCGAAGGTCCGCGCGGGCGAGCTGCTCGACCGCTTCAACCTCGCCGAGGCCGCCGACCGCCCCGCCAAGACCTACTCCGGCGGCATGCGCCGCCGGCTCGACCTGGCCGCGGCACTGGTCGTCTCCCCGCCCGTGATGTTCATGGACGAGCCGACCACCGGCCTCGACCCGCGCAACCGCCAGCAGTTGTGGGAGGTCATCCAGGAGCTCGTCCGGGGCGGTACGACCCTGCTGCTCACGACGCAGTACCTGGAGGAGGCCGACCACCTCGCCGACACCATCTGCGTCGTCGACCACGGCAAGGTCATCGCCCGCGGCACCGCCGACCAGCTCAAGGCGCGCACCGGCGGGGAACGCGTGGAGGTCGTCGTCCACGAGCGCGACGAGATCACCCCGGCACGCGAGGTCCTCGCCGCCTACGGCAAGGGCGACGTCACGGTCGCCGAGCACACCCGCAAGCTCACCGTCCCGGTCACCGGAGGCGCGAAGCTGCTCGCCGAGGTCATCCGCGACCTCGACGCCCGCGGCGTGGAGATCGACGACATCGGCCTGCGCCGGCCCACGCTCGACGACGTGTTCATCTCGCTGACCGGCCACGCGGCCGAGGTCGCCGACGAGAACGGCGACGAGGAACAGGACGCCCGGCCCCGTCAGGCTCAGGGCCGCAAGAACCGGAAGGAGAGCGCGAAGTGAGCACCTCAGTGGACGCGGCCACGGTCGTGGCCCCCCGGCCGCGCGGCGGCATCGGGCAGTCGGTCAGCGACTCGCTCGTCGTCGCCAAGCGGAACCTGATCCGCATGACCCGGATCCCCGAGATGATCATCTTCGGCATGATCCAGCCGGTCATGTTCGTGGTGCTGTTCAGCTACGTCTTCGGCGGCTCCATGCAGATCGGCCAGTCGACCTCGCCGGAGGTCTACCGCGAGTTCCTGATGGCCGGCATCTTCGCCCAGACCGTCACCTTCGCCACCGCGGGCGCCGGCGCGGGCATCGCCGACGATATGCACAAGGGCCTCATCGACCGGTTCCGCTCGCTGCCGATGGCCCGCGGCGCGGTCCTCACCGGCCGTACGCTCGCCGACCTCGTGCAGACCGCGCTGACCGTGGTCGTCCTCGTCGTCGTCGCGCTGCTCGTCGGCTGGCGTGCCCACGAGGGCATCGCCAAGGCGCTGGGCGCCTTCGCCCTGCTGCTTCTGCTGGGCTACGCGTTCTCGTGGATCGGCGCCCTGATCGGGCTGTCGGTGCGCACGCCCGAGGCGGCCACCTCCGGCGGCCTGATCTGGCTCTTCCCGGTCACGTTCATCTCGACCGCCTTCGTGGACTCCAGCAAGCTCACGTCGTGGCTGCGGCCCATCGCCGAATGGAACCCCTTCAGCGCCACCGTCCAGGCGTGCCGCGAGCTCTTCGGCAACCCGGGCGCCTCGTTGTCGGACGCCTGGCCGATGGAGCACCCGGTGCTGGCCTCGGCCCTCTGGTCGCTCGCCATCATCGCGGTCTTCCGGACCCTCGCGGTGCGCAAGTACCGCTCGGCGACCGCCTGAGCGAAGCGCAGAGCCCCCGGCACGCACCGCGTGCCGGGGGCTCTGCGTACGGCTCTTCGTTCGGCGTACGGCTCAGCCGGTGTACGGCTTGGCGTCGAGGATCTTCACCATGGCCTTCTTGCCGTTCGGCAGTTCGTACTCGGCGTCCTCGCCGACCTTCTTGCCGTTGACACCGACCCCCAGCGGGGACTGCGGCGAGTACGTCTCGATGTCCGAGCTCGCGTACTCCCGCGACGCCATCAGGAAGGTCAGGGTGTCGTCCTCGTCGCCGTCGAAGGCGATCGTCACGACCATGCCGGGCTCGACGATGCCGTCGTCCGCGGGGGCCTCGCCGACCTTCGCGTTGTCCAGGAGCTGGGTCAGCTGGCGCACACGGAGCTCCTGCTTGCCCTGCTCCTCCTTGGCCGCGTGGTACCCGCCGTTCTCCCGCAGGTCGCCCTCCTCACGGGCCGCCTCGATCTTCTTGGCGATCTCCGTGCGCGCGGGACCAGACAGGTACTCCAGCTCGGCCTTGAGCTGGTTGTACGCCTCCTGGGTGAGCCAGGTGACGTTGTCGCTGGTCTGGGTCACAGGTGCTCCTCGTAGGTACTGGGAAGACAAAGCATCGCCCTACTCAGAAGGATTGTCCTTCCTGAGCGGGCGAAACCACGAGCCTAACAATTCCGGGGCGAAAGGGGGAGGACAAAAACGTTCAGAGCGCAAAAGCCCCTGGTCACAGGGGTGAACCGCCGCCTAAACCGCCCGGTCAGGCGGCGCTGCAGCCCACCAGCTGCGCGCTGGTCGCCTGCTCGGTCGTACGGATCTTCACGACCTGGTCGATCCGGCTCTCGCCCGTACGGTCGATCCGCACCTCCAGACGGCCCACCTCGCCGCCCGCCTCCGACAGGGAGCGCAGGGTGCAGGTGCCGGTGGCGTCCGCGTCCTTGCGCACCTCCAGGTGCACCTGGACCTCGTTCGCGCCCTCGACGACATCGAACTTGATCACCTCGGCGCTGATCCTCTGGCCGGTGATGTAGTCGTAACCGAACCAGCCGACCATCGCGAGCAGCCCGGCGCCGAGCACGGCACCCAGGATCCTGAGCCTGCGGTCCGCGCGCTCGTCCGCGGAGCGGCCGTAGCGCCCCTGCGGTAGCTCCTCGCGTACAGCCGCCATGATCTTTCCTCTCGAGTGCCGGAGGGCAGGAATTTTCCGTCCGCCGATTCGGTCACTATAGAAGCCGCACGACGCGACGAAATCATTGAGGATCGAGTCTTGACTGAGCAGCTTCGACTGATGGCCGTGCACGCCCACCCCGACGACGAGTCGAGCAAGGGCGCGGCCACGATGGCCAAGTATGTGTCCGAGGGGGTGGACGTGCTGGTCGTGACCTGCACGGGAGGCGAGCGCGGCTCCATCCTCAACCCCAAGCTCCAGGGCGACGCCTACATCCAGGAGCACATCCACGAGGTCCGCAAGAAAGAGATGGACGAGGCCCGGGAGATCCTCGGCGTCAAGCAGGAGTGGCTCGGCTTCGTCGACTCCGGCCTGCCGGAGGGCGACCCGCTGCCTCCGCTGCCCGAGGGCTGCTTCGCGCTGGAGGACATCGACAAGGCCGCGGGCGAGCTGGTGCGCAAGATCCGCGCCTTCCGTCCGCAGGTCATCACGACGTACGACGAGAACGGCGGTTACCCGCACCCCGACCACATCATGACCCACAAGATCTCGATGGTGGCCTTCGAGGGCGCGGCGGACACCGAGAAGTTCCCCGAGTCCGAGTACGGACCGGCGTACCAGCCGCAGAAGCTCTACTACAACCAGGGCTTCAACCGCCCGCGCACGGTCGCCCTGCACGAGGCGCTGCTCGCGCGCGGTCTGGAGTCCCCGTACGGGGAGTGGCTGGAGCGCTGGAAGGAGTTCCAGCGCGCCGAGCGCACGCTGACCACGCACGTGCCGTGCGCCGACTTCTTCGAGACCCGCGACAAGGCGCTGATCGCGCACGCGACGCAGATCGACCCGGACGGCGGCTGGTTCCGCGTGCCGATGGAGATCCAGAAGGAGGTCTGGCCCACGGAGGAGTACGAGCTGGCGAAGTCGCTCGTCGATACGTCCCTCCCCGAGGACGACCTCTTCGCGGGCATCCGGGACAATGCCTGACATGAGCGCTAGCGCAAACCTCGCCATGACGCACGTCGCCACCCTCGCCAAAGAGCTCGACGAGAACAAGGTCACCCCGGGTGTCCTGGGCTTTCTCGTGTTCGCGGCGCTGGCGGTGGGGGTGTGGGCCCTGATGAAGTCGATGAACCGGCACATGGGCCGTGTGAACTTCGAGGAAGAGCCGGAGCCGGAGCCGTCTGCGGCGGCGAAGTCCGCGACGAGCAAGCCGGCGGGCGGCTCGGCCTGACGCCCGCGCCCGGCCCGCCTCGGGGTGGGCCGGGCGTGTGTGCGCCGTGCCGCTGCCGGTTCGCGGCGGGCCCGGGAGCCGGGGCGCGTCCGCCGACGGGTCCCGGTAGCCGGGTGCGGCACGCCCTGCGGGCGTGTCCTCAAGCGCCGGACCGGGGGCGGGCCGTGTCACTTGCGTGAATCCACCGGCACACCCATCACCTCTCGCGCGTGCCTGTTCGGGACGAGGCCCAGGTGCCAGGCCTGCCAGCCGTCCTCCAGGCGGATGCCGCGCTCCAGCATCACCGCCAGCGCCTCCGCGCAGTCCTCCAGCTTCGGGTCCCGGAACGCGTGCGAGGAGGCCATCAGTTGGGCCAGTTCCTCCTGGGCCACCACCGTGCCGACCTCCGTCCCGCCCGGGGACGCGTACGGCAGCAGCGTGCAGCGCAGGAACGCGGCCCAGTCCGCCCCCCGGCGGTCCTCGTACGACGCGAACAGCTCCGCCGCCTCGTCGCACAGCGCCAGCGCCTGCGGGGCCCGGTTGTTGCCCGCGTCGACCAGGGCAAGCTCCAGGCACGTCCACGCCTCGCCGTGCGCGACCTTGATGCGGGCGAAGTCCGCGCGGGCGTCCATCAGCAGCTGCCGGGCGAAGCCCGAGTTGCGTAGATTGCCTGTCTGGGCCGCGCGCTGGTCGCGGGTCACGCGGCCCGAGTGGTGGCGTGCGCAGGCCAGCCCGTACACGTCCCGCATCCGCGAGAACATCGTGCGCGAGCGCTCCAGCTCGCGGACCGCCTCGTCCCGGTCGCCGCGTTCCTCCAGGGCCTGGCCCAGGTAGTACAGGGTCCACGCCTCGCCGCGGGCGTCCTCGTTCTCCCGGTGGCGGGCAAGGGCCCGGCGCAGTTCGTCGGCCGCCGTGGCCGGGTCGCCGTCCACGAGGCGGGCCCGGGCCAGCTGGGTCAGCGCCCACGCCTCGCCGCGGTCGTCACGGGTGCGGCCGTACAGGTCGAGGGCCGTGCGCAGCGCCGACTCGGCGTCCGCCACGTCCCCCATCCGCAGGCACACCTGCCCCAGCTGGAACTGCGTCCACGCCTCGCCGTGCAGCGACTCGCCCTCGCGGTGCAGCCGCAGCGCGGTCTCCAGCAGCCGCAGCGCCTCCGCCAGGTCGCCCCGGTCCCGTTCCACCGCGGCCAGCGCGTGCAACGACCACGCTCGGTCCTCGGCCTGCTCGGGCGAGGACTGGAGCTCGATCGCCTCGTGCAGTTTCGCCGCCGCCTCCGTCAGGTTGCCCTGGTGGTGCAGCGTGATCCCGAGCGAGCACAGGGCGAGTGCCGCGCCCGCGTCGTGCTGGGCCTCCCGGTACAGGCCCACGACGGACGACAGGGTCGTCCGCGCCTTGTCCAGCTCGCCGAGCTGGCGGGCCGCGATACCGGTACGCCAGCGCACCGACCGCTCCAGCAGCCCCTGGTCCACCGCCTGCGACAGCTCGGTGAGCTCGCCCAGGCGGTACAGGTCGCCGCGCAGCAGGCAGTAGTCGCACAGCGCGCCGAGCAGCCCGAGCACGGCCTGCTGATCGACGCCCTCGGCGTGCCGCAGCGCGGAGGTGATGAAGCTGGACTCGTCGTCCAGCCAGCGCAGCGCCGCGTCCAGCGACGGGAAGCCGTGGGCGCCGAACTGGCCGGCCCGGGTCGACATCTTCCCGTCGACCATGCGGATCACGGCCCCGGCCAGGTCCGCGTAGTTCCCGATCAGCCGCTCCTGCGCGGCCGTGCGGTCCTTCGCGTCCTCCTCGTCCAGGAGCCGGGCGCGGGCGAAGGCCCGTACGACGTCGTGCAGGCGGTAACGGCTCGCCCGCACGTGGTCGATGAGACCCGCCCGCGCCAGCGTCGCGAGCAGCCGCTGCGCCTCCTGCTCGTCCGCGCCCAGCAGCGCCGCGGCGGCCGCCGCCCCGAGCGAGGCGCGCCCGGCCAGCGCCAGGCGGCGCAGCAGCCGCCGCGCCTGCTCGGACTGGTCGGTGTAGCGCAGCCACAGCGCGCGCTCCACCGGGTCCACCGGCCCGTAGGCCCCGAGGTCCGCCGCCAGCCGGTCCGCGCTGCGCTCCCCGAGCGACGAACCCGCGATCCGCAGCGCCAGCGGCAGCCCGCCGCACAGCTCCCGCACCGCGTCGGCGGCCTGGGCGTCGTACGGGCCCTGGGCGGGCTCCCCGGCAGCCGCCCGCAGCAGCTCGTCGGCGCCCGCCGCGTCCAGGGCGCTCACCGGCAGCTGATGGACCCAGGCGGGGATGTCGTCCGGCAGCTCCAGTGGTCGGCGCGCCGTCACCAGCACCAGGCTGTCCGAGCGCTCCGGCAGCAGCGTCCGCACCTGTTCGGCGTCGCTCGCGTCGTCCAGCACGACCGTCACCGGCAGGCCCGTCAGGTGCTGGTGGTAGAGCTCGCCGAGCCGCCGCACCTGCTGCTCCGGCGACGACCGCTCCCGGAACAGCAGCTGCTCGCGCGGCGCCCCCAGGCGGTTCAGCAGATGCAGCAGCGCGTCCCGGGTGGACAGCGGATGCCCGCTCTCGCCGCGCAGATCCACCACGCAGGCCCCCCGGAACTGGTCCTTGAGATGGTGCGCTGCCCGCACCGCCAGCGTCGTACGCCCCGAGCCGGCCTCGCCGTACAGCACGACGACCGTGGGCCGCGTCTGCGTCGACGCGCGCGACGCGTGCACCCACTGGGCGATCTGCGTCAGCTCGTCGCGCCGCCCCGCGAACGGGCCCTCGGAGGCCGGAAGATGGGCGAACGACTGCTCCAGCACCGACCTGCGGCGCGCCGCCGCACTGCGGTCGGCGCCGCGCAGCTGCGGCTGCGCGGCAGCGGCCTTCTTCGCGGGCCGCGCGGCCGACGCCAGCATCCGCTGCTGGTCCAGGAACGGGCGGATGCCCCGTACCTCCAGCGCCGTCAGCCACTGCAGCCGCAGCTGCTCCACACCGCCCGGCTGCCCCGCCGCGCCCGCCCTGCGGTGCGCCGCCGGCCAGTGCGACGCGGTGACCTTGGCGACCGTGGTCGCGGCTCCCGCGACCGCGACGACGGCACCGGCGCCGAGCGCGGTGCCGGCCGCGGTGCCCAGCGCGACGTCCGCGCCGATCGCCGCGACGGCGGCGACCGCCGTGACCAGCGCGGGCGTCGACAGATTGCGCCTGCTGAGCCGCTCGGACAGCGGCGGATGCCCCGCCTCGGCCTCCGCGAGCGCCTGCTCGTACGCGGCGTACTCCTCGGCGGCGCTCGCGGCCATGGTGTCGAGCGAGGCCCGCCCGCGGGCCAGCAACACCTGCCCGTCCGTCCGCCCGCCGGTCCGGCGCACCTCCTCCTCGACGGCGCGGCCCAACAGCCGCTCGGCTTCCGCCCGGTGAGTCTCCCGCATGCACGTCCCCCTAGAACTGCGCCAATTCCGTTCGTCTACCCAGTCGTCGCGGCGTCAAGTGTGCTGCCCGGGACGGTACATGGGGAGGGGCGAGCGGGATGCGGGGTGCCGGAGGTTCAGAGGACCGGCTCAGCCGGGGCGGGTTGGAGCAATTCTGAGCGAGTCGTCCGGCGGGAGCAGGCGCCACAGGTCCGGCCACCACGTGGCGCCGTGCGCCGCGACCCGCTCCCGCAGGACGGGGCTGGTGTTCAGCGTCTGGAGGCAGTAGCTCCGCCACGGTGCGTAGCTGCCGCTCGCGGCGTGCCGGTTGTGCATGCGCAAGCCGGTGCACATGACATCCGCGAGCAACCCGGCGAAGGTGATCACCGCGTCCCGGTCCTTGTGTCCGGGCGGGCACTCGGCGCCCTTGTAGAAGTACGGCAGCAGCTTGCGGTCCAGCAGGTGCAGCTCCAGCTCGCGCAGTCCCGCGAGCGCGGCCTCGTTCGCCGCGATGGCGGCGGTCGTGTGGCCGATCCGGGTCTGCATCATCGCCACGCGCGTCGCCACGAGGGAGATGACGATGGCGGCGACGGCCAGGCCGGTCTCGATGTTCATGAGACCGCGTCGGGTGAGGGGGGTAACGGGAGGGGGCGGCTGTCGTCCGCGCGCCGAGTCGTCATGCGGAAAGTGTGCCGCGCGCATGAGACCGGTGGGAGTGGACCGCGTGAGGTCCACTTCCCGCGACGCACCCCTTCCTCGGCGTGAGCACCCCGCCACGGCCCGTGCTCGCATACCTGCCCGTGGCGTATGGGCGCGGCCCCGCGCTGTGCGCAAGGATCAGGTCTGCCGCGTCGACTTGTCCCGTCGACGGCGGTCGAGTTCCTGTTGCGCCACACGCTCGCGCGGGTGCCGAGGGGGCGCCGCAGATGGCGGCCGTGGGCGACGGCGCGGGGCGGGATGTACGACCGGCTCGGCGGCGGATTCGCGCGGTACTCGGTGGACCGTGAGTGGGTGGTGCCCCACTTCGAGAAGATGCTCTACGACAACGCGCTGCTCTGCCGCGTGCACGCCCTGTGGCGGGCCGCCGAGCTGTTCCGGGTGGCCGAGGAGGGCACCTCCGTGCCGCGGCTACCCGGCGCCGAGGCGGACCCCGGCCCCAGGGCCCGGCCGGGACGACAAGGTGGTGGCCGCCTGGAACGGGCCCGCGATCGCCGCGCTCGCCGAGACGGGCGCGTATGCGACCGCCGGCGACCTGGGGGAGCGGGCCACCGAGGCCGCCGATTCGATTCGCTTCGGGTGCGGGGACGTGTGCTGCGAGACGCGCGTCGGCGCCACGGAGCGAGACGAACGTTCGATGGCGTTGATCTTCTGATTGCGGCATCGGAGTGAAGCCTCGGAACTCAACCGCCCTCCGGCAGTTGGTCAGCTTGCTTCGACTACGGAGCAATCCAGGGCCCTCCAGCTCAAGAAGGAAGACTCGTGATCAAGAAGGTTCTTGCTACTGCGGCAGTGGCGGCCTCCGTCGTCGGCATTTCGGCGACGACGGCGGCCCCGGCGATGGCCGGCGACACCGGCTCCACCGCTACGGTCGCCGGCAATGCGTCCCACCAGCAGGTCGGCACCAGCAGCACCACTGGCAACTGGAGCCCGAACATGGCCGTCATCAACGGTGGCGTCCTCAACTGCGTCGACATCCAGAAGATTCAGGGGCAGGTCCCGGTCAACGTGATCGGAGCTTCGGTGGCTGTTCAGGACGTCCTCGGCAACCCCATGTCGAACCAGACCTGCACCCAGGCCTCCACGCAGCAGAAGGGCGACGACGCACTGGCGAACGTCCTGGAGAACGTCCTGTCCCTCAACGGCTGACGCCGGCTGCTCCTCTTGCCGCCCGGCCACCAGCCGGGACCGGACGGAACCCGTGAGAGCGGCCCCCTTCCTCGCAGGTCGAATGCGAGGAAGGGGGCCGCTTTTCCCGTGGCGTATGGGCAGGGCTTCGCCGCGTGCGCGAGGATTGAGGTATGCCGAATCGCCTGTCCCATGAGACGTCGCCCTACCTACTCCAGCACGCCGAGAATCCCGTCGACTGGTGGCCCTGGTCGGACGAGGCATTCGAGGAGGCGCGCAGGCGCGGGGTGCCGGTGGTGCTGAGTGTCGGGTATTCGAGCTGCCACTGGTGCCACGTCATGGCGCACGAGTCGTTCGAGGACGAGGCGATCGCGGCCGTGATGAACGAGCACTTCGTGTCCGTGAAGGTCGACCGCGAGGAGCGGCCCGACGTCGACGCCGTGTACATGGAGGCCGTGCAGGCCGCGACCGGGCAGGGCGGCTGGCCCATGACCGTGTTCATGACGCCGGACGGGGAGCCGTTCTACTTCGGTACGTACTACCCGCCCGAGCCCCGGCAGGGCATGCCCTCCTTCCAGCAGGTGCTTCAGGGCGTCAGTGCGGCCTGGCGGGACCGGAGGGCCGAGGTGGACGAGGTCGCGGAGAAGATCACCCGCGATCTCGCCGGACGTTCGCTCGCCCACGGCGGCCAGGGCGTGCCCGGCGAGGAGGAGCTCGCGCAGGCGCTGCTCGGGCTGACCAGGGACTACGACGAGCGGCACGGCGGGTTCGGTGGCGCGCCGAAGTTCCCGCCGTCGATGGTGATCGAGTTCCTGCTGCGCCACCACGCCCGCGCGGGGGCCGAGGGTGCCCTGGAGATGGCCGTCCACACGTGCGAGGCGATGGCGCGCGGCGGGATGTACGACCAGCTCGGCGGCGGATTCGCGCGGTACTCGGTGGACCGTGAGTGGGTGGTGCCCCACTTCGAGAAGATGCTCTACGACAATGCGCTGCTCTGCCGGGTCTACGCCCATCTGTGGCGGGCCACCGGGAGCGACCTCGCCAAGAGGATCGCGCTGGAGACCGCCGACTTCATGGTCCGCGAACTGCGCACCGCCGAGGGAGGTTTCGCCTCCGCGCTCGACGCGGACAGCGACACGCCCGACGGCGGGCACGCCGAGGGCGCCTTCTACGTCTGGACGCCCGCGCAGCTGCGCGAGGTGCTGGGGGAAGAGGACGGGGCGCGGGCGGCGGAGCTGTTCGGGGTGACCGAGGAGGGCACCTTCGAGGAGGGCGCCTCCGTGCTGCAGCTGCCCGGCAGCGAGGCGGACCCCGACCTCAAGGGCCGGCTGCTCGCGGCGCGGGAGGAGCGGCCCCGGCCGGGCCGGGACGACAAGGTGGTGGCCGCCTGGAACGGGCTCGCGATCGCCGCGCTCGCCGAGACGGGCGCGTACTTCGACCGCCCCGACCTGGTGGAGCGGGCCATGGAGGCCGCCGACTTGCTCGTACGGCTGCACATGGACTTCTCGGCCGGCGGCGTACGCATGCACCGCACATCCAAGGACGGCCGCGCCGGCGCGAACGCGGGGGTGCTGGAGGACTACGCCGACGTCGCCGAGGGCTTCCTCGCGCTCGCCGCGGTCAGCGGTGAGGGGACCTGGCTGGAGTTCGCCGGGTTCCTGCTGGACATGGTCATCGACCGGTTCAGGGGTGAGGGCGGGGCGTTCTACGACACCGCCCACGACGCCGAGCAGCTGATCCGCCGGCCCCAGGACCCCACCGACAACGCGGCCCCCTCGGGCTGGTCGGCTGCGGCCGGCGCCCTGCTGTCGTACGCCGCCCACACCGGCTCCGCCGCCCACCGCACCGCCGCCGAGGGCGCGTTGGGCGTGGTCAAGGCGCTGGGGCCGCGGGCGCCGCGCTTCATCGGGTGGGGGCTCGCGGTGGCGGAGGCGCTGCTGGACGGGCCGCGCGAGGTGGCGGTCGTCGGCGCGCAGGGCGACCCGCAGCGCCGCGAGCTGCACCGGGCCGCGCTGCTCTCGACGGCCCCCGGCGCGGTCGTGGCGGCGGGCGAGGCGGACGGCGCGGAGTTCCCGCTCCTGCGGGACCGCCCCCTGGTGAACGGCAGTTCGACCGCGTACGTCTGTCGCGCTTTCGTGTGCGAAGCACCCACCACAGACGTATCAGAACTGGTCCGAAAGCTCACCAACTGAACATCGGTGGCCAAATTTATCGGACGGCCAGCGGAATGAAACGTACCGCCTCTATGGTCCATACGACCAGTCAGACCATTGAAGGCGTGCGCACTGGGGAGTGACGCGCGCGGGGGAAATTTTTTTTGCGTGCGTCGTCGGCCAGGGGGTCCTTGCCGCCCGCGACGCCGGGGCCAAGGGGGGCTCGTGCTCATATCGGTGCTCGTTGTTGCCATTTCCGTTGCGCTCTTCTGGATGGCGGCGTTCACGCTGTGGTGGCAGATGCACGCCTGGCGTACGCCGGAGACGCTGGCGTCGACCCGGTTCAACCGGCCCGACGGCCGCCTCGCGTTGTCGTTCTCGCTGCTCCTGCCCGCCCGTCACGAACAGGCGGTGCTGGAGCACACCATCGAGCGGCTGCTCGAGTCCGGCCACGCGAACTTCGAGATCATCGTCATCGTCGGACACGACGACCCGGAGACCGCCGCGGTCGCCGAGCGGGCCGCGGCCCGCGACCCGGTCCGGGTACGGGTCGTCACCGACACCCACGAGAAGAAGAACAAGCCAAAGGCGCTCAACACCGCGCTGCCGCACTGCCGCGGCGACATCGTCGGCGTCTTCGACGCCGAGGACCAGGTGCACCCGGAGCTCCTCGCGCACGTCGACCACGCCTTCACCACCACGGGCGCGGACGTCGTCCAGGGCGGGGTGCAGCTGATCAACTTCCACTCCAGCTGGTACAGCCTGCGCAACTGCCTGGAGTACTTCTTCTGGTTCCGCAGCCGGCTCCACCTGCACGCCCAGAAGGGCTTCATCCCGCTCGGCGGCAACACCGTCTTCGTCCGCACCACCGTGCTGCGCGAGGCCGGCGGCTGGGACCCGGAGTGCCTGGCCGAGGACTGCGACCTGGGCGTGCGGCTGTCGTCCGTCGGCAAGAAGGTCGTCGTCGCCTACGACAGCGACATGGTCACCCGAGAGGAGACCCCCGGCACGCTGATGAGCCTGCTCAAGCAGCGCACCCGCTGGAACCAGGGCTTCCTCCAGGTCTACCGAAAGAAGGACTGGAAACAGCTCCCCGGCCGGGGGCAGCGGATGCTCGCCCGCTACACGCTGATGACGCCGTTCTTCCAGGCGTTCTCCGGCGTGATCATTCCGCTGAACGTCGCCATCGCGCTCTTCCTCGACGTCCCCGTCGGGATCGCCATCGTCACCTTCCTGCCGCTGATCACGGCCATGGTGACGTTCGTCTTCGAAGTCGTCGGGCTGCACGACTTCGGGGTGCAGTACGGACTGCGCGTCCGCCTCGTCCACTACGTCAAGCTCGTCGTCGGCGGCCCCTTCTACCAGATGCTCCTGGCCGGCGCCGCGGTGCGCGCGGTCTGGCGGGAGCAGCGCGGCCGCAACGAGTGGGAACTGACCAGCCACGTCGGCGCGCACCTCACCGGCCTGACCGACACCCGTGCGGAGGCCCGCCGGTGACCACCACACTGCCTCCCGTGCCCGAGGCGCACCGCGCCGCCGCCGTCACCCTCCCCGGCCCGCGCACCGCAGCGGCCGTCCCCGGATTCGTCCGGCCGGTCGTCCGGTTCCGCAGCTCACGGCCCGATCTGCTGCTCTGCGCCGCACTGCTGTGCGTGATCATGGTCGTCCAGGGCTGGAACATCACCCACTTCCCCACACTCAGCGACGACGAGGGCACCTACCTCGCCCAGGCGTGGGCGGTCCAGCAGGGCGACGGGCTCGCCCACTACACGTACTGGTACGACCATCCGCCGCTCGGCTGGATCCAGATCGCGTTCCTGACCTGGATCCCCTCGCTCGTCGCACCCGAGTCCATGACCGTCGCCACCATGCGCTGCGCGATGCTCGTCGTCAGCGCGGTGTGCGCGGTGCTGCTGTACGTCCTGGCGCGCAGGCTCTTCCTGCCGCGCTGGGCGGCCGGGCTCGCGATGCTGCTGTTCGGGCTCTCGCCGCTGTCGGTGGTCCTCCAGCGCGAGATCTTCCTCGACAACATCGCGGTGATGTGGATGCTGCTGGCCTTCTGCCTGGCCGCGTCCCCGAGCCGCCACCTGTGGCACCACTTCGCCGCGGGGCTCGCGGCGGCGACCTCGGTGCTCACCAAGGAGACGATGCTGCTGGTGCTGCCCGCGCTGCTGGTGACCATGTGGCGGCACAGCCACCGCGACACCCGCAAGTTCGCGGTGACCGGCGCGATCACCGCGTGCGCGCTGATCGGCCTGTCGTACCCGCTGTACGCGCTCCTCAACAGCGAGCTGTTCCCGGGCCCGGGGCACGTGTCGCTGCTCGGCGGGATCACCTACCAGATGAGCCGGCCCGGCTCCGGTTTCATCCTCGACGAGGGGTCGGGCTCGCACGGGGTCCTCACGTCCTGGCTCTACTACGACACGGTCCTGCCGCTGGGCGGACTGGCCGGAGCCGCCCTGCTGCTGCTCACGCTGCGCTGGTCGGTGACGGCACGGGCGCTCGCGGGCCCCGCGCTGGCCGTCGCGATCCTCGCGGCGGTCGCGATGCGCCCGTCGGGCTACCTCCCGGCGATGTACGTCATCCAGGCGCTGCCGTTCCTGGCCCTGGTCCTGGCGGGCGGGGCGGCGAGCGTGGCGCACGCGTTGCTGCGCCGCCGGCATGACGGCACCACCAAGCCCCGCCGGAGCACCGGCGACATCCAGCCTCGCCGGCGTTTGAGGCGCGGGGGTTCGGGGGCAGAGCCCCGGGCGGGTGACGCCCACGCGGCGGGTGACGCCCACGCGGCGGGTGACGCCCACGCGGCGGGTGACGCCCACGCGGCGGGCGCGCACGCGCCAGGGCGCAGCCGCGTCGCGCGCGCAGCGCGCATCGGCCTGGCCGCCCTGCTCGCCGCGGCGGCAGCCGCGTACATCGCACCCCGCTGGTACGACGGCAACCGCACCGCCCTGACCGTCGACGCCAACGCCCCCTACCGCGCCGCGGCCGCCTGGCTCCAGGACGAGGTGGACGACCCCGCCCGCACGCGGGTGCTCGTCGACGACGCCCTGTGGCTGGACCTGGTGCACGACGGCTTCACGCCCGGCACCGGTGCCATCTGGTTCTACAAGGCCGACCTCGACCCGGCCGTCACCAGGACCCTGCCCGACGGCTGGCGCGACATCGACTACGTCGTCTCGTCCCCGACCGTGCGGCGTGACGCGGCCGACCTGCCCAACGTGAAGTCCGCTCTGGAGCATTCGACGCCGGTCGCCGTGTTCGGCGAGGGCGAGGACCGTATCGAGATCCGCCGTGTCGGCCGGACCGCTGGAGGCGACCTGTGACCACCCCCCGAACGGGCGCCGGAGAACTCGGCGATCCGGAGCTGAGCGCTACCCAGGTCGCCGAGCCCGGCGCCGTCACGATCGTGGTCCCGACCTTCAACGAGTCAGGAAACATCCGCGAGTTGCTGCGCCGGCTCACCGACTCCGTACCCTCCCGGCTGCCCTGCGAGGTCGTCTTCGTCGACGACTCGACCGACGACACCCCCGACGTGATCCGCGCCGCCGCCCAGGACTGCCCCTTCCCCGTCTCCGTACTGCACCGTGACGAGCCGGCCGGCGGGCTCGGCGGCGCCGTCGTGGAGGGCATGAAGCAGGCCGGCTCGGACTGGATCGTCGTCATGGACGCCGACCTCCAGCACCCTCCCGCGCTCGTACCGGAGCTGGTGGCGGCGGGGGAGCGGGTCTCGGCCGATCTCGTCGTCGCCAGCCGGTACATCGCGGGCGGGAGCCGGGCAGGTCTCGCCGGCGGCTACCGCATCGCCGTCTCCCGCGGGGCGACCTGGCTGACCAAGGCGCTGTTCCCGCGGCGGCTGCGCGGCATCAGCGACCCGATGAGCGGCTTCTTCGCCATCCGCCGCAGTGTGGTGACCGCCGACGTCCTGCGGCCGCTCGGCTACAAGATCCTGCTGGAGCTGGCCGTCCGCTGCCGTCCGGAGACGGTCGCGGAGGTGCCGTTCGTCTTCCAGGACCGGTTCGCGGGCGAGTCCAAGTCGACGGCCCGGGAAGGGATGCGGTTCCTCGGGCACCTCGTGGGGCTGCGCACCGCCTCGCCCGTCGCGCGGATGATCGCGTTCGGGCTGATCGGGCTCACCGGCTTCGTACCGAACCTGCTGGGGCTGCACCTGCTGACCGGCGCCGGCATGCACTACCTGCCGGCCGAGATCGTGGCCAACCAGTTCGGTGTCGTCTGGAACTTTCTCCTCATCGAGGTACTGCTCTTCCGCGACCGGCGCCGCCACCGGCACTGGGCGGACCGGGTCGGCCGGTTCGCGCTGCTCGCCAACGCCGATCTGCTGCTGCGCATCCCGCTCATCGCCCTGTTCGTCGGCCGGCTGGAGCTGGCGGTGCTCCCCGCGACCGCGCTCGCGCTGCTGACCACGTTCGTGCTGCGGTTCGCGGCGACCGAGGCGCTGGTCTACCTGCCGCGCCGGAGGAACGCACCGCAGGCCGCCCGGGCGGGCGCGCGCGTAAGCCCCTGACAGAGAGCCGCACGAAGGGAACGGACCTCATGCCACCACCATTTCGGATCGCACCCCTCCGCAGGCGCCGCACCGCGCTGCTGGCGGTCGGCGCCATGACCACCGCCCTGCTCGTCTCCGCGCCGCAGGCGGCGCAGGCGGGGCCGCCCAACCTGATCTCCAACCCCGGCTTCGAGACGGCCGGCGGCGGCGACATGCCCGCCTGCTGGTCCAAGTCCGGCTGGGGCGACAACGACTTCACCTTCGAGACCGTGGCCGACGCCCACTCCGGCACGAAGGCGATGAAGGTCTCGCTCACCCGCCGCGTCGACGGCGACCGCAAGGCGCTGATCACCGAGAACACGACCTGCGCCCCGGCGGTGACGCCGGAGCGGCAGTACGACCTGTCCCTCTGGTACAAGTCCACGACGCCCGACACCTCCGTCACGCTCTTCCGGCACGACACCACGGCGGGCTGGCAGTACTGGACCGACCTCAAGACCCTGGAGACGAGCCCCGGTTACACGCGCGCCGAGGTCCGCACCCCGGCCGTCCCGCCCGGCACCGACAAGATCGCCTGGGGTGTGTCGGTGTACGGGACCGGCTCCGTCACGACCGACGACTACGTGATGGAGGAGGTGTCCGTCCCCGCGCCCGAACCGCAGTGCACCGGCACCCCCGAGGAGTGCGCCAAGGGCCGCTGGGACGTCCTGCCCGTGAAGAACCCGGTGCGCTCGATGCACTCGGTGGTCATGCACAACGGCAAGGTCCTGGTCATCGCGGGCTCGGGCAACGACCCGGCACTGTTCGCGGCGGGCAGCTTCACGTCGGCGGTGTACGACCCGGCGAAGGGCACGTTCCGTACGATCCCCACACCCGTCGACATGTTCTGCGCGGGCCATGTGCAGCTCCAGGACGGCAAGATCCTGATCATGTCCGGCAACAAGGGCTATCCGTCCGCCGACGGCACGATCGGCTACCAGGGCCTGAAGGACTCGTACGTCTTCGACCCCGCGACCGAGACCTACACCCGGACCAACGACATGCACGACGGCCACTGGTACCCGTCGGCGACGATCCTCGGCAACGGTGACGTCATCTCCTTCGGCGGTCTGAAGCAGGACTCCACCGGCAACGTGACCGCCGAGAAGTTCTCCGCCGCGCAGAACAAGTGGCTGCCGATCAACGAGGTCAAGCAGACCTGGTCGTACTGGGGCCTGTACCCGTCGATGATCCTGATGCAGGACGGCCGGCTCTTCTACTCCGGCAGCCACACCTTCGGCAACGGCACGCCCGGCACCGGGGCCTCCATCTACGACTACACGGCCAACACCATCACCGACGTCCCCGGCCTGCAGGCCAAGGACGAGCGCGACCAGTCCGTCAGCGTGCTGCTGCCGCCCGCACAGGACCAGCGGGTGCTGACCATGGGCGGCGGCAACATCAACACGAACCCGGCCGCCAACCGCTACACCGACATCATCGACCTCAAGCAGCCCAACCCCGCCTATGTGCACGGCCCGTTGCTGCCGCAGGGCGAGGTCGACCAGGGCCAGGGACGGCGTCCGCAGACCGGCGCGGAGGGCAAGATGTACCTCTCCGCGGTACTGCTGCCGGACGGCAAGGTCTTCGAGACGGGCGGCGCACTGCACGACCGGGCCGACCCGGTGTACGAGGCGTCGTTCTTCGACCCGGTGACGAACACCTACCAGGCGGGGCTCGCGACGGACCCGATCCCGCGCGGCTACCACTCGTCGTCGTTCCTGCTGCCGGACGGCCGGGTCATGTCGGTCGGCGACAACCCGGGCAACGGCACGTACAACCACAACGTGTCGATCTACACGCCGCCGTACCTGCTCAAGGGCGCGCGTCCCCAGATCACGTCGGTGATCGACGGGGAGTGGACGTACGGCGACACGCAGCGGATCACGGTGGACCGCCCGATCGCGAAGGCGGAGCTGATCCGGCCGGCGGCGGTGACGCACTCGTCGGACCCGAACCAGCGCTTCGTGGACCTGCCGATGACGGTCGACGGCAACAACGTCGACCTGAACGTCACCAGCAACCCGAACCTGGCGCCGCCGGGCTGGTACATGCTGTTCGCGGTCGACGCGAACGGGGTGCCGTCGGTGGCGAAGTGGGTGCGCCTCGGGGGCCCGGCGGCGATGGCCGCGGACGCGCCGTCGGCGCATGTTCACTCCTTCGCCGACGCGCCGGTGAAGGAGCCGAGGAAGCCGCTGAAGAAGCGGAGTTCGGCGCCGGTGAGCCCGCAGATCGCCGGCTGCGACCGGCACTACGGGAACGCGGGGGTGTGCGTGCCGACCGTCTTCCCGAAGACGGTGAACCGGACGACGGCGGCGCGGTGCGCGTGGCTGAAGGCGCACGACTACGGCCGGCTGAAGGTGAACGGCGGCGACGACCCGCTGCGCCTGGACCCGAACCGCGACGGCGTGGCGTGCGGCAGGGGTGACGTGCGGTAAGGCATACGGGCGGCTCTCCCCACCCCGCCCTTTCCCGCAGTATCGATTTGCGGCTCCGCCGCGTGGCGGGCTCCGCCCGGACCCGTACCGCGCTCCGCGAAATCCAGCCCCGCCGGCGTTTGAGGCGCGGGGGCGCGGGGGCGGAGCCCCCGAACACCGCGCGGAGCGCGGTACGGGGTCTGGGGCGAAGCCCCAGTTTCGGGAAAGGGGCGGGGTGGGGAAAACGCAGCGAGCCCGCCCCCGCCTCACAACCTCAGTCCGCGCTCCAGCGCATCCAGCGTGCGGTCCACCAGCCCCACCAGGTCCTCCCGCTGGCCCCCCTCCGCCCAGTACAGCATCGTCTCGCGCAGCGCCCCCATCACCGCCGCCGTGAAGACCCGGACCTCCAGGTCGTCGGACTCACGCCCGGCCCGGTCGGCGATCGGTGCCGCGAGCATCTGCGAGGTCTCGGCCAGCGTCTCGGTCATCCGGGCCCGCAGCGCCGGGACCTCCGTCATGAGCCGAGTCCGCAGGCGCAGTTCCTCCGGCTCGTGCTCGGCGACCGAGGAGACCGCCTCGGTGAGGACGGCCCGCAGGGAGGCGATCGGCGCCTCGCCCGCGGGCCTGGCGCGCAGCGCGGCCACCATCGCCGGGTCGTACTCGTCGGTGAGGACGATGTCCTCCTTGGCCGGGAAGTAGCGGAAGACGGTGGACGGGGAGACCTCCGCGGCCGCGGCGATCTGCTCGACGGTGGTCGCCTCGTAGCCCTGCTCGGCGATCAGCCGGTACGTGGCCTTGCGGATCGCGATGCGGGTCTTGAGCTTCTTGCGCTCCCGCAGGCCCATCGGGGGCTGCTGCGCGAGCGGGGTGCGTGCGGTGGCGGCCATGGGAACGATTCTCGGCCATCGGCCGCGCCGCCGGTACGGGCTACCGGGACCGGGCCGCGGCGATCAGCGCCCGCATCACCCGGAGGTCGTCACCGGTCTCCGGGTGCCACTGGACGCCCAGCGCGAATCCGCCCGCCGCCGTCCCCGGCACGCCCCGCTCGATCGCCTCGACCGTGCCGTCCTCGGCGTGGGCGCACGGCACGAGCCCGTGGCCGAGCCGGTCCACGGCCTGGTGGTGGTACGTGGGCACGGCCACCGCCTCCGGCAGGGCCGCGGCCAGCCGGGTGCCGGCCACGGGCTTCACCAGGTGCTCGGCGAACACCCCGGGCACACCGCAGTGCCCGTCGTTGCCCACCCGGTCCGGCAGGTGCTGGACGAGTGTGCCGCCCAGCGCGACATTCAGCAGCTGCATGCCCCGGCAGATGCCCAGCAGCGGCTTCCCGGCGGCCAGCGCCGCTTCGATCAGGGCCAGCTCCCAGGCGTCCCTCGCCACCGCCGGCGGCCCGGTCATCGGGTGCGGCTCGGCGGCGTACCGTACGGGCTCGACGTCCGGCCCGCCCGCGACGACCACGGCATCGAGCCGGGCCACCGCCGCCTCGGCGGCGGCCGGGTCGTCGGGCGGCAGGAGTGCCGCGAGCCCGCCCGAGTTCTGTACGAGGCGGTGGTAGGCCGCCGGCAGGACGGCGGCGGGCTGGTCCCACACGCCCCACCGCACGGACGTCTCCAGGTAGGTGCTGACGCCGATGAGCGGCTTGGACACGTGCACGTCGTTCACGTCCGTTCGAGCTCGGCCTCGGCCGCCGCCAGCGCGGCGAACTCCTCCTCGGGAGCGGACGCGACCAGGCGGTGCCGGCTGTAGAGGGCGAAGTAGGCGACGGCGACGACGTAGACGCCCAACGCGATGAACGCCGCCTCCTTGTCCACCAGGAAGGTCGCCACCAGGGCCGCGCACGCGAGCAGCAGCGCCACCGAGGACGTCACGATGCCGCCCGGCGTGCGGTAGGGCCGGGGCAGATCGGGCTCGCGGCGCCGCAACACGATGTGGGAGAGGGCCATCAGCGCGTACGAGATCGTCGCGCCGAAGACGGCGACGTTGAGCATCCGCGCGCCGTCGCCGGTGCCCGCGGCCAGCGCGAAGCCGAGCGCGCCCGGCACCAGCAGGCCGAGGTAGGGGGCCTTGCGGCGGCTGGTCAGAGACAGGAAGCGCGGCAGGTATCCGGCGCGGGAGAGCGCGAACAGCTGGCGCGAGCCGGCGTAGATGAGGGAGAAGAAGGAGGCGACGAGACCGGCCAGGCCCGCGTAGTTCACGAACCGGCTCAGAGCGGTCGGGCCGCCGTCGCCCTCGAGTGCGGCCACCAGCGGGTTCCCGGCGTCCTGCACCGCGGCGGAGCCGCGTGCGCCGGTGGTGACGAGGAAGGTCACCACCGCGAGCACGAGCAGGATGCCGATGGACAGGGCCATCGCCTTGGGCAGGGAACGCGCCGGGTCCCGGGTCTCCTCGGCGGCCAGCGGCACGCCCTCGACGCCGAGGAAGAACCACATGCCGAACGGGAACGCCGCCCAGATGCCCAACAGGCCGAACGGCAGCCACGTGTTCGCGCCGAAGGCGCTGTGGTCCACCGGGATGTCGTTGAGCCGGCCAGCGTCGAACTCGGTGACGGCGCCGAGAGCGAAGACGATCAGCGCGGCGACCGCGATGCCGGTGACGACGAAGCTGAACCGCAGGGCCTCGCCCACGCCCCACAGGTGGATGCCGATGAAGAGGACGAAACAGGCGAGGTAGACCGGCCAGCCCGACTCCAGGCCGAAGAGGTGCAGCGACTCGACGTAGTCACCGATGAAGATGGCGATGGCGGCGGGGGCCAGGACGTATTCGATGAGGATGGCGGTGCCGGTGAGGAATCCGCCCCAGGTGCCCAGCGCGCGCCGGGCGAAGCCGTAGCCGCCGCCCGCCGTCGGGAGCACCGAGGCCATCTCGGCCTGTGCGAAGACGAGACAGGTGTACATCAGGCCCATCAGGACGGCGGCGATGGCGAGACCGCCGAAGCCGGCCTCCGCCAGTCCGAAGTTCCAGCCCGCGAAGTCGCCGGAGACGACATAGGCGACGCCGAGGCCGGTCAGCAGCAGCCAGCCCGCGCTGCCGCGGCGCAGCGTCCGCCGCTCGAGATAAGCATCCGCCGAAGACGCCGAAGACGCCGAAGACGCCGAAGACGCCGGGGATGCCGGGGAGGCCGTGCCACCGGGCGGCGGGGACGTCGTGCCACCGGGCGGCGCCGGGGACGGTGCTGCGATACGCGAGTCGGTTCCATCGGCCATGAGCCGCTCCCTGCCTCGAGTCAAAGGTTTGACGCCACACCTTTGCTGCGGCAGGGCGGGAGCGCAAGACCTGTTCGGTCAACGATTGGTCACGGCTCGTGGGGGCGGAACCAGTCTCGGTCGTTCCGTCGCGACAGCTTCCCGGAGGTCGTTCGCCGGATCCTCTTCCCATTCAATGGTTCCTGTGCATACCTTATGGCAGCCGGTGCAGCGCCCCCTGGGAGACGGCCCGCCCCAGCGGAACTCCCAGATCTCCCGACCGACGCCAGGAGGCAAACCCGTGTCCGACCGCACACCCCCGCTCTCCGTGGACGAGCTGAGAAGGCTCGTCGACACCGGGGAAATCGACACAGTCGTCCTCGCCTTCACCGATATGCAGGGCCGGCTCCAGGGCAAGCGCTTCGCCGCCCACTTCTTCCTCGACGACGTCCTGGAGCGCGGCACCGAGGGCTGCAACTACCTCCTCGCGGTGGACGTCGACCTCAACACCGTCGACGGCTACGCGATGTCGTCGTGGGAGCGCGGATACGGCGACTTCGCGATGCACGGCGACAACGCGACCCTGCGCCGCACCCCGTGGGACGCCGGCACCGCGCTGGTGATCGCCGACCTGGCCTGGCACGACGGATCGCCGGTCGTCGCCTCCCCGCGCCAGATCCTGCGCCGCCAGCTCGACCGGCTCGGCGAGCACGGCTGGACGGCGTACGCCGGCACCGAGCTGGAGTTCATGGTCTTCAAGGACACCTACGAGGACGCCTGGACCCGCGGCTACCGCGACATGAACCCCGCGAACAAGTACAACGTGGACTACTCGGTCCTCGGCACGGGGCGTGTCGAGCCGCTGCTGCGCCGCATCCGCAACGAGATGGGCGCGGCGGGCATGACCGTCGAGTCGGCGAAGGGGGAGTGCAACCTCGGCCAGCACGAGATCGCCTTCCGCTACGACGAGGCGCTCACCACCTGCGACCAGCACTCCGTCTACAAGACCGGTGCCAAGGAGATCGCCGCGCAGCAGGGCATGTCGCTCACCTTCATGGCGAAGTACGACGAGCGCGAGGGCAACTCCTGCCACATCCACCTGTCGCTGCGCGACGAGGCCGGGTACCCCGTGCTCGCCGACGCCGACGGCCCGTTCGGCATGTCCAAGCTCATGCGGCACTTCCTCGCCGGACAGATCGCCGCCATGCGCGACTTCACGCTGCTGTACGCGCCGAACATCAACTCCTACAAGCGCTTCAGGACCGGGTCCTTCGCCCCCACCGCCGTCGCCTGGGGTCCCGACAACCGCACCTGTGCGCTGCGTGTCATCGGCCACGGCCCCTCCCACCGCTTCGAGAACCGCCTCCCCGGAGGTGATGTGAACCCGTATCTCGCGGTCGCCGGCATGGTCGCCGCCGGGCTCCACGGCGTGGAGCACGAGCTGGAACTGCCCGAGGCGTGCACCGGCAACGCCTACACGGGCGACGCGCAGCACGTCCCCACCACCCTGCGCGACGCCGCCGACCTGTGGGAGCAGTCGCCGATCGCCCGCGCCGCCTTCGGCGACGACGTGGTCGAGCACTACCTCCACATGGCCCGCGTCGAGCTGGACGCCTACGACTCCGCCGTCACGGACTGGGAGCGGTTCCGGTCCTTCGAGCGCATGTAAAGGACTCACCCGCTGTGTCTGAGCACCACGTACTGAACCCGGCGACCGAGGAAGTCGTCGCCACCGTCACCGCGTCGACCCCGGCGGACGTCGACGCCGCCGTCGCCCGCGCGGTGAAGGCCCAGCAGGGCTGGGCGGCCGTCGCCCCCGGCGACCGGGCCCGGATGCTGCACCGCTTCGCCGCCGTCATCGACGACCATGTCGACGAGCTGGCCCGACTGGAGGTCGCCGAGGCGGGCCACCCGATCGGCAACGCCCGCTGGGAGGCGGGCAACGCCCGCGACCTCTTCGCGTACGCGGCGGGCGGCATCGAGCGGCTGAACGGCCGCCAGATCCCGGTGGCGGGCGGCCTGAACATCACCCTCCACGAGCCGCTCGGCGTCGTCGCCGTGATCGCGCCGTGGAACTTCCCGATGCCGATCGCCTCCTGGGGCGTCGCCCCGGCACTCGCCGCGGGCAACGCCGTCCTCCTCAAGCCCGCCGAGCTGACGCCCCTGACGGCGATCCGCCTCGCCGAACTGGGCCTCGAAGCAGGGCTGCCCGAAGGCCTGTTCCAGGTCCTGCCGGGCACCGGCCGGGTCGCCGGCAACGCGCTCGTCGAGCACCCGGACATCGCCAAGGTCGTCTTCACGGGCTCCACCTCGGTGGGCAAGCAGATCATGGCCAAGTGCGCCGACAGCGTGAAGCGCGTGACCCTCGAACTCGGCGGCAAGAGCCCCAACATCGTCTTCGCCGACGCCGACATCGAGCAGGCCGCGGCCGCCGCGCCCGGCTCGTTCCTCGACAACACCGGCCAGGACTGCTGCGCCCGCAGCCGCATCCTCGTCCAGCGCGGTGTCTACGACCGCTTCATGGAGCTGCTGGAGCCCGCGGTGACGGCGTGGACGGCCGGCGACCCGGCGGACCCCGCGACCCGGATGGGCCCGCTGATCTCCGCCGCCCAGCTGGAGACCGTACGGTCCTACGTCCCCGACGACGCGCCCGTCGCCATCCGCGGCGAGGCGCCGGCCGGCAAGGGCTTCTGGTACCCGGCGACGGTCCTCGAAGGCCGCCCCGACGACCGCGCGGCGGTGGAGGAGATCTTCGGCCCGGTCGCCGTCGTCCTCCCCTTCGAGGACGAGGCCGACGCCGTACGGCTCGCCAACGCCACCGAGTACGGCCTGTCCGGCTCCATCTGGACCCGCGACGTGGGCCGCGCGCTGCGCGTCTCCGCCGGGGTCGCGGCGGGCAACCTGTCCGTCAACTCGCACAGCAGCGTCCGGTACTGGACCCCGTTCGGGGGCTACAAGCAGTCCGGTCTCGGCCGGGAACTGGGCCCCGACGCCCTCGCCGCTTTCACCGAGACCAAGAACGTCTTCATCAGCACCGAGGAGAACTGAGCATGACCGAGACCCCAGTCTGCCGCCGCCTGGTCGGCCGTACCGCCGTCGTCACCGGAGCCGGCAGCGGCATCGGCCTCGCCACCGCCCGCCGCCTCGCCTCCGAGGGCGCGAACGTCGTCTGCGCCGACATCGACGTGGCCGCGGGCAAGGCGGCGGCCGACGAGGTCGGCGGGACGTTCGTCCAGGTGGACGTCACCGACGCGGAGCAGGTCGAGGCGCTGTTCAAGACGGCGTACGACACCTACGGCAGCGTCGACATCGCGTTCAACAACGCGGGCATCTCGCCGCCCGACGACGACTCGATCCTCGTGACCGGCCTGGAGGCATGGAAGCGCGTCCAGGAGGTCAACCTGACCTCGGTCTACCTGTGCTGCAAGGCCGCCATCCCCTACATGCAGCGCCAGGGCCGGGGCTCGATCATCAACACCGCGTCCTTCGTGGCCCGGATGGGGGCCGCGACCTCGCAGATCTCGTACACCACGTCCAAGGGCGGCGTGCTCGCGATGTCGCGCGAGCTCGGCGTGCAGTTCGCCCGCGAGGGCATCCGCGTGAACGCCCTGTGCCCGGGACCGGTCAACACGCCCCTCCTGAAGGAGCTGTTCGCCAAGGACCCGGAGCGGGCCGCCCGCCGTCTCGTGCACGTGCCGGTCGGCCGTTTCGCCGAGCCGGAGGAGATGGCCGCCGCTGTCGCCTTCCTCGCCAGTGACGACTCGTCCTTCGTCAACGCCGCCGACTTCCTGGTCGACGGCGGCATCGCGGGCGCCTACGTCACCCCGCTGTAGGGAGTCCCCCCGCACCGCCTCCGCACCCCCGACGGCAGCCGGGCTTCGCACAAAGCCCGGCTGCCGTCCGTACCGTCCGCCGCGATCGACCATTCGACAGGAGTGCGTTTTCATGTTGACCAGGCGTACCAGGCGTCGTCGTGTGCTGGTGGCCGCAGCGGCCCTCGCCGTGGTGGGCGGAGGCCTCGCGTCCGGCGGTCCTGCCGTCGCGGGGGCCTCGCCGGACACGGCCGCCCGCGCGTGCCCCGTACTGGCCGACTCCGAGGGCTGGTACGACGACAACCGCGCGAGGCTCCAGCAGCTCATCGACCGTTACGGGCGGTGCGGCGGCGAGCAGGACGGCCCGCGCGACCGTACGGCCGGCGCGCCGGTTGCCGTCTTCGACTGGGACAACACCGTCATCAAGAACGACGTCGGCGACGCCACCTTCTTCTGGCTGCTGCGCCATGACAAGGTCCGCCAGCCCGCGGGCAAGGACTGGCGCACCACCAGCCGCTACCTCACCCGTCCCGCCGCCGACGCACTCTCCGCCGCCTGCGGCGCCGCCACCCCGGCGGGCCGTCCCCTGCCCACCTCCACTCCCGCGGGCACCCGCTGCGCCGACGAGCTGGGCTCCGTCTACGGCGAGGGCGAGACCACCGGCGGCGAGGCGGCCTTCGCGGGCTTCGACCACCGCCGGATGGAGCCCCAGTACGCCTGGCTCGCCCAGCTCATGAACGGCTGGACGCCCGGCCAGGTGCGCGAGTTCGCCGCCGCCGCCCGCAGCGAGAACCTGAAGGCCCCGGTCGGCGCCCTGCAGCAGGTCGGCAGCTCCCGGGTCACCGGCTGGATCCGCTACTACGACCAGCAGCGCGATCTGATCCGTACCCTCCAGCGGTCCGGCTTCGACGTGTGGATCACCTCCGCATCGCCCGAGCCCGTCGTCGACGTCTGGGCGCGCGGTGCCGGAGTCGACCCCTCGCACGCGATCGGCATCCGCAGCGTCGTCGAACGCGGCCGTATCACCGCGCACCTGCAGGGCTGCGGCACGGCCGAGGACGGCGACGACTCCGTGATCACGTACATCGACGGCAAGCGCTGCTGGATCAACAAGGTGGTCCACGGCGTCGAGGGCGCCGCCGCCGAGCAGCCGCTGCCCGTCGCCCGGCGCCAGGTGTTCGCCGCCGGCGACTCCGACACCGACGTCACCTTCCTGCGCGACGCGACCGGCCTGCGGCTGGTGCTCAACCGCAACAAGAACGAGGTGATGTGCCAGGCCTACGACAACGCCGACGGCCGCTGGCTGATCAATCCGATGTTCATCGAGCCGAAGCAGCGCAAGGCCGACCCGTATCCCTGCGCCACCACGGGCTATGTGAACGAGGACGGCACGAGCGGCCCGGTGCGCCGCGACGACGCCTCGGTCGTTCCCGACCAGCAGGACACGGTGTACTGACCGCGGCGTGCGGGCGCGGTCAGGAGTGCTGGTACGCGACCAGCGAGATCCCGACGTAGTGGACGATGAACGCCGCGAGGGTGAGGGAGTGGAAGACCTCGTGGAACCCGAACCAGCGCGGTGACGGGTTCGGCCGCTTGATCCCGTAGATCACGCCGCCCGCGCTGTAGAGCAGGCCGCCGACGACGACCAGTACGAGGACGGCGATGCCGCCCTCGCGCAGGAAGTCGGGCAGGAAGAACACGGCGGCCCAGCCCATCGCGATGTAGCAGGGCGTGTACAGCCAGCGCGGGGCGCCGACCCAGAACACCCGGAAGGCGATGCCCGCCAGCGCCGCCGCCCACACCGCCCAGAGCAGGATCCGGCCCGTGGAGATCGGGAGCAGGAGCAGGGTCAGCGGGGTGTAGGTGCCCGCGATGATCAGGAAGATGTTCGCGTGGTCGAGCCGGCGCAGCACGGCGGTGGCCCGCGGGCCCCATGTGCCCCGGTGGTAGAGCGCGCTGACGCCGAACAGCAGGCAGGCGGTCAGGACATAGACGGCACAGGCGATCCGCCCGCGGGGCGAGTCCGCGAGCGCGGTGAGGACCACTCCGGCTATCAGGACGGCGGGGAACATTCCGGCATGCAGCCAGCCCCGCAGCCTCGGCTTCACCGGTTGGGGGCACCTCCCGGGCCCGCCGGGCCCAGGGGGAGGGTCCATCTCCGTCACGTCGGGCACGGCTGCAGTCATGCCCGGCATGTTACCTACGTGCCCGTAGGTCACGGGCCGGAGTGGCCATGCTCACGCGCGAGTGGTGATGCTCACGTGAGAGGTCCTCTGGACATATGCGCATTCGGCATCGATGATCAGATGAGTGCGGTCGGCACCGGATGAGCGCCAGCCACAAAACGGCCGAAGCATCCGGGTCGCAGCCCCCACGGGGCAACAACCCATAACCCCTCATTTAGGAGCGATCGTGGCGCGCGACATCGCGGCTCCCCTGCCCACCCACCACCAGAAGCTGATCGCCTGGGTCGACGAGATCGCGGCGATCACGCAGCCGGACGAGATCGTCTGGTGCGACGGCTCCGAAGCCGAGTACGAGCGGCTGTGCGAGGAGCTGGTGGCCAAGGGGACCTTCAGGAAACTGGACCCGATCAAGCGCCCCAACTCGTACTACGCCGCCTCCGACCCCACCGACGTCGCCCGCGTCGAGGACCGCACCTTCATCTGCTCCGAGAAGGAGGAGGACGCCGGCCCCACGAACCACTGGAAGGCCCCGGCGGAGATGAAAGAGCTCTTCGCGGGTGAGAAGGGCATCTTCCGCGGCTCGATGAAGGGCCGGACGATGTACGTCGTCCCGTTCTGCATGGGTCCGCTCGGCTCGCCGCTGTCCGCGATCGGCGTCGAGATCACCGACTCCGCCTACGTTGCCGTCTCCATGCGCACCATGACCCGCATGGGACAGCCGGTCCTCGACGAGCTCGGCACCGACGGCTTCTTCGTCAAGGCCGTCCACACGCTGGGCGCGCCGCTCGAGGAGGGGCAGGAGGACGTTCCGTGGCCGTGCAACTCCACCAAGTACATCTCGCACTTCCCCGAGACCCGTGAGATCTGGTCCTTCGGCTCGGGCTACGGCGGCAACGCCCTGCTCGGCAAGAAGTGCTACGCCCTGCGCATCGCCTCCGTCATGGCGCGCGACGAGGGCTGGCTCGCCGAGCACATGCTCATCCTGAAGCTGACCCCGCCGCAGGGCGAGGCCAAGTACGTCGCCGCCGCGTTCCCGTCCGCCTGCGGCAAGACCAACCTCGCCATGCTGGAGCCCACGATCTCCGGCTGGACGGTGGAGACCATCGGTGACGACATCGCCTGGATGCGGTTCGGCGAGGACGGCCGCCTCTACGCGATCAACCCCGAGGCCGGCTTCTTCGGCGTCGCGCCCGGCACCGGCGAGCACACCAACGCCAACGCCATGAAGACCCTGTGGGGCAACGCGGTCTTCACCAACGTCGCGCTCACCGACGACAACGACATCTGGTGGGAGGGCATGACCGAGGAGTCGCCCAAGCACCTCACGGACTGGAAGGGCAACGACTGGACGCCGGACTCCGACACCCCGGCCGCCCACCCCAACGCCCGCTTCACCGTCCCCGCTTCGCAGTGCCCGATCATCGCGCCCGAGTGGGAGGACCCCAAGGGCGTGCCGATCTCGGCGATCCTCTTCGGCGGCCGCCGCGCCTCCGCCGTCCCGCTGGTGACCGAGTCCTTCGACTGGCAGCACGGCGTCTTCCTCGGCGCGAACGTCGCCTCCGAGAAGACCGCCGCCGCCGAGGGCAAGGTCGGCGAGCTGCGCCGCGACCCGTTCGCGATGCTGCCGTTCTGCGGCTACAACATGGGTGACTACATGGCCCACTGGATCAAGGTCGGCAAGAGCGCCGATCAGTCCAAGTTGCCGAAGATCTACTACGTGAACTGGTTCCGCAAGAACGACGCGGGCAAGTTCGTGTGGCCCGGCTTCGGCGAGAACAGCCGCGTCCTGAAGTGGATCGTGGAGCGCCTGGAGGGCAAGGCCGAGGGCGTCGAGACCCCCATCGGCATCCTGCCGACGCGGGACGCGCTCGACACCGAGGGCCTGGACCTGCCCGAGGAGGACCTCGACTTCCTGCTCAAGGTCGACGCCGACGTGTGGCGCGAGGAGGCCGCCCTGGTCCCCGAGCACCTCAACACCTTCGGCGACCACACGCCCAAGGAGCTGTGGGACGAGTACCGCGCGCTGGTCGCCCGCCTGGGCTGACGCGCCGGCCCCCCTGAGCCGCGTGGCGGGTACGCCCGACATCCGCCCTGACCTGTGGGGTCACGAACGATCCGCCACGTGAAGACGGCCCCCGGAGTCCCCTCAGACTCCGGGGGCCGCACTCTTCGCGAAATCCTGGCGCGGCGTCTTGTGTCCACAGTGTGCTCACAGGTTCCATGGGATCTTCATGTTCGACAATGAAGCGAACTGAGCCTGTGGGGGGCATAGTTGAGCACGTTTCAGTACACCCGGCGGCGACTGGCCGCGATGGTGGCCGCCGTCGCGATCAGCGGCAGCGGCCTCGTCCTCGCGGCTCCCGCCGCGCATGCGGCAGAGGCGTCCGACGTGGTCGCCAAGCTGCCGTTCTCGTCGTTCTCCGACATCGTGGTCGACTCGGTCCACCAGCGCGTCTTCGTCTCCGACCGGTCGTACTCCGCGCAGTACGGCGGCACCGTCATCGCGTACAACTTCCAGGGCCAGAAGGTGGGTTCGTTCACCACGACGACCCGCGCCTCCGGACTCGCCCTGAGCGAGGACGGCTCCACGCTCTACGTGGGGCAAGGCACCTCGATCGGCGCGTACAACACCCTGACCCTGGCGGAGACCGCCCGCACCTCCGTGTACAGCGACAGCTGCGGCCGCGAACTGGCCGTGACCGGCACCAAGCGCTGGCACACCACCACGTACACGTGGTACGAGAGCGACTGTGGCGCCGCCCGGACCGATCTGGACTCCGTCGTGAACGGCGCCAACTCCCGCACCAACTGGAACACGGCCGGCAAGCAGCTGCTGGCCACCGGCGCCGGCGCCCCGGACCGGCTGTTCATGGGAGAGGCGAAGAACGCGGGCGCCACCAACCCGTTCCTCACGTCCTTCGACACGACCGGCGACAACCCCGTGCGCGGCGACGCCCGCCGCTTCGCGGACGCCGAGGGCAAGGGCGCGCTGGACCTGAAGGACATCGCCGTCAGCGCGGACGGCAAGCGCCTCGCGGTCGCCGACGCCGCCTACGGCACCCGCCTGCTCGACTCGGGTGACCTCTCGGACGCGGGCGTCTACCAGCCGCTGCCCGAGGGCGCCACCTCGTCGGCCGTCGCGTTCAGCGGTGACGGGACGTACGTGGCGCGCGGCGCGTCGGCCGCCGGCAGCACGCCCGATCTGCTGATCCAGCCCGCGGACCCGGCGAACGGCTCCACGGCGATGGAGTTCGCGTTCGAGGGCGACCTCGACGGCTCCCGCGTCGTGAACCGCGGCCTCGAGTGGTCCAGGGACGGCTCCCGGCTGTTCGCCGTCACCACCAACGCGTTCGGCAACGCCTTCTGGCTGCACGTCATCCAGCCGCCGGCCGCCCAGTACGACACCCGCTTCAGCGGCGCACTGACGCACACCCCGGCCCAGGCCGTCGTCGGCGAACCGGTCGGCATCCGCGGCCGCCTCGAACTGGACGGCCCCGCACCGGCCGAGCCGGTCGAGGTCACCGCCGTACGCACCACGGCCGACGGCACCCGCAGGCTCGCCGCCGCCGAGGTGGCCGCCGACGGGACCTTCACGGTCCTGGACGTACCCGACGCCGTCGGCAGCGCCACGTACACCCTCTCCTTCCTCGGCGACATCACGCACCGCCCGGCCGAGGACGTCTCGATCACCGTCGACGTGGCCAAGGCGCCGACGTCGATCGCGCTCACGGCTCCCCAGGAGGCCACCATGAGCGGCGGCGTGCGGATCACCGGCAAGCTGACCGCCCAGGGGCGCGCCCTCCCCGCCGGCGTCACGCTCGCCGTCCAGCGCACCGACCGGCTGGGCACGGGGTCGCTCTCCTCGGTCCCGGTCGCGGCCGACGGCACGTTCACGATCGACGACATGCCCCGCTCACGGCGCGATGTGACCTACACCGTGTCGTACGAGGGCGACGATCTGCACACGGGCAGCAGCGCGTCGGCGACGGTGTACGTCACGCGCTGAGCCGATGTGGGTGGCACCCGGTCCACGCGCCTCCCCGGCCGTGGACCGGGGCCGTTCAGGGGGCGCCGACGAGATCGCGGCTCTTCAGGGCGGCCGTGTGGGCGTCCATCCGCTCGGCGGACAGGATCGCGGCGGCCGTGTCGGCGCGGGACGCGGCGACGACCAGGGCGCGGCCCGCGAGGGCCAGGGCGCGCTGGTGGAGGGCGGTGGTGTCGGCGTGGGTCAGTGCGGCATGGCGGGCGGGCGGTGCGCCGCGGAGCCGTGACACCTGGGCCGCGATGGCCTCGGCGGGCGCTTCGAGCCCGAGCTCGTCGGTGACGGCGAGGAGGGCGGCGAGGTGCCCGGCGAGCTGGATGTCCAGCTCCTCCTCGCGGCTTCGGTGCGGGTACTGCGCCTGGTCGGCCATCGAGTGGACCGACTTGGTGCGGATCGGCTCGTACATGGGGATGGCCTCCTGCTCACGGTCAGGAGACCATCCTACATTGGATTCAGTCTAAAGTTGATACGGTTCGGGACTTTGTCATGTGGTGTGCGGCTCAGTGCTGGCTGTAGCCGTCCAGGAAGGTGCCGATCCGGGTCACCGCGTCCGCCAGATCCTTCGCCGACGGCAGGGTCACGATGCGGAAGTGGTCCGGCTCCGGCCAGTTGAAGCCCGTGCCGTGCACGACCATGATCTTCTCGGCCCGCAGCAGGTCGAGCACCATCTGCCGGTCGTCCTTGATCTTGTAGACCGAGGGGTCGAGCCGCGGGAAGAGGTACAGGGCGCCCTTGGGCTTCACGCAGGTGATCCCCGGGATCCGCGTCAGCTGCTCGTACGCGGTGTCGCGCTGCTCCAGCAGGCGCCCGCCCGGCAGGACCAGCTGTTCGATCGACTGCCGGCCGCCGAGCGCGGTGGCCACCGCGTGCTGCGCGGGCATGTTGGCGCACAGCCGCATGTTGGCGAGGATCGTCAGGCCCTCGATGTACGAGGCCGCGTGCGCCTTCGGGCCGCACACCGCCAGCCATCCGGAGCGGTAGCCGGCGACGCGGTAGTTCTTCGAGAGCCCGTTGAAGGTGAGCACCAGCAGGTCGGGGGCGATCGCCGCGGTCGGCGTGTGCGTCGCGCCGTCGTAGAGGATCTTGTCGTAGATCTCGTCGGAGCAGACGACAAGGTTGTGACGCCGGGCGATCTCGGTGAGGCTCCGCAGCATCGCGTCGTCGTAGACGGCGCCCGTCGGATTGTTCGGGTTGATGATCACGATCGCCTTGGTGCGGTCGGTGATCTTGCGCTCGATGTCCGCGAGATCGGGCATCCAGCCGGACTGCTCGTCGCAGCGGTAATGCACGGCGGTGCCGCCGGACAGCGACACGGACGCCGTCCACAGCGGGTAGTCGGGTGCCGGTACGAGCACCTCGTCACCGTCGTCCAGCAGCGCCTGCATCGACATCTGGATCAGCTCGGAGACGCCGTTGCCGAGGTAGACGTCCTCGACGTCGAGGTCGATGCCCTTGGTCTGGTAGTGCTGCATCACGGCGCGGCGGGCGGACAGCAGCCCCTTGGCGTCGCCGTATCCGTGCGCGCTGCCGACGTTGCGCAGGACGTCCTCGAGGATCTCCGGCGGGCAGTCGAATCCGAAGGCCGCGGGGTTTCCCGTGTTGAGCTTGAGGATGCGGTGACCTGCCGCCTCGAGCCGCATCGCCTCCTCGAGGACCGGGCCCCGGATTTCGTAACAGACGTTTGCGAGCTTCGTGGACTGGATCACCTGCATGCCGAGAGCTTACGGGCGCCCGCGAGTGATCGCTCCGTGTTTCGGGCCACGGAAGCATGGCGTGAATGTCCTGGTTTGTTGCTTCCGGGGGTGGTGGCGGCCGGACCCCTTCGATTGCCCTCCGTGAACGGCCGGACCGCCTCTGATTCGGGGAGCCGCACACAGGGATGTTGCGCTCGTCACGCCGGGGACCGGGGCCCGGGCGCGGAACCGGTAGGGTGAGCCCTCCTGCAGTGCACGGACCGACCCGGGAGGTGAGCCCCATTTCCGCCAGCGCAGTCAGGGTGCTCCCCTTCCGAGGCCGTACGGTCGGCCGGGCGTGAACACGCTCGGGTGACCGCGGGAGTGCCCTTCGGTTCCCGAAAGGCTTTCCATGCCGGTTCCTCCCCGCTCCCTCGCCCCGGTCGTCACGACCCTCCGCGCCGCCGGATGTGTCTTCGCCGAGGACGAGGCGCACCTGCTGATCTCCACCGCCCGCGACGCCGCCGAGCTCGACGCGATGATCGAACGCCGCGTCACGGGTCTGCCCCTCGAACACGTTCTCGGCTGGGCCGAGTTCCACGGCCTGCGTGTCGCCGTCGACTCCGGGGTGTTCGTGCCCCGGCGGCGCAGCGAATTCCTCGTCGAGTGCGCGGTCGGCCTCGCCCCGCCGGACGCAGTCGTCGTCGACCTGTGCTGCGGCTCGGGCGCCCTCGGCGCGGCCGTGGTGCACGCGCTCGGCGGGGGCGAACTGCACGCGGCGGACATCGAGCCGGCCGCCGTCCGCTGCGCACGGCGCAATGTCGCCGCCGTGGGCGGGCGCGTGCACGAGGGCGACCTCTACCAGGCCCTGCCCCCGGAGCTCGTCGGCCGCATCGACGTCCTCGTCGCCAACGCCCCCTATGTGCCGACCGGCGAGATCGGCTTCCTGCCTCCCGAGGCGCGGGACCACGAGCCGCTCGTCGCGCTCGACGGCGGCGACGACGGGCTCGCCATCCAGCGGCGGGTGACCGCGGAAGCGGCGCGATGGCTGACGCCGGGCGGGGTGCTGCTCATCGAGACGAGTGAGCGCCAGGCCCCGAGGACCGCCGCCGCCTTCGCCGAGCACGGCCTCGCCCCGCGCGTCGAGGTGTGCGAGGAGCTGGACGCGACGGTGGTGATCGGCACCAGGACCGCCTAGCGGCGCGGATCGCCGGAAGACGGCCACGGGCCCGGGCACGGAGCGGCCCCGAGGAGGTCGCTCCTCGGGGCCGTTTCCGTCAGGGCACCCGCGGGCGCCGTCCGGAACGTCAGTCGTTGACGCAGGCGTTGCCCGCGGCCGGGTTCAGCAAGCCGATGACGCTGACGGTGTTGCCGCAGGCGTTGACCTGGGCGTGGATCGGGATCTGGACGAGGTTGCCCGACAGCACGCCCGGGCTGCCGACCGCCCAGCCCTCGGCGTGTACGTCGGCCATGGCCGGCGCCGCGCTGCCCAGGGCCATGACGAGACCGGCGACGACCGCTGCAGCCTTCATGTGCTTCATTTCGATCCTTTCAGCGAGGGCGCCGTGCGCGGTACGGCCTTCGTGCCGCGCAGCCGCATTCATCCATGCGGGCATGCCTCCGCAGAACTAGTAACGCATCGGTTCCCGCTCGCGAACCGATGCGCGACGGCCGGTGCGAAAAGTCACTCATATGCCTCACGCGTTCATGTCCGAACCGGCGAGCGAAATGCGCGGCTGAATTCACATGTCTTTTCGGTTGTTTGATTCCGACGCACGCCGGCCCGCTGGATTCTTCGCCCGCGCACCCCCATGCGGGTACGGCACAATAGGCGAATCCATCGGGCCGAGCGAGCGGTGAATTCTCTATGACAATAACGACGACCGGGTCTTTGTCCGTCGAACAGAAGGGGAGGCGGCGGGCCGTCAAGGACGATGCCCGGTCCGTGGTCGGCGCGAGCCGGGCCTTCGCCAGGATGCTGGTGGTCACGGGCGCGGCCGGTTTGCTGGCGGCGTGGGTGATCACGATCGACAAGTTCAGGCTGCTGGAGGATCCGGGTTTCACGCCGGGCTGCAGCCTGAATCCCGTGGTGTCCTGCGGGAACATCATGAAGAGCGAGCAGGCGGCGGTGTTCGGGTTCCCGAACCCGATGCTGGGTCTGGTCGCCTACGGCGTGGTGATCGGGATCGGGCTGGCGCTGCTGGCGGGGGCGCGTTTTCGGCGGTGGTACTGGCTGGGGCTGAACGCGGGGACGCTGTTCGGTGTCGGGTTCTGCATGTGGCTGATGCAGCAGTCGCTGTACGAGATCAACGCGCTGTGCCTGTGGTGTTCGCTGGCGTGGGTCGCCACGATCGTCATGTTCTGGTACGTGACCTCGCACAATGTGCGGCACGGTCTGCTGCCCGCGCCGGCCGCGGTGCGCGGTTTCCTCGGCGAGTTCACGTGGGTGCTGCCGGTGCTGCACATCGGGATCATCGGAATGCTGATCCTGACCCGCTGGTGGGACTTCTGGACCGGCTGACGCCCGGTGCCGCCCAGCCGCACCCGTGCGAGAGCCCCGGCCGCTTCATGGCGCCGGGGCTCTCGCACGTGGTACGTCAGTTGTTGCCGGTGCTGTGCCGCAAGGGCTGTTCCGGGCGGACGCCGGGTGCCGCCGACGCCGCGAGATCAGCCGCCGAGCGAGATGCCGCCGAGCATCGGGGTGGTCGCCGCCGCCGTCTTCAGCACCTGCTCGGGGGCGTTGCCCTTGACGCTGTTCAGATCGGTGACGGTATCGGTGACCTTGCCGAGTGCGGCTCCCGGCTTGGCGGTCTCCTCCAACTGCGAGACGCCGGCGGAGACCACTTCGGCCACACCGTTGTTCAGGCTCATGGGAGGCATGGCCGCCTGTTCGGCGGCGAACGCCGGCGTGGCCGCGCCCATCGCCGCGAAGGAACCGGCAAGGATGGCAGCAGCCCTCGAGTGCTTCATGTCTTCAATCCCTTTCCCGGCGGTGTTCTCCGCCGTCGACAGGCGTAACGAGCCGTGCCCGTACGGGAAACCGTTCCGCACTCACGTTTATGTCGCGCACCTGCGCCTGATCGGCCAGGCGGATATGGGTCAACGAGCAAACAGGAGAAAGGTTCTGCCGTATCACACGTTGGATTGCTTCCCCAGGTGAAGGGGGTGTGCCGGTGCGCGCAAAGTACGCCGCCGTGTGCCGACCGCGCGGGAGTGGCGTGGCCGGCTCAACGGCCGGCGTGCGGAGGGGACTTCGTCAGATCCGCCAGTCCGACGTCGGGGAGAGGCTGAAGCAGACCTCCTCGTCGGGCACCCACTGTCTGACCAGGGCGGCGAGATCATCGGACAGACACCACTCGTCCGGCATCGGCACCTCGTCGATCGGCACGTCGATCGGCGCCTCGTCGACGGGCAGCGGGTCCCGCGCTCCGTCCGGCGGGCGCGTGGTGGCTGCGCGAACGCTACGAGGGGCGGGTCCCCGAACTCCTCGGCCACGACCCGCGGGGCGCCCGGGTCCGCCCGGACGGCCGGGTGAGGCTCGAACTGCGCGCCCCCGACGGCACCAGGCGCTCGCTCGACACGGGCCATGTCGTCGCTGCGACCGGATACGCCCCCGACCTGGGGCGGCTGAGACTGCTCGACGACGCGCCGCGCGGCGGCTCGTCGCGGGCGTGCGCCGACGCCTGCGCACCCCTGGCTCCCCCACCCGGCGCGCCCGCCTCGACGACGGGAGTGACGCGCCCCGCTCTTGATCGTTGACCCCGTGCGACCAGGTCCGTGGCGGGCCGGGGCAGGGGCCGTAGGTGGTTGCTGGCGGTGGGTGGTTGTCGTGGGGCGGGTGTGGGGCGACCAGGTCCGTGGCGGGCCGGGGCAGGGGTCGTTGGTGGTTGCTGGCGGTGGGTGGTTTTCGTGGGGCGGGTGTGGGGCGACCAGGTCCGTGGCCGGCCGGGGCAGAGTCAGGCCGTGCGGTCGTGGAGCCAGCCGCGGCGGGGCGGCGGGGGAGACGGGCGCAGCGGCTGGTCCTCCGGCGGCGGTGCGGGGAAGAGGGTGAGCCGCGTCCATTCACCGTCCGGCCGGCCCGGCAGGGTCCGGCCGGCGGCCGCCCACTCGCGCGCCAGCTGTTCGTAGATCGGGCTGCTGCCGGGCGGCGCCGCCGGTGCCGAATCGGTTCTCGTCTGCACGCGCTGCCAACGAGCCGGCGCGGTAGTCCTTGCCATACCGCGGCCAACGCGCGCCCGGCTGCCGAGGTCACTGCCGCGCCCGGACCGTGGGGTACATGAGGAACGGCCTTTCGAAGCCGTCGCCCAACGCGGTGAGACCCACCACCCGCATGACGCGGAGCGCGCCACACTGCCGTCGCCGTACGGGAACGGTCGCGCGGGCGGTTCACCCACGCAGGTGAACGGGGGAGCTGACGAGGGGCGGCCGGGCACTAGGGTGCCGAGCCATGACCACTGCAAACACCCCCAAAACCACTGTCGGCCGCGGCGATTTGGGCACCCTCGCCCTGCTCGCCTGGACCGGCGCCCCGGACCGGGGCCAGGACACCCCGTACCTCGTCGCCTACTCCCTCGGCGACGGCCCGGGCGGCGCCGAGGCCGCGGGCCGGGCAGCCCAGGCGATGATCGAGGAGCTCGGACTCACCACCGGCGACATCCTGAACGACTTCACCGGCGAGAGTGTCTCCCCGATCCAGTTGCTGGTCCAGGCCGGTCAGGCGGCCGTCACCATGCCCTACATGAACGCGCAGTACCCCGCCCCGGCCGAGTGGCTGGCCGCCGCCGAGAAGCGCGGCCAGGTGTACTTCATGATCGCGGGCCGGGCGTGGCCGGAGGCGAAGCCCGGCGAGCCCGTCACCGAGGAGGTCCTCCAGGCGTTCCTGGGCGACGAGGCCATGCTCATGGCCACCGCCCACGTGCTGCTGCCCGTTTCGCAGCCGCGGGGCTGACGGCGCGCCCGCGTCCCGGTCGACGCCGTTCACGCCGTCGACCGGGAACGGCGGCGTGCGGACCCGGTCGTCGAACCCGGAGTCCACCACCCCCCGGGCGGTCGTCGCCGGCCCATGCGTCACCTTGCGTCCGCGTATTGCTGCGGACAGGCGAAATTTGCACGGGTCCGGCCTTCCTGCTCGTTGTTGCAGTGCAACGAAGGCCGGGCGATTCGGAAGCGACCCGGCAGCGATCACGTCACTCACGTGAGCCGGCTCACGTGTCCAGAGGGGACGAACACACACATGAAGTCGATCATTCGAGGGTCCTTGGCGGCAGTCGTGGCCTGCATGGCGTCGGGCGTGGCCGCCGCTCCCGCCGTCGCGGACGGATCGGTCCCGGTGAACGTACCTCTGCAGGGCCTGAAGGCGTTGCCCCTCCAGGCCCCGCAGTTGAGCACCGGAGTGCCGCTGCTGACGCCCGGCGCGCCCGAGGGGCCGCGCTTCGTCACCGGGAACCTGCTGCCGGAGAACACCGTGCCCTCCGTGCCGCTGACCGGCGAACTGGCGCCCACCCTGTTGGAACTCCCCGTCGAGAACCCGCTCGGCGAGGGCAATCTCGGTGTCGGCAAGGCGACGTCCACGGCCTCGGACCTCAAGCTGGCGAGCCCGGGTGCCACGCTCGGAGCGCCGCTCACGCAGCCGCGCGCCGAGTCCGGCCTGCCCGAGCCCACGCTCCCGGCGGTCGGGCTGATCGCTCCTGTGGTCCAGGGCTCCCCCACCGCCGCGCTGGGGCTGGACTGAGCGCTACGGCGACCGCGGCGGGCCCCTTGCCCGCCGCCTCGTGCTGCGTGCCCTTCTCGCGGTCGGCGTGGTGGCGAGAGGCCACGCCCGACGCAGGGGCCCTGGGGCCGGCCGGGATCTCCCGGCCGGCCCCAGGGCCCCTGCATGCCGTGCGCCGTGCGCCGCCGCATACGACTGCGGCCTCCCCCGCGTGAGGCGGGGGAGGCCGCAGAGGCGAGCCGGTGGTCAGGAGCCGCCGCCGCCGTTGTTGTTCTCCTCGTCGACGTTCTCGCAGGCGTTGCCGAACGCCGGGTTGAGCAGCGCGATGACGTTCACCGTGTTGCCGCAGACGTTGACGGGCACGTGGACCGGGACCTGGACCAGGTTGCCCGAGATGACACCCGGGGAACCGACGGCCGCACCGTACCCGTCAGCGTTGGCGGCAGCAATGCCGGCGCCGCCGGCGAGGATGGCACCCGTGCCGGCGACAACGGCGGCGGCCTTCGCGATACGCGACATCAACTTCTCCTTGCAGTGTCGAGAGGCGACCGCAGGTGTTGCGGCCTTCACTCCCCCTTCAACGCCGCAATGGGGCACCGGTAACGGATCACGGCAAACTCGGACTCCAACGGACCCTTCCGGGAACGTCCGGGAGACGACAAAACGTTCGCTCGCTCGTGTGTTCGGTTCTGGGGGTACGGTGAGAGACATGGCCGTACATCTCCAGGGCTCGCTCTTCGACCAGGCCGACGAGATCCGCCTCGGCTCGCTGGACGGTATGGGGCGCACCATCCTCGGGAACGGGGCGTGGCTCGACGTGCTGCCCGGCTGGCTGACCGGCGCGGACGAGCTCTTCGACGTACTCGTCCGCGATGTGCCCTGGCGGGCGGAGCGCCGCCAGATGTACGAGCGGGAGGTGGACGTGCCCCGGCTGCTCGCCTACTACAAGGAGGGCGAGCCGCTGCCCCATCCCGTGCTGGACCATGCACGCGACGCGCTGTCCCGGCACTACGAGGACGAGCTGGGCGAGCCGTTCGTCACCGCCGGGCTCTGCTACTACCGGGACGGACACGACAGCGTGGCCTGGCACGGGGACCGTATCGGCCGGGGTGCGCGGGAGGACACCATGGTCGCGATCCTCTCCGTGGGCGCCCCGCGCGATCTCGTGCTGCGCCCCGCGGGCGGCGGCGGGACACAGGTGCGCCGGGCGCTCGGCCACGGCGACCTGATCGTGATGGGCGGGTCCTGCCAGCGGACCTGGGAACACGCCGTGCCGAAGACGGCACGCCCGGTGGGGCCGCGCATCAGCATCCAGTTCCGCCCGAGCGGCGTGAACTAGGGTCTTTCGTTTGGATCAGGCCGGATCAGTGAGCGGGGTCTGGTGCGTGCGATCGCAAGGCGGAGGAGGGAGACAATGGCGGAGCCATGGCGACCGACGACAACGCGGCGAGCGTGCGTGCCAGGGCCCGCGAGCCCGGCATGATCCAAACGGGAGGCCCTAGGACCGGCCGGCCGCGGGGTCCGGCGATCCGGTGCGGCGTACCGAGCGGCCGGCCAGCACATTCGTGCGGGCGCCGTCCTCGATGACGAACCGGCCGTCGATCAGCACGTACGGGATGCCCACCGGCAGCGTGCGCGGCGCCTCGAACGTGGAGCCCGCGGCCACCGTGTCCGGGTCGAAGAGGACCAGGTCGGCGCGGTAGCCCTCGCGCACCAGGCCGCGGTCGGGCAGCCGCAGGCGGGCCGCCGGGCGGGACGTCAGATGGGCGACCATCTCCTCCAGGGTGAGGATGCCCAGGTCGCGGGCGTACCGGCCGAGGTAGTGCGGGAAGGTGCCGTACGCCCGCGGATGCGGCTTGAGGCCCTGGAGGATGCCGTCGCTGCCGCCGGTGTGGACGCGGTGGCGCATGATCGCGCGGACGTTCTCCTCGTGGCCGACGTGCTGGAGGATCGTCGAGCCGAGGCGGTCCTCGATCAGCAGGCGCCGGGCGGTGACCCACGGTGCCTCGCCGCGAGCCTGCGCGGACTGCAGGACCGTCCGGCCGACGTGGTCCGTCAGGGCGGGGTCGCTCACGCCGGAGATCTCGATCGTGTCCCACTCGACCGGCACACCGTGGCAGCCGTCCGAGCCGACCTCCTCCAGATGGTGGCGGATGCGCTCCGCCGTCGCGTCGTCCCGGAGCCGGGCGAGCACCGCGTCGGGGCCGCCCTCGCCCGCCCAGCTCGGCAGCACGGCGACGAGGGTCGTGCAGCCGGGGGTGTACGGGTAGGTGTCGAGGGTGATGTCGGCGCCTTCGTCCAGCGCCTTGTCGAGCAGGGCCAGCAGCTCCGGGGCCCTGCCCTTGTTCACGCCGAAGTTCATGGTGGCGTGCGCGAGATGGAGCGCGCAGCCCGCCTCGCGCGTGAGCGCCACCATCTCCTCGTACGCCTCGAGCGCGCCCGCGCCGTAGGAGCGGTGGTGGGGGCAGTAGTAGCCGCCGTACGCGGCCACGACGCGGCACAGCTCGGCGAGTTCGGAGTCGCTCGCGTACATCCCCGGCGTGTACGTCAGCCCCGACGACAGGCCGACGGCGCCCTGCTCCAGGCCCTCGGCGACGAGCTGCTTCATGCGGGTCAGCTCGGCGTCCGTGGCGGGACGGTCCTCCCAGCCCACGGCGTACATCCGGACGGTGCCCTGCGGGACGAGGTACGCGGCGTTGACGGCGATGCCGCGGTCGAGCCGGTCGAGGTACTCGCCGACCGTGCGCCAGTCGAAGTCGACGGTCGTGTCGCCGGGCGCACCGCCGTTCCAGCCGGTGATGGCCGTGCGGACCTCGGCGAGGGTGGCGTCGTCGACCGGCGCGTACGACAGGCCGTCCTGCCCGAGCACTTCGAGGGTCACGCCCTGGGCCGCCTTGGCGCTGTGGTCGGGATCGCGCAGCAGGGCGAGGTCGCTGTGGGCGTGCATGTCGATGAAGCCGGGGGAGAGCGCGAGGCCGTGGGCGTCGAGCGTGCGGGTGCCGGAGAGGGCGGGGTCGCCCTCGCGGCGTATCGCGGCGATGCGGCCGCGGGTGAGGCCGACGTCGGCGCGGTAGGAGGCACCGCCGGTGCCGTCGATGACGCGCGCGTCGCGGATGACGAGGTCCATGGGGTGCGGTGCCTTTCGGGAGGGGGGTGGGGGCCGCTGCGGTGGGGAGTCCGCTGCGCGGGGCGTTCCCCCGCCCCGCCCCTTTCCGGACCGGGGGCGCTGCCCCCGGGCCCCAGCGCCTCAATCGCCGGCGGGGCTCCAAATGGGGCGAAGGCCCAGTTACGGGAAGGGGCGGGGTGGGGAAACGCGCTCCCGGTCAGAAGAACGTGCGGATGTAGTCCGTGACCGTGCCGTCCGCCTCCACCAGCGGAATCAGCTGCCACTTGTCGAAGCTCGTGCACGGGTGCGACAGCCCCAGCCCCACCCAGTCGCCGACCTCCAGCCGCGCCTCAGGGGCCGTCCGCAGCCAGCCGTGCTGGTCGGACAGGGCCGTGACCGTCAGGCCGGTGGCCGGGCGGATCTCGCCGGTGCGGGCGTCGCGGACGACCTGGGCCTCGGGCAGGTCGAGGTCGTACGCCGCGTCCCGCTTGCCCGCGTTCACGAACGCCTGTTCCGGGGTGGGGCGCGAGACGACCTGGGCCCAGAGGCGGAACGCCGGCTGGAGCGCACCCTCCTCGGGGACCCGGTTGAAGGGGGTCAGGTGCCGGTAGTGGCCGTCGTCGTGCGAGACGTACGCGCCGGAGCGCAGCAGCTTGAGGACCGGCGCGGACAGGTCGGGGATCTCGGCGAACACCTCGGCCACCGCGTCGAACCACGCGCTGCCGCCCGCGCTGACGACGATCTCGTCGGTGCCCTCGAACCGGCCCGCCTTGTCGAAGTCCGCCGCCAGCGCCACCAGCCTGCGCAGCCAGGCGCGCACCCGATCGGCATCGGCGCGTGGGACCTCGCCCTCGTAGCCGGCGACGCCGACCAGGCGCAGCGTCCCGGCGGCGGCCACCGCGTCGGCGACGGCCGCGCAGTCGGCCTCCGTACGGGCACCGGTGCGCGCGTCCTCGCCCGCGCCCAGCTCGACGACGACGTCCAGCGGGCGCGAGGTGCCGCGCAGCGCCTGGTCCATGAGTTCGACGCCGCGCACGGAGTCGACGTAGCAGATGAGCCGGAAGCCGGGGTCGGCGTCGAGCTCCTGCCCGATCCAGCGCAGCGCGGCCGCGTCGACCACCTCGTTGGCCAGGAAGATCCGCTCGATGCCGTACGCCCGGTAGACGCGGACCTGGTGCGGCACGGCGGCCGTGATGCCCCAGGCGCCGTACTCCAGCTGGCGCGCGAAGAGCTGCGGCGACATGGAGGTCTTGCCGTGCGGGGCGAAGGCGAGGCCGTGGCGCTCGGCGTATGTCTCGAGAAGCGCGAGGTTGTGCTCCACCGACTCGGCGGACAGGGCCAGGACCGGGGTGGTGAAGCCGCCGGTGAAGAGGTTGAGCCGGGCGGCCGCCAGTTCGCCGACGGTCCGGCCCTCGGCGTCGGGCGGCAGCGCCTTGAATCGGTGGTCGACCGGTTCGTCGGCGAGTCGTGCGACGGCGTTGTCGGCAGCCATGGGGCCCTCCTCTGTGGCGTTGCATGATTTGCAACGACCATTGCGTATTTCGCTTATCGCTGTCTAACATCCGAGCCAACGCCGGGTCAATGGTGTCCGGCGACCGACCAGCAAGGAGCCCCCGCGATCATGACCGCGAGCGTGCAGGCCCCCGTGGACGTCGTCTGCCTCGGCGAGTCCATGGTCACGTTCCTGCCCACCCGCGAGGGCCGCCTCGCCGATGTGCCGTCGTTCGTGCGCGGCATCGGCGGCGCAGAGTCCAACGTGGCGTGCGCGCTCGCGGCGGCGGGCCACCGCACGCGCTGGGTCGGGCGCGTGGGCGCGGACGGTTTCGGCGACCACCTGGTGGCGGCGATCGCGGCGTACGGGGTGGACACCTCGGCCGTCATGCGCGACGCCGAGCGCCCCACGGGCGTGTACTTCCGTACGGCGGGCGACCGGGCGACGGACGAGCACGAGGTCGTGTACTACCGGACGGGCTCGGCGGCGTCGGCGATGTCGCCGGCGAACGTGCGGGGCGAGGACGTGTGGTCCGGGCGTGTGCTCCACCTCTCGGGCATCACCGCCGCCCTGTCCCCCAACTGCCGCGCGCTGATGCGGGAGCTGACCGCACGACGGGACGGCCGGCCGCCGGTCTCCTTCGACGTGAACCACCGGCCGGGCCTGTGGCGCGACCCGTCGTCCGGCGCACGGATGCTGCTGGAGCTCGCCCGGGGCGCGGACATCGTGTTCGTGGGCGAGGACGAGGCGGAGGAGGCGTGGGGCCTGCGGGGCGCCGACGCGATCCGCGAGGCGCTGCCGGAGCCGTCGGTGCTGGTGGTGAAGCGGGGGGCGGCGGGAGCGGTGGCGTTCGCGCGGGAGGCTTTCCCCACCCCGCCCCTTCCCGTAACCGGGGCAAGCCCCGGACCCCGTACCGCGCTTCGCGCGGTGTCCTCAATCGCCGGCGGGGCTGATTTCGCTCCGCGAAATCCAGCCCCGCCGGCGATTGAGGCGCGGGTGCGCGGGGGCGGAGCCCCCGACACCGTCACGCACGTGCCCGCCCCGGCCGTGCGCGTCGTCGCCGCCACCGGCGCCGGGGACGCCTTCGCCGCCGGGTTCCTCGGCGGCAGCCTCCGCGGGCTGTCCGTGAAGGACCGGCTCCGGCACGGGCACCTGTACGCCGCCGCCACGCTCACCGTCGCCGGTGACCTGGGTGCCCCTCCCGCCGCCGCGCACGCCGACCGGCTCGTCGCCCTCGACGACGAGGGCTGGGGGAGACTGCACCTCGGCCCCGGGTGGACAGGGGCAGACCAGGAGGTACGCACACCATGAGCCAGACAGTCGACCGCGCGCTGAGCATCCTGCCGCTGCTCGCGCAGGGGCCCGCCGACCTCGGACAGGTCGCCGACCGGCTCGGCGTCCACAAGTCCACCGCGCTGCGCCTGCTGCGCACGCTGCACGAGCACGGCCTCGTCTACCGCCAGCAGGACCAGCGCTACCGCCTCGGCGCCCGGCTGATCGCGCTCGCGCAGGAGGCCGTCGAGAACCTCGACGTGCGCGAGATCGCGCACCCCCATCTCGTCGCGCTCAACGAGCAGATCGGGCACACCGTCCACCTCGCGGTGCACGAGGAGAGCGAAGTCATCTACATCGACAAGGTCGAGAGCCGGTACCCGGTCCGGATGTACTCCCGGATCGGCAAGCCCGTCGCCATCACCGTCGCGGCCGTGGCCAAGCTGCTGCTGGCCGACCTCCCCGAGCCCGAGCGGCGTGCCGTCGCCGAGAAGCTCGACTACCCCATGTACACGTCCCGTTCGATCCCGAACGCCGGCGCCTTCCTCAAGGAGCTGGCCACCGTACGCGAACAGGGCTGGGCCACCGACCTCGGCGGCCACGAGGAGTCCATCAACTGCATCGCGGCCCCCATCCGCGGTGCGGACGGCCGGGCAGTCGCTGCCATGTCGGTGTCCGCGCCGAACGTCGTCGTCACCGCCGACGAACTCCTCACCCTCCTCCCGCTGGTGCGGCGCACCGCCGACGCCATCACGCGGGAGTACTCAGGCCACACCCCGCAGAAGGAAGCACGCGCATGAGCGAGAAGACCGCGATCACCCCGAGCACCCACACGGCCCCGCCCGCGAAGTTCTCGCACGGCGTCAGGAAGGGCAACATCCTCCAGGTCGCCGGACAGGTCGGCTTCCTGCCGGCCGAGGAGGGCAAGGCCCCCACCCCCGCCGGGCCCACCCTGCGCGAGCAGACGCTCCAGACGTTCGCCAACGTGCAGGCGATCCTCGAAGAGGGCGGCGCCTCCTGGGACGACGTGATGATGATCCGCGTCTACCTCACGGACACGGCCCACTTCGCCGAGATGAACGAGATCTACAACGAGTACTTCAAGGACCTGACGGCGGCCCCCGCCGCCCGTACGACGGTCTACGTCGGTCTCCCCGCCGGCCTGCTCATCGAGATCGACGCACTGGCAGTCCTGGACTGATCCTTCTGAACCCGCAGCAGTACGGCACGGCGCGCCTTCCGCGAGCGCCGTGCCGCGATCCCCCCTTGCCGAAAACCGCCCGGAACGGACGCTCCCCCATGTTCATCGCCGCTGCCGCACCCCCGCCACCACCCACCCCGCACACGGGTGGTCTGCTCACCCTCATCGAGGGCACCGCCGGTCTTCTCACCGTCGCCGCCCTCGGTATCGCCCTGCTGCTCCTGCTGATCATCAAGGTGCGGCTGCAGCCGTTCGTCGCGCTGCTCGCGGTGTCCATCGCGGTCGGGCTCGCCGCGGGCCTGTCCGTCACCGAACTCTTCGGCACCGTCCAGCGGTCCGCCGCCGTCTCCGTGATCGAGACTGGCATGGGCGGCATCCTCGGCCATGTCGCCATCATCATCGGCCTCGGCACCATGCTCGGCGCGATACTCGAGGTGTCCGGCGGCGCCGAGGTGCTCAGCTCGCGCCTGCTCGGCCTGTTCGGCGAGAAGCGCGCCCCGCTCGCCATGGGACTGACCGGCCTCATCTTCGGCATCCCGGTCTTCTTCGACGTCGGCATCTTCGTGCTCGCGCCGATCGTCTACGCGGCCGCCAAGCGGTCCGGCAGGTCGATCATCCTCTACGCGATGCCGCTGCTCGCCGGCCTGTCGATGACGCACGCCTTCCTGCCGCCCCACCCCGGCCCCGTCGCCGCCGCGGGCCTGTTCCACGTCTCCCTCGGCTGGGTCATCGTCATGGGCATCGTGGTCGGCATCCCCGCCGTGATCGCGGCCTGGGGGTACGCCGCCTGGATCGGCAAGCGGCTGTTCGTCGAGGTCCCGCAGGACATGGTGGAGGCCGCAGAGGACGCGAAGGCCGCCGTCCTCGCCGAGCAGGCCGCCGCGGGCCGGGCGCCGCGGGAGGCACCGGTGTCGCTGGGGACCGTGCTCACCATCATCGGCACGCCGCTGATCCTCATCCTCGCCGCGACGTTCTCGTCCATCACGCTCGAACCGTCCACCCTGCGCTCGGTCATCGAGTTCTTCGGCAGCCCCTTCGTCGCCCTGACGATCGCGCTGGTCATGGCGTACTGGCTGCTGGGCATCCGGCGCGGCTGGACCCGCAAGTCCCTCGAGTCGGTGTCCACCCAGTCCCTCAAGCCGGTCGGCAACATCCTGCTCGTCGTCGGTGCGGGCGGCGTCTTCGGCGCCGTGCTCAAGGCCAGTGGTGTCGCGCAGGCGCTGTCCGACACCTTCAACGACGTCGGCCTGCCGGTCATCGTCCTCGCGTACCTGATATCGCTGGTGCTGCGCGTGGCGCAGGGGTCGGCGACCGTCGCCATCGTCACCACCGCCGGCATCGTCGTGCCGCTCGTCGAGAACGGCGACCACTCGCAGCCGTTCCTGGCGCTGGTCATCATGGCGATCTCGGCGGGCTCGATCTTCGCCTCGCACGTCAACGACGGCGGATTCTGGATCGTCGCCAAGTACTTCGGCATCTCGGAGCGGGACACCCTCAAGTCCTGGACGGTCCTCGAGTCGGTCCTGTCGGTCGCGGGCTTCGCGGTCGCGGCGGCGCTCAGCCTCGTCGTCTAGGGTCTTTCGTTTGGATCAGGCCGGATCAGTGAGTGGGGGTCCCCCCACGCCCGCAGGGCGTAGGGGGAGGGTCTGGTGCGTGCGATCGCAAGGCGGAGGAGGGAGACAATGGCGGAGCCATGGCGACCGACGACAACGCGGCGAGCGTGCGTGCCAGGGCCCGCGAGCCCGGCATGATCCAAACGAGAGGCCCTAGCGGGCGGGCGTCGGTGGTCAGGGGCGGGGCGCATGCCCCGCCCCTCTCCTCGGCTAAGGTCGCCCTGTGGTGACACCGTTCGAAACCCTGCCCGCCGGCCCCGAGTTCATCGCGACCGACGCGCACAACGCCGTGCTCGTGGACGCGCACGGGATCTCCTTCGACCAGGGCCCTCACCACGCGGAGTTCGCCTGGCACGAGGTCGCCGGCGTCCACCACGCGGTGGTCGGCCTGTGCCTCGTCGTCACCGTCGTGCACAGCAACGGCATGCGCCTCGAGTGCCGGGTCGGCGTCCGGCGCAAGTCCCGCCTGCGTGAGTGGTGCGCCCGACTCGATCCGGTGCTCGGCCACTACACCGGCGGCCGCATGCCCCCCGCCGCCCACCCGGTCCGGCCGGCGGGGCTGCCGTATCCGCAGCTGTGCGCGTGGGTCCGTACGACGTACGCCACGCCACGGCCCGAGCGGCGGATCAGGGACGTGGGCTTCGCGTACCTCGTCGACACGCAGCCGGAGGCGTACCTCGACGGCGACGCCTCCGCGATGACCTACGGCGGCGGGCCGGTGCTCGTCGTCAAGCGCGACGGCGCGATCTGGGATTTCGGCTCCCAACCGATGTTCGCGCCACTGTACGAGGCCCGCACGGAGGAGGAGTTCCGCCGGGCGATGGCGCGCGTCGCACCGGAGTGGGACCCGGACCGGCCGTGGTCGAGGGTCCCCTTCGCGTGACGGGCGCCCGGGACCCGCGGTCCCGGGCGCCCCTGCGCGGGGCCGGTCACCCGGTGCAGTACTGGGACTCCTTGCCGATCGACCGGTACATGCAGTCGGAGTTCTCCAGCAGCTGGAGCACGGCGTCGCGGTTGCGGCCGGTTTCGCGCTCGATCACCTCGTCGGGCGGGTAGAACCCGCCGCCGGACGAGGAGCGCGGGTACATCTCGAAGGTGTAGCCGAAGATCTTCTGGTTGCCCCACAGCCAGTCGTCGATCGAGCCGTCGGTGATGTAGAGGTCGCTCGACTGCTCAGCCGTGTAGCCGTTGCTCGCCGCCATCTTCCGGCCGACGGCGGCGAAGGCGTCGCGGTCGTCCTGGGTCATTCCGGCGGCCGTGTCACTGTAGGTGTAGCCGTACGGCCACAGGACCAGCTCGCTGTAGGTGTGGAAGTCGATGGCCGTCCTGATCTGCTGCTTGCCGCCGACGACCCGGGAGCGGACGAAGTCCGCGACGACCTTCACCTCGGGTGCCGACTCGGCGGAGGCGCCCCGGTAGGTGTCGGAGCCGGGCGAGCCCGAGGAGCCGCCGCAGCAGCCCCACTTGTAGTTCCAGTTGCGGTTCATGTCCGTGCCGATGTACGAGGAACCGGAGTTGGGCTGCCGGTTCTTGCGCCAGCTGCGGTAGGAGCCGCTCGCGATGTCGTACTCGCCGCCGTCCGGGTTGAGGTCGGGGACGATCCAGATCTCGCGGTTGTTCACCGTGTTCGTGACGCGGGAGTCGGTGCCGTAGTCCTCGCCGAACTCGCGCAGCAGGTACAGCGCCATCTCCACGGTGAGGTGTTCACGCGCGTGCTGGTGGTGGGTGAACAGGACCTCGGGCTCGTTCTCGTCGGTGCCGACGTTGTCGCTGATCTTCACGGCGACGATGTCGCGGCCCTGGTAGCTCTTGCCGATGACGCGCTTGCTCATGATGGCCGGGTACTGGGCGATGCGCTGGTTGATCTCGGCCGTCATCTCGGCGTAGTTGTGATACTTGGCGTCGGCCGAGGGGAAGTCGAACGGCTCGGCGGCGGCGGCCGCGCGGTCCGGCGGCGCCGGCAGCGGTGTGAGGGTGTGTCCGAGGGCGCGCAGCCGCTTCGCCTGGGCGGCGTCGGCGCTGACGACGATCGTGTGGCCGTCCACCTCGTCGATGGACACCCCGGTGGCGGCGACGGCCGTGCGGTCGGCGGCGCTTTCGGGGCCGTGGATGCGGTACTGCCGGGTGCGTTCCTCCTCACCGGAGGCGGCCGGCGATGGCCGGTCCGCCGACGGTGAGGCGCTCGCGGTCAGGGGTGCTGCCACGGCGAGGGCGACAACGGCCGCGAGCGCGGCGGAGCGCCTTCCCAAAGGGCGTATTCGCATGCAACTGCTCCTGAGATGTGGGGGGTTGCTCAGTGCGTGTGCGGGGTGTGCGGGGTGTGCGGGTTGCGGGGTGGGTGCGGGTGTGCGGGTGCGCGGCGGCGGTGCCTGTGCGGGTGTGCGGGTTCTGCCGGTGTGCGGCACGGGTGGTTGCGGGCCCGGCGGCCACCGCGGCGGAGCGGCGTACGCCCGAGCGGGCTCGCGCGCTCATGGTGCGACCCTGGCATGCTCCGGTCAATAGCGACTCCCGGCCATCCGCCCGGTGCGCCGGATTCCGAACACCTGCCCGGCCCCTTGTGGGATCAACGGGGCCCCGCTTGGGTAACCCCGTCACATCGTGGGACGAGTGGGAAGGCTGCTGCGCATGACAGGCACCACAGAAGAGAACACCGGCGAGGCCGTCTCCCGGCCGCGCAAGTCGAGCTGGCGGTACATCGGGCCGGGCATCGTCGTCGCGGCGACGGGCGTCGGCGCCGGCGACCTGGTCGCCACCCTCATCGCCGGCAGCAAGTTCGGCTACACACTGCTGTGGGCCGCGGTCATCGGATGCGTCGTGAAGATCGCACTGGCGGAGGCGGCCGGACGCTGGCATCTCGCCACCGGGAGGACCCTCTTCGACGGCTGGCGCAGCCTCGGGTCCTGGACGACGGGGTACTTCGTCGTCTACGTCGTCATCTGGGGCTTCGTCTACGGCGCGGCCGCGATGTCCTCCAGCGCACTCCCGCTGGACGCCCTCTTCCCCGGCACCATGGACCTCAAGTGGTGGGCCGTGCTGTGCGGTCTGGTCGGGCTTGCGTTCGTCTGGTTCAACCAGTACGCCGTGTTCGAGAAGGTCATGACCGTGCTGGTCGGCGTGATGTTCGTCGTCACCGTCTACCTGGCCATCCGGGTGACCCCCAACCTCGGCGACGCCTTCGCGGGCCTCGCGCCGGTCCTGCCGGACGGCTCGCTGATCTACACCCTCGGCCTGATCGGCGGCGTCGGCGGCACCATCACGCTCGCCGCGTACGGCTACTGGGTCAACGCCAAGGGCTGGACCGACACCGGCTGGATGAAGGTGATGCGCCTGGACAACCGGGTCGCCTACATCACGACCGGCATCTTCGTCGTCTCCATGCTCTTCGTCGGGGCGGAGCTGCTGCACTCCTCCGGCATCGCGCTGGCCAAGGGAGACAAGGGCCTGCTCGACCTGAGCGGCATCCTCGCCGACCGCTACGGGACCGCCACCTCCAAGCTCTTCCTCGTCGGCTTCTTCGCCACGTCCTTCACCTCGCTGATCGGTGTCTGGCACGGCGTGAGCCTGATGTTCGCGGACTTCGTCTCCAACTACCGCAAGAGGGGCGCGTCGACGACGGGCGAGGAGGTGGCGTCCGGCAGCCGGGAGAAGTCGCTGCCGTTCCGCGCGTACCTGCTCTGGCTGACCTTCCCGCCCATCGCCCTGCTCTTCCTGGACCAGCCGTTCGGCCTGGTGATCGTCTACGGCGTGATCGGCGCGTTCTTCATGCCGTTCCTCGCGCTCACCCTGGTCTGGCTGCTCAACTCCTCCCGTACGCCCGCCGAGTGGCGCAACGGCATCCTCAGCAACGTGATGCTGGCGGGAGCGGGCCTGCTGTTCGTCGTGCTGTGCGTGCAGCAGGTGCGGGAACTGCCCTGGTAGGCGACACCCTCTGGGCCCGTGCCGCCGGGGGAGCGGTGGCACGGGCCCTCGGCGGTCGGGGAGCCGTTACGGCAGGTTGTGGACGTGTGGGCCGACCGCGTTGGACCAGGCGTTGCCGGCGGTCGCATCCCAGTTGGTGGACCAGGTCATCGCACCGCGCAGGGACGGGTAGGTCTTCGCGGGCTTGAAGGAGCCGCAGTTGGTGCCGCGGGCCAGGCAGTCCAGCGCGTTCTTCACGACGGACGGGTCGACGTAGCCGCTGCCGGCTCCGCGCGTCGACGCGGGGACGCCGAGGCCGACCTGGGAGGCGTCCAGACCGCCCTCCAGCTGGATGCAGGCGAGCGCCGTCAGGAAGTCGACCGACCCCTGTGAGTAGACCTTGCCGTCGCAGCCGAGCATCGAACCACTGTTGTAGTACTGCATGTTGACCACCGTGAGGATGTCCTTCACGGCGAGCGCGGTCTTGAAGTACTCGGTGCCGGTGTTCTGCATGTCGATGGTCTGCGGGGCCATCGTCAGGACCAGGGACGAGCCGGCCTTCGCCGACAGCTGGCGCAGCGCCTTGGTCAGGTAGGTGGAGTTGATGCCGTGCTCCAGGTCGATGTCGACCCCGCTGAAGCCGTACTCCTGCATCAGGGCGTACGCGCTGTTCGCGAAGGCCGTCGCCGACGCGTCGCTGTTGATGGTGACGTTGCCCTTCTCGCCGCCCACCGAGATGATCACCGACTTGCCGGCGGCCTTCTTCGCGGCGATGTCGGCCTTGAAGTCGGCGACGGAGGCGTAGCCGACGGCCGGGTCGAGGTTGAAGGTGATCTGCCCCGGTGTGGCGGTGGAGTCGGCGAACGAGACGGCGATGATGTCGTACTGCGCCTGCACGTCCCGCAGCTTCTGCACGGTCGCGCCGTTGTCGAAGTTCTGCCAGTAGCCGGTGAGGGCGTGCTTCGGCACGGCCGGGTTGGGGTTCGTCCCGCTGCCGGACGTCCTGCCGGTCACCGCCGCCGACTTCGCGGACTCGCCGGCCGTGTTCGTCGCACTGACCTGGAAGCTGTACGAGGTGTTCGCGGCCAGCCCGGTCACGGTCGCCGACGTCCCGGTCACCGACTGCACCCTGACGCCGTCGCGGTAGACGTGGTAGCCGGTCGCACCGGACACCGCGCCCCAGCTCAGCGCCACGGACGAGGAGGTGACGGTTCCGACGGCAGGAGCACCCGGGGCCGCGGGGACGGCCGGGTCGGGGTCGGTGCCGCCTCCGCCGTCGGGGCCGAAGACGCTCACGTCGTCGGCGTAGTAGGCGGCCTGGCCGTACCAGCCGTGGGTGAAGACGGTCACCGAGGTGGTGTTCGCGCCCGTGGTGAAGGAGGTCGACAGCCTGGTCCAGCTGCCGGTCCCCGGCGTCCAGGTGGACACGTCGTTCGTACCGGTGCCGCTCGCGCCGAGGTAGGCGTAGCCGCCCTGGACCCAGGCGCTCAGCGTGTACGTGGAGTTGGGCCTGACAGCCACGGTCTGGGTGCACTTGGCGTGGTCCTGGCCTGCGGGGGTGGCCTTGAGGGCCGAGGTGCCGCCGTGCACGGGGGAGGACACCGAGGTCCCGCTGCCCGCGGAACAGGTCCAGTTGGCGAGCCCCGACTCGAAGCCCGCGTTCTTGGCGACGTTCACGTCGGCGGCCTGTGCGGTGCCCGTGGTACCCATGAGACCGAGTCCGGTGCCGACGGCCAGCGCCAGGCCGGCGCCGAGCCATCTGCGTGCGCGTGTGGTGCGGTCCACTTGCAGCCTCCGGTGGGGGAGTTGGGGGGTGTGGAGGTATCCGGAGACGAGTCCCGGAACGGTGGCCACCGTGGAGGTACAAGTTGGTCCAGACCAATGTGGTTGTCAAGACCCCTGGCGGAAGGCCGGCCTTCGCCCGCCCGCCTTCAGTCCTCTTCCTGGAGCCGGTCGGCGGCCCACCCCGCCACGCAGCCGAGGACCAGTACGGCGTTGGACATCAACAGCCCCTCGGCGGCCAGCTCCTGCCACTGGATCGCCATGTTGAGCAGCTGGGCCGCCACGGGCACGGCGAGGGCCGCCGCAAGATGGCGGACGGTCCCGTGGCGGAAGGGCGGCCGGTGCAGGCGGGCGGCGGCCCAGACGGACAGCGCGATGCACAGCGCGTTCGGCAGGTGGACCAGCAGGAGCCGCCCTCCGAACGAGCCGAGGCGGCCGGCGGAGTCGAGGGTGTCGTAGACCAGGGTGACCTGGAGGTACTCGGTGAACAGCAGCACCACGATGCCCGCTGCCCAGCACTTCATCAGGGCGAGGATCCCCGCCCGCGGCCCGTCGTCCCGCCGGGCGGGGACCGCCGGGTGGCCGTAGCGCGTCATGGATGGGCCTCCAGAGCGTCGACGCGTGCAGGAAGACGGTCCACTACCTGACCGCGATGCTGTCGATGATCTTCTTCAGCTCGTCGTCGGACAGTTGCCCCTCGGCCGCGTCGATCCGCACCGCGTACGTCGACTCGTTGGAGTCGAGCCCGGCGACGATGACGCCCGCGACCCGGGTGCCCTTGGCGGGCGTGCCCTGTTCGCCGGTCGAGGTGAAGGCGAAGTCGATCCGCTTGGCGTCCCGCACCTTCTCCGGGCCCGCCACCCTCAGGTCCTCCTGCCCCTTGAGGGTGGAGCCGAGCGCGATACCGGCCTCGGCGCCGATCGCGGCCTCCTCCACCGAATCGGCGTTCGTGTAGTTGAGCTGGACGGAGATCATGGCGACCGTCCGGCCGCCCTCCTCCAGGGTGGCGGCGGCCGCGTTGAACTTGCTGCGTTCGGCCGCGCCCTGCTCTCTGAACTCCGGCGGATGGGCCACCGTGACGGAGGCCGTGTCGAGTTCGGACCAGCCCTCGGGGACCTCGGCCCCGGCCGAGCCGTTCCCGCACGCGGCGGTGAGCGAGAGGGCCGCGGCGAGAACGGCTGACGCGAGCGCCTGCCGGCCCGTGCTCCGCCGCCCGGTCACCGCTCGCCCGCTCCGGATGCTGACGCGGATGCTGCTGCTCATGGTGTGTGCGCTCCCCTCGGCCCGGTCAATTCGCACAGTAGCTGTACGGGACGTAGTCACGGCTGTTTCCGCTCGGCGCCCCGAGGAAATGGGCGTTGTCGAGCGTCTCCTCCTTCTTCTCGGTCGACACCGAGAACCCGAGGCTCAGCCCCAGGTTGAGCTCGAAGCCGTACTCCGCCGCCTCCGTCTGCCCCGTGTACGTCGTCCGGCTGGAGAGCCCTTCGTCGAAGAGCAGCTGCCCGAACGGGTCGTCGTTGCCGGGCCGGGTCGTCGGCGAGTGGTCGGAGAACATGTAGCTGAAGGGCGCTCCGCGGTCCCCGTTGCCGTCCAGCCACGCCTGCGCGATCCTGCGCTGCTCTGCGCCCTCGGCGCCCGGCTTGAGGACGATCGAGTTGGTGACGACCTCGATGCCCGTGGTCTGGTCGGAGCCCTTGACGCCGCCGCTGCCGCCGCGCTTGTCGTCGCCGGTCTTGCCGTTGTCGCCGCCCACCTTGGCACCGTCCTTGGTGGCGCCCTTCTCGACGGTACGGGTCATGTCGATGCGCAGCAGCTCGCCGGTCTTCTTGTCGTGGGTGACGGTGACGGTGCCGGTCTGCGTGGTGGACGCGGACGACTCCCCGCTGATCGGCCCCGCCTCGTAGCCGACCTTGCCGCCGTACTCGATGGCGGCCGAGTACGTGTAGGACTTGGTGCCCCGGTGGTTGTTGTCGGTCCAGGTGGCCTCGGGCGAGAACTTGAACGTGCCGCCGAGCGTGGCGCTCAGCTTCTTCTCGTCGCCTGCGCTCACCTTGAGCCCGCCGGCCGCGCCGGCCTCCAGGCCGACCTTGCCGTAGCTGATGTGCCGGTCGCCCAGCTTCTCCTCGATGCGGTTGCGCAGCTTCTCCTCCTCGGCCATGGGCCCCTTGCCGAAGAGGTAGAGGATGCTGCTGCCGAGGCCGCCGCCGCGCGCGTTCACGTGCCGGTTGGTGAGTTCGTAGGTCTTGAGCAGCTCGATGTCGTCCCGGAACGCCTTGGCGTCGGCCTCGCTGTCGAAGACCCAGGTGTCTCCGTTGGTGACCTTGATCCCGGCCCCGAGTTCGACCTTGTCGGAGCCGAACTTGCCGATCTTGGCACCGGGTTTCCAGTCCTTCTTGGCGGCGAGCGACGCCGCGTCGGTGAAGGTCATCGTGACCTGCTGGTCGTTGTCGTCGACCTTGCCGTCGCCGTTGACGTCGTTCCTGGCGCGGAAGGTCTGCTGCTGGAAGCCGTATTCCTCGCCCCACTCGATGAAAAGGATCTTGGCTTTCGCTCCGGCTTTGTCGCTGATGGAGGAGATCTGGCAGAGCGGGGGTTCGTAGTCGGCGTCGGTTTTGGGCGCTGCCTGGGATGTGCCGCCATTGCCGCACCGGCCGCCGTCGATCGCACAGATGATCTTTTCGGTGATCGCGCTGCCGATGCCCGAGCCGCTCACGGCTCCGACGACGGTGGCAACGACCACGATCACCCCGAGATACTCCGTCGCCGTCGCCCCCCGGTCCCGTCTCATCCGGCGTCCCCCTCCCAGGCCGCGCACGTTTTCGCACGCGAAATCGGAATCGGAGCGTACGCACGGCTCGGAGCGCCTGGCGTGGGTCCGCGGACCCAATACGGGGCCCAAAAGGAGCCCTGGTCACGGCAGTTCGGCGCAATGTGACAGGAGTTGACCATTGACGACTTCGTCCGCCTTTAGTGGTGTGCGAGCCGTACGGGTTGCCTCCGGGGGACCTGAAAGGTGTTCTCTGCGTCACAGGACGTGGTTAGAGTGCTGATGCAGCAGCACGAGCAGGGAAGAAGCGGTCGCCGTACGTTCGGCGGCCGGATTCGAACGGGGAAATGAGCGTGCAGACCGCGATCGCTGTCACCAGTGCTGACCTGGTGCTACCGCCCACCGACCAACACACGCCCACGGCCGCGCTGTTGCCGGCGCCGGACCGGCAGCCCCTGGACGCCGCGCTGGTCGACATGCAGGTGCTGCTGGGTCAGCACGGGTACGTGGTGGCGCTGTATCCGGCCTCGATCCCCGTCGCGCACGAGCGCAGACTGCACACCGTGCGCTCCGTCCTGGAGAGCGACCGCATCGCCCTGATGAAGCTGGCGCTGCCGCCGCTCGGTGTCGCCGTGCTGGTCCGCCAGTTGCGCCAGCTGTCGATCTGCGACTTCAGCGCGGGCATCGTCGCCTCCGCGGCCCGGCTCCTGGCGCACTACATCCACGCCGGGGCCCTGCTGAACTCGGTCGCCCGGCTCGACCGGGTGCCGGTGAGCCTCAAGTCGCACGCCAAGTCGTGGGTGCCGGGCTCCCAGTTCGCGGTCCTCGCGAACCCGGAGCCGCAGCTGGTCAGGCTCGGCGGCGGAGAGCTCACCGGCCCGGAGTTCGGCCACCAGCTGCTCGTCGCCAAGGGGCAGCTGCAGAGCGATTGGGTCACCGCGACCCTCGCCCCCGCCTGGCGCTGCCAGGCCCTGCACGAGACCGCCCTGCCGGGTGATTCACCGACGTGGTGGGGCACCTCGAAAATGATCGAATTCGCCGCCTACCTCCCCGACATCACGCTCATCTACCAGCTGGTCTCGTCCGTCAAACGGGAGAAGTGCTCCTGGTGCGGCCTTGAAATCATCGGCGACCGCTGCGGATTCTGTTCGGCGCCGCTCGCGCCGGCGGAGAACCAAACCTCCGGCCCCGGTGTCCTGAACCACGGAACACCTATGCGTCAAGGGTCGTAGCCATACCAGGGCGGTCGACCGGACCGGTGACGGGGAAACCCGGCACGGGCACCGGCCGTCCCCGCACTGTCCGCCACCCGTCCACGTCTCCCCACGAGGTTGTCCCGCTCATGAATTCACGGCAGCGCCGCGGTGTCATTCTTCTGCTCCTGTCCGTCCTGTGCGCCTTCGGCGCGTTCGTCGGCGTGCTTTCGGTGATCAGCGATGTGAATTCGAAGGTCGGGCCGGAAGTGACGGCCTACCGGGTCACATCGGACGTCGCTCCCTATACGGAACTCCAGCCGAGCCAGTTCGAAAAGATCTCGATGCCGAAGCGCTGGCTGCCGGCGAGTGCGGTCACCGACATATCCGTGGTGCAGGGAAAGATCGCCGTCACCCAGCTGCACAAAGGGTCGCTTCTCCAGGTCGACATGATCGTCAAGCGCCCCGCACTGGAGAACGGCGAGCAGGAGATCGCCATCATGATCGACGCCGCCACCGGTGTCGCGGGCAAGATCACCCCGGGCGACCTGGTCAACATCTTCGCCACCTTCGACGACGAGGGGAAGGACCAGGGCCAGGTCGCCGAGTCCCGGATCATCGTCCCCAACGCCAAGGTCATCGACGTCGGCAGGCTCACCGCCCTGGAGCCCAAGGGTGACGACCGCGATGCCGCCGCGACCCAGGCCGTGCCCATCACGTTCGCCCTGAACACCCAGGACGCCCAGCGCGTGGCGTTCGCCGAGTCGTTCGCCGTCCATGTACGCCTGGCCCTGATCGCCAAGGGCAGTCCGACCACGCTTCGTCCGGGTGAAGGCAAGTACACCCTCGACGAGGACAGGAACAAGTGAGGGCCGGATGACGACACGCATCCTCCCGGCCGTCGGTGACGCCGACGCCGCCCGATCCATCTCCACCCTGCTCAGCCAGCTGCCCGAGGCCGAGCCGGCCGCGCCCGTGGCGGATTCGACCTCGCTGCTCGACACGCTCGCGCGCCTGGCGGGCGAATCACTGGACGAGCTGCCCGAGGTCGTGCTGGTGCACGAGCGGATCGGACCGGTGCCGGCCCTGGAGCTGATCCGGGAGGTGGCCCTGCGTTTCCCCGCGGTCGGAGTCGTCCTCGTCACCGCCGACGCGAGCCCCGGCCTCTACTCGGCGGCCATGGACTCCGGCGCCCGCGGTCTGGTCGCCCTGCCGCTCTCGTACGAGGAACTGACCCAGCGGGTCCAGGCAGCGGCCTCCTGGTCGCTCGGCGTGCGCCGCCATCTCGGGCACAGCGGCGACGTGTTCACCGGCCCCGGCGGCATCGTGCTCACCGTGTCCGGGGCCAAGGGCGGCGTCGGCACCACCCTCACCGCGGTCCAGCTCGCCCTGGCCGCCCGCGCCTCCGGCATGACCACGGCGCTGGCGGACATGGACCTCCAGGCCGGCGACGTGGCGTCCTACCTGGATGTCCAGTTCAGGCGGTCGATCGTCGACCTCGCCGGCATCCAGGACATATCCCCCCGCGTGCTCCAGGACGCCGTCTTCGCCCACGACACCGGCATCGGACTGCTGCTCGCCCCCGCCGACGGGGAACGCGGCGAAGAGGTCAACGACAGGGCGGTGCGCCAGATCGTCAGCGCCCTGCGCAACCGCTACGAGGTCGTGGTCATCGACTGCGGCACCCAGATGAACAGCGCCAACGCGGCCGCGATCGAGATGGCCGACACGACCGTGCTGGTGACCACCCCGGACGTGGTGGCGGTCCGGGCCGCCAAGCGCATGGTCCGGCTCTGGGACCGGCTGCAGATCCGCAAGGCGGAGGAGACGATCACGCTGGTCAACCGGTTCATCCGCAACACCGAGATCCAGCCCGCCCTGATCGAACGGATCACCGGCACACGCGCCGCGCGATCCGTCGTCCCCGCGAACTTCAAGGAGCTCCAGGGCGCCGTCGACGCGGGCCGCATGCAGGACCTGGAGGCCAAGTCCACGGTGAAGCAGGCCCTGTGGGGACTGGCGGGCGAACTGGGCATCGTGAAAGCGCCCGAAGGGAAGGACAAGGCCGGTAGGTTCCGGGGCGACCGGGGCTCCATCGGCGTACGCCGCCGGCGAGGCGGCGGCCTCAAGGGGGAGAGTTGAGAGATGCGCGTGCTGAGCGCACCAACGAACGCGGGTCGGGCCGGTACCGCGCCGGGCCCTGACCCGCGGGAACCAAGGCGCGGCGGGGACCGGGGGCAGGTGGCGGTCGAGTTCCTGGGCATGCTGCCGCTCATCGCGGTCGTCTGCGTCCTGCTGTGGCAGTCCGCCCTGTTGGGCTACACCTACATCCGCGCGGGCAACGCGGCCGACGAGGGCGCCCGGCAGGGAGCGGCCGACGCCCCCGATCCCGGGGGGCGGTGCAAGGCCGCGGCCGAGGAGGACCTCGGCACCTGGCGGCCCGCGCAGGTCGACTGCGGGCCGGCCTCCGGCGGCATGTACGAGGCCGAGGTGACGCTCAAGGTGCCCGTCCTCTTCCCCGGCTTCGTCGACTTCCCCTTCGACGTCAAGGGCCACGCCGGCGCGGTGGCGGAAGGGGGAGCGTGGTGACCCCGGACACCCCCAAGAGGCGCGACCGGGGGCAGGTGGCCCTGGAGTTCGCCGGGTTCCTTCCCCTGCTGCTGATCCTCGCGCTCGCCGCCGTCCAGCTCGGCGTCGCCGCCTACGCCACCTCCCAGGCGGGCACGGCCGCCCAGGCCGCCGCCCGCGCGGAGAGCGACGACAACGGCCGGACGAACGGCGGCCACGCGGGCCGCAGCGCCGTCAGCGACTGGCTGAGCGACGGGCCGGGGGACTTCGGCTACAGCGCACGGCCGGGAGGCGGCGAGGTGACCGCGACGGTCCGGGTCAGGATCCCGTCCGTCGTTCCCGGAATCGACGACTGGGGGTACGCCGAGCGCAGCTCCACCATGCCCACGGACTGAGCAGCACCACCGCACCGGCACAGCCAAGGAGTCGCACATGAGCCTGCGGGCACGCATCACGGCCCCCGAGGACCGAGGGGGCGGACGGGACGACGGCCATCTGGTGGCCACGTACCGGGCCAAGCTCCTCGAGGAGATCGATCTCGCGGAGATGTCGGCGCTGGCCGCGGCCGAGCGCCGGGCGCGGCTGGAGCGCGTGCTCGGGCACATCATCAGCCGTGAGGGGCCGGTCCTCTCCGCGTCCGAGCGCTCCCAGCTCATCCGCCGGGTCGTGGACGAGGCGCTCGGCCTCGGCGTGCTGGAACCGCTGCTGGAGGACGCGTCCATCACCGAGATCATGGTGAACGGGCCGGACCAGATCTTCGTCGAGCGCGGTGGCCGGGTCGAACTGCTGCCGCTGCGCTTCGCCTCCAACGAACAGCTCATGCAGACCATCGAGCGCATCGTCTCGACGGTCAACCGCAGGGTCGACGAGTCCAACCCGATGGTCGACGCCCGCCTTCCCTCCGGCGAGCGGGTCAACGTCATCATCCCGCCGCTGGCCCTGTCCGGTCCCACCCTCACCATCCGGCGCTTCCCCCGCGCCTTCACGCTCTCGGAGATGATCGGCTTCGGCTCGCTCGACGAGCACATGCTCTATCTGCTCTCCGCCCTCGTGCAGGCCCGGCTGAACATCATCGTCTCGGGAGCGACCGGCACCGGTAAGACGACCCTGCTCAACGCGCTGTCCGGACTCATCCCGGAGGGCGAACGGGTCATCACCATCGAGGACTCCGCGGAGCTCCAGCTCCAGCAGCAGCATGTGATCCGCCTGGAGTCCCGCCCGGCGAACGTCGAGGGCAAGGGCCGCATCACCATTCGCGACCTGGTGCGCAACTCCCTGCGTATGCGCCCCGACCGCATCGTCGTCGGTGAGGTCCGCGGCGGCGAAACCCTCGACATGCTCCAGGCCATGTCGACGGGTCACGACGGATCGCTCGCCACCGTCCACGCCAACAGCGCCGAGGACGCGCTGATGCGCCTGCAGACGCTGGCCTCCATGTCCGAGGTGAAGATTCCCTTCGAGGCGCTGCGCGACCAGATCAACAGCGCCGTCGACTGCATCGTGCAGCTCACCCGGCACGCCGACGGCGCACGCAAGATCAGCGAGATCGCCGTCCTCGACTCCCGCGGCCAGGAGCCGTACCGGCTCGCCAGTGTCGCCCGGTTCGACGCCCAGCCGATGGGCGCGGACGGACGCGTCCACGGAAAGTACGAGCACTTCCCCCTCCCGCGGCGTCTCGCCGACCGGCTCTTCATGGCGAGTCAGCCCGTCCCGCAGGCCTTCGGTGTCGCCGCACACGAGGACCAGCTCGCCGTCCGAGAGGCCAAGTAGGTAGCCCCCATGACGCATATCGCACTGCTCACGATCGGTGGCACGCTGCTGTTCGGCGTGCTCGGGGTGATGGGCGTCCACGCCTGGTCCTCGGGCCGCTCGCAGCACCAGGCGCTGCTCGACCGGCTCTCCCACGCAGGCGGCACGGAGGGGGCCGGCGGGCGCCGGCGGCGCTTCGGCGCCGTCGACCGCCGGCTGCGGCAGACCGGCCTCGGCAGGAAGATCGAGCTGCGCCTCGCCGCGACCGGACTCGACCTCACACCCGGTGAGTTCTTCGTGTACATGGTGGCGGGCATCGCCGGACTCTGGGTCACCGCGCAGACGCTCTTCGCCTCCTTCTTCGGCCCCATCGCGGGAGTGCTCGGCATCTGGGGCGCGTTCGCCTTCCTCAACTGGCAGCGCACCAAGCGCATCGAGAAGTTCATCAACCAGCTGCCCGAGCTGTCCCGCATCCTCGCCAACGCCACCCAGGCCGGTCTCGCCCTGCGCACCGCCCTGTCCATGGCCGCCGAGGAACTGGAGGCACCGGCCGGCGAGGAACTCGGCCGGGTCGCCGACAAGCTGGCCGTCGGCCACTCGATCGACGACGCCCTGGGCGAACTCGCCGAACGCCTGCCCTCCCGCGAACTCGTCGTCCTCGTCACCACCCTGGTCCTGTCCAACCGGGCCGGCGGCACCGTGGTCGGCTCCCTGCGCAACCTCACCGAGACGCTGGAGGAACGCAAGGAGACCCGGCGCGAGGTCCGCACCCAGCTCTCCCAGGTCAACATGACCGCCTACGCCGTCCCCGCCATGGGACTCGGCGCTCTGCTGCTGCTCGACCGCGTGATGCCCGGCGCGATCGACCGCATGACCAATTCGTTCCTCGGCCAGACCGCCGTCGTCGTCGCCCTCGTGCTCTACGGGCTCGGCGTCTTCGTCATCCGCCGGCTGTCCAAGATCGACGTCTGAGGAGGAGCGCACCGCGATGATCGGACTCGGCCTCGCCCTCGCCGTGGCACTCTGCGTCGCCGGAGCCTTCCACGGCATCCGCATGTACCGCGCCGACGCCAAGCTCCCCGGCGACCTCGCCGTCGCCCTGGAGGTCGGCGCCACCCGCACCACGGCGGTCGGCTCCGCCGTCGACCGCCTCGGCATGCGCTACGCCCCCGCGGTGCTGCGGATGATGGGCCCCGCGCGGGTCAACAAGGTCCGCCGCAAGATCGACCTCGCCGGAAACCCCGGCGGCCTCACCATCGACCGGTACGCCGCCCGCCGCGCCGTCTACGGCTTCCTGGGCCTCTTCGGGGCCTTCGCCATGATCCTGCGCGGGCAGCCCTTCCTCGCTCTCTTCATGGTCGCGTTCGGGCTGTTCTGGGTGGAGGTCGGCATCTTCGCCGCCATCCGGCAGCGCAAGGAGCAGATCGAGCGCACCCTGCCCGACTTCCTCGACGTCCTCGCCGTCGTCGTCAGTGCCGGCCTCGGCTTCCGGGAGGCCCTGGAACGCGTCGCAGACAAGTACGAGGGCCCCTGGGCCGACGAACTCCGTATCACCCTGCGCCAGATGGACATGGGCGTGGGCCGCCGCAAAGCGTTCGACGAGCTCCGCCGGCGCAACGAGTCGGAGCAGGTCGCCCAGTTCGTCACCGCTCTCCAGCAGGGCGAGGAGCTGGGCGCGCCGATCACCGAGACACTCATCCAGATCGCCAACGACATGCGCCGCACCGACGCCCAGAACGCCCGCCGCAGGGCGTCCAAGGCGGTCCCGAAGGCCACGCTGACCATCACGTCGATCATGGTCCCGGCGACCATGATCCTCCTCGTCGCGGCCTTCGTCTTCGGCGCCAACGCCGACTTCAGCTCGGTCGGAGGCTGACACCGTGACGCCGTCACCGCCGCCGCCGTCGCCGCCGCCAGAGGGGGGAGAGCAGTGGCCCTGCACATCGGGAGGATAACGGGAGGTCTCGGACCGGCCTCCCTGGCCCGTGCCGCGGCCGATCCGGACCAGATGCCGACCCTGGCCATCCAGGTCAACGCCCTGCAGGCGCTGTGCCGCCAGGTCTTCGGCTTCCGGCTGGCGATGATCGCCCTGGCCACCCCGCTGGCCCTCGGCGCGGCCAACCCGGGCCTGCCCACCTACCTGGTGGCGTCCGGCGTGCTCGTCACCTTCATGTTCTCGTACGGGCTCTTCCGCGACTGGGAGCGCTGGGGCCCACTGCTCCTCAGGTACCCGGCGCTGCTCGCCGTGGACGCCCTCTTCGGCGCCCTCCTGCTCGTCACGGCCGGCCCCGACAGCACCCTCGGCTACGTCACCATCTGCACGCCCCTGCTCGCCGGACTCGCCTACGGGTGGCGCGGCGCGGCCTTCTTCGCCTGCCTCCAGGCCCTGATCCTCTTCGCCGTCTACGGCGCCGACTCCGACGCCGTCGCCACCGCCAGCAACTCCCTCCTCCTGCCCGGCTTCTGCATCGTCGCCGGCGCCATCGGCGTCACCCTGCGGAACCTGCTGCTGCGCTTCGGCACCGCGAGCCAGGCCCTCACCGAGGCCCGCGCCCGGCTCGCCGTCACCGAGGCCGTCGGCGGCGAACGGGCACGGCTGGCCCGCGAGATGCACGACTCCGTCGCCAAGACCCTGCACGGGCTGGCCCTCGCCGCCGACGGCCTCGCCTCCACCGTCGACCGCATGGACCCGCTCACCGTCAAGCACCAGGCCGAACTGGTCGCCCGCTCCGCCCGCCGCGCGGCCGCCGAGTCCCGAGAACTGCTCAGCGACCTGCGGCGCAGCGACGACCTCCGCGCCGACGGCGTCGACGTCACCGAGGAGCTGCACGCCAAGGTCGACGACTTCGGCCGGCGCACCGGCATCGCCACCGAGTTCCGCAGGCTCGGCGGCCCGCCCGTACCGCCCGTGCCCCGCGCCGTGGCCCGCCAGATGCTCACCATCGCCACCGAGGCCCTGGAGAACAGCAGCCGCCACGCCCAGGCCACCCGGGTGAGGGCGGAGACCGGCATCGTCGACGGCATGCTGCGCGTCAGCGTCCTCGACAACGGCAGCGGACTGCCGGCCGGCACCACCCTCGCGTCCCTGCGCAAGGCCGGGCACTTCGGCCTGGTCGGCATGGTCGAGCGCGCCGCGGGCATCGGCGCCCGGATCCGTATCGGCCGCGGCAGGACGGCCGCGGGGACCGAGGTGCGCCTCGACCTGCCCCTGGCGGCCGTCCTGCCCGCCGGCCCGGCCCCGCAGACCGTCACGGACCGGACCGCCCCCTGACACAGCACGCACCTGTCCCCACGAAGCACCAACTCCTGAGAGGAGGCCGCACGATGCCGGACGAGAGCTCACGCACCTCGGGTCAGCAGTTCATCGCCCCCCACGCCTCGCAGCACACGTCGTCCCACGCCACACCGCTCCACTCGGACCCGCCGGGAGCGTCGCAGGGTCCTGTCCCGTTCCCCCCACCGGCCCCGTCACCTCTGCGCGTGGTCGTCGCGGACGACAACCCGGTCGTCAGAGCAGGGCTGACCGTCCTGCTCGGCGGACGCGACGACATCCGCGTGGTCGCCGAGGCCGCCGACGGCCGGCAGGCGATGGAGGCGGCCCAGGCACACCGGCCGGACGTGATCCTGCTCGACGTCCGCATGCCGGGCGTCGACGGCATCTCGGCCCTCCCGTACCTGGTGCGGTCCGCACCGGTGATGATGCTGACGTACAGCCGTGAGAACGAGATCGTGCAGGAGGCGCTGAGGCTGGGCGCGGGCGGCTACCTGGTGCACGGCGAGTTCACCGCGGACCAGCTGGTCGCCGCCGTACGGGATGTGAAGGAGGGTCGCGCCCACTTCACGGCGACGGCGGCGAACGCGCTCCTGGCCGAGTTCCGCGGCGGTCATGCCACGAGTGCCGGCCTGCCGCTGCCGGACGGCCTCGGCGCGGCGTATCAGGTGCCCCCGCCCACCGGAGGCCAACCGGCCGCGGGGGCGCGCCCACCCACTCCGATTGTCTCGACTTCATGGAATCCGGGCGAAGATGCTTCGCATCTGCAATCGAATGTGGGACAGTCGTCCGTGCGGCACGGGGGTGACGCCGGGCCCTCCGCCGGTGTGCCTCAACCTGCCCGGGACAAGGACGAGTTCGGCCTGAGTGCGAGGGAGGTGGAGGTGATGGACCTGATCGCGTCGGGCATGAGCAACCAGCAGATCGCCGCCACCTGCTTCATCAGTGAGAAGACGGTCAAGAACCACATCAATCGCATCTTCGCGAAGCTTCACAGTGTCAGCAGGAGCGAGGCCATCGCCGTCTGGATCGGCACGGCACGCACCGACCGCGGTCCGGGGAGGGGTCGTGGCTGAACCGGTGGGCCGCAGGGCCCAAGTCGCCGTTTGGGCCCCGGATTGGGCCCTGGGGCCCTCTTCGGGGACCGCTCGTCCGCCGTACGTTTCTGGCATCGCAACGGAGACGTACGAGTCGGCCGACCACCGGTCGGCCGAACCCGAAGGGGGACGACATGTCGAACGACACTCTGCTGAAGGCCGCGGTCGACACGCAGGTCCGCGTCAACGGCTGGAAGAACACGGTCATCAGCCGCATGACCGACCGCGAGCGCTCCAAGGGCCAGACCGCGCTGGAGTACCTGGGCATCATCATGGTGGTCGTCGTGATCATCGGTGCGATCGTGGGTACGGGTATCGGCGGCAAGATCACGCAGAAGATCAACGAGCAGATCGACAAGATCAAGGCCGGCTGAGCCGCTTGGCGAACCGCAGTACGAAGGACCAAGGGCAGGCATTCCCCATCTATGTGGTGATGGTGGGGGGCCTGCTCTTCCTCGCGTTCGCATTCTTTGCAGTGGGTCAGGCGTCGGCCACCAGGAACACCGCGCAGGGGGCCGCGGATGCCGCGGCGCTTGCGGCGGCACAGGACGCCCGGGAGAAGCTCACGGGCGAGTGGCTCGACTCCCTCGCGGACCCGACCACCTGGCAGGACATCTTCGACGGCAGGATTCCGATCGAAGCGTGTGGTGCAGCGACGGTTTTTGCCGAGAAGAACGGGGCGGTACTGACCGAGCCCTGTTACTCCGAACCGTACCCGTGGCTGACCTACAAGGTCAGCGTGAAGACGAAGAAGCCGATCGGTGACTCGATCATCCCCGGTACGGAGAGCGAGTTCGCCACGGCTGACGCCAAGGCCGCGGTCAAGCCGCTGTGCACCTTCGAGCTTCCCGACGACGCGGAGATCCTTCCCACGCTCACCTGCAAGAACAAGAGCTGGGACCTCCAGGACGACCCGACGGACCTGCCAGACGCGAAGGACCTCTTCGACGTCCAATTGGTCGACTGACAAGCGAACGACGAGAAAAGGAACTCGATTCATGAGCATTCGGCGCATCCTGAAGGCCCGCAGGGGGGCGGCAGCGGTGGTGGTGACCGCCGCCCTGGCCCTCACAGTGGCCGGCTGTGGGGGGGACGGGAACAAGAAGGAGGAGCCGTCGAGCTCGTCCAGCAGCAAGCCGTCCGACAAGGGGGACAAGGGCTCCGGTGGGGCCTCGGCCCAGCCGGACACCAGCAAGGTGATCGCCACGGTCCAGGGCAAGGACGGAATGGTCCTGAAGGTCAACTCGATCGAGAGGGACTCCGGCGGGTTCGTCACCGTCAACGCCGTGGTGGAGAACACCGGCAGTGCGGCTTATTACGCGACGACGGAATGGCGCGGGACGGAAGAGGAACTGCGAGGCGGCGGTCAGTCGGTCGGCGGCGCAACGCTCGTCGACAAGGTGGGCAAGAAGCGTTACTACGTTCTGCGTGACACCGAGGGCCGGTGCCTCTGCACGTCCGGATTCACCCAGGTGGACGCGGGCAAGAAGATGCCGATCTTCATGCAGTTCCCGGCGCCGCCGGAGTCCACGACTCAAGTCGACTTCCAGCTGCCGTCGTTCCAGAACACCACCCTCGAGATCTCCGGGTGAGCGGCGCCATGACCCACAACCCCATGCGCCGGCCCTCCACCCGGTTCGTGCTCACGGCCTTCACCGCCGCGGCCCTCCTGGTCGGCTCCCACGTCCTGTCCGCGTCCGAGGCGCGGGCCGAGGACAAGCCGAGCGTGCCGCCGGGCACCGAGGCGTCCGCCTCGCCGCCCGTCGAGGTGGACGCGGACGACCCCGGCCTGAAGATGGTCGACGGCGCCACGCTCGCTCCCGCCAAGGTGCTGGACATCAAGTCTGTCATCGAGTCCGAGGGCGGTGAGGAGCGTCGCGAGGACACCAACTCCGACGTGAAGTACGCCCTTCAGGCCGAAGTCCTCTTCGGCAAGGACAGCGCGAAGCTCAGCCCGGCGGCGAACGGCCGGATCCAGGCCATCGCCAACGAGATCAAGAAGGAGAACGCGAAGCAGGTCCGCGTCTTCGGGTTCACCGACAACCTCGGGTCATCCGCCCACGGTGACGTCCTGTCGAAGCAGCGGGCGGACGCCGTGCACTCCGTCCTGGCGAGGGCGCTCGGCGACGCGGGGATCACGTACGAGGTCCGCGGCTACGGCGAGCAGTTCCCGATCGCCGACAACTCCCATGAGGAGGGCCGCAAGAAGAACCGGCGCGTGGAGGTCTCCTACCCGCGCAGTGGCGGTTCACAGGGGTGACACGAGAGCCGGGCCGCATCGCACGACGCGGCCCGGCCCTCGTGCGTCCCGGCCACTGGCCGTGGTCGGCTCAGGGCGCACTCACCTGAACGCCGCCACGTTCCGCGTCGCCCATTCGGCGAACGTACGGGGCGCGCGGCCCAGGACCCGTTCGACGTCCGGGCTGACCCGCTGCTCCGCGGGCGACGGCTCGCCCAGGATGCCGAGCGTGGCCTCCACGACCGGCTCGGGCATGAACCGCAGCATCTGCGTCCGGGCCTCCCTACGGCTCTGCTCGACGAACCGGACCGGTTCGCCCAGCGCGTCCCCGATCGCCGCGGTCTGCTGTCGCGGCGAGACAGGCGCCGGCCCGGTCAGGACGTACGTGGCGCCGCCGTGGCCCGGTTCGCGCAGCGCGGCGTCGGCGACCGCGGCGATGTCGTCCGGGTCGACGACCGGCAGCGCGACATCTCCGAACGGTGCGGTGACGGTACGCCCCGTGCGGACGGCCTCCGCCCACTGGAAGGCGTTGGAGTCGAAGCCGCCGGGCCGCAGCACCGTCCATTCCAGGCCCGACCGCTTGACGCCCTCCTCGAACTCCGGGGAGTGGCGCCCGGTTCCGACCCCCTGGGAGGACAGGAAGACGACCCGCCGGACGCCGCCGGCCCGCGCGGTGTCGAGGATGGCGCCCGCGTCGGCGCCGGCCGCCAGCATGTCGCCGGAGCAGAGCAGGAACAGCGCGTCCGCGCCGTCGAACGCGGGCCCCAGGCTCTCCGCATCGGCCAGATCGGCCTGCCGGTGCCCTACGCCCGCCGGTACGTCCGGTGGCGCCGATATGCCCCGTGAGAGCGCTGTCACCTGCTCGCCGGCCGCGGCGAGCGCCCGTACGAGGGGCCGTCCGACGTTGCCCGTAGCACCAGTTACCACGATCATGTTCGCTCCCGGTTGTCGCGTTCTGCGATGTCCCGAGGAAGCTATCGGCGCGGGCACACTAGGTACCTAGAGGAAAGTAATGGGGAGAGGGGCTTGTTGTGACCGACAGCACACTCGACGTGGCTCGTCCCGATCTCGACCCGGAACAGGCCTGCCCCATCGCCCCGGTGGTCGACATCGTCTTCAGCCGCTGGACCACACCGATCCTGTGGGCGCTCCACACCTACGGCCGGCACCGATTCGTCGAGCTGGAACGCCGCATCACCTCCATCACGCCCAAGGTCCTGACCCAGCGGCTGCGGCAACTGGAGCGTGACGGGCTCGTCGTGCGCACGTACCACGCCGAGGTGCCGCCGCGGGCCGAGTACGAGATCAGCGAGCTGGGGCGCAGTCTGGCACCGCTGTTCGCCTCACTCGCCGAGTGGTCGGCCCTCAACCTGGACAAGGTCGAGCAGGCGCGGCAGGAGCACGACGCGCGGGAGCCGGTCCGCGGCCGCCGGAGCTGACTCACGGGCATGAGCGGCAACGCCCGCCTGCGCCTGGCACGTTGAGCCCGGTGATGGGTCCGTGGGCCCATGACGGGCGCCGCCGTCGCCCGTAGCGTGACGGCATGTCTGCTCTGGGGGAACTGCGCCGAGACTGCCGCCGGTTGCTGCGGACGGTCCTTCCACGTACCGATGCGCGTCTGCTTGGGCTGCGCAAGCGCCGTCGGCACGACCGCGGCCAGACGCCGTTGGAGTACGTGGGTCTCGGACTGGTGGTCGTGGCGATCATCGGCTCCCTGGTGGCCACCGGGATCGGCGCGGAGCTGACGCAGAAGATCAGCGCGCAGGTGTGCCGGATCGGGGGCGGCGGGGACTGCGGCGACGGGGGCCGGCAGAACGAGGCCCAGGACGGCGACCCAGCCGACGACGGACCGGCCGACCAGCCGGCCGGCGACAACGGCGACGTGCCCAAGTCACCGGAGCAGATCGCCTACGAGAAGGCGCTCAAGGACCTCCAGGACGCCCAGGCCGCCGAGAAGGCCGACCAGGACAAGGCTGTCCAGGCCGCCAAGGAGCTGGCCAAGATCCTCGCCGACGAGCTCGGCATCACCGACGCCCTCGACTGCGTCACCAAGGGCGACATGGGGGCGTGTACCGAGACGCTCATCAACGTGCTGCTCAGTCTCGTCGGCGGTGCGGTCGGCAAACTCGCCGCCAAGTACGGCGCGCCATGGAAGTGGAAGAAGGCGTACGAGCTCATCCAGCGGCTCAAGAAGCACGGCGGCGACCTCTACGACGGGCTGACCGGTCTCCTCAAGAACCGCAAGCGCGTCAAGGACGCCGAGAAGGCGCTCGACGACGCCAAGAAGAAGTACGACCCGAACCAGAAGAAACCCGACGAGGACAAGCCCGACGACAAGCCGACGACCTGTCCCGTCCGGCACAGCTTCCTGCCCGGCACGCCTGTCCTGCTCGCGGACGGACGCCGGGTGCCCATCGAGACCGTGCGGGTCGGCATGCGGGTGGCGGCCGCGGACCCCGTCACCGGGGAGAGCGGCGGCCGGCGGGTCACCCGGACGTTCACGACGTACGACGACAAGGAGTTCACCCGGCTCACGGTGCGGACGGCCTCCGGCACCGCCGTCGTCACGGCCACCGACACGCACCCGTTCTGGCTCGTGGGCGAGCGCCGCTGGGAGGACGCCGGTGACATCCGGCCCGGCGCACGGCTCCGTACGGAGGCCGGCGGCAGTCTCACCGTGGTGGCGGCCCGGCACTACGTGCAGCGGCAGACGACGCACGACCTCGCGGTGGCCGGCGTGCACACCTACTTCGTCGGGGTCGGCCCGGCCGACGCCCTGGTGCACAACAACGACTGCGACATGTCGCCCGAGGAGGTCGAGGCCGCCAGGAAGCCGGACGTCGGTGAGGGCGACCCGAAGAAGTTCAAGGACCACTTCCTGCGCCACAAGAAGCTCGTCGAGGACGCCCTGGGCACCAAGTACAAGAAGCTCAAGGAGGACGGGCCGCGCTTCCGGGACGACATCGCGAACGCGATCAAGGACGGCACGTTCGAACTCGTCGGCAAGGGCACGTTGAAGAAGGGCGAGCCGGAGGGACTGATCTATCGTGGCAAGGGCGTGACGATCGTCCTGCGGGAGAACGGTGATTTCTGGACCGCCCTCAAGTCCGGCGAGGGTCTGGACACCAGTATCGAGATCACCAAGAAGGTGCCGAAGAAGAAGGGCTGACCTGATGAGCAGCATGGCGCGCGAGGTCGCTGGGATGCTCACGGGACGCCATGTGCGTGACGTCCTCGTCCCGGGCTGGATCGACCGGGACGACGCCGTCCCCGAGTTCCGGCCGCAGCCCCTGGTGGTGTGGCTGCGGCTCGACGAGGGCCTGGTGCGGTTCGCGTCGGAGGGGCAGTACGACCACCTGACCGCCCTGCGGGTCACGGCCGCCGACTGGTCCGACGTCGGGCTGCTGGCCGAGGCGGAGGACGAGGTCGTCCTTGCGTCGTACGGCGAGCAGCTGTTCGGCGACGGCAGGGACGAGTGGGGCTGCACGGCGGTGCGCGCCTACCTGTCGGGCACCGGACGGGCCGGCGGTACGGGAACACCGGCGCCGGTCATCCGGGGCCTCGCTCTCGACTTCGCCGGCGGCCACAGTCTGTTCCTGGACCCGGCCTGGACCTTCGGCATCCGCCTGGGCAACCGCGCGGACGAGGCCGACTGGGTGGCGAAGTACGGGGGCGACAGCGTGCTCCAGTCGCTGCGCCCGGCCGTGCCGGTGCACGAGCAGACGCCTCATCCGTGACGGACCCTGTCGGTCGCCGTCCACGGTCGGCGGGTGACGGGCGGAATGGGCCCCCGGGCCCATGCGCCGTGACGCGCGGCGTTGTTAGCGTGCGACGCACATCGGCGAGGGGGACGGGATGAACACGGGGACCCGCGGTACAGCACGGCGCGTCGTGACGGCCGCGGTGGCCGTCGCCCTCGCCGTTGGCACGGCCACCGCCTGCGAGGGCGACGACCAGGGCACACCGGACGGCAAGCGCGCCACCACGTCCGCGCCCCCGGCCACGGACGCGCCCACCGCGCCCACCGCGACACCCACCGCGCCGGGAGCGGCCGAGGAGCCGAGCAGCGGCAGGGCCCTCACCGAGGCCGAGCTGACCAAGGCCGCGCTGGTCACCGGCGACGTGCCGGGGTACGAGGTCACGCCCCTGCAGGGCGGCGACGAGCCCGGCACGGAGAAGGCGGACGAACCCGCGTGCGCCCCGCTGGCCGCCGTGATCAACGGAGCGCCCGAGCCCGCTGCCGCCGCCACCGTCTACCGCACGGCCGTCGACTCCCGGGAAGAGGGCAAGGAGACGCAGACCGTGGTCACCCTGATCCTCACCGCCCACGCCAACGGCGGCGCGCCACAGGTCCTCGCGTCGCTGCGCACCGCCGTCGACGCCTGTGCGGGGGGCTTCACCACCCGCGGAGCGGGTTCGGTGTCGACCTACTCCGACGTGCGGAAGCTGCCCGCACCGCAGGCCGGCGACGAGTCCGTCGCCTACCAGGTGACGGGCGCGGTCGCGGGGGCCAAGGTGCCGCTCGTCTTCCACGTCGTACGCCGGGGTGCGAGCGTCGCCACCTTCTACACGGCGAACTTCATCGACGCGAAGACCCCCGGCATCCCGGCGGAACTGATCCGCACGCAGACCGCCAAGCTGCCCTAGGGGGTGTCTTGTCGATCAGGCCGGATGAGGGAGTGGGGGGACCCCCACTCACTGATCCGGCCTGATCCAAACGAAAGACCCTAGCCGGTCTCCGCCTGCCGTCGCCCGACCCCCAGCCGTACTCCCGGCCGCACCCCCCACCGGGCCATCGCGCCCGACTCCGCCTCCAGCACGTGCCGGGATCGGAAGCGGATCGTCCCGAGGCGCCCCGGCTTCATCGTGACCACGTCCAGCACCCTCAACTCCTTGTCCAGGTACGCCACGTCGATCGCGAAGCGCATCCGGAAGGTGTGCACGCTGCTGCCCGGGGTGAGCATGATCGCGCCCTCGATGCCGTCCCGGCCCAGCAGGCCGCGGGTGCGCGCCCGGTACGAGGCGGCTATCTCCAGAGGCACCGGGGCGTCCTGCCCGGGGACCGTCAACTCGGCTGTGCCGTCCTGCCATGTGCCCATGGCCCCCGACCGTAGCGCCGGGCGGCACCCGGCGGGGCCCGATCCGCACGGCAATGGGCCCCGGCGCTGCGGCAGTGGGCCCCTGGGCCCATGACCCCGGATCGGACCGGGCCTAGGGTCGGCACCGTGGACGTGACGCTGATCGCCGTAGCCACCGTGTGGGGGGCCGTAGCAGGGATGCTCGTGCCACGGGCCGCGTACCGCCTGTCCGTCGAGCCGGAGGACGACTGGCGCGCCGACTGCCCCGCCGGGCATCCGATCGGCGGCCCGTTGCGCGGCTGGGTGGGGACGGCCCGCTGCGCCGGCTGCGCCGCGGGCGTCCCGGCGGTGGTGGGCGCGCCGCCGTCCGCGTCGGATGCCACGGACGGATCACCGGTCCCGTACCGCCCGTCCGTCCTCGTCCCCGTCGTCACGGCCCTGGTCTGCCTGGCGCTGGCGGCCGCGACGGGCCCGCGGCCCGAGCTGGCGGTCTGGCTGCTGTTCACCCCGGCCGCCGTCCTGCTGGCGCTCGTCGATCGTCGCGTCCACCGGCTGCCCGACCAGCTCACCCTGCCGCTCGCCGCGGCGTCGGCCGCCCTGCTCGGCCTGGCCGCCCTGCTGCCGCACGACGGAGGGTCCTGGCCGGCCGCCCTGCTGGGCGGCCTCGCGCTCGGCGCCGTCTACTTCCTGCTTTTCCTGATCAACCCCAACGGCATGGGCTTCGGCGACGTGAAACTCGCCCTCTCGCTGGGGGTGGTGCTGGGCTGGTACGGCTGGGTGGTGCTCTTCGTGGGCGCCTTCGCCGGTTTCCTGCTCGGCTCCCTGTACGGCCTGACCCTGATGCTCCTGCGCCGCGCGGGCCGCAAGACGGCGATCCCGTTCGGCCCGTTCATGATCTGCGGCGCGCTGCTTGGGGTGCTGCTGGGGGCGCTGGGAGCGTCGTGAGCCGGCGGGGAGGCCCGCACATGCGCCCCGTCGGCGCGGCCTACCGGTACAGGAAGCCCGACTGCAATCCGTCGACAGCGGAGTTCTGGATGTCCGGCTCGGTGGAGGGGTTCTCGGCGACCGCGGCAGCGACCGTGTAACGGCGCCCGTGCTGAAGCGGCATGCCGACCTCGAACTCCCTGGTGTAGGTCCTGCCCGGTTCCGTCGTCATGTCGTGCCAGCCGATGGCCCGGGAGTCGAGGGGATACACGGCCTTGTCCCCGTCGGCGTCCTTGAGCCAGACCCTGACGTCGAGCGATCTGGGACTGCCGGCACGCCACTGGACTACGAGGAACAGGGCGTCGCCTTCCCGGCGCCACGCCGGCCGCACCTCTACGCCGGACGGACTTGGGAGCGACCGCCACGTGCACGCGGAGCCGCATGACTCCGCGAGGGGCTTCTCGGTCTCGACCGTGGGGCTCGGACGGGGTGCCGGGGGCGGGACGGCGGGCGCGGGCGTCGTCGGCTGCGGCGTAGGGGTCGGCGAGGGGCCGGGGCTCGTGGAGCGGACGGGTCCGGGAGAAGCAGCCGGGGGAGTCGAGCTCCCGACCTGGTTGCCGGAGTTCCCGTCGCCGCACAACGCGCCCGTGTTGCACGTCGTCGAATCACCGCAGCCCGCGAGGAGCATGCAGAAGATGGTGGAGCTTGCCGCGAGAAGCGCCAGGCGGCGGGCAGTGCGCACGAGCTGTATCCCCCGATGAGACATTCGATGACGGCTGCGGTGTTCTACGGCTTCGCGCCCGGCGTTCCGTCCGTCTTGCCCGGCGTTTCCGTCGTCGCACCCGGCGTTCCGTCGGTCTTCGCGCTCGGCTCGGCGTCCGGCTTTCCGTCCGTCGACACGCTGTTCCCGCTGTTGTTGTCGCCGCAGACCGCGCCCTGACTGCAGTCGTTCCCGCCACCGCGGCCCCCTGCCTGGAGGGCGCCGCCGATGATCGCGCCGACGGCTGTGATGCCCGCTACGGCGAGAGCGATCTTGTGCCCCGTTGTCAGAGCCATGTGTTCCTCGTCAGGTGCGTCGTGAGGAGGCGGCGCCGATGCCGTGGCGACGCCTCTCGGATCCCGGCCGACCAGCCGGGCGGGATGGGATGTTAGCGCAAGAGGGGCCTTCACGACGGCATCCGATCGTCGAGCGGACACAACGCGGAGTCGGCTCAACCTCCTTTCTCTGTACGGACGTTCATGACGGAACGCGAGACCTGGCGGCCGCCGTCGACCAGAATCGGCCACATGGACTCCCACCGAACCCAGCCGGTCAACCTCGCCGAAGCGCTCGCGTCCTTCGACGACGTCTACAGCCCCCGCATCGTGGCCCGAATGAACGACTACGACGTGCGCATCGCCCACGCGGCGGGCGAGCACGTGTGGCACGTGCACGAGGACACCGACGAGTTCTTCCTCGTCCTCGACGGACGCTTCGACATCGCCCTGCGCGCCCCCGACGGCAACGAGTCCACCGTGGAGCTCCACAAGGGTGACGTCTACGTCGTGCCGAAGGGCACCGAGCACAAGCCGTCGTCGCCGGGCGGGTCGATCCTCATGTTCGAGCCCACGGGCACGAAGTCGACCGGGGACCGGCACGAGGGTGAGATCCCCGACCACGTGGACAGCACCACCGGCCACGCCCTCGGCTGAACCGTCACGCGTGCGGTCCCACCGCCACCGGCCCCACCACCAGCTCTGTCCGGCCCTCCAGGATCGCGCCCACCCGCTCCGCCTGCGTCGCCAGCTCCTCGCGGGCGCGGCGCGTGGCGAGCGCGGGGCCGATCGGTTCCACCGTCACCGTGATGCGCCGGCCGGATCGGCGCTGGTGCCACACGCCCGCGACCGTGCCGTCCACCAGCACCACCGGGTAGTTGCCCGCCTGGCCGCCCGCGAGGGCCCGGTCGCGGGCCGCTCCAGCGAACAGGCGGTCGCGGGGCTGCGAGGCGATCGTGTACGCGTCGAAGTAGGGGAGGAGCCGTACGCCGCGCGCGGGCGCGTCGGGGAACGCGGCGTCACCCGCCGCCACCCACGCCGGCCCGCCCTCGAACCGCACCTCCTCGATGCGGGCCGCACCCGCCAGTGAGGCGAACAGCCCCGTCGCCCATTCCTTCGGGGCCGCCAGCCACTTCGCGAAGTTCTGCGGCGTGGCGGGGCCGTACGCCCGGAGATAGCGGACGACGAGGCGGCCGAGCGCGTCGGGGCCGGGCAGCGGAGTGACACGGGGGTTCGTGTAGGTCACCTTGCGGCCGCGGTTGGGGCCGAAGGCCAGCACGCCCCGGTGGGCCGCGGTGTGCGTGGCCTGACGCCACCGGGGCCACTTGTCCTGGAACGCCTCCATCACCCGCTCCCCGGCCCACGGGCCGGTGCGCGCCACGATCGCCTCCGTCAGCTCGTCGGTGGTCAGCGCCTCGTCCGCGAGCGCGTCGGCGATCGCCGCGACGACCTCGTCCGTCCGCTCCGGGCCCATCCGGACGTCCTCCGGCCACGGGGGCGGCCCCGACGGCACGGCGGACAGCGCCCCGGTCCACAGCTGCATGTCCGCGGCGGACAGCAGGTGGACCGTGCCGCGCGGGCCGTACGTCTTCACCAGCGTGCCCTCCTCCCACAGGGCCCTGCGGACGTCGGCCCGCGTCGCGCCCGCCCCCATCCGCAGCGCGAGGGACAGCTCGGCCGCCGACAGCACCTGGGCGTGCGCGCCGAGCATCGCCCCGGCGACCGCGGACGGTGTGAGCCCGGAAGGGGCGGCAGGGGAGGGATCGTCGAGGGCCTGGCGGGCCAGCCGGCGCGCGTTCGCCTGCCGCCACGTCACGTCGCTCGTCGTCGTACCGCTCGTCGCAGGGTTCGTCACAGGGCTCGTTCCAGGGCTCGTCATACGGCCGACCCTAGGACGCATACAGGTCAGAACCTGTCCGCTTCCACCGCCGCTGTCGGACCCGTTGCCCAGGCTGGATCCGCTCCGGAACACCGGCGATCGGTGGCGCGTCGACGGCGGAACGGGATATCCAGCAGCTGCGCGAGCTGGAGGCGGACGGCATCGTGCACCGCGAGGTCTACGGGGAGGTGCCCCCGTGCGTGGAGTACTCGCTGACCGAGCTGGGCAGGGCGCTCAACACCGCGCTGGAGCCGCTCGGGGCCTGGGGATCGACGTTCATGAGCGAGATTCTCGCCAACAAGCAGTGCACATCGGTCACTTGACGTCACGTCATGTGTTCGTCAATGCGGCGCCCGCCGGTGAGGGTCACCCGTGGGGAGTAGCGGAACGGGCCCCGGCCGGGCCGCGGAGCCCGGGCTTCGCCCTTCCGCGCGCCCGGTGCCCCGGCGCGTACGGGATTCGGCGCGCGGCGACGGCATGGCGTGGCACTCAGCACCGCTTACGAAGGGTTATGGTGGAAACCCCCCCTCGGGCCGGTCCGTATCCCCCCCACGGACCGGCCCGTTTTTCATGCCTGCCGACGCAGGCCCCCGCGTCCGGCTGAGGCGGACGCCCACCGCGCCCAGCCCCGGCCCGGCAGACGCCCCCGGCCCGGCAGACGCCCCCGGCCCGGCAGACGCCCCCGGCCCGGCAGACGCCCCCGGCCCGGCAGACGCCCCCGGGACGACAGACGCCCCCGGCCGGCGCACGCCCTAGCTCCGGGCCGCCCAGATGTTCGTCCCCGCCGTGTCCACGGCAAAGGTGTCGATCTCCTTCAGCTCCGCGTCGGTCAGCGGCGGCCCCGTCAGCGCCGCCACGTTCTCCTCCAGCTGCCGCACGCTGGACGCGCCGATCAGCGCCGACGTCATCCGCGGGTCGCGCAGCACCCAGGTGAGGGCCAGCTGCGCAAGCGACTGGCCGCGCCGGGCCGCGATGCCGTTGAGGCCGTTGAGCCGGCGCGGCACCTCGCCCGACAGCAGGCCCGGGTCGAGCGACTTGCCCTGCGTGGCGCGCGAGCCTTCCGGGATGCCCTTCAGGTACTTGCCGGTGAGCAGCCCCTGTGCCAGCGGCGCGAAGGAGATGCAGCCCATACCGGCGCTCTCCAGCGTGTCGAGCAGGGCGTCGTCCTCGATCCAGCGGTTGATCATCGAGTACGACGGCTGGTGGATGAGCGCCGGGACGCCCATCTCCCTCAGCAGCCCCGCCGCCTCCGCGGTCTGCTCGGCGGTGTACGAGGACACGCCCGCGTACAGCGCCTTGCCCTGCTGCACCGCGGAGGCCAGGGCGCCCATGGTCTCCTCGAGCGGGGTGTCCTTGTCGAAGCGGTGCGAGTAGAAGATGTCGACGTAGTCGAGACCCATCCGCTTCAGGGACGCGTCCAGCGAGGACAGCAAGTACTTGCGTGAACCCCACTCGCCGTACGGCCCGGGGTGCATCAGATAGCCCGCCTTGGTCGAAATGACCAGTTCGTCCCGGTAAGGGGTGAAGTCCTGGGCGAAGATCTTGCCGAAGTTCAGCTCCGCGGAACCGGGCGGCGGACCGTAGTTGTTCGCCAGGTCGAAGTGCGTCACGCCCAGGTCGAAGGCGCGGCGCAGGATCGCCCGCTGCGAGCCGAGCGAGCGGTCGTCACCGAAGTTGTGCCACAGGCCGAGCGAGATCGCCGGGAGCTTGAGCCCGGAATGGCCGCTGCGCCGGTACTCCATGGACGCGTAACGGTCGTCGGCGGCGCGGTAGAAAATTGAATCAGTCACGCATCCCTCCTTATCACGGACTTGTGACGTACCGGGTTGGGTCGCATTGGCCCGTCCGCAGTACTGTGGCGCCTTCGGGGACCGCCGTATCGAGGGGTGTAAGAACTGTGAACCTGCGCGACCTGGTGTACGGGCTCTACGCACGCCGGGTGGAGGGCCGCCTCGACCACGCCCAGGTGCCCAAGCACATCGGCGTGATCCTCGACGGCAACCGCCGCTGGGCGAAGGCGTCCGGAGGCACGGCCGCACAGGGGCACCAGGCAGGCGCCGACAAGATCTCCGAACTGCTCGGCTGGTGCGCCGAGACCGACGTCGAGGTCGTCACCCTCTGGTTGCTGTCCACCGACAACTTCGACCGCCCCGAGGAGGAGCTCACCCCCCTCCTGCGGATCATCGAGAACACCGTGCGCAACCTGGCCGCCGACGGCCGCTGGCGCGTGCACCACGTCGGCACGCTCGACCTGCTGCCGGCCCATACCCAGTCCGTACTCAAGGAGGCCGAGCAGTCGACGCTCGGCAACGACGGAATACTCGTCAATGTCGCCGTCGGCTACGGCGGCCGGCAGGAGATCGCCGACGCGGTCCGTTCGCTGCTTCTCGAGCACGCGGAGAAGGGGACGAGCTTCGAGGAGCTCGCCGAGATCGTGGACGTCGAGCACATCTCGGAACACCTGTACACGCGCGGGCAGCCGGACCCGGACCTGGTGATCCGCACGAGCGGGGAGCAGCGGCTCTCCGGCTTCATGCTCTGGCAGAGCGCGCACTCGGAGTACTACTTCTGCGAGGTCTTCTGGCCGGCGTTCCGGAAGGTCGACTTCCTGCGGGCGCTGCGCGACTACGCGGCCCGCCACCGCCGCTACGGCGCCTAGGGGCTGTCCGGCGGATCTTGGCCGGGGCCACGACGCTCCCCCAGCGCTTCGCCTGGGGTACCTCCAGGCGACGGCACCTCGCCGCGTTGCCGAAATGCCCCAATAGCTCTGCTATCAGGGCACTCCGGCGCCTTGCGATGCTTCCCCTCGGCCTCTGCGGGCCTGGGGAGACCCATGCACCAGACGCCGCGTCCTGTCCGGCCCTGATCCGCCGGACAGTCCCTGACCTTCGGGGGACCACGGGTCCCCTCGCCTCCCGTCACCCCCTGTTCACCGGTGCGACGTCATATGCCATGGCATGGCCGCACGTGTTCGAGGGAATACCCCTCTCAGGTCGACGTCCGATCCACGAACGTCGTATCTCAGTGAGCGGCCGACACCGCTCACCCGGGAGGCCCTTTGCACACGAAGGACTGCACCCTTGGTGCGGACCATGCGGAGGGCCGGCGCTCGGCCCGTGCAGCAGGCCGGCCCGGCCCGTCGTCCGCTTCGGCGGATGACGCAATGGTCCGCGACGCCGTCGCACCCCGACCTCGTCCGAGGGGGTACGTCCTTCCGTGGTGAACAGCACAAAGCGCCGCATGCCCGACCGGCGCACCTACGTTCTCGACACCAGCGTCCTGCTGGCCGACCCGCACGCCATGAGCCGCTTCGACGAGCACGAGGTCGTGCTGCCGATCGTGGTGATCACGGAGCTGGAGGCCAAGAGACACCATCCGGAGCTCGGTTACTTCGCCCGGCAGGCCCTGCGCCTCCTGGACGACTTCCGTGTCCGGTACGGCCGTCTCGACGCACCCCTGCCGATCGGCGACCTCGGCGGTTCGCTGCGCGTGGAGCTCAACCACCAGGATCCCGGCGTGCTTCCGGCCGGCTTCCGGCTGGGCGACAACGACTCGCGCATTCTCGCGGTGGCCCGCAATCTCCAGGCCGAGGGGTACGACGTCACGGTCGTCTCCAAGGACCTGCCGCTGCGCATCAAGGCGTCCTCCGTCGGCCTGCTCGCCGAGGAGTACCGCGCGGAGCTGGCCATCACCGACACCGGCTGGACCGGCATGGCGGAACTGCCGCTGTCCGCCGACCAGGTGGACCTGCTGTACGGGGAGGAGACGCTCTACGTTCCCGAAGTCGCCGAGCTGCCCGTGCACACCGGGCTCGTTCTGCAGTCCGAGCGCGGCAAGGCCCTGGGCCGTGTCACCGCCGAGGGCAATGTGCGGCTGGTGCGCGGGGACCGGGAGGCGTTCGGCATCCACGGCCGCAGCGCCGAGCAGCGCATCGCGCTCGACCTCCTCCTCGACCACGAGGTCGGCATCGTCTCTCTCGGCGGGCGCGCCGGCACCGGCAAGTCGGCGCTCGCGCTGTGCGCGGGCCTGGAGGCCGTCCTGGAGCGCAGGCAGCACCAGAAGGTGATGGTCTTCCGGCCGCTGTACGCGGTGGGCGGCCAGGAGCTCGGCTATCTGCCGGGCACCGAGGCCGAGAAGATGAGCCCCTGGGCGCAGGCGGTGTTCGACACGCTCTCGGCGGTGGCCGGACGCGAGGTGATCGAGGAGGTGCTCGGCCGCGGCATGCTGGAGGTGCTGCCGCTCACGCACATCCGGGGCCGTTCGCTGCACGACGCGTTCGTCATCGTCGACGAGGCCCAGTCGCTGGAGCGGAATGTCCTGTTGACCGTTCTGTCCCGCGTCGGGGCGAATTCCCGGGTCGTCCTCACCCATGACGTGGCACAGCGGGACAATCTGCGCGTCGGCCGGTACGACGGAGTCGTCGCCGTCGTCGAGAAACTGAAGGGGCATCCGCTTTTCGCGCACGTCACCCTCAACCGCTCCGAGCGCTCGCAGATCGCGGCGCTGGTGACCGAAATGCTGGAGGACGGACACATTTAGCGGGACACGTCCCCGAGGGCCTCTCCGGCAAAAGGGACAAGCCAGTTGGCGCCGCCCGGCAAAGCGCAAGAGCGTAGCCGGGCGGCGTTGTGCTGTCCGCCGTTTCCTTCAAAAGCCCTGGCACAAACGGGGTGTGAGCTTTCACACGCAACGAAGAATTGCCTTGCGCCGTCGGCTTCCGGCAGAGTCTTGCTTCCGTCAGGCCCCGCATGCGGCACATCCGCACCACCCGTGGTGCACAGCAACAGACAACTCAAGACCTGCCGCCGCATGCCGCCCGCGAGTACCACGTGGCATCTCCGCAAGGGAGTTGCCCGCCGGGCCCGCGCCTCCCGTGACCCGATCAGTGGGGAGGCCAGCGCCAGGGGCACGATTGCGCTCGCGAGGTCACCTATGCGGGCGATGCTGGAAGGAAACCGTGTGAGCCGGATCTCGGTCCGGGGATTCGCAGTCGCCTCGGCCACTGCGGTCACCACCGTCGGCGCCGTCGTCGGCGTCGCGTCGGGCAACACCCAGCCCTCGGGGGACACCCTCGAGGCAACGGCAGCCGACACGACGCTCCTCGCGGACATCCCCATGGGCGAGCAGGCCCAGGTCCAGGTCTCGTCCCTGACGCAGCAGGCCGAAGCGCAGGCCGCTGCCGCGGACGCGGCCGCCAAGAAGTCCGCCGAGGAGTCGGCCCGCATCCAGGCCGCGAAGACCGCCAAGGCCAAGAAGGCCGCGGCGGACGAGCAGGCGGAGCGCGAGCGCGAGGAGGCGGAGGCACGCGCCAACCGCGACTCGATCCGCTCGGCGTCCAGCTTCTCCGCGCAGGCGTCGTACACGGTCGCCGAGGTTCAGGCGATCGCCCGGCAGATGGTCCCCGCGGACCAGTTCCAGTGCTTCAGCAACATCGTGGACCACGAGTCGAGCTGGAACTACCGTGCGTCCAACCCGTCTTCGGGTGCGTACGGTCTCGTCCAGGCGCTCCCGGGCTCCAAGATGGCGTCGGCCGGCGCCGACTGGCAGACGAACCCGGCCACCCAGATAAAGTGGGGCCTCAACTACATGGACAGCCGCTACGGCAGCCCGTGTGGTGCGTGGTCCTTCTGGCAGGCGAACCACTGGTACTAGATTCGCCCGGCGCTCAACTTTCCGGAGCCCCTCACCGTCCTACGGTGAGGGGCTCCGTGCGTGTACGGTCGGGGTCCGTTACTCCCGGGTGGGCGTACCGTCCGTGCCCTCGGGGCGCAGGTGGGGCACCTCCCGCGCCCCCAGAGTGCAGGTGGGGGCACCTTCCGCACCCTCAGGGCGCAGGGGGAGAGAGAGCGGTGGGGACAAAAGGGAGCATCATGTCGAAAGTTCCAGGGTGGCTCGGCCGCGTGGGTGCCGAGCTGACCCGGATAGGAGAGCGCCTGGACGAGCGCCGCAAGGAGGCGGTGGCGCACGACGACCTGCCCGCCGTCGTGCCGGCCCCGGACAGTGTCCCTCCGCCGCCCGCGTACGCGCCCGCCGTCGCGCCCCGCCCCGATCCGGTCGTCGCGATCCCGTGGGGCATCCGCGTCGCGGCGGAGGCCGGTTGGCGGCTGCTCGTCCTCGCGGGCACGCTCTGGGTGCTGATGCGCGTCATCAGCGCCGTACAGCTCGTGGTGCTCGCCTTCGTTGCCGCCCTGCTCGTCACCGCCATGCTCCAGCCCACCGTCGGCCGGCTGCGGAAGTTCGGCCTGCCGCGCGGGCTCGCCACCGCCGTCACGGCGATCCTCGGCTTCGTCGTCATGGGGCTCGTCGGCTGGTTCGTGGTCTGGCAGGTCATGGACAACCTCGACAACCTGTCCGACCGCGTCCGGGACGGTATCGACGAGCTCAAACGGTGGCTGCTGGACAGCCCGTTCCATGTCACCGAGAGCCAGATCAACGACATCGCGCAGAACCTCAGCGACACGATCGGCACCAACACCGAGGAGATCACCTCCGCCGGTCTGCAGGGTGTGACCGTGATGGTCGAGGTGCTGACCGGGATACTGCTGGCGATGTTCTCGACGCTCTTCCTGCTCTACGACGGGAAGCGCATCTGGGAGTGGACCCTCAAACTCGTTCCGGCGCAGGCCCGTCCGGGTGTGGCGGGCGCGGGGCCCCGGGCCTGGCGCACGCTCACCGCGTATGTGCGCGGCACCGTCCTGGTCGCCCTGATCGACGCGATCTTCATCGGGCTCGGGCTGTGGTTCCTCGACGTCCCGCTCGCCGTGCCGCTCGCCGTGTTCATCTTCCTCTTCGCGTTCATCCCGCTCGTCGGTGCCGTCGTGTCGGGTGCCCTCGCGGTTGTCGTCGCGCTCGTCACCCAGGGCGTGTTCACGGCGCTGATGGTGCTGATCGTGGTGCTCGCGGTGCAGCAGATCGAGGGCCATGTGCTGCAGCCGTTCATCCTCGGCCGCGCGGTGCGCGTCCACCCGCTGGCCGTCGTCCTGGCCGTCGCCGCGGGCGGCCTGACCGCCGGGATCGGCGGCGCGGTCGTCGCCGTGCCGCTGGTCGCGGTCACCAACACGGTGGTCGGCTACCTGCGGGCGTACGGCAAAGAGCAGACGCTGCGTAACGCGCCGCCGCCGCACGGTTCCACGTCCCTCGACGCGGCGCCCGCGGCGGGTCCCGCACCCGCGGCCCCGCCCACCCCACCGACGGCCCCGCCCGCCCCACCCGCGCAGCCGACCGAGCAGCGCACCGACGAGGGCGAGGAGCAGCAGTGATCTCCGAGCCGGAGCTGGTGGGGGAGGACCCGTTCGACGCGCCGACGTCCGCCGGACCGGGGCCCGCTCCCGGGACGGTCGCCGAGAGCGTCACGGACGACGCCGGAACACCCGCGGACCCGCGCGGCACGCGCCGGCGGTGGCTGTGGGCGCTCGGCGGCGCGGCCGCCGCATCCGCGCTCTGGGCCGGCGGGCTCTTCGCGTTCGGCGGTCAGGACCCGGATCTCGGGGGCTACCGGGCGACGGAGAACCTCTGCGAGGCGGCGGAGCTGAAGAATCTGCAGTCCGCGCTCGGCAAGCGGGAGGGCGAGGGCATGCCGAGCGGCATCGCGCACGCGACCAGGGCCGAGGCCCAGTGCTCGGCCGACCTGAGGCCCACCGGGTACCAGCCGCACGTCGACGAGGACGGCAACGAGATGATCTCGCTGCCCGGGGTCTTCGTCACCTACACCCTGCACAAGAAGACCGACCCGGGGCCCGAGTTCGACGGCGCGGTCCTCGCCCGGCAGAACGCCTGGGACGCCGAGGCCGAGTCCGAGACGGTCGTCGGCATCGGCGAACAGGCCCACATCGCACGCAGCGACGACGGTTCGACGATCATGCTCGAAGTGCTGGACGGCCAGGCGGAGATCGGTATCACGGTCACCGGCGACTGGGACCCGAAGAGCGGGGAGCCGGCCACGGACGTGTCCGAACTGGAAGGGCTGCTGGTGCAGGACATGCAGGCGCTGATGGCCAGGCTCCGGAGCTGAGGCGCGAGGTCCTGTCCGGCCGATCGTGCCGGCCTGATCGACAAGACACCCCCTAGGCGCCCGGGACGTACGGACGAGGGGCCCTGCCGAACCACCCGGTTCGGCAGGGCCCCTCGTCCGTATGCGGTGCGCGTTATCCGGCCAGGACGGCTTCCGCGTCCAGCGTCGTGCCCACGGCCTGGATCACCGCGGCGATCTTGACGGCCTCCTGGATCGTCTCGCGGTCCACGCCGGCCTTGCGCAGCACCTGCTCGTGGGAGTCCAGGCACTGGCCGCAGCCGTTGATGGCGGAGACGGCGAGCGACCACAGCTCGAAGTCGACCTTCTCCACACCGGGGTTGCCGATGACGTTCATCCGCAGACCGGCGCGCAGCGTCCCGTACTCGGGGTCCGACAGCAGGTGCCGGGTCCGGTAGAAGACGTTGTTCATCGCCATGATCGCGGCTGCCGATTTGGCGGCCGTGTACGCCTCGGGCTTGAGGTTGGCCTTGGCCTCCGGCTCCAGCTCGGCGAGCACCTTGGGCGAGCGCGAGGCGATCGCGCAGGCCAGGACGGTGCCCCACAGCTGCTGCTGCGGCAGCTCGCCGTTGCCGATGACCGAGCCGAGGTTCAGCTTCAGGTCCTTGGCGTAGTCCGGAATGGCGGACTTCAGCTCATCGAGGGCCATGGTCACTCACCGGCCAGGAGCGCGACCGGGTCGAGGGTGTTCTCGCCCTTGGTCCAGTTGCACGGGCACAGCTCGTCGGTCTGCAGGGCGTCCAGCACCCGCAGGACCTCCTTGGGGTTACGGCCGACGGAGCCGGCGGTCACCATGGTGAACTGGATCTCGTTGTTCGGGTCGACGATGAAGACGGCGCGCTGCGCGAAGCCGTCCTCGCCCTCGATGCCGAGGTCGCGCATCAGCTCGTGCTTGGAGTCGGCCATCATCGGGAAGGGCAGGTCACGCAGGTCGGCGTGGTCCTTGCGCCAGGCGTGGTGGACGAACTCGGAGTCGCCGGAGAAGCCGAGGATCTGGGCGTCACGGTCGGCGAACTCGTCGTTCAGCTTGCCGAACGCGGCGATCTCGGTCGGGCAGACGAAGGTGAAGTCCTTGGGCCACGCGAAGACGACCTTCCACTTGCCCTCGTAGGTCTTGTGGGTGAGGGTCTCGAACTCCTTGCCGCTCTCCAGCGAGACGCAGGCGGTCAGCTCGAACGTGGGGAACTGGTCACCGACAGTGAGCACGCGCTCTCCTTGCATGTAGGAAGGTCCCTTTTGGGGTCTTCCAAGGGGGTTGGACGGATCTTGATAGTGGCACAGAGTGCATTGATCGCGGAAATAGCTAGACTCGGTCATCGCGATCGGAGGTGCTTATCAGTGGGTGCGGCAAACAGGGTCAAACAGCCGAGCATCGCGCAGCTGCGCGCGTTCGCGGCCGTGGCGGAATATCTGCACTTCCGGGACGCCGCGGCGGCAATCGGGATGAGTCAGCCCGCGCTCTCCGGAGCCGTCTCAGCCCTCGAGGAGGCACTCGGTGTCCAGCTCCTGGAGCGCACGACGCGCAAGGTGCTGCTGTCCCCGGCCGGCGAGCGCGTCGCGGTGCGCGCCAAGGCCGTGCTCGACGCGGTCGGCGAGCTGATGGAGGAGGCGGAGGCGGTACGGGCCCCGTTCACGGGCGTGCTCCGGCTGGGGGTGATCCCCACGGTCGCGCCCTATCTGCTGCCGACGGTCCTGCGCCTGGTGCATCAGCGCTACCCGGAGCTGGACCTCCAGGTCCACGAGGAGCAGACGTCCTCCCTGCTGGACGGCCTCGCGGCGGGGCGCCTGGACCTGCTGCTGCTCGCGGTGCCGCTGGGGGTCCCGGGCATCACCGAACTCCCCTTGTTCGACGAGGACTTCGTGCTCGTCACCCCGCCGGGGCATCGGCTGGCCGACCGGGCCGACATTCCCCGTGAGGCGCTGCGCGACCTCCACCTGCTGCTCCTGGACGAGGGGCACTGCCTGCGCGACCAGGCGCTCGACATCTGCCGCGAGGCCGGCCGCACGGAGGGTGCCGCGGTCACCACGACGGCGGCCGGGCTGTCGACCCTGGTGCAGCTGGTGGCAGGCGGTCTCGGGGTGACGCTGCTGCCGCACACCGCCGTCGACGTCGAGACCTCCCGGAGTGGCCTGAGGGCGGGACACTTCGCGGACCCGGCCCCGTCGCGCCGGATCGCCCTGGCGATGCGGTCGGGCACGGCGCGCAGCGACGAGTTCGAGGAACTGGCCGCGGCGCTGCGGCAGGCGCTGGCGGAACTGCCCGTGCGGGTCCTGGCATGACACGCGCGCCGGCCCGCGCGCAGTGGTCGAGCCCCCGCTGTCCGGCCGGCGGGGGCTCGGCCGGTCACCGGCTCAGTGCTCGTCATGGACGGCCGCCGCGAGCCGGTCGAGCCGGGCGGCGGCCAGTTCGAGCCAGCGCAGATCGACTTCGAGGTGGAACAGCGCGTGGTCGCAGACCAGTTGGTCGGCGAGGTCGCCGTGCCGCTTGCGCTCGGTGAGGGCGCCCATCAGTCGCAGGTGCTCGGCACGCTGAGTGGCGAGCAGCTCGGCGGCGTCGCGGCCGGTGAGCAGCGCGAGGACGAGCTTCGTGCAGAGGGTCGACTGCAGGTACGGCTCGGGCTTCTCGGGGTGGGCGAGCCACTGGGACACATCCGTGATCCCCGCGTCGGTGATCGCGTACCGCTTGCGCTCGGGTCCGCCGCCCGTCTCGACGGCGTCGACCTCGACGAGTCCGTTCCGCAGCAGCCGGGACATGGTGGAGTACACCTGCCCGTAGTGCAGGGGCCGGTCCTGCCCGAACCGCTCGTCGAAGGCGCGCTTGAGGTCGTAGCCATGGCGGGGGCCCGATTCGAGGAGGGCGAGGAGGGTGTGACCGATGGACATGGGCGCCACTAGACGTGCGGTGTATAGCGGGGTCGGCCCCCTCCGCCGGGGAGGACCCCGACGGCCGGGGACCGCCCCCGCTCTACTTCTCCCGCGGCGGCTCCGCCGCCTTCGGCGGGCGGCCGCGGCGGGCCACCGGAGCCACGCCCTTGGGCAGCCGGCCCGCCTCCGCCAGCGCCCGGCGCAGCACGAACTCGATCTGCGCGTTCGTGCTGCGCAACTCGTCGCCGGCCCAGCGGGCCAGCGCCTCGTACACCGCGGGGTCGAGTCGCAGCAGTACCTGCTTGCGCTCGGGCGGCGGGGGCGGGGGCGGCGTCACTGGTAGAGCGTGCCCGTGTTGAGGACCGGCTGCGCCGCGCGGTCGCCGCACAGCACCACCATCAGATTCGACACCATCGCCGCCTTGCGCTCCGCGTCCAGTTCCACGATGTCCCGTTCGGTGAGCCGGGACAGGGCCGCCTCGACCATGCCCACCGCGCCGTCCACGATCTGGCGGCGCGCCGCCACCACCGCGCCCGCCTGCTGGCGCTGCAGCATCGCGGAGGCGATCTCGGGAGCGTACGCGAGGTGGGTGAAGCGGGACTCGATGATGTGCACACCCGCCGCCTCGACCCGCGCGTGCAGTTCGACCGCGAGCTTCTCGGTGATCTCCTCGGCGTTGCCGCGCAGCGACAGGCCGTCCTCGTCGTGGGCGTCGTACGGGTACTCGATCGCGATGTGCCGTACGGCCGCCTCCGTCTGCGTCGAGACGAACTCCAGGAAGTCGTCCACCTCGAACATCGCCTGCGCGGTGTCCTCGACCTTCCACACCACGACCGCCGCGAGTTCGATCGGGTTGCCGTACGCGTCGTTGACCTTCAGGACCGCGGTCTCGTGGTTGCGCACGCGGGTCGAGATCTTCTCCCGTGACGTGAACGGGTTGACCCAACGCAGCCCGTCCGTGCGGATGGTGCCCCTGTAGCGGCCGAACAGCTGGACCACCCGCGCCTCGCCCGGCGCGACCATGTTCAGCCCGCACATCGCGAGGAAGGCGGCGAGCGCCACCAGGACGCCGCCCGCGATCACCAAAGCCTTCGTGCCGCCCGAGGTGTACGCCGCCCCCGCGACGACCAGGGCCACGCCCGCGGCCAGCCCGAGCAGCCCCAGCAGCAGCGCGAGGCCGCCGCCGATGCTGTGCGCGGGGAACTCCCGCACGCGCGGTGCCGGCATCTGCGGCAGCTCGGCCTCGGCGCGGTCCGCCGCCCCGGACGGCCCTCCACGCGCCGTCGAAGTCCCCTGTGGCCTCGGCTCTTTCGTTCCGGACATGATCCACTCCCCGTTTCCATGGTCTAGCAAAGTGATATCACTTTAACTCATGTCGCAACCCTGCGCGCCTCTCGTGAGTCGGTTCCTTCGGACGGGGTGCTCATTCTCACGTCCGGAAAAGAGCGGATCAGTTCCTCTTTGTCTGTCCGGGCGGTGTTACCTTTCTGAGCTGATTCCGGCCCCGCACCCCGTGCGGGAACGGGCCGGGACCGGCGACCGACGACCGAAGAGCGGAGCAACGAAGCGATGGGCCGAGCGGAAGAGCGACAGGCTCGGCAGCGCGGTGCGCGCCGGGCCGGGAAGACGCGGCCCACGGGCATACGCCGCTTCTTCACCTGGAGGAAGCTGCTGGGCACCTTCTTCGGCATCTGCCTGGTGCTGATGGGCGCGTTCTTCGTGATCTACCTGATGGTCCCGGTGCCGGAGGCCAACGCCCAGGCCAAGATGCAGAGCAACGTCTACAAGTACAGCGACGGCAGGATCCTCGCCCGCACGGGCGAGATCAACCGCGAGATCGTCGCTCTCGACGAGATCCCCCGGGACGTCCAGTACACCTTCGTCGCGGCCGAGAACAAGACCTTCTTCCAGGACTCCGGCGTCGACCTCAAGGGCACCCTGCGCGGCCTGAAGAACACCCTCACCGGCCAGGGCAAGCAGGGTGGTTCGACCATCACCCAGCAGTACGTCAAGAACTACTACCTGAACCAGGACCGGACGGTCACCCGCAAGCTCAAGGAGCTGGTGATCTCGCTGAAGGTGGATCAGAAGAAGGGCAAGCCCGAGATCCTCGCGGGCTACATCAACACCAGCTTCTACGGCCGCGGCGCCTACGGCATCCAGGCCGCCGCCCAGGCGTACTACGGCGTCGACGCCGAGAAGCTGGACGTCGCCCAGGGCGCGTACCTCGCCGCGCTGCTCCAGGCCCCCAACCAGTACGACTGGGCGATCGCCTCCGACACCGGCAAGGCCCTGGTCACCGAGCGCTGGAACTACGTCCTCGACAACATGGTCGAGGAGGGCTGGCTGGACGCCGGCGAGCGCGCCGGACTGAAGTTCCCCGTCCCCAAGGCGCCGAAGGCCGCGCCCGGCATGAGCGGCCAGGCCGGCTACATCGTCGACGCCGCAAAGAAGGAACTGGCCCGCCAGGGGCTCAGCGAGGAGGACCTGGCGGCGGGCGGCTGGACCATCACGCTCAATGTCGACTCCAAGAAGCAGAAGGCCCTGGAGAAGTCCGTCAAGGAACAGCTCGAGGACCAGCTGGACCGCAAGGGCAACAAGGTCGACGCCACCGTGCAGGCCGGCGCGACGTCGGTCGACCCCAAGACGGGCAAGGTCGTCGCGCTCTACGGCGGTGTGGACGCCACCCAGCACTGGCTGTCGAACGCGACCCGCTCCGACTACCAGCCCGCCTCCACCTTCAAGCCCGTCGTCTTCGCCTCCGCCCTGGAGAACGGCTCCGAGACCCAGGACGGCGTCCCGATCGGCCTCGACACGGTCTACGACGGCACCAGCAGGCGACCGGTCGTCGGCAGCGACACCCCCTTCGCCCCGCAGAACGACCTCGGCCGCAGCCACGGCCCGGTCACCGTCCAGACCGCCCTGAACAAGTCGATCAACTCCGCCTTCGCGCAGATGGCCGTGGACGTCGGCCTGGACAAGGTCAAGAGGACGGCGCTCGACCTGGGCGTGCCGGACAAGAACTTCCCGCTGCGGCCCGCGATCTCGCTCGGCACCATGGGCGCGTCCACGTGGGACATGGCCGGGGTGTACGCCACGCTCGACAACCACGGCCGGAAGGTCACCCCGACGATCGTCGCGGAGGCCGAGCACAAGGACCGTCAGGTCGACCTGCCCGACCCGATCGGCGAGCGGGTGATCAGCCGCGAGACGGCCGACACCGTGACCGCGGGCCTGACCGGCGTGGTGAGGAACGGCTCCGGCCAGGAGGCGAGCAGCAGCGCCTACCAGGCGGCCGGCAAGACCGGTACCTCGGAGAACAACCGCTCGGCGTGGTTCGCCGGCTACACGCCCGAACTCGTCACCGTGGTGGCCCTGTTCGGCGAGTCGCCCGAGGACGGCGGCGGCCAGGTGTCGCTGACGGGCACCGCGAACTCCGGCCGCGCCAACGGCGGCGGCTTCCCGGCCAGGATCTGGGCCGACTACACGCTGGGCGCGCTGAACGGCGGTTCGGACGCGAGGTTCGACCTCGACCTCGCGGAGATCGCGGTCCCGGACCCCGACCCGACGCCCACGGAGACCGAGACCGAGGACCCGGACCCGACGCCGACGGAGACGGAGACGCAGGACCCGGACCCGACGCCGACGGAGACGGAGACGCAGGACCCGGATCCGACGCCGACCGAGTCCGAGACGCAGGACCCGACGCCGACGGACGACCCGACGATCACGCCGCCGGTCGAGCCCGGTGACACGGGCGACGGAAGCAACGACCAGATCAGGCCGAACGACTGACGGCCTCGGTCGGCAACGGCGGCGCCCCGGGATCCGGTCGGATCCCGGGGCGCCGCCGTATCAGCAGGTCATGAGGTCGGCGGTGCGGCCCGGACGCCTCGCGCACCGTGACGCCCGCGGCCGTCACACCCCCTAGGACCGGGCGGGCAGCTCGAACCAGACGACCTTGCCCGTCGACAGCCGTGTCGCCCCCCACCGCCGGGCCAGCCGGTTCACCAGGAACAGGCCGCGGCCGCCCTCGTCGGTGTCCCGGGCCCTGCGCTGCCGCGGCAGCTGCGGGGAGTCGTCGCCGACCTCGCAGCGCAGCACGTCGGTGCGCAGCAGCCGCAGCGTGACGGGACGCTCCGCGTACCGCACGGCATTGGTGACGACCTCGCTGACCAGCAGCTCCACCGAGTCGGACAGCTCCTCCAGGCCCCAGCGGGCGAGCGCCCGCCGCGCCAGGCGGCGGGCGCGGCTCGGGGCCGCGTCCTCCGGCTCCAGGAACCAGTACGCGACGTCACTGGGCGCGATCCCGTCGAAACGGGCCGCGAGCAGCGCGATGTCGTCGTCGCGGTCGCCCGGGCCCAGCATGTCGAGCACGTCGTCGCACAGCGCCTCCAGCGGGGGCGAGTGGTCGGGGCCGGTCAGCTGGGCGGTGTCGGCCAGGCGCTCGCGCAGCTGCTCGATGCCGGTCCACACGTCGCGCAGGCGCGACTCGACGAGGCCGTCGGTGTACAGCAGCAGCGTCGCCCCGGCGGGGGCGTCGAGCTCCACCGCCTCGAAGTCCACGCCGCCGACGCCGATGGGCGCGCCGGGCGGCACGCGCAGCACCTCGGCGCGGCCTCCGAGGTGCAGCAGGATGGGCGGCGGGTGGCCGGCGTTGGCGATGGTGATGCGGTGCGAGACCGGGTCGTAGACCGCGTACAGGCAGGTGGCCATGCGGTCGGCGCCCAGCCGCTGGGCCTGCTCGTCGAGGTGGTGCAGGACCTCCTGGGGAGGCAGGTCGAGACCGGCGAGCGTCTGTGCCGTGGTGCGCAGCTGGCCCATGATCGCGGCGGACTTCATGGAGTGGCCCATGACGTCGCCCACGACCAGCGCGACCCGGCTGCCGGGCAGCGGGATCGCGTCGTACCAGTCGCCGCCGACGCGGGCCGTCTCGGCGGCCGGCAGATAGCGCGAGGCGAGCTTCACGCCGGTCGGCTGGGGCAGCGAGTCGGGCAGCATCGTGCGCTGCAGCTCGTCGGCGATGTACGCCTCGCGGCCGTAGAGCACGGCCTTGTCGATGCCGAGCGCGGTGTGGGTGGCGAGCTGGGCGGCGACCAGCAGGTCGTTCGGCTCGAAGGCCGGACGGTCGGGGCGGCGCAGGAAGACCGCGGCGCCGATCACGCGGCGCCGGCCGCGGAGCGGGGCGAGTATCGCGCGATGGCCGCTGGGCACGCTGCGTCCGTCGCCGAGCAGCTCGGGCAGCGCGGCGCGCGCGGCCGCGGAGTCGCCGAAGACCGGCCGCACCCCGCGCAGCACCTCGGACAGGGCACTGCCCGAGTGCACCTCGCACAGCTCGGCGGCGGGCGCCAGGTCGGTCCCCGGGTCCAGCAGGGGCATGAGGGCGCCCCTGCCCTGGTCGGTGTCATCGGCGTTTAAACGCAGCCGGTCGCTGCGGCGCAGCCGGAGCACGAACGGCGACACCGGCCGCTCGTCGCCCACGGGCAGCGGGTCGCGCAGGTAGACGAGTATCGCGTCGGAGAAGGTCGGTACGGTCGCCCGGCACAGGCCGAGCACGATCTCGTCCAGGTCGATCCCGCGCGCGATCCGCCGCGTCGCGGCGCCCACGAACCGCAGCCGGTCGCCCTCGCGGCGCGCGGTGCCGGCGATGTCCTGGGCCTGCGCCTGCAAAGCGTGCGTCTGCGTCTGGGGCTGCGGCTTCGGCGGCGGTCCGGAAGGCACGGCTGCGGCCCCGGCCGCCTCCGCCCGCGGCCGGGTGCGTTCCTGGGACCGGGCAGCCAGGGGCTGCCGGCCTTCGTGGGAGGTGGGATGCTCCGTCACGCGTGGGATTCCGTCCGTCCGGGCCGGTTGTGCGAGGCAACCGCCTTGTGGGGCGGTATACCCGCTCTGGAGGCGGCGTCGACAGGGTGGCGGGCATCCGGCACAGCTCTACCCCCTGTATGACTCGTACTGACTCATGGTGACTCGTGCTGACGTGCGGTCCTCGGCGTGCGCTCAGCTCTCCCTCGTACGGCACAGCTTGCGGACGACGATCCTACGTTTGCCCCCAGGGGGCGCATCAAGAGTCTCACGAGGTCGTATACGCCGGAGCGCGTTCCGTGACCGGATTCGGACACCCGGACGGGACCGGCGAGGTCACAGGGGCGGAGAGATCGGGCGGAGCGGTCGTCGAAACGATCAGTTTCGGCCAGCTTCGCTCCGCGTCAACGCTTCTCCGGCGTGCCGCCGACCCGTCGGCGCACGTCAGGAGGCCAGACGGCGGGCCGGAGTGCGGGCCCAGTCGGCGGGCAGCTGCGGAACCGGCCAGGACGGATCCGGCCGCCAGTGCTCCCAGCCCGAGGAGAACGGCGCCTCCCAGGCCCGGATCGACTCCACGGCCGCCCGGCCCGCCGCCCGCACCCGCGCCGCCTTCCGGGCGTCCATCAGCCCGACGCGCTGCGCCTGCGCGAACTCGTCCTCGTCCCGCCACAGCCAACTGCGGTCGGGGTACACCGAGATGTCGAGAAAGTGGTCCTCGGAGTCGACGCCGCCCGCCCAACGGGTGCGCGGCTCCTCGAGATTGACGTACCAGCTCCTGAACCGCCAGCCCGACTCCCAGAACAGCCAGACCGACCACGGGTCACCGGGGCGGGCGAGTTTCAGCACCCCCGAGCCGAACCAGCGGCCCCGGGTGAGCGTGCGCGGGGCCGTGTAGCGGGTCGCGAGCGGCTCCTGGTGGACGGGAGTGCCGTCCACCAGGACCGGCTTCACGCACTCCGTCCCCGGCGCCATCCAGACCGCGAGCAGCTCCTCGGTGTCCTGGACGACCGTGACCGGCCGGCAGATGTGCACGCTGCAGCCGTCCAGATCCGGGGCATGGCCGCGGTAGCGCCAGAGGATCTGGTCCCCGGGCGCCCAGCGTGCGATGCGTTCCGTGCCTGTCATGAGCAGATCTTAGGAGCAAGGCACCCCCGTCGCTGCGATGCGGATCACGGGTGCGTCATACGCAGCACGTCCAGTGCCTCGTCCAACTGCTCGACGGTCAGGGCGCCGCGCTCCACGTAGCCGGACTCCAGGACGACCTCCCGGATCGTCTTGCGTTCGGCGAGCGACTTCTTGGCGACCTTCGCGGCCTCCTCGTAGCCGATGTACCGGTTGAGCGGGGTGACGACCGAGGGGGAGGACTCGGCGTACTCGCGTGCCCGCTCGACGTTCGCCGTGATGCCGTCGACCGTACGGTCCGCGAGGAGCCGGGAGGCGCTCGCGAGCAGCCTGACCGATTCCAGCAGGTTCTTGGCCATCACCGGCAGCATCACGTTGAGCTCGAAGTTCCCCGCCGCGCCGGCGGCGGCGACCGTGGCGTCGTTGCCGGTCACCTGGGCCGCCACCATCAGAACGGCCTCCGGGATCACCGGGTTGACCTTGCCCGGCATGATCGAGGAACCGGGCTGGAGGTCGGGCAGGGCGATCTCGGCGAGTCCCGTGCGCGGCCCGGACGCCATCCAGCGCAGATCGTTGCAGATCTTGGTCAGGGAGACGGCGATCGTGCGGAGCTGGCCGGACGTCTCCACCAGGCCGTCGCGGGCGCCCTGCGCCTCGAAGTGGTCGCGGGCCTCGGTCAGCGGCAGCCCGGTCGTGCGCGCGACCTCGGCGATGACCGCGGCCGAGAACCCGGGCGGGGTGTTGATGCCGGTGCCCACGGCCGTGCCGCCGAGCGGCAGTTCGGCCAGCCGCGGCAGGGACGCCTTCAGGCGCTCGACGCCGTACCTGACCTGCGCCGCGTAACCGCCGAACTCCTGGCCGAGCGTCACCGGCGTCGCGTCCATCAGATGCGTACGGCCGGACTTCACGACCGTCGCGAACTCCGTCGCCTTGCGCTCCAGGGAGGCCGCCAGGTATTCCAGCGCCGGGATCAGGTCGCCCGTGACCGCCGCTGTCGCCGCGATGTGGATCGAGGAGGGGAAGACGTCGTTGGACGACTGGGAGGCGTTCACATGGTCGTTGGGGTGGACGTCGCGGCCCAGCCGCTCGGTCGCGAGCGTCGCGAGGACCTCGTTGGCGTTCATGTTCGACGACGTGCCGGAGCCGGTCTGGAAGACGTCGACCGGGAAGTGGTCGTCCCACCGGCCGTCGGCGACCTCCGCCGCCGCGTCGGCGATCGCCTGCGCGATGTCCGCGTCCAGGACGCCCAGTTGGGCGTTGACCCGGGCCGCGGCCGCCTTGACGCGGGCCAGGGCCTCGATGTGCGCGCGCTCCAGGCGCTGACCGGACACGGGGAAGTTCTCCACGGCCCGCTGGGTCTGTGCCCGCCACTTGGCATGCGCGGGCACCCGCACCTCTCCCATGGAGTCGTGCTCGATCCGGAACCCGTCCGCGTCGGCGTCGCTCATCGCTGTCCTTCCTCCCGAACGTCTCGAAAAGTTGAGCAGTTGTCTTGTTCCGTCTATTCCCAACTGCGCTACCCGCCAGTAAATACCCGGAGTAACCACAACTCGGGGAGGCGCAATGAAGGGAACAGGCCGAAGACTTCGCACACTGAGGCGCACCGCGGCCGCCGCCGCGGCACTCGCCACCGTCCTGGGCGGGACGGCGCTCACCGTCCCCGCCGCGGCCGGCACCCCGGCTGCGTCGTCTCCGGCGGCGGTGCCGCTGCCGCCCGAACTCGAAGCCGTCCGCGCGGCCGAGGCCACCGCACTCTACGGCAGCCCGGAGGAACGCCCGCCGGCCCAGCGCAGGACCGGCCTGATCTCGCTGGGCGACAGCGAGATCTCCGGCGAGGGCGTCGGCACCTACGAGCCCGGCACGAACGGTCCCGACAACTGGTGCCACCGCTCGCCCGACGCGGCGATCCACCGCACGGGCATCGCCGCGGACGTCACGTACAACGTCTCCTGCTCCGGCGCGTCCACCGTCAACATCCGCATCGGCGGGCAGAAGCAGTACGCCGACGAACTCGTCCAGAGCGACAACCTGGCCGTCAAGGCCCGCAACACCCGCATCAAGATGGTGCTGCTGGTCGCGGGCGCCAACGACGACCTCCAGTTCGGCCCCGTGATGACCGACTGCGTCACCCGATACCTGCTCTTCCAGGGGCCCTGCGAGCCGAAGTACGCACCCGGCTGGCAGGCCCGCGTCGACGGACTCGTCCCCAAGGTCGAACAGACCGTGCGCGACCTGCGGACCGTCATGCGGGACGCCGGCTACGCGGACGGCGACTACAAGCTCGTCGTGATGGGCTACCCGAGCCCCATCGGCCCCGACTTCCGCGACAACCCACACTTCCCCGGCAAACTTGCCTGCGGAGGCATGGGCTACGACTCCGACACGGTGTGGGGCCGCAACGCCGCCGTCCCGGCCCTCCAGCGCGGCATGCGCGCGGCCGCGCGCAGCACGGGTGCGGTGTACCTCGACAACTCCCGCCTCTTCCACGGCCATGAGGTCTGCTACGAGGACACGTGGGCGCGCGGGCTGTACGTAGACGTCTCCAACCCCTTCCCGCCGGACGCCAACTCGGTCCGGCAGTCCTTCCACCCCAACATCCGGGGCCATGCGGCCTTCGCGTCGTGCCTGACGCAGCTGTACGCCTCGAACGCGCGGGAGGCGAGCTGCGCCGACATCCACTCGACCGGGAAGCCGGTCCTCTTCCCGTACGCCTGGGACGACGTCTACAAGCCGCTGAAGAACGGGGCCACCGGCAACTGCGCCGACGTGCAAGCCGCCGACAGCGCCAACGGCAGCGCCGTGCTCGGCTGGGACTGCCACGGCGGCCGCAACCAGAACTGGTGGCACGACTCCACCCGGCGGACCGTCCACACGGAGCTCACGCAGGACCGCTGCCTGGACGTGCCGGGCGCCGATTACCGGACGGGCGCGGCGCTGATCGTCTGGGACTGCCACGGCGGGGCAAACCAGGCGTTCGTCCGTGACGGGGCCACGGTCCGGCCGGCGGCCGCGACCGGACTCTGCCTGACCCAGGCGCAGGCGCGGCAGCCGCTGCGGCTCCAGACCTGCGACGGCTCGGCGAACCAGCGGTTCGTCTAGGAGGTGTCCGGCCAAGATCCGCCGGACACCCCCCTGGCCACGGTCCCGCCGAACGCCGCGGCCCCCGTCCGTTGCAGGACGGGGGCCGCGGTCTCGTCGGCGGCTCCGGAGACTCTCGAAAGGGACATGGCGTCAGAGGTCGGGCGTCGGCAGCGCCTGTTCGGCCCAGATGGTCTTGCCGGTGACGCCCGCGCGGGTGCCCCAGCGGTCGGTCACTTGGGCGACCAGCAGGAGGCCGCGGCCGCCCTCGTCGTAGACGCGGGCCCGGCGCATGTGGGGCGCGGTGCTGCTGCCGTCGGAGACCTCGCAGATCAGGGTGCGGTCGCGGATGAGCCGCAGCTGGATGGGGGCGCCGCCGTAGCGGATGGCGTTGGTGACGAGTTCGCTCACGACGAGTTCGGTGGCGAAGGAGAGGTCGTCCAGTCCCCAGTGCGTCAACCGCTCGGTGACGTACTGCCGGGCGGTGGCGACCACCGCGGGATCCACGGGCAGGTCCCAGACCGCGACCTGGCCGGCGTCCAGCGTGCGGGTACGGGCGAGCAGCAGCGCCACGTCGTCGGCGGGGCGGTCGGGGAGCAGGGCCTTGAGCACCGTGTCGCAGGCGTCCTCCAGGTTGGCGGCCGGGGCCGCCAGGGCGCCGCAGAGGGCCGCGGTGCCCTGGTCGACGTCGAGGTCGCGCGCCTCGACGAGGCCGTTCGTGTAGAGGGCCAGGACGCTTCCTTCGGGCAGTTCCAACTCCGTGGCCTCGAAGGGGAGTCCGCCGACACCGAGCACCGGGCCGGCGGCCACCTCGACGACGTGGACGATTCCGTCGGGGTACAGGACGACGGGCGGCGGATGCCCGGCGGAGGCGACCGTGCAGCGGCGTGACACCGGGTCGTACACCGCGTACAGGCAGGTCGCCCCGATCTCCCCTGCCTCCGTGCTCTGGTCGGTCGACAGATGCCCGACCAGGTCGTCCACGTGGGTGAGCAGCTCGTCCGGCGGCAGATCCACGTCGGCCAGCGTCCACACCGCCGTACGGAGCCGCCCCATGGTGACGGAGGCGTGGATGCCGTGTCCGACGACGTCCCCGACGACCAGCGCCACGCGGGTCCCGGACAGCGGAATCACATCGAACCAGTCCCCGCCCACCCCGGCCTGCGACAGCGCCGGAAGGTAGCGGGAGGCGAACTCGACCGCCGCCTGCCCCGCCACCGACTGGGGCAGCAGGCTGCGCTGCAGGGCCAGTGCGGTGGTGCGCTCCCTGGTGTACCGGCGGGCGTTGTCCACACACACGGCGGCGCGGCTGGCCAGCTCCTCCGCCAGCGACACGTCGGCGTCGTCGAAGGGGTCGGGGTGCTGAGGGGTGAGCTGACGGACGAAAACGGTCACCCCCAGCGTCGTACCGCGCGCCCGCAGGGGCACGGCCATGAGGGAGAGATCCGCGTCGTGCGCCTCGCGGAGCTTGGCGGACCGCGCGCCGTGCCGTGTCAGCCAGGTGTCGAGGTCCCTCTCACCGGTCCTGCTGAGCACCGTCCGGCCGGTGGCGAGCGCGCGGGCGGGCGGCGAGAAGGGCGGATACACGTCCGCCGAGCCCAGATCGACCGCCGCCTCCGGTGTCCCGGCGCTGGGGGAGTGGTGCGCGACCCGGCGCAGCTCCACATCGGCGCCCACCGGGCCGACGGCCGGTTCCTCGCCCTGGAGCACGGAGTCCAGCAGGTCCACGCTGACGAAGTCGGCGAGCCGGGGTACCACCAGTTCGGCCAGCTCCCGGGCGGTGCGGATCACGTCCAGCTTCGTGCCGATGCCGGCCGCGGCCTCGTTCAGTATGGCCAGCCGCTGCCGCGCCCAGTGCTGCTCGCTGCTGTCGAACGCGGCGAGTGCGACACCGAGCAGATGCCCGGAGGAGTCGCGGAGCGGCCACATCTCGGTGTTCCAGGCGTGCTCACGGAACCCGGACGGCGCGCGGGTGTAGCTCTCGTAGTGGACCGGCTGCCCGGTCTCGGCCACCTGCCGCAGGTGGCGCAGGAACCCCCTGCTGTGATCGGCGTGCTCCACCGTGTCCAGGTAGAACCGGCCGAGGAACTCGTCCTCGTGGATGCCCATGACCCGGCACGCCGTGTCGTTCATCCGCAGATACCGCTGCTCGGTGTCGAAGACGGACATCGACATCGACGCCTGCTGGAACGCCAGCGCCCCCAGAGCCTCGTCCCGGCCGCTCCGGCCGTCCGGCTCCGCGATGGTGATCACGAACTCCGGCCGCTCCTCGGGGCCTCGCCGCATGAAGCACCCCCGCAGGACCACCTCGCCGTGCTGCCCGTCCCGGTGCCGTACCGCCACCACCGCCGTGCCGCCGCTCCGCAGCGTCCGCCATGCGTCGCCGGTGTCCCCGGCCGCCAGCACGGTGGCCGGCCGGCCGGTCACCTCTTCCGCCGTGTACCCCGTCAGCCGGCGGGCCGCCTCGCTCCAGCCCGTGACGATGCCGCGTTCATCGACCACCGCCAGGGGGGTACCGGGCGTGGCCGTCCGCTCGTCATCGCGCGGCGATATCGCCATATGTCCAAGAATCATCTGATTGAGCGGCCGCATCAAGCGGGACGACGCGGCCGCCGCGGCGGTCCGAGGGCAACGACAGAGCCCCCGGCGGGTGCCGGGGGCTCTGTCGTGTCGACGGAAGGGGCCGGGTCAGACGAGCCCCGGTCCCCGCACCGGGATCGACGTGAACGTCGGCGCGGGCGCCGGGTCCTGGAAGAAGTCGTTGCCCTTGTCGTCGACCACGATGAACGCCGGGAAGTCCTCCACCTCGATCTTCCACACCGCTTCCATGCCGAGCTCCTCGTACTCGACGACCTCGACCTTCTTGATGCAGTCCTGCGCGAGGCGCGCGGCCGGGCCGCCGATCGAGCCGAGGTAGAAGCCGCCGTGCGTGCCGCACGCGTCGGTGACCTGCTTGGACCGGTTCCCCTTGGCCAGCATGATCTTGGAGCCGCCCGCCGCCTGGAACTGCTCGACGTAGGAGTCCATCCGGCCGGCCGTCGTCGGACCGAAGGAGCCGGAGGCGTAGCCCTCGGGAGTCTTGGCCGGGCCGGCGTAGTAGACCGGGTGGTCCTTCAGGTACTGCGGCATCTCCTCGCCCGCGTCCAGCCGCTCCTTGATCTTCGCGTGCGCGATGTCGCGCGCGACGACCAGCGGGCCGGTCAGGGACAGCCGGGTCTTGACCGGGTACTTGGTCAGCTCGGCGAGCATCTCGTCCATCGGCCGGTTGAGGTCGATCTTCACGACGTCGCCCGCGTCGAGGTGGGCGTCCTCGGTCTCCGGCAGGAAGCGCGCCGGGTCGGTCTCCAGCTGCTCCAGGAAGACGCCCTCCGCGGTGATCTTCGCGACGGCCTGGCGGTCGGCCGAGCAGGAGACGGCGATCGCGACGGGCAGCGAGGCGCCGTGCCGCGGCAGACGCACCACGCGCACGTCGTGGCAGAAGTACTTGCCGCCGAACTGCGCGCCGATGCCGATCTTCTGCGTGAGCTCGAAGACCTTCTTCTCCAGCTCCTCGTCGCGGAAGCCGTGCCCGAGCTCCGACCCCTCGGACGGCAGCTCGTCGAGGTAGTGCGCGGAGGCGTACTTCGCGGTCTTGAGCGCGAACTCGGCGCTGGTGCCGCCGACGACGATCGCCAGGTGGTACGGCGGGCAGGCGGCCGTGCCGAGCGAACGGATCTTCTCCTCCAGGAACTTCATCATGCTCGCCTCGTTGAGCACGGCCTTCGTCTCCTGGTAGAGGAAGGACTTGTTGGCGCTGCCGCCGCCCTTGGCCATGAAGAGGAACTTGTACGCGCCGCCGTCGGTCGCGTACAGCTCGATCTGCGCCGGGAGGTTGGAGCCGGTGTTCTTCTCCTCCCACATGGTGAGCGGGGCCATCTGCGAGTACCGCAGGTTGAGCTTGGTGTACGCGTCGTAGATGCCGCGCGAGAGGGCTTCCTCGTCCCCGCCCTCGGTCAGCACGTTCTGGCCGCGCTTGCCCATGACGATCGCGGTGCCGGTGTCCTGGCACATGGGCAGGACACCGGCGGCCGCGATGTTCGCGTTCTTCAGCAGGTCGAGGGCGACGAACTTGTCGTTGCTCGACGCCTCCGGGTCGTCGATGATCTTCCGGAGCTGCGCCAGGTGGGCCGGGCGGAGGTAGTGCTGGATGTCGTGGATCGCCTCGGCGGCGAGCGTGCGCAGCGCCTCCGGCTCGACCTTGAGGAACGTACGGCCGTCGGCCTCGAAGGTGGAGACACCTTCGGAGGTCACCAGGCGGTAGGGCGTGGTGTCCTCTCCCAGGGGGAGCAGATCGGAGTACGCAAACTCTGGCATTTTTCGGCCATTCCTCACTCGGCAGACAGCAGCGCCGCCTCCATTGGCAGCGCGCTCTCCAGCGTAGAGCGCGCCTGGGGAGCCGGGCCTGTGAGGTAAGGCTCAGTTCCGGACGGGCGATGTACGGGTCGGCCAAGTGAGGGCCACGATGCGTGTCGGGCCTGCCGCTGTGAGTGATTCATCCGGATGGTGCGCGTATGTACGGACTCTTGGTGTGCCGGTCCTTCGGTGCTCGCCTCCCGGTGAGAGCCGAAGGCGCTTGTGGCGCCGACTAGTCGCGATCTATCGCGTTTCGCTACGCTGGTTCCGTGGACCTCGAGAAGCAGCCCCAGAAGCCCGCCGCTCCGCGGGAGGCCGGCGATGCCCTCCGCGCCTCGGACGCCGACCGCGACCGGATCGCGGACATCCTCAGGGACGCCCTGGCCGAAGGCCGGCTGGACGCCGAGGAGCACTCCGAGCGCATCGATGCCGTCTACCGCGCCAAGACCCTCGGTGAACTGGAGCCGCTCGTCAGGGACTTGCCCGCGGCCGGCCGGCGCTCCGGCAGCGACCCGTACGCGCAGGAGAGCGGCGAGCCCGCCGGCCCTCCCGAGAACCTCGTCGCCGTGTTCTCCAGTTCCACCCGCAAGGGACGCTGGCGCGTCGGCCGCAGGACGAACGCGTTCTCCCTGTTCGGAAGCGTCGAGATCGACCTCACCGAGGCCCTTTTCGGACAGCGCCTCACCGTCATCAACGCGACGTCGATCTTCGGCAGCGTGGAGGTCCGCGTCCCCGAGAACATCACGCTGCGCGGCAGCGGCACCGGCTTCTTCGGGAACTTCGAGGTCGTCACGCTGGAGGCCGCCGACCCCGAGGCGCCTGTGGTCGTCGTCAACGGCTACTCGGTTTTCGGCAATGTCGAGGCCAAGCCCAAGCGGGGCCGCCGTATCTCCGATCTCCACGACCGCCTGCGCAAACACCTCGGCTGACGGCCGCGCGGACCGGAGCATTTCGCGCCGCGCGCGCCGATACGCAATTCCGTGCGTCGGAACTCAGTGCCACTCAGTGCTTAGGAGTGCGCACAGCGGGTAGGGACTGGCTCATCGTCTCTCGCTCGCGAATCCGTCGTCAGGAGTAGACCGTGCTGCAACTGCCGCATCAGTCCTTGCAGGTAGCCGCCGTTCCGCCTCAGCGCATCCCTGCTCGGGAGGATCAGGCCGGTCCCTGGCACGCGGAGGCGGTGTGCCGCCGCGACGAGGCCGGGCTCTTCTTCGCCCCCTCGAAGGAACCGACGGCCGCGCGCCTGTCGCGCGAGGAGGCGGCCAAGCGGGTCTGCGCCCGCTGCCCCGTGATGGTCGAGTGCCGGGAGCACGCCCTGCTCCAGCCCGAGCCGTACGGGGTGTGGGGCGGCCTCACGGCTGCCGAGCGCCGCGTGGTCCTGGCCCGGCGGCGCCGGCGCGAGGTGGAGCTGAAGAAGTCCCCCTCGGCGGCCTGAGCGCACGGCAGCGGTCACACGCGACACACGGGAAGGGGCGCCCCCGCACGAGGGGCGCCCCTTCCGTTCGTTCGTCTCCCGCCCCGCCTACTTCGCGCGGTCGAAGTCGATCTTGCTGTACGCGCGCAGCTTCGACAGCCGGTGCGTGGAGTCGATCTGACGGATCGTGCCGGACTTCGAGCGCATCACCAGCGAGGACGTGGTCGCGGTCTCCGAGCGGTAGCGGACGCCGCGCAGCAGCTCGCCGTCCGTGATGCCGGTGGCGACGAAGAACACGTTCTCCCCGCTGACCAGGTCGTTCGTGGACAGCACCCGGTCCAGGTCGTGCCCGGCGTCGATCGCCTTCTGGCGCTCCGCGTCGTCCTTGGGCCACAGCTTGCCCTGGATGACTCCGCCGAGGCACTTGATGGCGCAGGCCGAGATGATGCCCTCGGGCGTACCGCCGATGCCGAGCAGCAGGTCCACGCCCGTACCCTCGCGGACGGCCATGATCGAACCGGCGACGTCGCCGTCCGAGATGAACTTGATCCGGGCGCCGGTCTCCCGGATCTCCTTGACGATGCCCTCGTGGCGGGGGCGGTCCAGGATCACGACGGTGACGTCCTCGGGGGACATGTTCTTGGCCTTGGCGACCCGGCGGATGTTGACCGAGACGGGGGCGTTGATGTCGACGAAGTCGGCGGCCTCGGGGCCGGTCACCAGCTTGTCCATGTAGAAGACCGCGGACGGGTCGAACATGGTGCCGCGGTCGGCGGCGGCCAGGACGGCGATGGCGTTCGGCATGCCCTTGGCGTTGAGCGTGGTGCCGTCGATCGGGTCGACGGCGATATCGACCTCGGCGCCGGTGCCGTCGCCGATCCGCTCCCCGTTGTAGAGCATGGGCGCTTCGTCCTTCTCGCCCTCGCCGATGACGACGACGCCGTTCATCGAGACGGTGGAGACAAGGGTTCGCATGGCGTTGACCGCCGCGCCGTCGGCACCGATCTTGTCGCCGCGGCCCACCCAGCGGCCGGCGGCCATGGCGGCGGCCTCGGTGACGCGGACAAGCTCGAGGGCGAGGTTGCGGTCGGGGGCCTCGGGGGAGACCTCGAGCTCGGACGGCAGATGATGCTCGGTCATCGGAGCGCACCTTTCTGTACGGCGACGGCCGGGGATAAGGAGGGTGCTGCGACTCTATCGGTACGTCGACAAATTGAGCAGAGGGGCCCACGTATGAGCACAACACCATGATGCGACCATGGGGGGCGTGGCAGGTATGCGAGGCAAGCAGACAATCCGTGGCATGTTCCAGTCCATGGCGGTGATCGGCGTCGTCGTGGCGGGTATCTACATGCTCGTTCCGCACGACGAGCACGCGGACCCGATCAAGACGGTCGACTACCGCGTCGAGCTGGTGACGGCACAGCGGGCCGCTCCCTACCCGGTGGCCGCGCCGGAGGGGCTGGGCAAGGGATGGCGGGCGACGTCGGTCACCTTCGACCGCGCGGACGCCCACGCCTGGCACATCGGCTTCCTCGACCCGGACAACCAGTACGTCGCGGTGGAGCAGTCCACGGCGAAGGCGGCCGACAAGTACGTCCGCGAGGTCACCCACCAGGCGGCCAGGACCGACGGGACGCGGCAGGTGGCCGGCGAGACCTGGCAGCTGTGGGAGGGCCCCAAGTACGACGCCCTGGTGCTGACGGCCGGCGGCGCGACCACGGTGGTCACCGGCACGGCCTCCCCGGCGCGGCTGGCGGAACTGGCGGCCGCGCTCAGCCCCCGGCCGGGCGAGCCCAAGGAGTCCGCGCAGCCGTCGGCCCCGGCGAGCCCCGCGAAGCAGTAACCGCCGCCGCTGCAGGCACGGCGAAGGCCGCCGCACCCGGTCGGGTGCGGCGGCCTTTCGCGTGGCGGCCTGCGCGTGGCGCGCGGGGGCGGCTCACACGGTGGTGACGACGTCGTCGTAGGCCAGGCGCGGGGAGCGCGGGAACCAGGCGTCCTCGCCCGGCTTGCCGATGTTGACGACCATCAGCGGGGTGTGGTCGTCGTCCAGGAACTCCTTCTGGATGCCCGCGGCGTCGTAGCCGGTCATCGGGCCGGCGGCCAGACCGGCGGCGCGGACGCCGACGATGAAGTAGGCGGCCTGGAGCGCGGCGTTGAGGCCGGCGGCCGACTCGCGGACCGGGCGCTCGCTGAAGAAGAGGTCCTTGGCCTGCGGGAAGTGCGGCAGCAGGGAGGGGAGCTCCTCGTGGAACTCGTTGTCGGCGGCCAGGATCGCGACCAGCGGGGCGGCGGCGGTCTTGGCCTGGTTGCCCTCGGCCATGTGCGCGACCAGACGCTCGCGGGCCTCGGCGGAGCGGACCAGCACGACGCGCAGCGGGGTCTGGTTGAAGGCGGTCGGCCCGTACTTGACCAGGTCGTAGATCGCCTGGACCTGCTCGTCGGTCACCGGCTCGTCGGTGAACGCGTTGGCGGTGCGGGCCTCACGGAAGAGGAGGTCCTGGGCGGCGGGGTCGAGAACGAGCGACATGGCGGGATGTACCTTCCGAAGCGGTTCATGGGTCAACCAACGAATTCACCGTACAAGGCCAGAGGTTCAAGTTTCAACAAAACTCGGGCGTCGTGAGCCGACTCACAGAAGGTTCCTGTGGGCGGGGTTGCGGCCCCTTCTTACGGTCGGGCCCCCGGGTGACCCTGACCTTGCGGTCGGCCCCCGGGTGGCCGGTCCTGGTCTTGAGGTTGGCCCCCAGCCGGTCCTGCCCTGACGGCCGGTCCCCAGGCGCCGTCCTGGCCCGGTCCGCCGGCCGGTCCCAGCCGCGTCCTGGCCGGGACCGCCCCAGCCGCGCGTCCTGGCCCCGGTCCGCCGGCCAGGCGCAGCCGCGTCCTGGCCCGGTCCGCCGGACGGCGCTAGCTCTCGCCGCCGTCTCCGTCCGGCTCCGCCTCCGCCAGCGCCGCGTCCAGGCGAGCCCGGGCGCCCTCCAGCCAGTGGCGGCACACCTTCGCCAGCTCCTCGCCGCGCTCCCACAGGGCGAGGGACTCCTCCAGCGTCGTCCCGCCCGCTTCCAGGCGGCGCACGACCTCGATCAGCTCGTCCCGCGCCTGCTCGTAACCGAGCGCGGCCTCTTCCGTCTTGGCAGCCATGCCATCCACCCTATGTGTGAGAAACGTACGCAATTCCCGCAGCGGCCCGAGGCCTCACTCGTCGACCCGCACCGCGAACTCGCCCCGGGCGACCCGCGCCCGCAGCCCCTCGCCCGCGCTCACGTCCTCCGGCGAGCGGACCACCGCTCCGTCGGCGCGCTGGAGCACCGCGTAACCCCGCTCCATCGTCGCGGCGGGGGACAGTGAGAGCACGCGCGCCCGGGTGTGCGCGAGCTCCGAGTCCGCGCGGTCCAGAAGGTGCCCGAGCACCCGCCGGCTGCGCGCCAGCAGCGCGTCCACCTCCTCCTCGCGCTGCTCGACCATCCGCTGAGGATGCTCCATGCAGGGCCGGGCCAGACAGTGCGCCAGGCCGCGCTCCTCGCGGTCCAGCAGCCCCTCGACCGTCCGCAGCGCACGCTCCCTCAGCTGGCGCACGCGCTGGAGCTCCTCGCCCACGTCCGGGACGACCTTCTTCGCCGCGTCCGTCGGCGTGGACGCCCGAAGGTCGGCCACCAGGTCCAGCAGCGGCGAGTCCGGCTCGTGCCCGATGGCCGACACGACCGGTGTCGTGCATGCGGCCACCGCCCGCACCAGCTGCTCGTCGGAGAACGGCAGCAGGTCCTCCACGCTGCCCCCGCCGCGCGCCACGATGATCACGTCCACGTCGTCCAGCGCGTCCAGCTCCTTCACCGCCTGGACGACCTGGGTCACGGCGTGGACACCCTGCACGGCCACATTGCGCACCTCGAAACGGACGTGCGGCCAGCGCCGGCGCGCGTTCTCCAGCACGTCGCGCTCGGCCGCCGACGCACGCCCGCACACCAGCCCCACCCGGTGCGGCAGGAACGGCAGCGCCCGCTTGCGGTCCGGCGCGAACAGGCCCTCGGCGCCCAGCGAGCGCTTCAACTGCTCCAGCCTCGCGAGCAGTTCACCGATGCCCACCGGCTTTATCTCCGTGGCCCGCAGCGACAGCTGCCCCCGGGGCGCGTACCACTCCGGCTTGGCGAGCACCACGACCCGCGCGCCCTCGGACACCACGTCGGCGACCGCGTCGAACACCTGGCGGAAGCAGGTGACGCTCACCGAGATGTCGTACGACGGGTCGCGCAGGGTCAGGAAGACGACCCCGGCGCCCGGCCGCCGCGACAGCTGGGTGATCTGTCCCTCCACCCAGACCGCCCCGAGCCGGTCGATCCACCCCCCGATGAGCCGCGACACCTCGCCGACGGGCAGGGGAGCATCCGCGGACGTGTTGAGAGCCATACGGGCGAGCGTAACGGCCGGGTACGACAACTCCCGCGAACGGAACCGGCCGCCTCGGCCCGGAGAGGCCGCCTACCCGGCGCCTGCCCGCGGGTGCCTCCGCCCGGAGGGGCCGTCTACCCGGCTCCGGGCTCCCTGCCCGTGCCGGGTCCGTTCGGCGGGATCCCGCGCCGCCCCCACTGCACCGACAGCACCACGAGCCCGATCCCGAGCCACACCACACCCATGACCTGCGCCGACCCCGCCGCCTCCACGATCACCGCGAGCAGCACGCCGATGCCCAGCACAGGGACCAGCAGATGGCGCACCCAGTCGGGCGTGCCGTTCATCCGGCGGACCACGAACCAGCCGATCACGCTCGCGTGCAGCAGCACGAACGCCGACAGGGCCCCGATGTCCACCACCGACACGAGGTGGTCGAGCCCGTCGTCGCGCTGCGCCGCCCACACCGCCGCGACCAGCGTCACCGCGGCCGCCAGCAGCAGCGCGAGCCGCGGCACCCCCGCATCCGTACGCGCCAGCACCCGCGGCAGCCGCCGGTCGCGTGCCATCGCGAAGAGCAGCCGGCCGGCCGCCGCCTGCCCGGCCAGTGCCGCGAACGCCGCGCCGATCGCCTTGCTCACCGCCACCAGATCGTGCAGCCAGGTGCCGATCGAGGCGTCGACGGCGTCGTAGAAGGCCGACCGCTGCCTGCCCGGCTCGGCGGCCAGCTCCGCCGACGACACCGGCTCCAGGAGCGCCACCAGATAGGTCTGCGCCACGAACAGCGCACCCGCGAGTCCCAGACAGAACAGGACCGCCCGCGCCACCTTCCGCGACCCGCCCGTCACTTCCTCCGCGAACGAGGCGATGGCGTCGAAGCCGAGATACGACAGCACCGCGATCGACACCCCACTGAAGACCGCCGCCAGGGAGAAACCCATGTCCCCGGTCAGCGGCGACAGCCAGCCGCGCTGGGCGCCGTCGCGCGCGAGCACCACGACCGCCGAGACCAGGAAGACCAGCAGCACCACGATCTCCATGGCGAGCACGGCGAAGCCGACCCGTGCCGCGGCCCGGACACCCCGCAGGTTCAGCAGCGTCGTCACCACGACCGCGATCGACGTCCACACCCACCGGTCCACCTCCGGGACCAGGGCCTCCATCGCGATGCCGGAGAAGAGGTACGCCACCGCCGGGATGAGCAGGTAGTCGAGCATCGCCATCCACCCGGCGACGAACCCGGGCGCCTCGCCCAGCCCCTTGCGCGCGTACGCGAACACCGACCCGGCCTGCGGGGCGACCTGGACCATCTGCGCGTAACTCGAAGCGGTGAACGCCATGGCGATCGTGGCCACGACGTAGACGAGGGCGACCGCGCCGCCGGACGTGGCGTCGAGCGCGCCGAAGACGCCCACGGGCGCCATGGGCGCGATGAACAGCAGCCCGTAGACGACCAGATCACGGAACCCGAGCGTCCGCCGCAGCTCGGTGTGGCCCGGCACGGCCGCGGGCCGGGCCTCCGGCGCGGTTCCTCGCCTCATCACGGTCCCTCCGTCGCCACGGGTTACGGCCAGTCTGCTGTCCACAGGTGATCAGTCGCCTGTTGGGTGCGGCCTTACGATGGGACGCATGACTGCTACGCCGACTGCCCGACGCGTCCTCCTCGCCGCTCCCCGTGGCTACTGCGCGGGCGTGGACCGTGCCGTGATCGCCGTGGAGAAGGCCCTGGAGCAGTACGGGTCTCCCATCTACGTCCGCCACGAGATCGTCCACAACAAGTACGTCGTGCAGACCCTGGAGAGGAAGGGCGCGATCTTCGTCGACGAGACGGCGGAGGTCCCCGAGGGGTCGATCGTCATGTTCTCCGCCCACGGCGTGGCGCCGACCGTGCACGAGGAGGCCGCCGAGCGGAAGCTCGCGACCATCGACGCGACCTGCCCGCTGGTGACCAAGGTCCACAAGGAGGCCGTGCGGTTCGCCAACGAGGACTACGACATCCTCCTGATCGGCCACGAGGGCCACGAGGAGGTCATCGGCACCTCCGGCGAGGCGCCCGACCACATCACCCTCGTCGACGGCCCGGACGACGTGGCGAACGTCGAGGTCCGCAACCCCGACAAGGTCGTCTGGCTCTCCCAGACCACGCTGTCCGTCGACGAGACGATGGAGACGGTCGACGCGCTGAAGACCAAGTTCCCCGGCCTGATCTCCCCGCCGAGCGACGACATCTGCTACGCCACGCAGAACCGCCAGACCGCCGTCAAGCAGATGGGCGCCGAGGCCGACCTGGTCATCGTCGTCGGCTCCAAGAACTCGTCGAACTCGGTACGCCTCGTCGAGGTGGCGCTGGGCGCCGGTGCCCGTGACGCGCACCTCGTCGACTTCGCCGAGGAGATCGACGAGGCCTGGCTGGAGGGCGTCTCCACGGTGGGCGTGACCTCCGGCGCCTCCGTGCCCGAGGTGCTGGTCGAGGGCGTGCTGGAGTGGCTGTCGAAGCGCGGCTTCGAGGACGTCGAGATCGTCAAGGCGGCGGAGGAGTCGATCACGTTCTCGCTCCCCAAGGAGCTGCGCCGCGACCTGCGTGCGGAGGCGGCCGAGCTGTCCGGCCAGTAGCCGCGGGCACCGGGCCCGCACGCTCGTCACCCTCCGCTCGCCCCCTTAACGTTGTGTCCATGAACGTCTTCGGAGTGGACATCGGCGGTTCCGGGATCAAGGGCGCTCCCGTGGATCTGGAGCGGGGCGACCTGGCCGAGGAGCGCCACAAGGTGCTGACACCGCATCCCGCCACACCGGACGCGGTGGCGGACGGCGTCGCCGAGGTGGTCGCCCACTTCGGCTGGAACGGCCCGGTCGGCATCACGTTCCCGGGCGTCGTCACCGGCGGTGTCACCCGCACCGCGGCCAACGTCGACAGGGGCTGGGTCGACCGGGACGCGGCACGCCTCCTCGGCGACCGCCTCGGCGGACTGCCGGTGACCGTGCTGAACGACGCGGACGCGGCGGGTGTGGCGGAGATGACGTTCGGCGCGGGCCGCGGCCGCAAGGGCACGGTGATCCTGCTGACATTCGGCACGGGCATCGGCAGCGCGCTCTTCATCGACGGCCGCCTGGTCCCCAACACCGAGCTCGGCCACCTCGAACTGGACGGGCACGACGCCGAGAAGCGCGCCTCCACGAAGGCCAAGGAGGACGCGGACCTGAGCTGGGCGCAGTGGGCGCGCCGGGTCCAGAAGTACCTGGCGCACGTGGAGATGCTGTTCTCTCCGGAGCTGTTCGTGATCGGCGGCGGGGTGAGCCGCAAGGCCGAGAAGTTCCTGCCGCTGATCGAGGGCGTGCGGGCGGAGATCGTTCCCGCGGAGCTGCAGAACAACGCGGGCATCGTGGGGGCGGCGATGGCGGCGGCGGGCCGCTGAACGGCGCCCGGAGACGTCAGTCGTCGCGGGCGCCCTTCGGTGGTGTCAGTCGTGGCGGGCGGCCCCGCCCGGGCCCCCGCCCGGCTGTCCCTGTCCCTGTCCCGCCGAGCGGGACCGGCGCCGTCGGCGCCCCATCATCCGTACCTTCCGTACGCAGGTGATCAGGCCGGCGATCAGGGTCCCGCCGTACAGCCAGCCCGCGTGCACGGCGAGCGCGGTGACGATGGCCATCGTCTGGCCGCCGAAGCCGCCGTCGCCGCCGGAGATCGGCACGATCCCCACGGCGAACGCGATCGGCACGATGACCGGGGCCATCACCACGTCGGCCTCGCGCACCCACAACGCCGTCAGCGCGCTGACCGGCAGGAACAGCAGCCCGTAGGCCACCGCCGAGCCGTTCAGGAGAAGCCAGTCCAGGCTGCCGAGCGCCAGCATCACCGAGGCGCCGAAGAGTCCGGCGCCGAGCCCGGTCAGCCGGGGATTCGGCAGCCGGCGCAGCGCGAGCACGACCGGCGGCACCGGCCGCGGGGGCCGCGCGGGCACCGGGTAGACGGTGCCGTCGGCGAGCGCGCCCCGGGGCGGAAGGGTGCCCTGCGGACGCTGCCGGGGCTGGGGGCGACGAGTCCTGTGCTGCTCCACAGCGACCAACGTAGGTGGCGGGGAGCCGGTAGGGAGGTACCAGACACGCCCTTTGGGTGACCTTGGCACTTCATTCGACTCCCGGCGGCCGTCGCTGTCCGGCCCGCCCCGCCCGTAAACTGGTGGATCGGCCCGCCCGTGCCGGGCCGTACGGCCCCCCGCCAGTCCTCACTCTCCACTCAGGAAGTCGCCAACGTGTCGCTCACGATCGGAATCGTCGGTCTGCCGAATGTCGGCAAGTCGACCCTGTTCAACGCCCTGACCAAGAACGACGTGCTGGCGGCCAACTACCCGTTCGCCACGATCGAGCCGAACGTGGGCGTCGTCGGCGTCCCGGACGCCCGGCTCACGAAGCTGGCCGAAATCTTCTCCTCGCAGCGGACCCTCCCGGCGACGGTCGACTTCGTCGACATCGCGGGCATCGTGCGCGGCGCGAGCGAGGGCGAGGGCCTGGGCAACAAGTTCCTGGCGAACATCCGCGAGTCGGACGCGATCTGCCAGGTGATCCGCGCCTTCAAGGACGAGAACGTCGTGCACGTCGACGGCAAGGTCTCGCCGAAGGACGACATCGAGACGATCAACACCGAGCTGATCCTCGCGGACCTGCAGACGATCGAGAAGGTCCTGCCGCGTCTGTCCAAGGAAGCGCGCATCAAGAAGGACGTGGCCCCCAAGGTCGCGGCCGTCGAGGCGGCGAAGGAGATCCTGGAGCGGGGCGACACGCTCTTCTCGCAGGGCATCGTCCAGGGCTCCGAGAAGGCCGAGCTGCTGCACGATCTGCACCTGCTCACCACGAAGCCGTTCCTCTACGTCTTCAACGTCGACGAGGACGAGCTGACGGACGACGCCTTCAAGGACGAGCAGCGCGCCCTGGTGGCCCCGGCCGAGGCGATCTTCCTGAACGCCAAGCTGGAGGCGGACCTCGCCGAGCTCGACGAGGACGAGGCCCTGGAACTCCTCCAGTCCGTCGGCCAGGAGGAGCCGGGCCTGGCGACCCTCGCCCACGTCGGCTTCCGCACGCTCGGCCTGCAGACCTACCTCACGGCAGGCCCCAAGGAGTCCCGCGCCTGGACGATCAAGAAGGGCGCCACGGCCCCCGAGGCGGCCGGCGTGATCCACACCGACTTCCAGAAGGGCTTCATCAAGGCGGAGGTCATCTCCTTCGCGGACCTGGTGGAGACGGGCTCGGTCGCGGAGGCCCGCGCGAAGGGCAAGGCGCGCATGGAGGGCAAGGAGTACGTGATGCAGGACGGGGACGTGGTGGAGTTCCGCTTCAACGTGTGAGCGGATGACGTAGCACCACGCGGCGGCCTGGCACACATGCAGGTCGAAAGGGGCCCGACTCTTCGGAGTCGGGCCCCTTTTTCCTGTGCTGGGTTGGTTTCCCGCCTATCCCGTCCCCTGGCCGGGAACGGTATGGGGCAGTGGCCGGGAACCGTCGGGTGTGGGTGGGACGTGGTTTCCTCGGAAGGCGTTGTCGTCGATGTCGGGGGAGGCATTGAAGTGCGTGACGGGACTGCGCTCGCCGAGCAGATCGCTGAGCGGCGGGCCGGGACGGGCGATCCGCGGGCGCTCCTCGGGGAGCTGAGGCGGGCCCGGATGCTCGTACCGCTGGACCGGGGCGGGCTGTGGACGGGGCATTTCGGCGGTGTGCGCTGGGTGTTCGCGTTCACCGGCGAGGAGGCGCTCGCCCGCTTCGCGGGGTCGCGGGCGCGGGAGTCCGGGAGCGCCCAGGACAGCGCGCGGCCCTGGGAGTTCGCCGAACTGCTCGGCGCCCGGCTGCTCGACGAGATCATCCCGGCGATGGGCGAGCCCGCGGGCATCGCCGTCGACGTCGCGGACCCCGACGGGTCCATGCTCTTCCCGCCCGCCATGGGCATCGTTCCGGACGAAGCCGCCGTCGACACGCCGGACAAGCTCGCCGGCGGGACCGACAAGACCGCGGGGGGTGCCGTCTGATGGGCGACGGGGCGAAGGATCTCGGCGTCGACAATTACACCGTCCAGCGGCTCACCCAGGGCATACGCAACGCGGTCGGTGAGCTGAAGGAGATCGGTACGAGCACCGGAGCGGTGCTCGGCAAGGGCTTCTCCGAACTGGCGATGACCGGCATGGAGGCCGGGCACCACGGCCTGTCGGTGGACTTCGAAGACTTCTCCGAGCGGTGGGAGTGGGGCGTACGGGCGCTGATCCAGGACGCCAACGCCATCGCGGCGAAGCTCGGCCTGGCCGCGGGCGTGCTGTGGGAGGAAGACCAGTACGTCGAGAGCGCGCTGAAGTTCGGCGTCAACTCGATCGCCGGCGGCAGCCCGTACGCCTCCGAGGAGGACATCGCCAAGCAGGACTGGGGCGACGTGTTCACACCGGACGCGCTGAACCCGGACTGGAGCGCCGAGTCGTGGGACCGCGCCGGTGACGAGATGGCCCAGACCTGGAAGGACACCGGGCGCGCGGTGCTCACCGAGGGGCAGGGCGGCGAGCGGTCGCGGATGCTCAACGACCTCCTCGGCATCGACCAGGAACAGTTCGACAAGGCCGTCGACGACACCTTCGGGCCGTCCCCCGAGGAGCGCGCCCAGCAGCAACAGCAACAGCAGCAGAACGACGGCGGGGGGAACTGACGTATGGGCATCGGCGATTTCGTCAGTGACATCACGCCGGATGTCGTCGAGGACGCGGTCGAGGACGGCGTCGAGTGGGCCGGCAACCGGGTCGAGGACGCCGGCAACTGGACGGCGGACCGGCTCGAGGACGTCGGCTGGGAGTCCGGTGCCGACTGGGTGCGTGAGCAGTCGCGTTCACTGGCGAACCGGATGGGCGCCGAGGTCGACGAGATGGACCTCGGGCAGACCGAGGACAAGACCAAGCTCATCTACGGCTCGCCGGGCAAGCTGCGCTCCACCGCGTCCCACCTGCGTGACTTCACGGATTCGTTCAACGACGTCGGGCTCGGTCTCGAAGGGCTCGACTCGGACTCCCTGCAGGGTCAGGCGGCGGACGCGTTCCGCAGGACGGTGAAACTGGAGCCGCCCAAGTGGTACAAGGGCGCGGACGCGTTCGAGAAGGCGGCGAAGGCGCTGGAGTCGTTCGCGGACACGGTGACCTGGGCGCAGGGCCAGGCGCAGCTCGCGATCGACAAGTGGAAGGAGGGCACGAAGGCCTCGGCGGACGCGCTGGACGCGCACAACAAGAAGGTCGACGACTACAACAGCGCCGTCGACAAGTACAACGCGACGCCCGCCGACAAGCGTGACCCCGCCACACTGCCGCCGAAACCGGGCCAGTTCTCCGACCCGGGCAAGGCGAAGATGCAGGAGGCGCAGGACATCCTCGCCGAGGCGCGCAAGCAGCGGAACTCCGCCGCCGAGACCGCCCGCAAAGCCGTGCAGGAGGCCCGGGACGCGGCCCCGCCCAAGCCCTCCTACGGCGAACAGCTGAAGGACGGGCTCGACGAGCTCGAACTGATGAAGACCCACTTCACCATGGGCGCGGTCAAGGGCACCGCGGGCATCGTGAACTTCGTCCGGGGCATCAACCCGCTGGACCCGTACAACATCACGCATCCGGCCGAGTACGTCACCAATCTCAACAGCACCGTCGCCGGGCTCGTGCAGGTCGCCAACGACCCCTGGGGCACCGGCAAGCAGATGCTGGACAACTTCATGAAGGACCCGGCGGAAGGGCTCGGCACACTGGTGCCCGACGCGATCCTCACCGTCGCGACGGGTGGCGCCGGAGCCGCCGTGAAGGGCGTGAGGCTCGGGGACGAGCTCGCGGACGCCGCCAAGGCGCGCCGCGCCGACGACCTCAGGGAGACCGTCCGCAGGCCCGACGGCAAGCGGTGCGGCCGTGAGCCCGTCGACTTCGCGACCGGCCGCATGTTCCTGCCGCAGGAGGACGTGCTGCTGCCGGGCAGCCTGCCGCTGCTGTTCCGCAGGGACTTCGAGTCCTCGTACCGGGCGGGCCGCTGGTTCGGCGAGAGCTGGTCGTCGACGATCGACCAGCGCCTGACCGTCGACCCGATCGGTGTCGTCTTCCACGGCGAGGACAACCTGCTCGTCCCGTATCCGCACCCCGCCCCCGGCACACCGGTGCTTCCCGAGGCGGGGCCGCGCTGGCCGCTGGAGCGGCACACCGACGGCAGTTACACGCTCACCGACCCGGACACGGGCATCGTCCGGCACTTTCTCGCCCCGCCCGGCACCGAGCCGTCGGACAACGGCTCCGCTCCGCTCGCGGAGATCGCCGACCGCAACGGGCGCACGATCACCGCCGAGTACGACGAGGAGGGCGCCCCGCTCGCCCTCACCCACTCGGGGGGCTACCGCCTCACGTTCACCACGGAGAACCGCCGGATCACCTCGCTGAGCCTCGGCGGCACCGAGATCGCCAGGTACGGATACAGCGAGGAAGGCCATCTCACCGAGGTCACCAAGTCCTCCGGCATCCCCACCCGGTTCGCCTACGACACCGAAGGCCGCATCGTCGCCTGGACCGACACGAACGGCTCCAGCTACAGCTTCGTGTACGACGACAGGGACCGGTGCGTGTCCCAGACCGGTGCCGAGGGGCATCTGCGCTCGGAGTTCCACTACAGCGACCCGCACCCCGACACCCGCCTGACCACCACCACGGTCACCGACTCCCTCGGCCACACCTGGCGCTACACGGTCAACAGCCACCTCCAGGTCGTCGCCGAGACCTGGCCCACGGGTGCGACGATCCGGTACGCCTACGACCGCGACGACCGGCTGCTGTCCCGTACCGACCCTCTCGGCGCCCGCACCGACTTCCGCTGGGACGAGGCGGGCCGGCTCGTCTCGACGACCCGCCCCGACGGCAGCGTGCAGACGGCGGCCTACGACAGCGACGGCCGCCCGGTCGAGCTGGTACAACCGGGCGGGCTGCGCTGGAAGCAGGAGTTCGACGAACGCGGCAACCGGGTCGCGGTCACCAACCCCGCCGGGCACACCACCCGCTACACCCACGACGCGCTCGGCCACGTCACCTCGGTCACCGACCCTCCCCCGCGAGCGGGGGGACCCCCGGGCGCCACGACCCTGCTGCGCCACAACGCCGCGGGCCTCCTCATGGCCCAGACGGCCCCGGACGGCGGTACGACGTCGTACGTGCGGGACGCCTTCGGCCGGATCACCGAGCGCACCGGACCGAGCGGCACCGCCACCCGCTTCGAGTGGACCCCTGAGGGCCGGCTCGCGCGGTTCACGGGCCCGGACGGCGCGGTGGAGTCGTGGACGTACGACGGCGAGGGCAACTGCCTCAGCCACACCGACCCCGAGGGCGGCACCACGACCTTCGAGTACACCCACTTCGACCTGCTCACGGCCCGCACCGACCCCGACGGCGCCCGCCACGAGTTCACGCACGACACCGAGCTGCGCCTCACCGAGGTCAGCAACCCCCTGGGTTTGCGGTGGAGCTACACCTACGACCCGGTCGGCAACCTCGTCGCCGAGACCGACTTCGACGGCCGCACCGTCGCCTACGACGTCGATCCGCTCGGCCGGGTGCTGACCCGTACCACCCCGCTCGGCGCGGCCGTCCGCTACGAGCGGGACGTGCTCGGCCAGGTCGTCCGCAAGGACGCCGACGGCGCCGTGACGACGTACGAGTACGACCCCGCGGGCCGGCTGCTGCGGGCCATCGGGCCCGACGCGGAGCTGACGTACGCGTACGACCGCCGGGGCCGCGTCAAGACCGAGCTGGTCGACGGGCGCGCGCTGTCGTTCTCCTACGACGCGGCCGGGCGCCGCACCCGGCGCGTCACCCCGAGCGGCCATGTCACCTCGTACACGCACGACAGCGCGGGCCGTGCCGCCGCGCTGACCGTCGCGGGCCACGACATCGTGTTCACGCGTGACGTCGCGGGGCGCGAGCTGACCCGCAGTGTCGGGGAGACGCTGACGCTGACGTCGGACTGGGACGCCGCGGGCCGACTCACCGCCCAGGAGATCGCGCGCGGCGGCCACCGGCTGAACCTGCGGACGTATGCGTACCGCGAGGACGGCCATCTCGTCGCGGTCGACGACGCCCTGCGCGGCCCGCGCCGCTTCGGCCTGGACGCCACGGGCCGGGTCACCGCCGTCACGGCCGACGGGTGGAGCGAATCCTACGCGTACGACAGCGGCGGCAACAACGTCTTGGCCGCCTGGCCGGACCGCCACGCCAGTGGCGATGCGCGCGGCAGGCGCTCCTACACCGGCACCCGGATCACGGAGGCCGGGGCCAACCGCTACGTGTACGACGACGCCGGCCGGCTGATCCGCCGCTCGAAGACCCGGCTGTCGAAGAAGCGTGACGTGTGGACGTACGCGTACGACGCCGAGGACCGGCTCACCGGGGTCACGACCCCGGACGGCACGCTGTGGCGCTACCGGTACGACCCGCTCGGCCGGCGCATCGCCAAGGAGCGCATGGCGGCCGACGGCCAGTCGGTGGGCGAGCGCACGCGCTTCGTCTGGGACGGTCCCGTGCTCGCGGAGCAGACCACGGAGATTTCCGGCGAGCTGCCTCACCACACCACGCTGAGCTGGGACCACGAGGGACTGACCCCTGTCGCCCAGACCGAACGGCTCACCGACGCGGCCACCCAGCGGGAGATCGACGCGCGGTTCTTCGCGATCGCGACCGACCTCATCGGCACCCCGACCGAGCTCATCGACGAGGACGGGCGCATCGCCTGGCAGAGCCGCACCACGCTGTGGGGCATCACGACGTGGAACGCCAACGCGTCCGCGTACACACCGCTGCGGTTCCCCGGCCAGTACTTCGACCCGGAGACCGGCCTCCACTACAACCACCACCGCTACTACGACCCGCAGACCGCCCGGTACACCACGCCCGACCCGCTGGGCCTCGCGCCCGCGCCCAACCCGACGGCGTACGTGCACAATCCGCACCGGTTCAGCGATCCGCTGGGCCTCGCGCCGTACGAGGACAACGGGGGGCTCGGCGACCTCATCGAGGTCAACAAGCCCGACGCCGACGCGGACAAGCTGGCCGAGAAGCTCGGCGGAGAGCCCCGCAGGAGGTTCGCGAACGACCCGGACGGACGGGAGTTCGACGCGATCAGCGACGAGTACGTGGCTCAGGCGAAGCCTGCGGACTTCACCCTGAACAAGAAGTTCCGCAAGCAGGCGCAAGCCACGTTCGAGGCGGCGATCCAGAGTGGCCGCACGCCGTACTTCCAGTTCGACGGACCGCCCGGACCAGGCGTGATCGATAAGCTCCAGGAATACGGACGCCGGTACGGCGTCGAGCCGGTGATCGACACGACTCCGCTGGAGTGAGGGCATGTACGAGTTCCATGGCTGGTTCGGTATCTCCGAGGACCCGTACGAGGACGACTCGCAGTCCCTGAGGGCGGGTGTCGAGGAGCTGCGTGCGCGGATCGACGCCGTCCAGTGGTCCTCCAGCTGCAAGGTCGTGCTCGACGTCTTCAACGGGCTGGACGTCGTCACGGCCACCGGCCACACGAACCACATCGGCTACGAAGCCGGGCAGCTGGACGAACTGGTGGCGTACATCGCACGCCGCTTCCCCGGCTCGTGGGGGCTGCTCTACGACCGCTCCGACGAAGGCGACATCCCGAACGCCGACAACGCGTTCCGGGTGCGCGTCATGCGCAGGGGGGTCGTCGAGGAGCGCCTGGATCCGTTCCTCTCGCCGTGCAATCCGGTGATCGAGGACTGAGCCCTACGAGGCCGCCGGGAGCGTCAATGGGGCCCGCCGAGGTTCTCGTCAGGTGCCGGCGGTGCGGGGAGCATCTGGCGTGCGCGGACCTCACGTAGCGGAGCCGGGCGGCCGCGGCCCAGGCGGCGCCTGATCACGGGGCTGTGGCCCTCCAGGATCCCTGGGGTCCCTCCGGCTCCCTGGGCCGACGTTTCACCGCCCACAAGTGGCTGTTAGCTTCTGCGACATGAACCTGATCATCGAGGCGGTCAGCGACGCGCCCGCCGGGCTGCTCGAAGGACAATGCCGGTACAGCGCGGCGCGGTTGGCGCCTCATCGGCTGGTTTCCGCCGGTGCCGACCCCCGGTGGGACACGCGGTGGACGGTGGCCAGGCTCGACGGGCGCGTGGTGGGCGCGGTGACGAGTCATCAGCCGCGTACCTCACGGTTCGTCAATGATGCCTACGACCTTGCGGCGATGGCCGGTTCGCTCGGGGGCGCCGTTCCCGACGATCCCCGCCGGTGGGTGTTCGTCGGGGGGTGCCGCGACTTCGCCGCCGGCGTCGTGACGTCCGCCCAACTGCCGGAGCAGGAAACGGCACAGGTGCGGAGCGCCCTCGCCGGGCACGTGTTCTCGGAGGCCGAGGCCGCCGGGGACTACCCGGTGGCCCTGTATGTGCGGGAGCCGGAAGCCGGCTCGTTCACGGCGGGCCTCGCCGGGCGGGGCACCGCCGGCGAACTCGGCGAGACCGCGGAGATCCTCCTCGTCGGTGCCGACGAGGAGGAGCACATTGCCGCGCTGCGTCCGTCGCAGCGTGAGCGCTGCCGCCGTGACCGCCGGAAGTTCGCGGCCCTCGGCTACGCGGCGCGCTGCGTCCCGGCCGAAGAGGTGCTCGCCGAAGCCGCGCCGCTGGTGTGCGCGGTCAAGGCAAAGTACGGGGTGACCGACCACCCCCGGCTGTGCGAGTACCGCCTGCGGGAATGGGCCACATCCGTCGGCGCGGGCAAGGCCCATGCCTCGGAGGTCCGCGACGGTGACGGGCGCCTGCTGGCGGTCTCGTTCATGGCCGTGCAGGGAGACGTTCTCGAGGGGTACGAGATCGGACTCGCCGACGAGGTGGAGGGGCGGGAGTTCGCCTACCTCCAGGCGATGATCCACGGCCCGGTACGGTTCGCCTTCGCGCAGGGGTGCCGCAGCATCGACCTCGGCCTGGACTCCAGCACCGTCAAGCAGCGTCGCGGCGCCGTCATCGGCAAGACCTGGGCCATCAGCCTCGCCTGAGCACCCGTCACGACACGAGCCACCAGAACCGCACAGGACGGAATCCATGCGCGCGCTACGCCACAGGGCCATGCTCGACATACCGGGCTTCATGCCCTACCTCACGGCCCGCGGCCTCACCATGTTCGGCAGCACCATGGCTCCCGTGGCGCTGGCCTTCGCCGTGCTGGACGCCGCGGAGTCGGCCTCGTTCCTCGGCCTGGTGCTCGCGGCGCAGACGGCCCCGCAGCTGGTGTTCCTCCTGGTGGGCGGGGCAGTGGGGGACCGGGCCTCGCGGAAGCACATTCTGGTCGTCACCAATGTCGTCATGGCGGTCTGCCAGGGGAGCACCGCCGCGTTGCTCGTGCTCGGTCATGTGAACCTCGTGCTGGTGATGGTTCTGCAGGCCGTGTGGGGCACCGCGCGGGCGTTCTTCACCCCGGCCAACACGGGGGTGGTGCCGGACCTGGTGCCCGCGGAGCGGATCCAGGACGCGACGGCGCTGGTGACGCTCAGCAGGAGCATCGCCTCCATCGGCGGCCCCGCCGCGGCGGGCGGGCTGCTGCTCGTCTGGAACCCCGGCTACATCGTGCTCGGCGATGCGCTGCTCTTCCTGGTCAGCGCGGTGCTGATCGCGAAGCTGCCGCTCTCCCGGCCCACGGCGGCGCCGGAGGAGTCCTTGCGGCAGTCCCTGGTCACCGGGTGGCGTGAGTTCGCGGGCCGCAGCTGGGTCTGGTCGATGGTGAGCAGCTTCGGCTTCTACCAGGGACTCGTGCGCCCGGCCATCTTCGTGGTGGGGCCGGTCATGGCCGCCGAGGAGGGCGGCATGGGTGCCGTCAGCTGGGGGATGGTCCTCGCCGTCCAGGGCGTCGGATCGGTCGTGGGCGGTCTGCTCCTGTTCTGGTGGCGGCCCGCCCGGCCCCTGCTCGTCTCCACGCTGCTGGTGGGGCTGGACTCCCTGTTCCTGCTCGCCCTCGCGACGACGTCGCGGCTCGAGCCGGTGGCGGTGGTGGCGCTGCTCGGCGCCACCGGTGTGACGATGGCCGATGCCCTGTGGCTGAGCACCCTGCAGCGCGAGATTCCCTCCGACGCGCTGTCCCGGGTCAGTTCGTACGAATGGCTGGGCTCACTCGCTCTGAACCCGCTGGGCATGGCGGTCACCGGCATGCTGGTCGCCGTCGTGGGGCCCGAAGCCATTCTGGTCGCCGTGGCGTTGGCCAACTTCGCGGTGCGCGGGGCGGTGCTGCTCGTGCCCGGTGTGCGCCGGATTCGCAACGTTCCTCCAGGAGGCGCAGAACAGCGCACTCAGGACAAGGCGCCCGCCTCCGATGCACCGGGAACCACCAGCAAGGTGTGAGGAGTTGAGCGGTCGGCGCGCGCCGGCCTCGTGCCGCGCGTCGCAACTCCCCTGACTGTCTCAGCAGTTGAGAAACCTCTTCCTTATGCTGAGACGCTCTGGTGTACGGTGATCTTGTTCCGACTTCCCTTCGCATGCGCCCAACCGGCGTAATACGACACCTTCCTGGAGAGCTCCGTGGCGTCTGAGTCGATCATCCGTGACCGCTGGTGCGAGGTCCTCGATGTGACCGAGGCCCATCCCGAGGACGGGTTCTTCGAGCTCGGCGGGCACTCCCTGCTGGCGATCGACCTCATCCAGCGGATCGAGGAGGATCTGGGCATCCAGATCCCCGTCGACGTCCTGTTCACGGAGGGCACGCTGGCGGCGCTGCTGGAGGCGGCCGAGAAAGCGACGGCGAAGTGAAGTCCCGCGTCGGGGTGCTGCTTTCGCCCCGAGGCGCCGCCACCGTACGCGACATCCTGGTCGCCGCGGGGGACGACATCGAGGTCGTACCGCTCCTGCGGACGGGTGTGCGTGAGCAGTGGCCCGGACTCGCCGCTCTCACGAGCCGGCTGTTCGGCGAGCCGGTCGAGGTGAACGAGCGTCAACTGGACGTGCCCGGCGCACCGCTGGCCGGTGTGGTGACGTTCGCCGACTCGGAACTGGAGCTCGCAGCCGCCGTCGGCGACCACCTGGGCGTCAGGCACCGCCGTGCCGAGTCGGCCGACAAGTACGTCCAGCGCACCACCCTCGGAGGCGCCGGCCTGAGCGCCATGGCCGCGCGGACGCTCGCCGACGCGGACGATCTCGATGCCGCCCGCACGGCACTCGGCCTCCCGTTCGTCGTCAAGCCCCGCCGCGGCGCCGGGGGGACGGACGTCACGGTGGTGGACACCGCGGACCGGTGCGAGGCGCTCAAGCGGTCCTGGCGCGAGGGGAGCTCCCTCTACGCCGAGCAGTTCATCCCCACCGCCGCGCCGTCGGACGAGACGTGGCAGGCGGACTACGTCTCCGTCGAGGTGCAGAGCATCGCCGGCCGCCATGACGTGATCACGGTGTTCGGCAAGTTCCCCGTGTACACCCGCGGCCGGAAGGGCGGGGGGCACGGGCAGGTCGCGACGACCGGGGACATCCTTCCGTGCCGGCTTCCCGCCGACCTCAGGCAGCAGGTCGAGCAGCTCGTCATCGGCGCCCATCACGCGCTCGGGATGGACGACGGCGTCACGCACACCGAGGTCAAGCTGGGCAGCGACGGGCCGGAGATCATCGAGATCAACTGCCGCGTCGGCGGGCACCTGAGCCGGCTGCTCAAGCGGCACTCCGGTTTCGACCTCGTCCGCCAGGCCCTGCTGATCACGGCCGGGCTGCCGGCCCAGCCCCTGCCGTCCCGTGCCGAAGGCCGGTCGGTGGCGGGCATGTTCGTCCCGTTCGCGAGCGCGGAGGGCGACGTCCTGTCGCGCGTCTCCCCGGCACACCTGAAGGCGGCCGGCGCGGCCACCGTGGACGAGATCGCCCGCGAGGGCGCCCCCCGGACCGACACCGACGCGATTGCCTGCAACGTCGTCCTCGACTGCGCGGACGCCGACGAACTGCGCCGCACCACCGTGGAGTTCCTGGGCCACGTCCGGGAGATGTTCGCGAAGGACGGTGTCGGCGACCAGGACTGGACCGCTGACATGATCACGCTGCTCGGCGGTGAACCGGCGCGCACCCCCGCAGCGGCGGGTGAGTGACGCGGTGTAGCTGTACGACCTCTTCCTCCCTGCGCAGCCGGCGCGCAACGGCACGTGCCCCGTTCCAGGGGACCCCCACCACCACCCGTCCCGAGACGGCCACACGTCTACATCAGGCAGGAAAGTATGAAAGCTGACGAACTGCGGGCAGCCATGGAAACCGTGCTGCTCGAGGCCCTGCGGCGGAACCCGGCAGGCGGGGAGACGGCGAGCACCACGCGGTCGTGGGCGCAGAACGGCGGCAGCTCGCTGGAGGCGTACGCCGCCATCATGCGGATCGAACAGGAGCTGGGCGTCGTCGTACCGGTGGCCCGGGTTCTCGGGCCCCGCCCGCTGAGCGATCTGCTCGACGAGGCCGCGTCCGCCGGGCCGGAACCGCAGGCGCAGGTCGCCGAGGCGCCCGCCGGCGCAGTTCCGGCGACCGCCTCGCAGCGGCGGCACTGGAGGCACGCACAAGGCGACGGGTCGGCCGCCTTCCTGAACATCGGCCGCGCGATGTACTGCTCCCGCGACTTCGACGCCGACAAGGCGGAAGCCGCCTTCCGCGCGCTCGTGGCACGGCACGAGTCGCTGCGCAACCGCTACGTCATGGACGCCGCCGGGCAGCTCCTGCTCGACGAAGTGCCGGACTGGCCCGAGAAGGCGGAGTTCGCCCGTCACCCGCGGGCCGCGTCAGCCGAGGACGCGAACGCCGTGATCCGTGCCGAGGTGGGACGGACGTTCCCGCTCGGCCAGGAGCCGCCCGTGCGCGGCGGTTGCGTACCGCTGGAGGACGGCACGGGCATCGTGTACTTCAGCGTGCACCACATCACGGCCGACGGCTGGTCGGTGGACCTGCTCGCCGGCGACTTCCTCGCCCTCTACAGCGGTGCGGGCGGTGAACTGCCCGAGGCGACGCCGTTCAGCCGCTACGCCGGCACGCTGGACGCCCGGGCCCGGGCCGGTGTCTACGCCGACGACATCGCCTACTGGCGCGAGAAGTTCGCGCGCGTGTCGCCCGACTTCACCATCGCCGGCCGGGACGGCGAGGCGAGCGGCCAGCGCGCGGGCACGGCACAGCTGGTCTGGGACGGGCCCGGCGAGGCGGACGCCGTCCGCGCCGCCGCGCGGACCCTCGGCGTCACCACCTACAGCCTGATGCTCTCCAGCCTCCTCGCCGCCGCCCACGTCATGTCGGGCGAGGACAACGTGGTCGTGATGAGCGGGGTCGCCAACCGCAACCGCGCGGACTACCGGGAGACCGCGGGTCTGTTCACCAACCAGATCTTCTTCGTCGGCGACTTCGGCACACCGGGCGGGACCACCGACTACGTGCGCCAGGTGCACGCGGACGTGGTGGAGAGCCTGGGACGCTCCGAGCTGCCGGTCGAGGTGGTGCTCGACGAGCTGGGGGCCTACGCCGCCGCCCGCACCCTCGCTCCCTACGCCAACATCCTGTTCCAGGCCGCGGAAGCGCCCATCGCGCCGCCGGCCATGAGGGACGGCTCGTGGCGCACCCACCCGCTGGGCACCGGCAGCATCAAGCGCCACTGCAACATCCATCTCCTGGACACCGGAGCCGAGCTGGCCCTCGAACTGGACTACAGCCTCGCCCTCGTCGGGGAGCGGGACGCCGGACGGCTCCTGCGCGCCATCCGCAGCGGCGTCGACCACATCGTCGCGGCCGCGCACTCGTCCGTCGCGGAACTGGTGGAGGTCGTCGGCAAGGCGGCGGGGGAGCGCCAGGAGGAACTGACGGTCTTCACGGTCGACTACCCCGGGGCACGGGCCGAACCCGCCCTGGCGGCCGTCGTCCGGGAGGCGTTCCCGGAGGTCGCCGTCGTCGAACTCCCGGTGCCGAGAAGCCTGGAGCCGCAGGAGATCGAGGACTGCCTGCGACGCTGCCACGACACGGTGAGCCGGGCCAGGGGCCCGCGTGTGCTGCTGTCCTACTGCTCGGCGTCCGTATGGGCCCGGCACCTCGTCCAGACGCTTGCCCCGCAGCATGCGGGAGGCGCGCTGCCTCTGCTGAGCGTGTCCGGCAACACGAAGACCGAGCAGGACTGGGTCGAGGAATTCGCCGAGCTCATCGGCAGGTTCGATGCGGGGACGGACCTGTCCGCGCTGGCGCCCGAGCGGGTGGCGATTCCCAGGACCGGGAGTCTCGTCAGCCGCTGCGCCGCTGCCGAGGGTGCCCTGACGACCATGCGCCGGCTCATGGAGGCGGCGATGAAGCAGCGCTTCGGCGACCCCCTCGGCCGGGTGGCGCGGGAGACGATGGAGGTCCAGCTGTCCTGGATGGCCTACCTCGGCAGCTGCGTCGTCCTCGGCACCCTGACCGACGCGCAGGACGTGGAGGAGCTGAGCCTGCCGGAGAGCCGCCTGGACGACAGGGCGACGGTCGAGGACTGGCTGAGGCCCGTGCTGGACCGGCTGGGACGCCCCGCGGCCGGGACAGTGGGGGAAGACCGGGCCCGGTGAACCGAGACACATTCGTCCAGGCGACCCGGCTCGCCCACCGCAGGCAGTGCCAGTGGTGCCGCGAGCCCGGTCCGGTGACCGAGCGGGTGTTCGCGGACCTGCTGGCACAGTCCCGGTGGACGGCCTTCGGCCACGACCACGGCCTGGGCCGGGTGCGGACCGTCGCGGACTTCAAGGCGGCCGTGCCGGTGCGGGGCTACGACGTCTTCCGCGGCTACGTGGACCGGATCCGCACGGGGGAGAAACGTGTCCTCACCGAGAGCGACCCGTATGCCCTGCTCACCACCTCCGGCACCACGGGCAGTCCGAAGTACATCCCCACCACACGCCACTGGCGCAACCGCTACCGGGGACCGGCGCTGTACGCCCAGTGGGGCCTGTACTTCCAGCGGCTGGGGCTGGACCGGTACCGCCCCGGCAACGTCCTCGACATGTCGTGGGAGCGCTCGGCCGTCCACAGCCCCTGGGCGACCGGCGAGGCGCTGCCCGTCTACAGCATCACCAAACGGCCGTCCTCGGTCGGCCCGCAGGACTGGACACCGCCCTGGTACGGGGAGCGGTGGTTCCTCGACGACTCAGGGGACCTGTCCCTGTACGTCAAGCTGCGGCTGCTGGCCGGCTCCGACGTCCGCCTGGTGGCAGCGGTCAATCCGTCGCGCATCACCGCCCTGGCCGACCTGCTCAACGACGAGCTGGAGATGCTGCTGAAGGATCTGCGGGACGGCACCCTCATGGGCGCGCCCGACCGGCGGCTGACGGCCGACCAGGAGGTCGCGGCCAGGCTGGAGGCGGCCTTCGCCTTCAGCGGACGCGTGACGCTCACGGACCTGTGGCCGCAGCTGTCGCTGCTCGTGTGCTGGAACTCGGCGTCCGCGCGGTACTACCGCGGTTGGCTGGAGCGCATCGCTCCCGGGATACCGCTGATCCCCTTCAGCACCACGGGCACGGAGGGCATCGTCACGCTCCCCGTCGACACGCACACCTCGGCCGGCCCGCTCGCCGTCGACCAGGGGCTGTTCGAGTTCGTGCCCTGCAACCCGGCCGATGCCGGCGAGCCGCTGGACCCGGACGTGGAGACGTACACGCCCGAGGCGCTGGAGAGCGGCGGCACCTACCGGCTGGTGATGAGCCAGGCCAACGGCCTGTACCGGTACGACACGGGGGACATCTACCGCGTGGTCGGCCGGGTGGGGCATCTGCCCCGGCTGGACTTCGAGGGACGCGGCGGCTCCGTCACCTCCTTCACCGGGGAGAAGCTGAGCGAGTCCGACGTGCATGCGGCGATCCGCTCGGCCGCCGGGCACTCGTCGGTCTCCAACAGCTTCTCCGTCGTACCGGTCTGGGGTCAGCCGCCGGGCTATGTCCTGCTGATGGAGTGGGAGGGCGGCAGCGGCCCCGGCAGCGACCGGTTCTGCGCGCACGTCGACGCCGAACTGGGCCGCGTGAACACGGAGTACGCGGACAAGCGCGGCTCCGGGCGGCTCCGGCCGCTGCGGGCCCGGGTGGTCCTGCCGGGCACGTTCCGCAGGCTGGCCGAACGGCGGGTGGCACGGGGCGCGTCCGCGACACAGGTGAAGCACCGCTGGCTGAACGCGGATGCCTCCCTGCTCCAGGAACTCGAAGAGATCGACACGGCACGAACACCGGAAGACAACAGGGGACAGGAATGACTGACACGGCCACTCTCGCCGAGGACTTCGACCGCGACGGCTACGCCGTGGTGCGAGGCGTGCTCCGCGAGGAGGACTTCACGGACGTGCGCGCCGAGTACGCGCAGCTGCTCACCGAGCGGGCCGAAGGCTGGCGGCGCGACGGCGCCTTCACCGGGGGCGAGGACCTCGCGGGCAAGCCGTTCGACGAGCACCTGGTCGCGCTCGCGGCGCTGCCGGGCTTCGAACCCGCGCTGCTGAGCGAGCTGGACATCACGCTGCCGCACATGCCCTTCACCTCGCTCCAGCCGGCCAGCAAGGTGCACACGGGACCCGCCGTGCTCGCCCTGCTGCGCAACCCGCGCGTGCTCGATGTGGTGTCCCGGCTGGTCGGCGACGAGATATCGGCCAGCCCGAACCAGCACGTGCGCCTCAAGCTGCCCGCTCCCGACACGTCCGGGCGGTTCGGCGCGCGGCGCGGTGAGACGCTGCACGCCCCCACCCTGTGGCACCAGGACGCGATGACGCAGATCCCGCAGTCCGACGACACGACCATGGTGACCTGCTGGATCCCGCTGATGGACGTGGACGAGGAGCACGGGTGCCTGCTCGTCGTGCCCGGCAGGCACAAGGAGGAGAAGCTGCTGCCCTGGCCGATGGACGCCGACACGGTGAGCGACCTCCAGGCGCACGCGGTGCCGCTGCCCGTCACCAAGGGCGACATCGTCCTGCTCCACAAGCGCACCCCGCACGGATCCACCGTCAACGGCTCGGACCGCCTCCGGTGGAGCTTCGACTTCCGCTACTACCCCTCGCACGAGCCCTCGGACCGTCCGTGGTTCCCGTCCGTGGTCGCCCGGAGCGCCGCCGCCCCCGAGCGCGCGGAGACCGACGCGCTGCACTGGCGCCGCCGGTGGGACGCGGCCCGCACCCTGTTCGTCGAGTCCGGCCAGATGGTCCCGGGCCGGCGGGAGTTCTCGCAGCTGGTGGCCGACTCGCTGATCGCACGGTGGGAAGGGGGCGACTTCCCCCGGCTGGACGAAGCGGGCGTCGGCGCCGATGCGTGACGGGACGGCAACCGGTTCCCCCGGCCTTCTGCGCAGCGAGGTGCTCAGCGGCGACGTGTCGCTGGCGTTGCACACCTGGGACGACGGTCGGGCGGATCTGGTCGACCTCTTCTATGTCCACGGGCTGCAGAGCCACGCGGGCTGGCTCTTCGAGACCGGTCCCGCCCTGCTGGAGCGCGGCGTCCGGCTGACCGTGCTCGACCGGCGGGGCTCCGGGCGCAGCAGCGGCCGGCGCGGCCATCTCGACGACGCGCGCACCGTGCTCGACGACTACGGCTCGACGCTGGCCCGGGTCGCCGCCGCCGCGCATGCTCCGGTCACCGTGCTCGGACAGAGCTTCGGCGGAAGCCTCCTCGCCGCCATGGTGGCCACCGGCCGGGTCCCGACCGGCGCGCAGATCGTGTTCTGCGCGCCGGCGCTGGGCCAGCAGCGTGCGCGCCTGGGGGACGCCGGCCGCGCGCAGGCGCGGCAGCGCAAGGGCATGGCGTACTCCGTCGTGCAGATCGAGGACGAGCAGTACACCTCCGATCCCGACTACCTGCGGATGATGGCCAACGACGGGCTCATGACCCGGTCCCTGACCGATTCGTTCCGGGCCGTGATGGTCGAGGTCGAGGACCGGTATCTGGAGGCGGGCGACGGGCCCTGGTCCGCCCACCGGGTGGAGGTGGCGCTCCCGGCAGAGGATTCGATCATCGACCTGGCGGCATCGCTGGACGTGCTCGGATCCCTCGCACCGCACGCCCGTGTCCGCCGGTTCCCCGTCTCGTCCCACTACCTGGAGTTCACGGACTCCCGGGACGCGTACTGGGACTGGCTGGCCGAGGTCGTACGGGCAGGTGGCGCATGCTGAGTGTCGAGCTGTACGAGGCGCGGATTCCGATGGGCCGCCCCTTCCGCCACGCCCTCAAGGCGCGTACCGCCTCGGCGTCCGTTCTCGTCGCCGTCCGCGGCGAGGGGGCGGACGGATGGGGCGAGGCGGCACCCCGGGAGTACGTCACGGGGGAGTCCGTGGAGTCCGTGGTGGACGCGCTCGCCCGCGTACCGCTCCCCGGGGCCGTCGCCGAACTGGACCGGCTCCCCCTGGACGAGGCCCTCGCCGTCCTCGTCGGCCTGCGGCTGCCCGAAGTCCTGGGCCGGGGCGGCGAACCCGCGCCGGCCGCGGCGGCCGGACTGGAGACGGCGCTCTTCGACTTCGTCTGCCGGCGCCACGGCGTCGCCGGATTCCGGGCGCTGCACCGGGCCGGCTTCGGCGATGTGCTGGCCCAGGAGCCCGCACCGGCGCCGGTGGCGACCGTGCTGGACCTGGGCCGGGATCCCGTCGCGTATCTGGCGGCGCTCCTGGAGGCCGACAGCGCGCTGATCCCGCACGTGAAGCTCAAGGCCGGGCCGGATGTGGCCGAGGCCGCCGCACTGGTGGGACGGGTACGGGCGCTGCTGCCCGCCGCCACGGTCTCCGTGGACGCCAACGGCGCCTGGGAGACGGACGACGTGCTGAAGTGCGCGGGCGAGTTGACGGAGGCGGGGCTCTCCTGGCTGGAGGAACCGCTCGCCCCACGCCGCTGGCGGGAGCTGGCGGCGCTCAGGCGGGCCGGGCTGATGGTGATGCTGGACGAGTCCTTCTCCTCGGCCCAGGACATCCGGGCATGCCTCGACCACCAGGCCGCCGACCTCGTCAACCTGCGCGTCTCCAAGTGCGGCGGCCCTCTGCGGCTGCTGACCCTCGCGCGGACGGCGAAGGCGGCCGGTCTGGGCGTGCAACTCGGCGTCCAGGTGGGCGAGGTGGGTCCGCTGTGGGCCGCCGGACGCCTCATCGGTACCGGGCTGGGCTCGGCCGTCGCCGTCGAGGCCGGCCGCCAGGACGAGTGGTTCGGCCCTGAACTGACCCGGCCTGCCTACCACGTGGACCGGCGTACGTCCCGGGCTCCGGCGCTTTCCGGGCCGGGCCTGGGACTTGAGCCGACGCCGGAACTGCTCGGCCGGTGCGTGCCGCGCGCCGTAAGGAAAGTGGGAGAGGACCAGTGACAGCGAGCACGGACACGAGGCAGCGACGCGCCTGGGTCACCGGGGCCGCCTCCGGCATCGGGCTCGGCGTGGCGCGGCGCCTCGCCGAACAGGGCGTCGCCGTGGTCATGATCGACCGGGACGAGGAGGCACTGGCCAAGGCCGCGAGCCCCCTGCCGGCCGGCACGCGGACGTGGCGCATCGATGTGACGGCCACTCAGGAGGTGGCTGACCACGTGGCCGAGCTGGGAACGGACGAGATGCCGGACATCCTGGTCAACTGCGTGGGCGGGGACACCCGGCGCATCCCGCTGACCGACCTGCGCGAGCAGGATCTGACGGATGCGATGACGGCGAACCTGGTCGGCTGCTTCACCTTCACGAGGCTGTGCGTGCCGGCCATGCGCTCCCGGGGGTGGGGCAGGATCGTCAATCTGGCCTCGATCGCCGGACGTACGTATTCCATCTTCAGCAACGCCGCCTATGTCGCCGCCAAGGCCGCGGTCATCGGCTACACCAAGCAGTGCGCGTACGAACTGGCGGCCAGCGGAGTGGCGGTGAACGCGGTCGCGCACGGCCCGATCGCCACCGAGCGGCTCCTTCAGGCGCGGCGGGACATGGATCCGCAGCGCCGGGACGACCTGATGAGCCGGCTCCCCATGGGCCGGTACGGAACGGTGGACGAGGCGGTCGGCGCCGTCGTGCACCTGTGCGGCGAGGAGGCCGGCTACACCACCGGCTGCGTCGTCGACGTGAACGGAGGCTTGCACATCCAGTGAACGATTTCCGAACGCCCACCACCGGAGCGGGACTTGAGGACAAGGTCGTCCTGATCACAGGAGCGGGGAGCGGTATCGGCCGCGCGGCAGTGGCCGCGTTCGCCGATGCGGGCGCCCTGGTGATCGCGGCGGGCCGGCGCACCGCCCTGCTGCAGGAATCGCTGGAACTCGCCAAGGTGGACCGCTCGCGCGGCATGGCCCTGACCTGCGATGTCACCGATGAGGACAGCGTCGGGTCACTGGTCGACACGGCTGTCTCAGAGTTCGGGCGTCTGGACGCCGCCTTGAACACTGCTGGTACTTTCGGCCCGACCGGCCCGCTGGCGGAGGCCCGTTACGAGGATGCCGCCGCAGTCGTGGCAACCAATCTCATGGGCATGTGGCTGTGTCTCAAGCATCAGGCGAGGGCCATGATCGATGCAGGGGGAGGGTCCATCGTCACGACGGGCTCGGTGGCTTCCTTCCTCGGACACTCGGGCAGCCCCATGTACGCGGCCACGAAGCACGGCGTCGTGGGGTTGACCAAGGCGGCCGCACTCCAGCTGGCTCCCCACGGGATCAGGGTGAACGCGGTCTGCCCGGGCTCCACCGACACGGACATGCTGCGCGAGCTGTACCCCTCCGGCGACCAGCTGCAGGCGCGTGCGCGGCGTGCCCCGCTGGGCCGGCTGGGGGAACCGGAGGAAGTCGCGGCTGCGGCCGTATGGCTGGCGAGCCCGTCGTCCAGCTACGTGACCGGCCAGGCCCTGGCGGTCGACGGCGGAGTGACCGCGGGTACCGCGGCCCCCACCAAAGCACCGAAGTGACCCGAGTACGAGAGGCAAGGAAGGCAACTCATGGGCTCAACGCTGTACGACAAGGTGTTCGACCTGCACACAGTGCGTGACTACGGAGACGGGCGCTGCCAGCTCTTCATCGGTCTCCACCTCGTCCACGAGGCCACGAGTCCGCAGGCGTTCGCCATGCTGGGCGAGCGGGGTCTGTCGGTCGCCATGCCGGAGCGGAACGTCGCCACGGCCGACCACGTCATCCCCACGGACACCGTGGCCCGCCCCTTCCTCGACCAGCTGGGCGAGGACATGCTCACCCGACTGGAGGAGAACACCCGGGACTTCGGGCTCCGCTTCCTGTCGCCGGACAGCGGCCAGTACGGCATCGTCCATGTGATCGGTCCCGAGCAGGGCCTCACGCAGCCCGGCATGACCATCGCCTGCGGTGACTCCCACACCTCCACGCACGGCGCGTTCGGCGCGGTCGCCCTGGGCATCGGCACCTCCCAGGTCCGCGACGTGCTCGCCACCCAGACGGTCACGATGAACCGGCTCAAGGTCCGGCGCATCCAGATCGACGGCCAACTGACCCCGGGCGTCACCGCCAAGGACGTCATCCTGCACGTCATCCATGAGCTCGGCGTCGTCGGCGGCGTGGGATACGCCTACGAGTTCGCCGGTGAGGTCATCGACGCGATGTCCATGGACGAGCGGATGACGATCTGCAACATGGCGGTCGAGGGCGGTGCCCGCTGCGGCTATGTGAACCCGGACGACACGACCTTCGAGTTCCTCAAGGGCCGGCCGGCCGTACCCACCGGTGAGGCGTGGGACCGCGCCGTCGCGTGGTGGCGCTCCATCGCCTCGGACGCGGACGCGGCGTACGACGACGTGGTGGTGATGGACGGCGCCACCATCCGGCCGATGGTGACCTGGGGCATCAACCCCGGACAGTCGGTTCCGGTGGACGGGCTGCTGCCCCTGCCCGAGAACGCCGCGCCGGAGGTGGCCGCCTCGTACAACGAGGCGTACGACTACATGGACATGAAGCCGGGCACCTCGCTCGGGGACTACCCCATCGACGTCGCGTTCATCGGCTCGTGCACCAACGGCCGCCTCTCCGACTTCCTCGAGGTGGCCGACGCGCTCAAGCGGACCGGGGCCCGTGTGTCGCCCGGTGTCCGGGCCCTGGCGGTGCCCGGTTCCAACGCGGTCCGCGAGGAGCTGGTGCGCCTCGGCGTGGACAAGGTCCTTCAGGAGGCGGGCTTCGAGTTCCGGCTCGCCGGCTGCTCGATGTGCCTGGCCATGAACCCGGACAAGCTGGTGGGACGCGAGCTGGCGGCGTCGTCCTCCAACCGCAACTTCAAGGGACGGCAGGGCTCGCCGACCGGCCGGACGATGATCATGTCCCCGCTCGCCGTGGCCGCTGCCGCCGTCAACGGCTCCGTCTGTGACCCGACCGCGGTGTTCGGCGCTGCGGACGCCCCCCTCGCTTCCTAAGGAGATCCCTCGTGACCAGCACAGTAGACCCGCGCGTCCGGTCCGTCTCAGGTACGACGGTGGTGCTCGACGGCAATGACATCGACACCGACCGCATCATTCCGGCGCGCTTCCTCAAGCACCTGACGTTCGACGCCCTCGGGAACCACGTCTTCGAGGACGACCGCAAGCAGGACCACGCCCGGGGAGTCACCCACCCCTTCGACGACGAGGCCCGTGCAGGCGCCTCCATCCTGCTGGCCGCCAAGAACTTCGGCTGCGGCTCGTCCCGTGAGCACGCCGCGCAGGCCCTGTACCGCTGGGGCGTGCGCGCCGTCATCGGCGAGAGCTTCGGCGAGATCTTCCGCGGCAACTGCGGGACGATCGGCCTGCCCTGCCTGACGCTGTCTCCCGAGGACGCGGAGGCCGCCCGTGCCATCGGGGCGGCCGACCCGGACGCCGTCGGCGAGGTCGACCTGGAGAAGGGCGTGTTCCGCCTCGCGGGGCGGGAGTTCGAGGTGGAGATCGCGCAGTCGCTGCGCGAGGCCTTCGTGAACGGCACCTGGGACACCCTCACCGAGCTCCTCAAGACCTCCGAGAAGGTCAGCGAAGCGGCTGCGCGGCTTCCGTACCTGAACGGGTTCCAGGCCGCGTGACGATCACCATTGTGCTGCCCGCGCGGGGGCGAGAGGCATGACGAAGTCCCGCGTGTGCGTCGGCACCGACCGGGTGCTCGACGAACTGCTCGACGAGGTGGCGGGCGAGCTCGCCCGGCGCGGCCACGACGTCGTCCGCGCGACGGACCCGCTCCTGGCCGGCGACGGGCCGCTGGACGCCCTCGTGGTGACCTCCCGGACCCGCGTCGGCCCGGAGCTGCTCGACCGCCACCCGGAACTGCGGGGCGTGGCCTTCGCGTCGAGCGGCGTCAACTCCATCGACGTCCCCGACGCCACCCGGCGCGGGATCATGGTGGCGAACGGGGCGACTCCGGAGAATCACGGCAGCATGGCGGAGGCGACGATCATGCTCGCTCTCGCCCTCCGCCTGCGGCTGCCCGACCGGCTGGCCGCGGTCGCCGAGATGCGTCCGCGGCCCCGCCCCTGCGAGCTGGACAGCCGCTCCCTGCGCGGCGCCACCATCGGTCTCGTGGGCTTCGGCCGGATCGCCCGGGAGGTGTGCACGAGGCTCGCCGGCTGGGGCGTCGGCCGCATCCTGTGCGCCACCAGGACGCCCCGCCCGGACGAGTGGCCCGACGTGGAGTTCTGCTCCCTGGACACTCTGCTGGAGGAGTCGGACATCGTGAGCATCCACCTGCCGCTCACCGGGGCGACCCGCGGACTCCTGGGGCCGGAGCAGCTGAAGCGCATGCGCCCCGGCGCCGTACTGATCAACACGTCGCGCGGTGGCATCGTGGACGAGCCGGCCCTGGCCGACGCTCTGCGGGAGGGGTCGATCGCCGGTGCGGCGATCGACACCTTCGAGATCGAACCCCTGCCGGCCGAGAGTCCGCTGCGGAACTGCCCGAACGTGATGCTGACCGATCACGTGGTCGGTCACACCGTGGAGATGTACCGCTCACTGGTGCCCGCGGCGGTCGAGAACGTCGAGCGCATGCTGCGCGGCGAGCGGCCACCGCACCTTGTGAATCCGGACGTTCTCGCGTTCCGGAGTGACAACGCCTGAATGGGGAGGGAGCAGCATGCGGCGCCTCGGCGCCGCATGACCGCCTTCATATGACCGAAGTTGCCCGCTTGAACCAGCTGGTGGAATCGACGGTCCGCCGTCATCCGCACGCCGTCGCCCTGGAGACCCCGGACGACGAGCCGTTGACCTATGCGTCCTTGGATGCCGAGGCGGAGCGGCTGTGCCGCTTCCTGGAGGCGTCCTGTGGCGAGATCCCGTCGCGGATCGGCCTCATCGGGGCGAAGTGTGCCCGGTCCTATGTCGCCTACCTCGCGATTCTGAAGCTGGGCGCGACCATCGTTCCCATCAGCAGCTCCGCGCCGGCGGACCGGGTGCGTACGATCACCCGCACTGCGGCGCTCCCGCTCGTCCTGACGGACAAGCTCGCGGGCGCGGCCGCCGAACTCGCGGCGGACGAACAGCTGACGGTCCTGGAGATCCCCGCACTCGGCGGGCCCGACGAGCCTCCTGCGTCGCCCCGCCCGGCCGGGACACCGGTGGACGCCCAGTCGACGGCGTACATCCTGTTCACCTCGGGCAGTACCGGACGCCCCAAGGGCGTCCCCGTCTCCCACGCCAACGCGCTGAGCTTCGTCGAGCACAACATGGCCAGGTACGGCGTGGGGCCCGGCGACCGTATGACGCAGACCTTCGACTTCGCCTTCGACGTCTCGGTCTTCGACCTGTTCGTGGCCTGGGGTTCGGGGGCGACGCTCGTCGCACCCAGCCCCAGGGACATGGTGCACCCGGTCCAGTGGGTGAACGAGCGGAACATCTCGCACTGGACCTCGGTGCCGTCGGTCGTCTCCGCGGCCGTCGGTCTCGGCGAACTGGCACCGGATTCCATGCCGTCGGTGCGCCTCAGCCTGTTCCTCGGCGAGCAGCTGACGCGCGAGCAGGCGGAGGCGTGGAAGCACGCGACACCCGAAGGCGCCATCGAGAACGTCTACGGTCCGACCGAGCTGACCGTCTTCGTCAGTGCGTACCGGCTCGACGACCGGATGGCCGCGTGGCCGGAGACGACGAACCGGACGATCCCGATCGGCCACGTCTATCCGCACATGGAGTCGGTCATCGTCTCCGACGGCCAGGTGGCACACGAGGGCGAGCTCTGTGTCCGGGGCCCCCAGCGGTTCGCCGGGTACCTCGACGAGCGCGACAACAGCGGACGCTTCCTGACGGCGGAGGGTGCGGGGTTCGCCGCCGTCCCCGACGACCGTTCGCCGAAGCCGGACGACTGGTACCGCACGGGAGACCTCGTACGCCAGGCACCCGACGGAACCCTCACCCATCTCGGCAGGATCGACTCGCAGGTCAAGATCCGCGGCTACCGCGTCGAACTCCACGAGATCGAGGGTGCTCTGCGCCTCCATCCGAACGTCTCCGACGCGGTGGTCCTGGCGGTTCCCGGCCGGGTCGGCAGCCATGACCTCGTCGCCTTCTACGTGGGGACGGCGACGGACGCACGCGAGTTGCGCGGCACGCTCTCCCGTAGCCTTCCCAGCTACATGATTCCGCGGCGTTTCCTCCAGGTGGAGAGCTTCCCGCTCACCAGCAACGGCAAGGTGGACCGACTCGCCATGGCGAGGAACGCCTGAGAGGGGACGAATCTTCATGTCCGTGCTTTTCGAATGCGCCTACGACGGTGAACGGTACGTCGGCCTCGGCGTACCGCAGGACGGGACGGCCCTGCGGCTGTATCCCCTGCACGGCGCCCGACTCGCCACGCTCATAGGGCAGTCCGGCGGCGACGCCGCGGCGATCACCGCGGGGCGCATACCGGTGGACGTACCGGCCGGGGAGCGGCACCGGGTCCGCCTGCTGCCCCCTCTGATGCCGGACCACGTGGGCGACGCCCTGGTCAGCGGCTTCATGATGACGCACAACGTCAAGGCCGACGCCACCATGCAGGACCAGCCCAACTGGTTCGTGAAGGGGCTCGGGAACTCGCTCCGGGTGCCGGGTGAGCCGCTCTCCGTGCCGGGGGACGCCGTCGCCGTGTGCGAGGAGGCCGAGATCGTCCTCGTCTACGTCGGGGACCAGGAGGGCCGGCCTCGGTACATGGGCTACTCGTTCGGCAACGACGTCACCGACATCGGTCGCTTCAAGCAGCACGCCGGGCACCTGTCGTACGCGAAGCTGTGCGAGGCGGCGCTGTCGCCCGCACTGCACCTGGGCCCGCCGCCGCGGAAGGTGACCGGCGAGGTGACCATCGAACGGGACGGCGCCGTTTCCTGGAAGGGCACCTTCACCACGGGCACCGACGCCCTGCACTACGAGCTCGACGCCATGATGTCCCGGCTCTTCGCCTACGAGGTGCTGCACTGGCCGGGACGGGTGCACTACGTGTACATCGGGGCCGATCGCAGCAGCTTCCACGGCGGGCACACGATGGCCGACGGGGACCGGGTGAGCCTGGACTTCACCAGCCACGGCGTGACGCTCACCAACACCCTGGCGTGGGCCCCGCTCCCTGCCTGACATGTCACACCCGCTGGGCGGCGGGGCCGGCCCGCTCCTCTCTACCGCGCCACGCCCGTCTTGAGGCCCGCGCCGCACAGGGGGACCACCGCCGTGCGGTGGGTCCAGGAACCGGCCGCCGCCCAGCACGCCACACCCGTCGACTCCACGAACAGGCCCCGTGCCGCGAGGTCCTTCTGCGCCGCGCGGATCTCGTCCTCCGTCACCGTCAGGAACTCGCCGCCGGACTCCCGTACCGCGCGCAGGATCTGCCGGGCGCGCGGCGGGTTCGGGATCGCGATGCCCTCCGCGAGGGTCGGCGTCGCGGGCGCGGGGGCGAGCAGGTCCTGCGCGCCCGCGCGGAACGCCGCCGCCAGCGGCGAGACCGCCTCCGCCTGCACGGCGACCAGTGCGGGGCGCGCGTCGATCAGCCCGTGGGCGAGCAGTTCGTCGAGCGCGAGCGCGGCGCCGAGCAGCAGGGTGCCGTTGCCGACGGGCACGACGATCGCCTCCGGGAGGCGGCCGCCCAGGTCCTCCCAGAGCTCGTAGACGTACGTCTTGGTGCCGTGCAGGAAGTACGGGTTGTAGACGTGGCTCGCGTAGAAGACGCCGGGCTCGCCGGCCGCCGCCCGCGCGGCGGACGCCGTGGCCTCGCGGTCGCCGCGGACCGTCTCCAGGCGCGCCCCGTGCGCCCGGATCTGCTCGGTCTTCTTCGCGGACGTGCCCTCGGGGACGTACACCGTGCACGCGAGACCCGCCCGCGCGCAGTACGCGGCGACGGACGTGCCCGCGTTCCCGCTGCTGTCGGCGATCACCCGGCGCGGCCCGAGCCGCCGCGCGAGCTCCGCCAGCATGACCGCGCCCCGGTCCTTGAAGGACAGCGTCGGCATGACGAAGTCGAGCTTCGCCGACACGTTCGCCGTGAGGGGAACGAGCGGAGTGCGGCCCTCGCCGAGTGTGGCCGCGGGCGCGGACAGCGGCAGCGCCTCCTCGTAGCGCCACAGCGAATTCACGCGGCCCGCCAGTGCCGTGCGGACAACGGCCCCGGCGCTGAAGTCCAGGTCGAGGGGGCTCCGGCAGTCCGGGCAGCACCAGATGTCAGAATCGACCGGCCAGTAACTCGTGCAACGGGGGCATCGGTAGGACGTCATGGGTCGCCAGCATGGCAGCCGTGTGGCGCTCGTATTTCGCTGTCGCCTGTCCTCTTGTGCGATTCCTATGGATCCGCCAATCTTTCGCTCGGCGGATGGACAAGGGGGGTTGACGAGTTGATACCAGATCGTTGGCATGCCCCTGCCGTTCATCTGTCATGACCCCCACAGCAACGCACCACCTATGAGGAGGACCCCTCACATGTCTGTGATGCGTGACTCGCGGCGAAGACTCGCCGCGGCCAGCGCCATAGCCGTCGCCGCGCTCTCGCTCGGCACGGTCTCCGCCCTTCCGGCCGTCGCGGTCGAGCCGGCGCCGGAAGGCGTCATCGAGAACGCCGGTGCCCCCGGCGCCATCAAGGGCAGCTACATCGTCACGCTCGACGAGTCCGAGGCAGACGCGGGCTCGAAGGCGGGCAAGGCTCTCGCGGCCGAGTACGGCGCGAAGATCAAGCGGACGTACAACGCCGCGCTCAACGGCTACTCCGTCCAGCTCACCGAGGCGCAGGCCAAGAAGTTCGCGGCGGACCCCGCCGTCGAGTCCGTCGTGCAGAACCGTGTCTTCAAGGTCTCCGGCACGCAGCCGAGCCCGCCGTCCTGGGGCCTCGACCGGGTCGACCAGCGGGCGCTCCCGCTGAACCAGAGCTACACCTACCCCGACGCCGCGGGCGAGGGTGTGACGGCGTACGTCATCGACACCGGCGTACGCATCTCCCACAGCGACTTCGGCGGCCGCGCCTCCTACGGCTACGACGCCATCGACAACGACAACACGGCACAGGACGGCCACGGTCACGGCACGCACGTCGCCGGCACCGTCGCCGGGTCCTCCTACGGTGTGGCCAAGAAGGCCAAGATCGTCGGCGTCCGCGTGCTCGACAACTCCGGCTCCGGCACGACCGAGCAGGTCGTCGCCGGCATCGACTGGGTGACGCAGAACGCCGTCAAGCCGGCCGTCGCCAACATGAGCCTCGGCGGCGGCATCGACACCGCCCTCGACACGGCCGTGCGCAACTCCATCGCCTCCGGTATCACCTACGCGGTCGCGGCGGGCAACGACGGCTCCAACGCCTCCAACTACTCGCCCGCGCGGGTCACCGAGGCCATCACCGTCGGCTCCACCACCAGCTCCGACGCCCGTTCCAGCTTCTCCAACTACGGCAGCGTCCTGGACATCTTCGCCCCGGGCTCGTCGATCAAGTCGGCCTGGAACACCAGTGACACGGCCACGAACACCATCTCCGGCACCTCGATGGCGACCCCGCACGTCGCGGGTGCGGCCGCCCTGTACCTGGCCGCCAACAAGACCGCGACCCCGGCCCAGGTCTCCTCGGCCCTGACCACCGCCGCCACCTCCGGTGTGGTGGGCAACCCGGGCACCGGCTCGCCCAACCGCCTGCTGTACGTCGGCGGCGGCAGCACCACCCCGCCCGGACCGAAGTTCGAGAACACCGGCGACTACGCGATCAACGACAACGCCACGGTCGAGTCGCCGATCACCGTCAGCGGTGTCGCGGGCAACGCGCCCTCGAACCTCGCCGTCTCGGTGGACATCAAGCACACCTACATCGGTGACCTGAGGGTCGACCTCGTCGCCCCCGACGGCTCCGTCTACAACCTGAAGGCGTACGGCTCCGGCGGCAGCGCGGACAACATCCTCACCACGTACACGGTGAACGCGTCGTCCGAGGTCGCGAACGGCACGTGGAAGCTGCGGGTGAGCGACAACGCCCGCTACGACACGGGCCGGATCGACGTCTGGGCGCTTCAGTTCTGATCCTGACCCCCGTCAGGGCCTGACAGGCGGAGGGGCGGCCGTTCGCGGCCGCCCCTTTCTCGCTGCCAGGCCGCCCGAATTGTTCGGATCGTCGACTGCGACGCGGTGACGGCGCCGAGGTGACCGGTAGCTTCACGGGTCGGAGAGCGGCCCGGGCCTGAACGTGTTCGGGGACCCGGACGTACCGGCGGTAAACCGCTGCCCACCGGCAAATCATCACATCGAGTGAAACTTTGGCCCACACTTGCGGCCAACGACCCACGGTTGCCAGTCTGTTGCTGTCTGTCAACCTGTTGGGAGTGGCCAGTGACATTCGGTGAGCAGCCCGCCTACTTGCGCGTTGCGAGCGATCTGCGGGAGAAGATCGTGAACGGCTCGCTGCCGCCGCACACCCGCCTGCCCTCACAGGCACGGATCCGTGAGGAGTACGGCGTCTCGGACACCGTCGCCCTCGAAGCCCGCAAGGTGCTCATGGCGGAGGGTCTGGTCGAGGGCCGGTCCGGATCCGGGACGTATGTGCGCGAGCGGCCCGTTCCGCGGCGGGTGGCCCGTTCCGGGTTCCGGCCGCCGTCGGGTGCGAGCCCTTTCCGCCAGGAGCAGGCGGAGGGCGGGACCCGGGGCACCTGGGAGTCCAGCAGCGAGCAGGAGGGCGCGAGCCCGGAGATCGCCGCCCGGCTCGGCATCCAGCTCGGCGACCGCGTGATGCGCACCCGCTACCTCTACCGGGACGCGGGCGAGGCCATGATGATCTCCACGTCCTGGGAGCCGCTGGAGGTCACGGGCCGGACGCCGGTGATGCTCCCCGAGGAAGGGCCGCTCGGCGGGTGTGGTGTGGTCGAGCGCATGGCCGCCATCGACATCGTCGTGGACAACGTGGTGGAGGAGGTCGGCGCGCGTCCCGGCCTCGCCGAGGAGCTGCTGGCGCTCGGCGGCGTACCGGGCCATGTGGTGATGGTGATCGAGCGGACGTACTACGCGTCGGGCCGGGCGGTCGAGACGGCGGACGTGGTGGTGCCGGCGGACCGCTACCGGGTCGCGTACCACCTCCCGGTGAAGTGAAGGACATGGCGGGGCTTGTGACGGGTCGTTGACTGAGCCGCGAAGGCCCGTAATCACCGACATCGCCGACTGCCCGTCCACTCCGGGCCCGATCTGTTCGCTCTGCTGCTCGCTGGACGCCGCATGCGGTGATGCGTGCCGCAACGATTCGGCCCGGGCCCTGGGCTCGGTCCTGGTGCCGGTGCCGCCCGGGCGGGCGGTGCGGGCCGGCTGAGGGTCGGTCGGGCGGCCGGTGGCCGCGCGGCACCCGTGCTTTTCGGGCGGAACAGGGGGCGTATCCAGCCGGATACGCCCCCTTCATGTATCTCTTTGTAAAAACCCGTATCCGCTCAGTGAAGGTCAGGCGTACGCTTGGGCATATGCTGAGTGGAGTTTCAGGCATCAACTTACAGGCGGGCAGGGCGAGTCGGGGAGGGGCGCGATGAACGACGGCGGTGCCACGCTCCCCTGGCAGGTCATTCGCCAGGACGACAACGGCAACCGATATCGCGTCGGCCGCTACGCCACCCGGGACGAGGCCCAGCAGATAGCGGACACCCTCGACGGCCGGGGGCACAAGCAGCTCTACTGGGTGGAGCGCATCGGGCAGACCGGCGCCTGACGCCCGGGGCGGGAAGATCGTCTTGGGGGCGGCTCCGGCGCGCGCAGTACCCTCCGGCACATGAGTGATCGTGTGGTGGTGGCCGGGGCCGTGTACGACCGGGGCCGGCTGCTCGCCGCCCGGCGCAGCGCGCCCGCGGAGCTGGCGGGCCGCTGGGAGCTGCCCGGCGGGAAGCTGGAGCCGGGGGAGAGCCCCGAGCAGGCGCTCGTGCGCGAGCTGCGCGAGGAGCTCGGAGTGGAGACCGAGCCGCTGGAGCGCATCCCGGGCGAGTGGCCGCTGAAGCCCGGATACGTGCTCCAGGTGTGGACCGTGCGGCTGGTCTCCGGCCGCCCTCGGGCGCTCCAGGACCACGACGAATTGCGCTGGCTCGCGCCCCACGAGAGCGATGACGTCGACTGGCTCGACCAGGACCGGCCCGCGGTGGCGGAGGCCGCGCGCCTGCTGCGCTCCCGCTCGGGGGGCGACGCGGCACGCACGTGAAGTGGCGGGGCGCGCATCTGGCGCGCGGCGCGGCAGGCGCCTGACGCGCGGCCGGGCGGCCGAGTGGAGGGTCAGGGGGGCCTGGCGGTGTGCCGGGCGCAGCGTCAGGCGATGCCCCCGGCGGTGTGCCGGGCGGAGCGTCAGGCGGTGCCCGTCGGTGTGACCGGGCGGCCGTCGGGCGAGGCCCGGCCAAGGCCGGGCGCGTCCCGCGCGGCCGGCGCGACCGCGCCGGTGCGCGGGAGTTGGCCGGCACTCAGGCAGGAACCGAACGGGCGCGGGGCGAACCGGACGGCGTGTGGCGCGGCGAGTGCGCCGTATGGGCCACCGTGCTCTCGTTCCCGCTCGCGCCGCGGTACTGGGCGCCGAATATCGGGTATGTGCTGATTAACCCCATCAAAAGGGTCATTGCTCCCGTGGTGGTCTGGGGAAGTGAGCGGCGTGACCGGCAGCGAAGGCGAATGCGCCCAGTGGACCTTCCCGGCGCAGCCGAACGCCGTGCGCGCCGCGCGCCACGCCGTCCGCGAGACTCTCAGGGCCTGGGGCCTGGACGCAGCCGTCGGTGATGTGACCGTGTTGCTGGTCAGCGAGCTGGTGACCAATTCCCAGCGGTACACCTCGGGTCCGATCGGCCTGCGGATCTTCCGCCCCAGCGAGAACGGCACCGCGCCCACGCTGCTGGTGGAGGTGTCGGATCCGCTTCCGGATCCTCCCACCGAGCGGTCCGCCCACCCCGACGACGAGGGCGGCCGGGGGCTGCAACTGGTGGCCTGCACGGCCCGCCGCTGGGGTACCCGGCGGGGCAGGACCGGCAAGACCGTGTGGTTCGAGCTGGCCCTGACTGGTTAGGAGTCTGGAGGGACGACGATCACGGGGGACTCGGCCGAAAATGAACGAGACCTCTCTGTGATCGTGAACGCCGTGCCGGTCGGAGCCGTAGTGCTGAATACTGCGGTCATGGCCGGTCCGGTGCGGTGAGCTGGAGGGGACGGTCGCGTGAGCGAGATACCTGAGACGGCAAGCGGTGCCATGTGGCAGAGCAGCGCGCCTGGCTCGATCTATGACTACATCAAGGTCGCATCGTTCTCGATCGGCCCGGACGGGCTCGTCGATCAGTGGAGCAGGCGGGCCGTGGAGCTCTTCGGCATCACCGCCGACGAGGTCAGGGGCAAGGATCCGGTCGAGGTCTTCATGCCGGCCGACCTGAGGCCACGAGGACACCGCACGGTCGCCGAGATCCTGGACGGCAAGGAGTGGACGGGCCTCGTGCCCTTCCGGATGCCGGGCCGCGACGGCGACCACGACCACGGCCGTGACCGCGCCCACGGGCTCGCGGAGATCTATGTGATGCCGAGTGAGACCGAGCACGGCGAACAGGCCGCGCTGTGCATCGTCGTCGACGTGCGCGCGCTGCGCCGGATCGAGAGCGATCTCGCCGCATCGCAGGCCATTTTCGGTCAATCTCCTTTCGGCTTCCTGCTCTTCGGCACCGACCTCACCGTGCAGCGCGCCAACCAGCGCTTCGCCACCGTCTTCGGCGGCGCCGCCGAGGAGCACCGCGGCCGCACCGTGCACGACTACCTCTCCCGCCCCGAGGCCGACCGGATGAACGCCGCCCTGCGCCGCGTCCTGGAGACCGGAGAGGCCGTCACCGACCTCCAGATCGTGGGCACGGCACCGGGCAGCACCGACCGCAGACACTGGTCGATCAACCTCTACCGGGTGCACGGCGGATCGGGCCGGCCCGTCGGGGTCGCCGGACTGGGCATCGATGTCACACGCCGTCACATGGCGGCCCGGGAGGCGGCCAACGCCCGGCGCAATCTCGCCCTCCTCAACGAGGCGAGCTCCCGCATCGGCAACTCCCTCGACCTGGAGACCACTGCCCGCGAACTGCTCGACGTCGCCGTCCCCGGCTTCTGCGACCTCGCCTCCGTCGACCTCTACCAGGGCCTGCTCACCGGCGACGAGGCGCCGCCCGGTCAGTTCGCCTCCCCGCATGCCGAGAGCTACGGCGGCGGCAGCGCCGAACTGCGCCGGGTCGCCTTCGCCAGCGCCGTGTCCGACGCGCCGCTGATGACCACCCCCGACTGCGTGCCCGAGGGCGGTGGCCCCACCCAGGTCGGAGAGGTCCACCGCTACCCGTTCAACTCGCCCTGCGCCAGTGCCCTGCGGACCGCGAGCCCGCAGACGATCCCCGGCCGCGACGGCGGCCTCGTCCAGTCCACGCTCGCCGTTCCGATGGTGGCGCACGACACCGTCGTCGGCCTGGTGCAGTTCGCCCGCGCCAAGGGCAGCGAACCCTTCGGGGACCGGGACCGGGCCCTGGCCGTCGAGCTCGCCGCCCGCGCGGCCGTCTGTATCGACAACGCCCGGCTCTACCGCAGGGAGCACGAGCGCGCGCTCATCCTGCAGCGCAGCCTGCTCCCGCCCGGTGACCCCGAGGCGGCGGGCCTCGACATCGCCTGCCGCTACCTGCCCGGCACCACCGCCACCGAGGTGGGCGGTGACTGGTTCGACGTCATCGAACTGCCCGGACACCGCACCGCCCTCGTCGTCGGCGACGTGATGGGCCGTGGACTGCGGGCCGCGGTCGCCATGGGCGAACTGCGCACCGCCGTGCGGACGCTGGCACTGCTCGACCTGGAACCGGCCGAGGTGCTCTCCGCACTCGACGAGATCGCCCGCGGCCTCGGCAGCCCTGGGAACCCCTCGCAGCTCCGCCGCTCCAACGGCGGCGCCCAGGTCCCGCACCAGCTCCCGCGCGGGTCGCGCGAGGCCGACCTCTCCGAGGTCTACCTCGCCACCTGTGTGTACGCCGTCTACGACCCGGTCACCCGCCGCTGCACCTTCGCCAACGCCGGCCATCTGCCGCCCGTCCTCGTCGAACCGGGCGAGGAGGCGCTGCTGCTCGACGTACCGCCGGGGATGCCGCTCGGGGTGGGCGGCGAACCCTTCGAGGAGGTGGAGGTCGAGCTCCCCGAGGGGGCCCTCCTCGCGCTGTACACCGACGGCCTCGTCGAGTCCCGCGACCACCCCCTCGACGAGGGCCTGCACGCCTTCCGCACCGCGCTCACCGATCCGGGGCGCGCGCTCGAGGACGTCTGCGACCACGTGCTGAACACGTTGGACACGCGGCACGGCGAGGACGACATCGCCCTCCTCATGGCCCGCGTCCAGGGCCTGCCCGCCGAGTCCGTCGGCGACTGGCGCCTGCCGCGCGAACCCCGCTCCGTGGGCCGGGCCCGCGAGCTCACCCGCGCGCAGCTCGTCGCCTGGGACCTCGAGGCGCTGGTCGACACCGTCGAACTGCTCGTCAGCGAACTCGTCACCAACGCGCTGCGGTACGGGGAGGGCGAGATCCGGCTGCGCCTGCTGCGGGACCGGACGCTGGTCTGCGAGGTCTGGGACGCGGGCCTCGTCCAGCCCCGCCGCCGCCGCGCCCGCGACACGGACGAGGGCGGCCGCGGCCTGCAACTGGTGGGCCTGCTGAGCACGTCATGGGGCTCCCGGCGGACGCCACGGGGCAAGACGGTCTGGTTCGAACTCCCGCTCCCGGACGGCGAGGGGTCGGCGGAGCCGACGGTGGAGCAGTTGCTGAGCATGTTCTGAGGGTGGTGCCGGGCGCTTTCCCCTACCCGCCCTCCCCCTACGGCCTGGCGGCCGTGGGAGGTACCCCCATCCCGAAACCGGGGGCAAGCCCCCAGGCCCCGTACCGCGCTTCGCGCGGCGCCCTCAATCTTTGATTTCGCGCGGCGAAATCCAGCCCCGCTGGGGGCACCTCCCACGGCCGCCAGGCCGTAGGGAGAGCGCGGGCGGGGGGCAACAGGCCCCGCGCAGCGGCCCCGCCCCCTACCCGGACTTCAGCGCCGCCAGCCTCGCCTCGATCTCCGCGCTGTCGCCCGCCGCGTCCAGCTCCTCGAACTGCGCGTCCAGCGACGACGCCGCCAGTTCCTCCCGGCCCAGCGCCCTCGCCTCCTCGCGGCGGACCTTGTCCTCGAAGCGGCCCAGGTCGCTCGTCGGGTCGAGCACGTCGATGCTCTTCACAGCGTCCAGCATCCGGTTCCGCGCCTGCGCCGACGCCGCCCGCGCCACCAGCTCGTCCCGCTTCGCCCGCAGCTCGGTCAGCTTCGACTTCATCTGCTCCAGGCCGGACCTGAGCCGGTCCACGACCTCCGTCTGCGCGGCGATCACCGGCTCCGCCGTCCTCGCCTCCTTCTCGGACTGGAGCTGCCGGCCCAGCGCCACCTTCGCCAGGTTGTCGAACCGGTCCGCGTCCACCGTCCGACCCGCGGCCCGCAGCTCGTCCGCCTTCCGGCTCGCCGCGAGCGCCTTCCCGCCCCACTCCCTCGCGGCCTCCACGTCCTCCTCGTGGTCCTGTTCCATCAGCCGCAGGTTGCCGATGCTGCCGGCGATCGCCTGCTCCGCCTCGGCCACGTTGTCCGTGTAGTCGCGGATCAGCTGGTCGAGCATCTTCTGCGGGTCCTCCGCCTGGTCCAGCAGCGCATTGATGTTCGCCTTCGCCAGCCGGGCGACCCGCCCGAGGACGGTCTGCTTGGTCATCGCACTCTCCTTGAAAACGCCGTACGGACGGGATCGGGCAGGCTCAGAAGCGCCCACCGCCCATCCGGCCCCGCGTGCCCCCGCCGCCGAAGCTCCCGGGCGGCCCGACCCCGAACCCGCCACTCCCGAAACCGCCGCCGAAGCCCCCACGGCCTCCGCCCCCGCCGAGCAGTCCGCCGAGGATGATCCCGCCCAGCACCGCGCCGCCCAGTCCGCCCCCGGCGCCCGCACCGCCGCCACCGGGCCCGAAGGGGCCCCCGAAGTCGCCGCGACCCGCGTAACCGCGTACGTCGTTCTCCGCGAGCGACTGCGCCTGCCGTGCCATAGCGTCCGCGTGCTGGGCCTCCGCCAGTGCCGCCTGGGCGTCGCCCTCGCCCAGCGACTCCGCCCGGTCCATCCGCCGCTGCGCCTCCGCGAGCCGGGTGCGGGCCTCGCTGCCGACCGCGCCGCGGTGGGTGGTGATGTAGTCGGCTGCCGCGCCGGTCGCCGCGCGCGCGCCGAGCAGGGCCCGGTCCAGCAGCGCCCGGGCGCGCAGCGTCCCCTGTTCGCTCGCACGGGCCTCCGCCAGCGCCTCGTCGAGCGCGGCGTCGGCCTCCTCGACCCGGCGCAGGGCGTCGATGGGGTCGTACGGCCCCGCTTCCACCTCCCGCCGTACCTCAGACGTCACCGTCTCCGCGCGGGCGGACCGCCCCCGCAGCGCGGCCGTGGACACGCCGTCGGGCGTCCCTTCCAGCAGCCCGCGGGCCTCCGCCAGATCCGCCTCGGTCTCGGTCAGGGCCCCGGGGAGCTTCCCGGCCGCCTCCGCCAGCTCCTGCGCCCGCCGGTCGACCGCGCCGACGAGCCGGACGGCCTGCGCGACGGCTCCTTCGGCGGCCCGTACGTGGACGGCGGCCGTGCCGTTGTCGCCGCCCTCGACGGCCTTGCGCGCCTGGCCGAGACTGTTCGTCGCGAACTCCAGCCGGTCCTTCGCCTGCTCCACGTCGTCCGCGACCGGAGCGGACGCCGTCGCCGCGTACCGTTCGCGCATCACGCCCAGCGCGGCCTCCGTGCCGACCATCCGCCCGCTGACGTCGCCGAGGGCCGCCTCGGCCGCGTCGAGCGCCTGGGGGGCGTTCTGTTCGAGGGCGCGCAGCCGGTCGAAGTCCTCGGACTCGGCGTCCAGTCGGCGGTTGGCCTCGGCGCACCTGGCGATGATCTCGTCCAGCATCCGGCGCCGGGTGGCGTCGTCCTCGGGGTAGGCGTCGTCGAGCTGCTGCCGCAGCCGGAAGGCCGCGGTGAGTTCCTTCGTCGCGTGCTCGACGGCCGCGGTGAACGGCTCGGCCGCCTCCTCGCCGAACTGCGCGACCGCGAAGCCCAGTTCCTCCTGGCTGGTGCGCACCGCGTCGTCGGTGTCCACGAGCGCCTGCTTCGCCTTGGCGTCGAGCTCGGGCAGCGGTCTGTGCCCCGGCTCCCCCCAGCCCTCCTGGCCGCCCTGCGGCGTCGTACGGGTCGCCGTGCGCCGCCGACGCTTGGCGTACGTGTAGGCGGCCAGTGCGACGGCCCCGCCGACCACCGCGATGGGCAGCACGAGGTCGCCCGCGCCCGTCCCGGCGCCGGGGTCGGAGCCGGGGTCGGCCTCACCCGGGGTGACGGCGACCTCGGGCACCGGGCGGCCGGCCAGCACGGCGCCGTAGCCTTCGGCGGCGCCGATCGCCGCGCCCGCCCAGTCGCTGCGCCGCAGCGCGGGCTCGACGCCCCTGGCGGCGACCTCGGCGAGCTGGGGGTCGGTCAGGCGCGAGCCGTCGTCGACCCAGTACGCGTACCGGCGGTCGTGGGTGGCGACGGCGAGCAGGACGTCGCTCTCGCCGAGGCCGTTCCGCTCGGCGGTCTCGCCGGCCCACTCCTGTGCGCCGTGGCCCGAGAAGTCGCGGACGTACACGACGAACAGCTGGAGCCGCTGTTCGTCGAAGAGCCGGTCCAGGGCCTGTACGACCTGCGGCTCGCGATCGCCCAGCGCGCCCACCCGGTCGGTGATCTGCCCCTGCCGGGACAGGTCGACGGGGTCGTCGGCGCGGGCGCCGGCGGCCGCGGGCACCATCAGCCAGCACGCCGCCACCAGGACGGCGAGGAGAGTCCGGGCGGCGGTACCTGTCACATTCGGGAGGCTATGCCCGGTACGGGAAGGCCGCGACCGCACGACCGCCGCGCGGACCTCCTGCTGCGGCGTCGCACGGGGACCGTGGCGGACGCCCGAACGCGCCCGCCGCCGGGGCCCGCCGCCGGGGCGGCGCCGGGCCCGCTCAGCCCTCCCGGCGCCGGATCTTGTTCCCCAGCCACACCAGCGGGTCGTACTTGCGGTCCGCCGCGCGCTCCTTCAGCGGGATCAGCGCGTTGTCCGTGATCTTGATGCCTTCCGGGCAGACCTCCGTGCAGCACTTGGTGATGTTGCAGTAGCCGAGGCCGTGTTCGTCCTGGGCCGTCGTCCTGCGGTCGAGTCCCGACCCGGCGGCCGCGTCCAGCGGGTGCATGTCCAGTTCGGCGATCCGCATCAGGAAGCGGGGACCGGCGAACGCCGCCTTGTTCTCCTCGTGGTCGCGCACCACATGGCAGGTGTCCTGGCACAGGAAGCACTCGATGCACTTGCGGAACTCCTGCGAGCGCTCCACGTCGATCTGCTGCATCCGGTACTCGCCCGGCGCCACGCCCGGCGGCGGCACGAAGGACGGGACCTCGCGCGCCTTCTCGTAGTTGAAGGACACATCGGTCACCAGGTCCCGCACCACGGGGAAGGCCCGCAGCGGGGTGACCGTGATCGTCTCCTCACGCGAGAACACCGACATCCGGGTCATGCACATCAGCCGCGGCCGACCGTTGATCTCGGCGCTGCACGATCCGCACTTGCCCGCCTTGCAGTTCCAGCGGACCGCGAGGTCGGGCGCCTGGGTGGCCTGGAGGCGGTGGATGATGTCGAGGACGACCTCGCCGTCGTTGACCTCCACGGTGAAATCCGTGAGCCCCCCGCCGCCCTGGTCGCCGCGCCACACCCGGAACCGGGCGTCGTACGTGCTCATTCGGTCAGCTCCTCTTCGGCGAGGTACTTGACCAGCTCCTCCTTCTCGAAGAGGCCGAGCAGGTCGGGTCGGATCGGCTCGGTCGTCCTGCGCTCCAGGACGATCTGGCCGCGTTCGGGATCGGTGGCCGCGCTCTCCCCGCTCGGATCGGCGAGCCGGCACAGCAGGTTCGCCCGGCGCCAGTCGCGTTCCATCGCGGGGCAGTCCTCGCGGGTGTGGCCGCCGCGGCTCTCGGTGCGTTCCAGGGCGGCCCGCGCGATGCACTCGCTGACGAGCAGCATGTTGCGCAGGTCCAGCGACAGGTGCCAGCCGGGGTTGAACTGCCGGTGCCCCTCGACGCCGGCCCGCTGCGCCCGCACCCGCAGCTCGGCGAGCTTGTCGAGCGCCTGCTCCATCTCGCCCGCGCGCCGGATGATGCCGACCAGGTCGTTCATCGTCTGCTGGAGCTCCTGGTGGAGCGTGTACGGGTTCTCCGGCGGCGCCCCCGGTTCGGACGCCTCCGCGCTGAACGGGCGCAGTGCCTCGGCCGCCGCCGCGTCGATCCCTGCCTCGTCCACGAGGGGGCGGACGGCCTGGGCCCCGGCGTACTCGGCCGCGTACAGCCCGGCCCGCCTGCCGAAGACCAGCAGGTCGGAGAGGGAGTTTCCGCCGAGCCGGTTGGAGCCGTGCATTCCGCCGGCCACCTCCCCGGCGGCGAACAGGCCGGGGACGCCCACCGCGGCAGCGGTGTCGGACTCGACGGCGATCCCGCCCATCACGTAGTGGCAGGTGGGCCCGACCTCCATCGCCTCGGCGGTGATGTCGACGTCCGCGAGCTCCTTGAACTGGTGGTACATCGACGGCAGCCGGCGCCGGATGACATCGGCCGGCATCCGGGTCGACACGTCGAGGAAGACCCCGCCGTGCGGGGAGCCGCGGCCCGCCTTCACCTCGGCGTTGATCGCGCGCGCGACCTCGTCGCGGGGCAGCAGCTCGGGCGGACGCCGGTTGTTGTCCGGGTCGTCGTACCAGCGGTCGCCCTCCTCCTCGGACTCGGCGTACTTCTCCTTGAACACGTCCGGGATGTAGTCGAACATGAACCGCTTGCCCTCGGAGTTCCGCAGCACCCCGCCGTCGCCGCGCACCGACTCGGTGACGAGGATGCCCTTCACCGACGGCGGCCAGACCATGCCGGTCGGGTGGAACTGCACGAATTCCATGTTGAGCAGCGGCGCCCCCGCGAGCAGCGCCAGGGCGTGCCCGTCGCCGGTGTACTCCCAGGAGTTCGACGTCACCTTGAAGGACTTGCCGATACCGCCCGTCGCGATCACCACGGCGGGCGCTTCCAGGACGAAGAAACGGCCGGACTCGCGCTCGTACCCGAAGACCCCGCTGACCTTGTCGCTGTCCTTGAGCACCCGCGTGACCGTGCACTCCTGGAAGACCTTGAGCCGGGACTCGTAGTCCCCGGTCTCCTTGAAGTCCTCCTGCTGGAGGGCGACGATCTTCTGCTGGAGCGTGCGGATCAGCTCCAGGCCGGTCCGGTCGCCGACGTGGGCGAGGCGCGGGTACTCGTGGCCGCCGAAGTTCCGCTGGGAGATCCGGCCGTCCTTCGTCCGGTCGAAGAGCGCGCCCCAGGTCTCCAGCTCCCAGACCCGGTCCGGGGCCTCCTGGGCGTGCAGTTCGGCCATCCGCCACTGGTTGAGGAACTTCCCGCCGCGCATCGTGTCGCGGAAGTGGACCTGCCAGTTGTCGTGCTCGTTGACGTTGGCCATGGAGGCGGCGATGCCGCCCTCAGCCATGACGGTGTGCGCCTTGCCGAACAGGGACTTGCAGACGACGGCCGTACGCGCGCCCCGCTCGCGCGCCTCGATGGCGGCGCGCAGACCCGCGCCGCCCGCGCCCACGACGACGACGTCCCACTGCTGCCGTTCGAGCTGTGTCATGTCGTTTGGCACCTTCCCCTAGAAGAAGCGCGGATCGTCGAAGGCGCCGGACGCGACGAGATACACGTAGAGGTCGGCGAACGCGACGCTGAACAACGACGCCCAGGCGAGTTGCATGTGCCGGACGTTCAGCTTGCCGACCCAGCTCCACAGGCGGTAGCGCACCGGGTGCCGGGAGAAGTGCCGCAGCCGGCCGCCGACGATGTGCCGGCAGGAGTGGCAGGAGAGGGTGTACGCCCAGATCAGCACGATGTTCACCACGAAGACGAGCGTCCCGAGGCCCATGTGGCCCCAGGCGTAGTGCTCGTCGCGGAAGGCGAGCACGGTGTCGTAGGTGAGGATCCCGGCGACGGGCAGGGCGGCGTAGAAGAAGTACCGGTGGATGTTCTGCAGGATCAGCGGGAAGCGCGTCTCGCCGGTGTACTTCGTGTGCGGCTCGGCGACGGCGCAGGCCGGGGGCGAGGCCCAGAAGCCCCGGTAGTAGGCCTTGCGGTAGTAGTAGCAGGTCAGCCGGAAGCCGAGCGGGAAGACCAGGATCAGCAGCGCGGGCGACAGGCCCCACCAGCTGCCGAAGATCTCCCAGTTCGGTCCCGCCCGCATCGGCACGCAGTTCTCCGCCAGGCAGGGCGAGTAGAACGGCGAGACGTACGGCGCCGCGTAGTAGTCGGCGTTCGCGAACGCGCGCCAGGTCGAGTAGACGATGAAGGCGAGCAGCCCGGCGGCGGTCATGGCCGGGGCGAGCCACCAGCGGTCCGTCCGCAGGTGGCGGGGGCCGATGGCGGCGCGCGTCCGGCCGTGCACGCCCTTATGGATTTGTGGTGGTTCGGTACCTGTGGCCAACGAAGACTCCGGGTGGAGTGGGATCGGGTGAGGTCCGGACTACGGGCCGGTCAGGGCGCGTGCCGATCGCGGGCGCCCAGCCCCTCGTCGTCCGTGTCCGTCCACAGGGCGTGGTTGTACGGGGTGTCCGGGATGGTGACCAGCTCGGGACGGCTCGGCTCCTTCGGCCGGCCGCCGGGCTCGGCCCGGCCCGACACCCGCAGCTGATCGACGGTCTGCTCCAGCTGCCCGACGCGCTGGACCAGCTCGTCGATGCGCTGCTGCATCGCCGTCATCTCTTCCTGCTGGGACATGACGTGTCCTCACTTCCGCAGGGTGCGGTGGCATCGTTCATGCGCCTGAGAGTGTCGCGCGTCACATCCCTGCTTGTGAAGGGACGTGCAGGGATTCCCGGCGCACGCGCTGCCGGCGCGCCCCTTGTGGTTGGTGTCTCGCTCCCCCCATTTTGTTCCTTTGTGCACGTTTATGCGGCATTCATGGTTGACCCGCGCGGGTGACCTTCGACGGATCTCCGTCGTGTCGGCTCCGGCTCGCCACCCTCGTCCACTTCAGTGGGGGAATCGGTGTGATCATCTCCAAATCGGCGAACCAGGACTAAGAGGTACAAGCCATGTCCCAGGTCGAGGCCCCCCGCGGGCGGACATGCTCCCGAAAGCTCCGCTCCGTTGCGCTGCTCACCAGCGGTGTGCTCACCCTGCCCGCCCTCGCGGGCTGCGGTTCGGGCGACGACGAGAACACGGGCAAGCCCGTGGCCCAGGACATCGCTCCCGCCGCGCGGGACAAGACGGCCGGCGGCGGCACCGTGCGCTGGGCCGTCGACTCGGTGCCCGCAACGCTGAACGCCTTCCAGGCCGACGCGGACGCCACCACGAGCCGGATCGCCGGGGCCGTGCTGCCCGCCCTGTTCGTCCTCGACGAGCGCGGCCGTCCCGAGCGCAACCCCGACTATCTGGAATCGGCCGAGATCGTCGAGCGCGAGCCCAAGCAGGTCGTTCTCTACAAGATCAACCAGCAGGCGGTGTGGAGCGACGGCCGCGAGATCGGCGCACCCGACTTCCTCGCCCAGTGGCGCGCGCTGAGCGGCAAGGACTCCGCGTACTGGACGGCCCGCAACGCGGGCTACGAGCGGATCGAGCGGATCGAGCGCGGCCGCAACGACCTCGAGGTCAAGGTCACCTTCAGCAAGCCCTACGCCGACTGGCGCGCGCTGTTCACCCCGCTGTACCCGAAGGAGGTGACGGCGACGCCGGGCGCCTTCAACGACGGGGCCCGGGCCAGGCTCGCCCTGACCGCCGGACCCTTCACGGTCAAGAAGATCGACCACAAAAGCGCCACCACGACCCTCGTCCGCAATCCGCGCTGGTGGGGACGGCAGGCCAAGCTCGACTCCCTGGTGTTCGCCGCCGTGCCGCGGCAGGAGCGGCTCGCCGCACTCACCTCCGGCACGCTCGACGTGGCGGACATCGACCGGTCCGCGGCGGAACGTATCTCCTATGCCGCGAAGGACGCCGGCCGCGGCGGCAAGCCGCTCGCGCACGGCCCCGGCTCCGACGTCACGCCCTCCGCAGCGCTTCGGTCCTGGGCGCAGGCATACGGCTCCGACGAGAGCCTGGCCGAGGCCGCCCGGCAGGCCCGGGAGCGGACCGCGCGGGCGCAGGCGAAGTACGCGGCGGAGCAGGCGGTGCTGCGCGGCTTCCAGGTCCGCAAGTCGCTGGAGCCGGCGTACACCCAGCTCGCGATGAACGGCGAGTCCGGGCCGCTGTCCGACGACCGTGTACGGCGGGCCGTGGCCCGGGCCATCGACCGCAAGGAGCTGGCGGAGACGGTGCTGACGCCGCTCGGGCTGCCCGCCGACCCGCCCGGCAGCCACGTGGCGCTGGCCGGACAGCGCGCGTACAGCGACAACAGCGGTGCGCTCGGTGACCAGAACACGCAGGAGGCGCAGGCGCTGCTCGCCGACGCCGGCTGGACGCCGGACGGCGCCCTGAAGACGTCCGGGCCGGCCAAGGCGGGCGGCGAGGCCGCGGAGCCGGCAGGCGGCCCGGGGAACGCCACCGAGAAGAAGGACAAGAAGGACGGCAAGGACGGGCAGAAGCCGGACGGGAAGTCCTCCGACGCCGGCGACGCCGCCTCCGACGAGGGCCTCTACATCGTCGGCGACGACAAGCCCGCCACCGACGCCCGGCTGCGCGACCCCGCCGCCTCCGGCACCCACGTCCTCGCCCCCGCCCCGGCCGCCGCGCTCCAGAGCCTCGCCCTGCGGCGGCAGGCGCGGGCGCTCGGCGACGCCGACGGCGCCGGCGCCGGGAGCGCGGACCGCACGGACGCCGAGGCGCGGAAGAAGAACGAGGGCGCGGCCGGGGCCTACGCCCCGCGCGGCACCGCCGCCCCCAAGCCGGCCTCGGCCGGCGGAGCCGTCGGCAAGGACGGCAAGCCCCTGACCCTGCGCTTCGTGCTCCCGTCGGGTCCCGGCTCGGAGGTGCTGCGCACGGTGGGGGAGAGGATCTCCCAGATGCTGCGGCGCATCGGCATCCGGACCACGATCAGCAAGGTCTCCGACGAGAGCTACTTCAAGGACCACATCGCGTCCGGCGACTTCGACCTCGCCCTCTACTCCTGGCCCGCGAGCGCCTACCCGGCGACCGACGCCCGCCCCATCTACGCCAAGCCCAGGCCCGCCTCGGACGGCTCGCTGCTGGTCGAGCAGAACTACACCCGGGTCGGCACGGACCACATCGACCAGCTCTTCGACCAGGCGGCCGGTGAGCTGGACGAGGACGCCGCCCGTGATCTGATGCGCCGGGCGGACGCCCGCATCTGGGCCGCGGCCGGATCGATTCCCCTCTATCAGCGCCCCGAGCTGGTCGCCGTGCGGTCCACGCTGGTCAACGTCGGCGCCTTCGGCTTCGCGACCCCCGTCTACCAGGACATCGGCTACAAGAAGCCGCAGGCCCGGTCCGAGGGCGCCGCGCGGTAGCGCCCCCGGCCCAGGGCCGGTGACGCCGGACGCCCTAGGGGGTGTCTTGCCAACCTCAGAAGTGGCTCAAGTCCCTTGCCCGCCGGCCGAGCCGGCGGGCACGATCATGGCGCCTCCCGACCCAGCTCCGCCCCGGAGCCGGCAGCAGCCGGCGCGCTCCCCAAGCAGCGCGCCCGCCGCCCGGCACCCGTACGACTCCCACCGTTCGCCCGGCCGTTGCCGATCATGCCCCTCGCGCCGCTCCGCGGCGTGATCCCCGCCTCCTTCGGCCGTCCCTTACCGTCCCGGGAAGCCCTTGACCCGGCGTGCCCGTACCATGGGGGGAGCCGTGGCGTGTCCGCCCGGCGGGCGGACGAGGACCACCGTCCAACGCCCGATCCCACGATCGAGAGAAGCGCCAGCCAGCATGCCCACGCGCCACGACATCCGTAACGTCGCCATCGTCGCCCACGTCGACCATGGCAAGACCACCCTGGTCGACGCCATGCTGAAGCAGGCCGGTGCCTTCGCCGCGCACGCCGCCGAGCAGCTCGACGACCGGATGATGGACTCGAACGACCTGGAGCGTGAGAAGGGCATCACGATCCTGGCCAAGAACACCGCCGTGAAGTACCACCCCAAGGCCGGCGGGGCCCCGATCACCATCAACATCATCGACACCCCCGGCCACGCCGACTTCGGCGGCGAGGTCGAGCGCGGCCTGTCGATGGTGGACGCGGTCGTCCTCCTCGTCGACGCCTCCGAGGGCCCGCTCCCGCAGACCCGCTTCGTGCTGCGCAAGGCGCTCGCCGCGAAGATGCCGGTCATCCTCTGCATCAACAAGACGGACCGCCCGGACTCCCGGATCGCCGAGGTCGTCGACGAGACGTACGACCTGTTCCTGGACCTGGACGCGACCGAGGAGCAGATCGAGTTCCCGATCGTGTACGCGTGCGCCCGTGACGGCGTCGCCTCGCTGACCAAGCCGGAGGACGGCACCGTCCCGGCCGACAGCGACAGCCTGGAGCCGTTCTTCACCACGCTCCTCGAGCACGTTCCGGCCCCCGAGTACGACGAGTCCGCCCCGCTGCAGGCGCACGTCACCAACCTCGACGCCGACAACTTCCTCGGCCGTATCGCGCTGCTGCGCGTCGAGCAGGGCGAGCTGCGCAAGGGCCAGACCGTGGCCTGGATCAAGCGGGACGGCACGATCTCCAACGTCCGCATCAGCGAGCTGATGATGACCGAGGCGCTCACCCGCAAGCCCGCCGAGGTGGCCGGCCCCGGCGACATCTGCGCCGTCGCCGGTATCCCGGACATCATGATCGGCGAGACGCTGGCCGACCCGGAGAACCCGATCGCGCTGCCGCTGATCACGGTCGACCAGCCGGCGATCTCCATGACGATCGGTACGAACACCTCGCCGCTCGTCGGCCGCGGCGGCACCGGCAAGGGCGCCGACGCCAAGTCGGCGGTCAAGGACCGCAAGGTCACGGCCCGTCAGGTCAAGGACCGCCTGGACCGTGAGCTGATCGGCAACGTGTCGCTGCGCGTGCTGGACACCGAGCGCCCGGACGCCTGGGAGGTGCAGGGCCGCGGCGAGCTGGCGCTGGCGATCCTGGTCGAGCAGATGCGCCGTGAGGGCTTCGAGCTGACCATCGGCAAGCCGCAGGTCGTCACCAAGGAGGTCGACGGCAAGGTGCACGAGCCCGTCGAGCGCATGACGATCGACGTGCCCGAGGAGCACATGGGCGCCGTCACCCAGCTCATGGGCGTCCGCAAGGGCCGTATGGACAACATGTCGAACCACGGCTCCGGCTGGGTGCGCATGGAGTTCGTCGTTCCGTCCCGCGGCCTGATCGGGTTCCGTACGGAGTTCCTGACCAACACCCGCGGCACCGGTATCGCCCACTCGATCCACGAGGGTCACGAGCCGTGGTTCGGCCCGCTGGTCACGCGCAACAACGGCTCCCTGGTCGCCGACCGTTCGGGTGCCGTCACCCCGTTCGCGATGATCAACCTGCAGGAGCGCGGCGTGCTCTTCGTCGAGCCGGGCACCGAGGTGTACGAGGGCATGATCGTCGGTGAGAACTCGCGCTCCGACGACATGGACGTGAACATCACCAAGGAGAAGAAGCTCACCAACATGCGTGCGGCTTCCGCGGACAACACGGAGAACGTGGTCCCGCCGCGCAAGCTGTCGCTGGAGCAGTCGCTGGAGTTCTGCCGCGACGACGAGTGCGTCGAGGTGACCCCGGAGGCCGTGCGCATCCGCAAGGTCGTCCTCGACCAGAAGGAGCGCGGCCGCGCCGCCTCGCGCGCCAAGCACGGCTGACCTACCACGTCTTGACCGAACGGCCCGGCCCCCCGCAGACACTGTGGGGGGCCGGGCCGTTCGTCAACTCTTTTTCACCGCCCGAGTGTCCGCATATCGACCGTCGCTCTCCGGAACATGTGTTAACGGTCCGTTTCGCGGGTGTCTGTCTGTGCTCGCTTTGTCCGGATTTCGATCTGTGAACACCAGCTGATGTTGTCAAAACGAGACCCTTTAAGTGTGGTTTACCGCCCGGACGTACTTAATAGTTGGCTCCATTGAGCTCGGGTCAATGGGTCACGCGCTGTGGGGAGCGCCGACTCACGAGCACACTCGGGGCATTGACACAGCGTCGTCAGGGGTGTCGGCGCAACTTCCAGTGCCCTTCTTGTAGTGACAAGTGGACTCATGAGGAGGAACCCATGCGCGGTGCCAAGAGCGCCAAGTGGGTCGCGGGTGCGATCGTCGTTGCCCTGTCTGCGACTGCCTGTGGTGGCAGCGACAGCGGCTCGGACAAGAACAACGCCTCGGGCAAGCCCGCGGGCTATGTCTCGATCGACGTCGGTGAGCCGCAGAAGCCGCTGATCCCGGCGGACACCAACGAGACTCTCGGCTCGTACGTGATTCAGTCGCTCTTCACCCAGCTGCTGGACTTCGACGCCAAGGGCAACATCGTCTACACGAACGCCGAGTCCGTGGAGACGAAGGACTCCAAGACCTGGACCGTGAAGCTGAAGCCGGGCTGGAAGTTCCACAACGGCGAGGCCGTCACCGCGCAGTCCTACGTCGACGCGTGGAACTGGTACGCCAACATCAAGAACAAGCAGCAGAACGCGTTCTGGTTCTCCGACATCGCCGGCTTCGCCGACGTGGCCCCGGAGAAGGGCGAGCCGAAGTCGGACAAGATGTCCGGTCTGAAGGTCGTGGACGACACCACCTTCACGATCGAACTGACCGAGAAGGTCCCGTACTTCAACTACAAGCTGGGCTACTCGACGTTCGCCCCGCTGCCGAAGGTCTTCTACGACGACCCGCAGGCGTTCGGCCAGAAGCCGATCGGCAACGGCCCGTACAAGTTCGAGAAGTGGACCCACAAGAAGCTCATCCAGGTCGCCGCGAACCCTGACTACCAGGGCCCGGACAAGCCGCAGAACAAGGGCATCCAGTTCAAGAACTACGCGACCGTCGAGGCCGCGTACCAGGACGTCGTCTCCGGCAACCTGGACATCATCCGCCAGGTCGGGCCGACCGACCTGCCGAAGTACAAGCAGGACCTGGGCGACGGCGCCATCGAGCAGCCGTACGCGGCGGTCCAGACCCTCGTCCCGGCGTTCTACTCCGCGACGTTCAAGGACATGGACCCGAAGGTCCGCCAGGGTCTGTCCATGGCGATCGACCGCGACACGATCACCAAGACCGTCCTGAACAACACCCGTACCCCCGCGACGAGCTTCACGCCGCCGCAGGTCAAGGGCAACCAGGACCTGGGCACGGACGTCTTCACGTACAACCCCACCAAGGCGAAGAAGCTCATCACCGAGGGCGGCGGCGTCCCCGGCAACAAGATCTTCATCCAGTACAACGCCGACGGTGGCCACAAGGAGTGGGTGACCGCGGTCTGCGAGTCCATCCGCAAGGCGACCGGTGTCGACTGCGTCGGCGACGCCAAGCCGGACTTCCCGACGGACCTCGAGGCCCGTGACAACAACCAGGTGAAGTCGATGTACCGCGGTGGCTGGGTGGCCGACTACCCGGTCAACGTGAACTTCATCAAGGAGCTCTACCACTCCAAGGCGGAGTCCAACAACGGTCGCTTCTCCGACAAGGAGATCGACGCGATGATGGCCGAGGCCGACAAGGCCAACTCCCTGGAGGAGTCCGTGAAGGGCTACCAGGAGGTCGAGAAGAAGCTGCTCGAGAAGATGCCGGCGATCCCGCTGTGGTACTACCGCATCAACGGTGGCCACGGCAAGGGCGTCGACAACGTGGAGGTCGACTTCCACGGCGACCTCGAGCTGACCGGAGTCACCGTCAAGTAACCGCTTGACGGGCCCTATCCCCACTCGGCCATCACCCGCCGCCGTCGGTCATCCGGCGGCGGCGGTTGTCCGGGGGCGCCGCGCTGCACACGCGTGCCCCCGGGCGAGTTACCCCTCACGGAGGCACCTATGGGGCGCTACGTCGCACGACGACTGCTCCAGATGATCCCGGTGTTCATCGGGTCAACCTTTCTGATCTTCGCCATGATGTTCGCGCTCCCCGGAGACCCCGTCAGAGCGCTCATGGGAGACCAGCAGTTCGATCCCGCGGTTGTCGCGGCGATCCGACAGGACCTCGGTCTCGACCTGCCGCTGTGGCAGCAGTACCTCAACTACCTCGGGGGGCTGCTCCAGGGCGACTTCGGTACGGAGATCGCCAGCAAGCGCCCCATCGCCGAGATCATCGGCCAGGCGTTCCCCATCACCATCCGGCTGACCCTGTTCGCCTTCAGCTTCACCGTGATCGTCGGCATCGGCCTCGGCATCGTCGCCGGTCTGAAGCCCGAGTCGGTGCGCGACCGCAGCCTGCTGGGCCTCACCCTCGTGCTGATCTCGATGCCCTCCTTCGTGCTGGGCTACCTGATGCAGTACCTCTTCGCCTTCCAGTGGGGTCTGACCACCCCGACGGTGCAGGACTCCGAGAGCTTCGGCGACCTGCTGCTGCCGGCCATCGTCCTCGGCTCGCTCTCCCTCGCGTACGTGGCACGTCTGACCCGTACCTCGATGGCGGAGAACCTGCGCGCCGACTACATGCGTACCGCCGTCGCCAAGGGTCTGCCGCGCCGCCGCATCGTCGGCGTCCACCTGATGCGCAACTCCCTTGTCCCGGTGGTCACTTTCCTCGGCACCGACATCGGCAACCTGATGACGGGCGCGATCGTCACCGAGGGCATCTTCAACGTGCAGGGCGTCGGTGACGCCATCTACGAGGCGCTGTTCCGCCGCGAGGGCGCCACGGTCGTCGGCATCGCCTCGCTGATCGTCCTCGTCTACCTGCTCGCCAGCCTGCTCGTCGACCTGCTCTACGCGGTCCTGGACCCGAGGATCCGGTATGCCTGAGAAGACCGCTGCCACCACGGCGTCCCCGGCGACCGCCGAGGGCACGACCGCCGCCGCCCCGGACACCGCGCTCACCGTGCAGGCCCCCAAGCCGGACAAGGCGCGCAGCCTGTGGTCCGACGCCTGGCGCGACCTGCGCCGCAACCCCCTGTTCCTCGCCTCCTCCGGCATGATCCTGCTGCTTCTGCTGGTCGCGGCCTTCCCGAGCCTGTTCACGTCGGCCTCGCCGCGTGACGCGGACCTCGCCAACCACTTCCTGCAGAAGCCGAACTGGGGGCACTTCTTCTCCCCGGACTGGTTCGGCTACGACGGCCAGGGCCGTTCGATCTACGCGCGTGTCGTCTACGGCGCCCGCGCCTCGATCATCGTCGGTGTCGGCGTCACCGCGCTGGTGTCCGTCCTCGGCACCATCGTCGGCATGATCGCCGGCTACTTCGGCGGCATCATCGACACCCTGCTCTCCCGGCTCACCGACATCTTCATGGGCATCCCGTTCATGCTCGGTGCGCTGGTCGTCCTCACCAGCTTCGAGAAGCGCGCCATCTGGGTCGTCATCCTCGCCCTGGTCTTCCTCGGCTGGACCCAGATCGCCCGTGTCGCGCGAGGCGCGGTGATCACCATCAAGCAGGCCGACTACGTCGTGGCGGCGAAGGCGCTCGGCGCCTGCACCACCCGCATCCTGTTCAAGCACGTGCTGCCCAACGCGCTCGCGCCGATCATCGTCGTCGCGACGATCGCGCTCGGCGGCTACATCGCGGCCGAGGCCACGCTGTCCTACCTCGGTGTCGGCCTCGCCGAGCCGACGGTCTCCTGGGGCGTGGACGTCTCCAGCGGCCGCGAGCAGCTGCGCAACGCGCCGTTCGTGCTGATCATCCCGTCGGTGATGGTCTCGATCACGGTGCTCTCGTTCCTCATGTTCGGCGATGCGGTACGCAACGCCCTCGACCCGAAGATGCGCTGAGGGAGGCGTACGTGACCACCATCGACAAAACGGCGGACGTTCCCGCTCCCCGGAGCTCCGGGGACTACGAAGGCGCCCTGCTCGAAGTCCGCGACCTGCACGTGGAGTTCCACACGCGTGACGGTGTCGCCAAGGCCGTGAACGGCGTCAGCTACAGCGTGGACGCGGGCGAGACGCTCGCCGTCCTCGGCGAGTCCGGCTCCGGCAAGTCCGTGACGGCCCAGGCCGTCATGGGCATCCTCGACATGCCGCCCGGCCGCATCCCCAAGGGCCAGATCCTCTTCCGCGGCCAGGACATGCTCACCATGAGCGGCGAGGAGCGCCGGAGGATCCGCGGCCGGAAGATCGCCATGATCTTCCAGGACGCACTGTCGTCGCTGAACCCGGTCCTCTCCGTCGGCTACCAGCTCGGCGAGATGTTCCGGGTCCACCAGGGCCTCTCCAAGAAGGAGGCCAAGGCCAAGGCCATCGAGCTGATGGACCGGGTGAAGATCCCGGCCGCCGCGGCGCGCGTGGGCGACTACCCGCACCAGTTCTCCGGCGGTATGCGCCAGCGCATCATGATCGCCATGGCCCTGGCCCTCGAGCCGGACCTGATCATCGCCGACGAGCCGACCACCGCCCTGGACGTCACCGTCCAGGCGCAGGTCATGGACCTGCTCGCGGAGCTCCAGCGCGAGTACAACATGGGCCTGATCCTGATCACCCACGACCTCGGCGTCGTCGCCGACGTCGCGGACAAGATCGCGGTCATGTACGCGGGCCGGATCGTCGAGACCGCCCCCGTGCACGAGCTCTACAAGAGGCCGGCGCACCCCTACACCCGGGGTCTGCTGGACTCGATCCCGCGACTGGACCAGAAGGGCCAGGAGCTGTACGCGATCAAGGGCCTGCCGCCCAACCTGCTCAAGATCCCCACGGGGTGCGCCTTCAACCCGCGCTGCCCCAAGGCGGACGACATCTGCCGCACGGAGATCCCGGCCCTCACGCCGGTCACCGAGCAGGACGGCACCGAGCTGCCCGGCCGCGGAAGCGCGTGCCACTTCTGGAAGGAGACGATCCATGGCTGAGCTCAAGAAGACCGACGAGGCCGTGGACGCGACTCCGAACGTCACCGAGGTGGAGACGGTCGACGCCCCCACCGAGGAGGCGGCCGTCGCGGCGCTGGACGCCAAGGTCGAGCGCGGTGAGCCGATCCTCCAGGTGCGCAACCTGGTCAAGCACTTCCCGCTGACCCAGGGCATCCTCTTCAAGAAGCAGGTCGGCGCGGTCAAGGCCGTGGACGGGGTCTCCTTCGACCTCTACCAGGGCGAGACGCTCGGCATCGTCGGCGAGTCCGGCTGTGGCAAGTCCACGGTCGCCAAGCTGCTGATGACGCTGGAGTCCGCCACCGCGGGCGAGGTGTTCTACAAGGGCCAGGACATCACCAAGCTGTCGGGGCGCGCGCTGAAGGCCGTGCGCCGCAACATCCAGATGGTGTTCCAGGACCCGTACACCTCGCTGAACCCGCGGATGACGGTCGGCGACATCATCGGCGAGCCCTTCGAGATCCACCCCGAGGTGGCCCCGAAGGGCGACCGGCGCCGCAGGGTGCAGGAGCTGCTGGACGTCGTCGGGCTCAACCCCGAGTACATCCACCGCTATCCGCACCAGTTCTCCGGTGGTCAGCGCCAGCGCATCGGCATCGCCCGCGGTCTCGCGCTCAACCCCGAGATCATCATCTGCGACGAGCCGGTCTCCGCGCTGGACGTGTCGGTGCAGGCGCAGGTCGTCAACCTGATGGAGAGGCTGCAGGACGAGTTCAACCTGTCCTACGTCTTCATCGCGCACGACCTGTCGATCGTCCGTCACATCTCGGACCGCGTCGGCGTGATGTACCTCGGCAAGATGGCCGAGATCGGCACCGACGTGCAGATCTACGACCACCCGACGCACCCCTACACCCAGGCGCTGCTGTCGGCGGTCCCGGTGCCGGACCCGGACGCCCGCGAGGGCCGCGAGCGGATCATCCTCACCGGTGACGTGCCGTCCCCGGCCAACCCGCCGTCGGGCTGCCGCTTCCGCACCCGCTGCTGGAAGGCCCAGGACAAGTGCGCCACCGAGGTGCCGCTGCTGGCGATTCCCGAGCGCTTCAAGGGCTCGGACTCCCCGGCCGCGCACGAGTCGGCGTGCCACTTCGCCGAGGAGAAGGACGTCGTCCACGCGCACGCGTGAGCCGCGTACAGGGGAGCCCCGTCTGCCGCACCGCGGCCGGCGGGGCTCCCCTGTAGGGAAATCCGATTGCCGGGCGGGTGCCGCGGGCCCAACAGTGGCCGCATGCCTCTCACCGTCCGGCCCGCGGTCCTCGCGGACGCCCCCGCCGTCTGCGCGCTCATGAATGCCGTCGACCTCGTCGAGATCGGCCGCCCGGAGACCGATCTGCACGCCGTCGAGGCCGACCTGTCCCACGGCGACGTGGAGCTCGCCCGTGACTCGTGGCTGGTGTACGAGGACGGCGCGCTCGTGGCGTTCGGGATCCTGTGGAGCGACTCCGGCGAGGGCGACATCGGCGTCGACCACTACGTCCTGCCGGACCGCCCGGCGGCGGCCGTCCTGTTGCTGGAGCTGGTCGAGGCGAGGGCGGCGGCGAAGGCGGCGCGGAGCGGGGCCGCGCGGGCCGTGCTCCGTCTGCACCTCACCGCGCGGCCCGCCGTCGACACCGCTCTCCTCGCCGCACGCGGCTGGCGGACCGTGCGCCGTCACCAGGTCATGACCCGCCCGCTGTCCGCCGCCGACCTGCTGCCCGAGCCGCCCGCGTGGCTGTCGCTGCGCGACTGCCGCGCCGAGGCCGACCGCCGGCTCGCGCACGTGCTGGTGGAGGAGACGTTCGCGGAGCACTTCGGCCACCACGCGCGCACGTACGAGCAGTGGCTGGACGACATCGGCGGCGCCCACCTGGACTGGTCGCTTGTGTGGATCGCCTCGCTCGCCGGCGAGGGCGACGTGGCGGTCATGGTCACCCGGGACGACCGCGACGCCATGGGCTGGATCCGCAACCTCGGCGTCCGCGGGGCCGTCCGCAGCCGGGGCGTCGGCGGCCATCTGCTGCGCCACGCCTTCGGCACCTACGCGGCCCGCGGCCGGGACACCATCGGCCTGGGCGTGGACACGCAGAACGCGTCGCGGGCGCTCGCCCTGTACGAGGCGCACGGGATGACCCCGCATTACGCCGTCGACACGTGGGAGGTCACTCTCCCGGTGACGGCACCGACCACCCGGACGCCCTGAAAGTGCGTTAGATCCGCCATGGGGTGATATTCGGTCCTAAGCCATGCCCAGGACTCGGGAGGAACCCCCATGCGTGGAGCCACGCACGCCAAGTGGGCCGCCTGCGCGGTCGTCGTCGCTCTGGCGGCGACGGCCTGCGGCGGTGGGAGCGACAGCGGAGCCGGTGGCGCCGACGGCATCGTGAAGTCCTCCTGGACCGATCCGCAGAACCCGCTGGAGCCCGCCAACACCAACGAGGTGCAGGGCGGCAAGGTCCTCGACATGATCTTCCGCGGTCTGAAGAAGTACGACCCGAAGACGGGCGCCGCCACGGACATGCTGGCCGAGCGGATCGAGACGACCGACTCCGTCAACTTCCGCATCACCGTCAAGGACGGCTGGGCCTTCAGCAACGGCGAAAGGGTCACCGCGAGGTCGTTCGTCGACGCCTGGAACTACGGCGCCCACGTGAAGAACAACCAGAAGAACGCGTACTTCTTCGGCTACATCGAGGGCTACGAGCAGGTCCACCCCGAGAGCGGCAGCGCCAAGGCCGAGACCATGTCCGGCCTGAAGGTCGTCGACGACCGGACCTTCACCGTCAAGCTCTCGCAGAAGTTCTCCACCTGGCCCGACACTCTCGGGTACGCCGCCTTCGCGCCACTGCCCAGGGCCTTCTTCGACGACCACGACGCCTGGCTCGCCAAGCCCGTCGGCAACGGCCCGTACACACTCCAGTCCTACAAGAAGGGCTCCAAGGCGGAACTGCGCCGCTGGGACGGGTACAACGGCCCGGACAAGGCGCAGAACGGCGGCATCGACCTCATGGTCTACACCGACAACAACACCGCCTACACCGACCTGATCGCCGGAAACATCGACCTCGTCGACGACGTCCCCGCCGCCCAGCTCAAGAATGTCCAGGCCGATCTCGGCGACCGCTACATCAACCAGCCCGCAGGCATCCTCCAGACCCTCGCCTTCCCCTTCTACGACAAGGAGTGGAACACCCCTGACGGGGCCAAGGTCCGCAAGGGCCTGTCCATGGCGATCAACCGGCAGCAGATCACCGACACGATCTTCCAGAAGACCCGCACCCCGGCCAAGGACTGGACCTCGCCCGTGCTGGGCGCGGAGGGCGGCTTCGACGACACACTGTGCGGGGAGGCCTGCGAGTACAACGCGGCCGAGGCGAAGCGGCTCATCGCGGAGGGCGGCGGCATCCCCCGCGGCCAGGTGAAGATCACGTACAACGCGGACACCGGCTCCCACAAGGACTGGGTCGACGCCGTGTGCAACTCCGTCAACAACGCCCTCGGCAACGACAGGGCCTGCGTCGGCAGCCCCGTCGGCACCTTCGCCGACTTCCGCAACCGGATCGGCGAGAGGAAGATGCCCGGCCCCTTCCGGGCCGGCTGGCAGATGGACTACCCGCTGATCCAGAACTTCCTCCAGCCGCTCTACTACACCAACGCCTCCTCCAACGACGGCAAGTGGAGCAACAAGAAGTTCGACGACCTCATCGACCGGGCCAACGCCGAGAGCGACCAGGCCAGGGCCGTCGAGGCGTTCAAGCAGGCCGAGGAGGTCGTACGGGACGAGATGGCCGCCATCCCGCTCTGGTACCAGAACGGCAGCGCCGGCTACTCCGAGCGCATCTCCGACGTGGCCCTCAACCCCTTCAGTGTCCCCGTCTACAACGAGATCAAGGTCAACTGACGGCGCAGGGAACCGGCCCGGCGCGCACGTCGCGACGCCGGGCCGGCACCCTTCCCACGACCCCCGGAGCCCTTCATGGGACGTTATGTGATCCGGCGTCTGCTGCAGATGATCCCGGTCTTCGTCGGCGCCACCCTGCTGATCTTCCTCATGGTCAACGTCATGGGCGACCCCATCGCCGGCCTCTGCGGCGACCGGCAGTGCGACCCGGCGACAGCTGCCCAGCTGCGCAGGGAGTTCGGCCTCGACAAGCCGGTGTGGCAGCAATACCTGACCTACATGGGCAACGTCTTCACGGGCGACTTCGGCACCGCGTTCAACGGGCAGAAGGTCACCGAGCTGATGGGCGACGCCTTCCCGGTCACCATCCGGCTCACCCTCGTGGCCATCGCCTTCGAGATCGTCATCGGCATCACCCTCGGCGTCGTCACCGGGCTGCGCCGCGGCCGCCCCGTCGACACCTCGGTGCTGCTGCTGACCCTCGTCGTCATCTCGGTGCCCACCTTCGTCACCGGTCTGCTGCTCCAGCTGCTGCTCGGCTACAAGTGGGACGCCATCGACCCGTCCGTCTCCTCCGACGCCCGCCTCGACGAACTGATCGTGCCCGGCCTGGTCCTGGCCTCCGTCTCCCTCGCGTACGTCACCCGCCTCACCCGGACCTCGATCGCCGAGAACGCCCGCTCCGACTACGTCCGCACCGCCAAGGCCAAGGGCCTGCCACGAGGGCGCGTCATCCGCCGCCACCTGCTGCGGAACTCGCTGATCCCGGTCGTCACCTTCATCGGCACCGACATCGGCGCGCTGATGGGCGGCGCGATCGTCACCGAGCGGATCTTCAACATCCACGGCGTGGGCTACCAGCTCTACCAGGGGATCCTGCGCCAGAACACGCAGACCGTCGTCGGCTTCGTCAGCGTGCTCGTCATCGTCTTCCTGGTGGCGAACCTGCTGGTCGACCTCCTGTACGCCGTTCTCGACCCGAGGATCCGGTATGCCTGAGCAGCAGAGCCCCTTCGAGGACTCCGCCGTCGCGGCCGGGGGAGCCGGCGGAGCGACCAATCTCGCCATGAGCGAGGGCGAGACCCTGGAGAGGACTCCCGGCGGACCCGAGGGCACCGGCCCCTCGGACAAGCCCCGCAGCCTGTGGTCCGACGCCTGGCGCGACCTGCGGCGCAACCCCGTCTTCCTCGTCTCCGCCCTCGTCATCCTCTTCCTGATCGTCATCTCCCTGTGGCCCTCGCTGATCGCCTCCGGCAACCCGCTCGCGTGCGACCTGGCGAAGGCCCAGGAGGGCTCCCAGCCCGGCCACCCCTTCGGCTTCAACGGCCAGGGCTGCGACGTCTACACCCGTACCGTCTACGGCGCGCGGGCCTCCGTCACCGTCGGGGTCTGCGCCACCCTCGGCGTGGCCCTGCTCGGATCCGTGCTGGGCGGTCTCGCCGGATTCTTCGGCGGCGCCCTGGACGCGGTCCTGTCCCGGCTCACCGACATCTTCTTCGGCATCCCGGTGGTCCTCGGCGGCCTGGTCCTGCTGTCCGTCGTCACCAGCTCCACCGTGTGGCCCGTCGTCGGCTTCATGGTGCTGCTGGGCTGGCCGCAGATCTCCCGTATCGCCCGGGGCGCGGTCATCACCGCGAAGCAGAACGACTACGTGCAGGCCGCGCGCGCTCTCGGGGCCTCCAACACCCGCATGCTGCTGCGGCACATCGCGCCCAACGCCGTCGCCCCGGTGATCGTCGTGGCGACCATCGCACTCGGCACCTACATCGCACTGGAGGCGACGCTGTCCTTCCTCGGCGTCGGTCTCAGGCCGCCCACCGTCTCCTGGGGCATCGACCTGTCCTCCGCCTCCCCGTACATCCGCAACGCCCCCCACATGCTGCTGTGGCCGGCCGGCGCGCTGGCCGTGACGGTGCTCGCGTTCATCATGCTCGGCGACGCGGTGCGCGACGCCCTCGACCCCAAGCTGCGTTAGGAGGTGTCCGCCATGTCCGTCCCGTCCGCAGGGCCGCCCGCCGGGGCCGCGACGCTCCTCGACGTGCGCGATCTGCGCGTGGAGTTCCACACTCGTGACGGTGTCGCCAAGGCCGTCAACGGCGTCGACTACGGCGTGGCCGCGGGCGAGACGCTCGCCGTCCTCGGCGAGTCGGGCTCCGGCAAGTCCGTCACCGCCCAGGCCGTCATGGGGATCCTCGACACACCGCCCGGCAGGATCGCGGGCGGCGAGATCCTCTTCAAGGGGCGGGACCTGCTGAAGCTCGGCGAGGACGAGCGGCGGAAGATCAGGGGCGCCGAGATGGCCATGATCTTCCAGGACGCGCTCTCCTCCCTGAACCCGGTGCTCAGCGTCGGCGACCAGCTGGGCGAGATGTTCGTCGTGCACCAGGGGATGTCGAGGAAGGAGGCGAAGGCCAGGGCGATCGAGCTGATGGACCGGGTGCGCATCCCGGCCGCGAAGGAACGCGTCGGCCAGTACCCCCACCAGTTCTCCGGCGGCATGCGCCAGCGCATCATGATCGCGATGGCGCTCTCTCTGGAGCCCGACCTGATCATCGCCGACGAGCCCACCACGGCCCTCGACGTCACCGTCCAGGCCCAGGTGATGGACCTGCTCGCCGAGCTCCAGCGCGAACTCGACATGGGCCTCATCCTGATCACGCACGACCTCGGCGTCGTCGCCGACGTCGCCGACCGGATCGCCGTGATGTACGCGGGCCGGATCGTCGAGTCCGCCCCCGTCCGCGACATCTACAAGGCACCCGCCCACCCGTACACCAAGGGCCTGCTGGAGTCGATCCCGCGGCTGGACCAGAAGGGCCGGGAGCTCTACGCGATCAAGGGCCTGCCGCCCAACCTGATGCACATCCCGCCCGGGTGTGCCTTCCACCCGCGCTGCCCGCTCGCCCGGGACGTCTGTCGCACCGACGTGCCGCCGCTGTACGAGGTGAACGAGGAACGCGGCAGCGCGTGCCACTTCTGGGAGGAGGCCCTGCATGGCTGAGGCGATCCTGGAGGTCCGCGACCTGTACAAGCACTACCCGCTCACCCGCGGCGTCCTGTTCAAGAAGCAGGTCGGCGCGGTCAAGGCAGTCGACGGCGTCGACCTCGACCTGATCGCGGGCGAGACGCTCGGCATCGTGGGGGAGTCGGGCTGCGGCAAGTCGACGCTCGCCCGGATGCTCGTCCACCTGGAGCGGCCCACGGCCGGCTCGATCCGGTACAAGGGCGAGGACGTCACCAAGCTGTCGGGGCGCGCGCTGAAGGCCGTGCGCCGCAACATCCAGATGGTGTTCCAGGACCCGTACACCTCGCTCAACCCGCGGATGACGGTCGGCGACATCATCGGCGAGCCGTACGAGATCCACCCCGAGGTCGCGCCGAAGGGCTCGCGCCGGCAGAAGGTGCAGGAGCTGCTGGACGTCGTCGGGCTCAACCCGGAGTACATCAACCGCTATCCGCACCAGTTCTCCGGCGGTCAGCGCCAGCGCATCGGCATCGCCCGCGGTCTGGCCCTGCGGCCCGAGATCATCGTGGCCGACGAGCCGGTCTCCGCGCTCGACGTGTCGGTGCAGGCGCAGGTCGTCAACCTGCTGGACACGCTCCAGAGCGAGTTCTCGCTGAGCTACGTCTTCATCGCGCACGACCTGTCGATCGTGCGCCACATCTCCGACCGGGTCGGCGTGATGTACCTCGGGCGTGTGGTGGAGATCGGCAAGGACGTCGAGATCTACGACCACCCCACGCACCCGTACACCCAGGCGCTGCTCTCGGCGGTCCCGGTCCCGGACCCCGAGGCGCGCGAGAGGCGGGAGCGGATCATCCTCACCGGTGACGTGCCGTCACCGACGAACATCCCGTCGGGCTGTCGCTTCCGCACCCGGTGCTGGAAGGCGCAGGAGCGCTGCGCGCGGGAGGTGCCACTGCTCGCCGTGCCCCCGCATCTGCGGGCCGTCGAGGGGCCCGTGCGGCATCCGTCGGCGTGCCATTTCGCCGAGGAGCTTCACGTGGTGCCGGGCGGGGACGAGCCGGCAGCCGGCGAGGGCGGCCCGACGCGCTACACCTCCCCCTGACCTTCCGCCTCCAGTTCCCGCAGCGCCGGGTCGAGGACGACCTCCTCGGCACGGGCCGTCGTGGGCTGCTCCGGGAGGCAGGCCATCGACGTGACCGCGTGCTTGGCAGGTCGTCGGGCGACCCCGCGACCGCCAAAGCACGATAAATGGCCATCAAATTCGTTAACCCAGAGGCAACTTGACTGTCGCAACTCCGATATACGAACGCGTCACGCTGAACAGCGTACGGCCGTGCGGGTGCCGTTGGGCCGGCCGGGGTCTCGCCATGGGTCCCCGGTCGGCCACCCGCCGTTTCCGGTCACACCCCGTGTGGGGCCCGCGTGCCCTTGTCCGGTCTCCGGGGCGGATGCAGGATCGTGGATGTGACTCTTACGCGGGGGGCTCGGATCACGGGAGCGGTGCTTGTCGCCCTGCTCGCGGGGATCGTCGGAGCGTGGATCGTACGGGACCTCTCGACCGCCGGGGACCCGGCCGCGCTGTGGCGGCTGTGGACGGGAGACGTCCGCGGCCGGGCCGTCGCCCCGTCGGCGACCACCGTCACCGACCCGGCGCTGCTGCTGGTGTACGCGGCCGTGGCGGTGTCCGTACCGCGCTCGGCGGTGGCGGCCTCCGCGCTGGTGGCCGCCGGAGTGGTCACCCTCGGCGTCCGGCTGCCGTCCCTGTGGGTGCTCACCGCCTCCTACATGGACCTCCAGGCCACCGACGACCTGCGCACCCGGGCGCTGTACAGCGCCTTCGCGTCGCTGGGGCTCGCCGTCGGACTGCTCGTCACGGCCGCCGCCGGACGCAGGCCCGTGAGCGCCCCGGCCGACGACCGGGCGTACGCGCCGCGGGGCGCCGAAGCCGCCGCGCGTCTGCGCACCCCTACCCGTCCGGCGCAGCCCGTCGCGGTCCTCGCCTTCCTGCTGCTGGGCACGGCCGGCGCGGTGACCGCGGCGTGGCAGGTCCGCTGGGCGTACACGGCGGGTGCCGACGCCTACCTCGACCGCTTCACGGGCGGTGAAGGGGCGCCGGTGCGGCTTCTGGAGACGCCGTCGGCGTGGCTGGCCGTCCTGGTCGCCCTCCTTGCCTTCGTCGCGGGCGCCGGCGGGCTCTTCCGGGCCGTGCACACCAGAACGCTGGGGGCGGTCGTGGCCGTCCTGCTCGCGGCCGACGGCACGGTCGGGCTGGCCTTCACCCTGCGGCAGAGGCTGTTCGACCGGTTCGGCGGCCTGGGCCTGGAGAACCAACTGCTCGTCGCCACCTGGCTGTTCGAGCTGGCGGCAGGCGCCGTGCTGCTCGTCGCGCTGCTGCGGCGCGGCGAGGAGCAGGCGGACACCGGCCCCACCGTGCCGCCCGCGCACGCGTACCCGCCTCCGCCGCCCGGCGGCTACGGCTATCCCCGCCCCGGCAACACCCCTCCCGGCCCCTCAGGGCCGGCCCCTCCTCCCCGGCCCCCGTCGTCCCCGCCACCGGGCTGGTAGGCGGGGAGCGGCCGGGGCCGGGAGCACCGTCAGTCGAGACCCAGCGACCGCTTCAGGAAGTCCACCTGGAGCAGCAGCAGGTTCTCCGCGATCTGCTCCTGCGGGGTCATGTGTGTCACGCCCGTGAGCGGCAGCACCTCGTGGGGGCGGCCCGCGGCCAGCAGCGCCGACGACAGCCGCAGCGCATGGGCCACCACCACATTGTCGTCCGCCAGACCATGGATGATCATCAGCGGCCGGTGCGGCGTCTCCGCCACCGTCAGACCGTCGTCCCCCACCAGGGAGTTGGTTCTGTACACCTCCGGCTGTTCGGCCGGATCGCCCAGATAGCGCTCGGTGTAGTGGGTGTCGTACAGCCGCAGATCCGTCACCGGGGCGCCCGACACCGCCGCGTGGAAGACGTCCGGGCGGCGCAGGACGGCCATCGCCGCGAGGTAGCCGCCGTACGACCAGCCGCGGATCGCCACCCGGTCCAGATCCAGCGGATGGGATCCGGCCAGTGCGTGCAGCGCCTCGATCTGGTCGTCGAGCGTCAGCGTGAAGGCGTTCGCGACGGCCTTCTCCCACGCGGGCGAGCGGCCCGGCGCGCCCCGCCCGTCCGCGACGATCACCGCGAACCCGTGGTCGGCGAACCACTGCGAGGTCAGATACGGATTCTGCGCGGCCAGCACCCGCTGGCCGTGCGGGCCGCCGTACGGATCGAGCAGCACGGGCAGCGGGCCGTCCGACTTCCGGTAGCCGGACGGCAGCAGCACTGCGCACGGAATCCGGTGCTCGCCCGCCTCGACGAGCCGCGGGCGGGCCGTGAGCACCGGCCGCTCCGCGTACGAGGCGACCTCCGCGATCTGGTTGCCGTCCCGCAGCACGCGCACCTGCGTCCCGCTCACGTCGGTGACCGACGACGCGAGGACCGTGACCCCGCCCGAGCGGACGGCCGAGTGCACCCCGGGCCCGTCCGAGACGCGCTCCACCCCCAGCTCGTTGACCCGGTACACGTGGATCTCGCCGATCTCCGGGTCCGCGGCCTCCGCACCCGCCGCCGCCGACACCAGGACGTCGCTCTCGCCGATGTCGAGCACGGCGCGCAGCTGGAGCTGCGCGCCCGTCAGCACCCGGTCGCCCACCGCGAGCACCCGCGCGCCCCCCTCGTCGGCGATCCGCACCAGCCGCCCGCCGCCGAAACCGTGCGCGTACGACGACTCGGGCGCCCACGCGGGCACCCCGGGGAACAGTTCCAGCCACACCGGATCCTCGTCCACGTGCACCGTCCGCGTGACGCCCGTCTCCGGGTCGACCGCCAGGTACACCTGCGTGCGCTGGTCGCGCGACTGCACGCACAGCAGCGGCGGACCGGAGGCCGACCAGTGCACGCGGGCGAGGTACGGATAGCGGACCCGGTCCCACGAGACCTCGGTGCGGGCGCCGTCCAAGGTGACGAAGTGCAGACGAACCTCGGCGTTGGCCGTCCCGGCCGCCGGGTACGCCACCTCGGCCGGCTCACGGTCGGGATGCGCGGGGTCGGCGATCCACCAGCGCCGCACCTCCCGGTCGTCGACCCGGGCCACGAGCAGCCGGTCGGACTCGGGCGACCACCAGAAGCCGCGCGAACGCCCCATCTCCTCGGCGGCGATGAACTCGGCCAGACCCCAGGTGACGTTCCGGTCCTCCGGCTCGGCCAGCGCGCGGTCCCCCTCGCCCTCGGCGCCCGTCACCCGCAGCGCGCCCCGTGCGACGTAGGCGATGTGCCGCCCGTCGGGGGAGGGCCGGGGGTCGATCACCGGCCCCGGAGCGCCCAGTTCACGCGCCGTCCCGGCCCGCAGCTCGGCCGCGAACAGCCGCCCGGACAGGGCGAACGCCGCCAACTCGACTGCCTGGTCCACCGCGTAGCCGACGATGCCCGCCGACCCCTCACGGCTGCGTTCGCGCCGCGCCCGCTCCTCGGGCGACAGGTGCTCCGCGGAGCCGCCGAGCAGTTCGCGCGGATCGGCGGCGGGCCGCTCCCGCGGTGCGGCGCCGTCGAGGTCGAGCACCCAGAGGAGGCCGGTCCGGTCCGTGCCGGACGCCGACCGCAGGAAGACCACCCGCGAACCGTCCGGCGACACGGTGAAGGACCGGGGAGCGCCGAGCGTGAAGCGCTGGGTCCGCGCCGACTGACGCGGAAAGGAGAGCTGCTGCGTCGCTGTCATGAGACCGAACCTAGGCCACCGGAGCCGCGCTTGTGCGCCCCCATGTGCTGCCGTGCACCGATCGATGCGTAGGCACGGATAGTTATGATCCGTAGCGCAAGGTGGGTAGGAACCCCCTGGCACATGCGACTGGACCGTCCCGACCGAATATCTGTGGAGGTGAACCGCCGTGGCACTCTCGATTTCGGCGGTGGTGCTGCTGGCGATCGTCGTCTTCCTGCTGATCCGGAAAGCCGGGTTGAAGGGCGGACATGCGGCGGTCTGCGTGCTGCTCGGGTTCTACCTCGCCAGCTCCTCGGTGGCTCCGACGATCACGGAGCTGACCACGAATGTGGCGGGAATGATCGGGGGCATCAAGTTCTGAGCCGGTCCCCTCGCACGTGGGGCCTGGGGGTCGCCCGCGGGCCCCGGGGGGCTGGCCGGCCCTGATCCGCCCGACAGCCCCGAGGGGGTGTCTCGCCGATCTTGCCGGGCTCGCGACGCCCTGCGACCCCGTCTCCCGCGTTGTCGTCGGTCGCCATGGCTCCGCCATTGTCTCCTCCCCCTACGCCTCCGGCGTGGGAGGTACCCCCACCTCCGCCTTGGATCCGGGGCCGCAGGACGCCGCTCACTGATCCGGCCTGATCCGCGAGACACCCCCTAGTCTGTCCGGTATGAAGGATGTTCCCGCCCGTCGTCTGCTCCTGGTGCACGCGCACCCGGACGACGAGTCGATCAACAACGGCGCCACGATGGCCCGGTACGCGGCCTCCGGCGCCCAGGTCACCCTCGTGACCTGCACCCTCGGCGAGGAGGGTGAGGTCATTCCGGCCGATCTCGCCCATCTCGCGCCCGACCGGGAGGACCGGCTGGGCCCCTATCGCGTGGGCGAACTGGCCGCCGCGATGAAGGAGCTGGGCGTCACCGACCACCGCTTCCTTGGCGGGGCGGGCCGGTTCCGCGACTCGGGGATGATGGGCGTCGAGCAGAACCACCGCGAGGGCGCCTTCTGGAACACCGAGGTGGACGAGGCCGCCGTTCACCTCGTTGAGATCATCCGCTCCGTACGCCCCCAGGTGATGATCACGTACGACCCCGACGGGGGATACGGTCACCCCGACCACATCCAGGCCCATCGCGTCGCGATGCGCGCCGCCGAGCTGGCGGCCGAGCCCGCCTACCGGCGCGACCTCGGCGCCCCGCACGCCATCGCCAAGATCTACTGGAACCGGGTCCCGCGATCGGCCGCCGAGGAGGGCTTCGCCCGGCTGCGTGCCGCGGGGACGGGCTTCCCCGGCGTCGCCGAGATCGGCGACATCCCGGGCGTGGTGGACGACTCCGACATCACCTCCGAGATCGACGGCACCGCGTACGCGGAGCGCAAGGCGGCCGCGATGCGCGCGCACGCCACCCAGATCGCCGTGGACGGCCCGTTCTTCGCGCTCTCCAACGACCTGGGGCAGCCGCTGTTCGCCACCGAGTACTACCAGTTGGTCACCGGCACCCCGGGCGCCCCGGCCGGCGAGCGCGAGCGCGACCTCTTCGCCGGGATCGAGGAGATCGAGGAGCCCGAGGCAGGGCCTGCGGGAATCGCGGCATTTGGGAAGGTCTCACGAGGTGAGGATCCTGAGGGAACTTCGGGGGTGACCGCATGAGCGGAACGACCGGAAAGGGCGGAACGCCCGGCCGGGGCGACGCCGTCACCGGCATCTTCCCGGCCCGGCCCCCGCGGCCCGGCCGCGCCCTCGCGCACCTCGGGCTCGCCCTCCTCGGCGCGGTCGTCGGCATCGCGGGCTCGCTGGTCCAAGGCGCCTTGATGCCGGGCGGGTTGGTGCTCGCGCTGGCCGCCACTGCCGCGCTGTTCTACGGCGCCCTGCGCGTGACCGGGGGCCAGCTCGGGGTGGCCGCGGCCGCCACCGGCTGGCTGCTGGCCATCGTCGTGCTCAGCGTCGGACGCCCCGAGGGCGACGCCATGTTCGCCTCCGGGATCGGGCCGCTCGTCTACATGCTCGGCGGCATGGCGTCCGCTGTGATCTGTGCCACCATGTCGCGGCTGCCGCGACCGGGCGGCGGGCCGGGGGGACTTGGCGGCTAGCCGCGGTCCGTACCCCCAGCACGCAGCCGGTTCGGCGGACCCCTAAGGTGGGTCGACCGACGGGCCGGGAAGCCCCTGAACTGGCCATGCCCGTATGGCCCGCCGCAGGACGGCAAGGGGCCGCTTCCCGCAGTCCCGGGGTGTGCGTCGGCCGCGGCCAGTATGGTGGTGCGCGCCGCCGAGCCGCCCGCAGCAGTAGCTATCCAGTAAGAACGGGCGGCGGAGCCAACCGGGAGAACCTGCTTTGAGTCGTGAAACTGACAGTTCGTCCTCCGGCCCCCAGGGGCGCGGTGGAGCCGCGTACCCCTCGGGAACACCGCCGTACGGATCCCGCCAGTATCCGTCGCTGCATCCGACGCAGGACGCTCCGGACGAGGGCGCCGGTGCCGCTTCCCCGCGGCAGCCGGAGGAGAAGAAGACCGAGACGACGCTGACGACGCGGATCCGGATCAACATCCCGGGTTCGCGGCCGATCCCGCCCGTCGTGATGCGCACGCCGATGAGCGACACCGACGCCGCCGAGCGGAACGGGTCGGCGGCCGACGCCGACTCCGCCGCGGGCGAGCGCCAGGGCGAGCGCACCGGGAGCATCCCGCGGCCCGCGGGGCCGCAGGAGACGGCCGAGACCCCGGCACCGGCAGCCGAGGACAAGCCGGCGGCGAGCGACTGGTTCGCGCCGCGCAAGTCCGCGCCGCCGTCGCCGTCGCCGCAGAGCGGCGGCCCGGGGCCGGCGAACGGCTCGGGTCCTGCGGGCGGCGCCGGTCCCGCGAGCGGCGGGCCCTCCGGGCCCGGCCCGGACGACGGCGCACCCCGCAGGTCGGGACTGGCGGCACTCGCCGAGGACGCCGGTACGCCCGGCCTGCCCACGCGCCCGCGCGGCGGCAACGGCGCGCCTCCCGGCGTGGGCACCCCGTACTTCCCCGACGGCCCGCGGCCGGGCCCCGGCGGCGTGCCCGGCCAAGGTGGTCCCGGCGGCGTGCCCGGCCAGGGTGGCCCCGGCGGCGCGCCCGCCCCGGGCGGCCCCGGCGGCCCAGGTGGCGCCGCGCCCGGCGGGCCCGGCCAGGGCGGCAACAGCTTCGCTCCCAGCCGCAACACGCCTCCGCTGGGCGTACGCCCTCCGGGCGGACCCGGTCTCTCCGGCCCCGCGGGCCCGACGTCCGGACCCGCCACCGGCACCATGACGCCGGGCGGCATGCCCACCGGCCCCGGCGGCGGACCCTGGATCTCCGACGACACCGCGGTGCTCACCCCGCAGAAACCCGCCCCCGAACCGGTCGGCGGCCACGTGTCCGGTGACACGCTGACCAGCGGCATCCCCGTCGTACCCGAGGAGCACCGCTCCCCGTTCCCGACGCTGGGCGGACCCGTCACCGGCCTGTCCCACGGTCCGGAGGACGAGTTCTCCTCACCGGAGTTCCCGGCCGGCCCCGGCGGCGGCCCGGCCGGCCCGGCGGGACCCGTCGCCGCCGCGGAGCCGCGGCCCGCGCCCCGGCCCGCGCCCGCGAAGAAGGGCCGCTCCAAACTGGTGCTCGTGGGCGCCGGCGTGGCCGGCCTGCTCGGCATCGCGTACGCCGCCGGTCTGCTGCTCAACCACTCCGACGTGCCCAAGAGCACCACGGTCCTCGGGGTCGACATCGGCGGCGGCACCAAGGACGACGCCGTCAAGAAGCTCGACGCGGCGCTCGGTGAGCGGGCCAGGACGCCGCTCCAGCTCTCGGTCGGCGGCAAGAAGGCGGAGCTGGCCCCGGACAAGGCCGGCCTGTCCCTGGACAGCCAGGCGACCGTGCGCGGCGCCGCGGGCAGCGACTACAACCCGGTGTCGGTGATCGGCTCCCTCTTCGGCGGCGAGCGCGTCGCCCAGCCGGTGATCCTCGTCGACGAGGAGAAGCTGAGCGTGGCGCTGGCGGACCTGGCCGGCACGTCCGGCTCGGCCACCGACGGCACGATCCGTTTCGAGCCGGGCAAGGCGGTCGCCGTACCGGGCAAGGCGGGCCAGACCCTGGACGTCGCCCGCTCGATGATCTCGGTCAAGGACGCGTACCGCGCCCAGGTCGAGACGGGCAAGCCGAACCTCGTGGAACTGCCCGTCGCCACCCGCGAGCCGACGATCACGCAGACGGAGCTGGACCGGGCGATGAAGGAGTTCGCCCAGCCGGCGATGTCGGACCTGATCACGATCAAGGCGGGGGGCAAGTCGATCCAGTTCGGTCCGGCGAAGTCCCTGCCGAAGATCCTGTCCATGAAGCCGATCGACGGACGGCTGGTCGAGGTCTACGACAAGCGGGCCATCGAGCAGCTGCTGGACGGTGTCTTCGACGGCATCATGATCACCAAGGGCGACGGCAAGCAGCACGAGGTGTCCGCCGACGACGTCGCGTCCGCGATGCAGAAGGCGCTCCTCGGCAAGACCCCGGCCGAACGCACGCAGACGATCGAGCTCAACCCCAGCTGACGCGCCTGTAGCGAACTCGCTGGTCAAAGCCCCTGCCCGAGTCCGGGCGGGGGCTTTGTCGCGTGTGGCGCGACATCACCCGCGGGGTGGATCCCGGCGCCCGGTGAGCGCAGTACGGCCCGGCCGCGGCCGGTGCGTCGTATATCGGGCGGGAGGCTGTGGCACGCCCGCTCCCCGCTCCCCGCTCGACGCGGGACCGGCGGCCGCGGCGACGTCGGCAACGACAACGTCGACGGCGGTTACGGCAACGACATCCTGTACGGCGGCTCGGGCAGCGACACCCTGAACGGCTCGTACGGCAACGACCGGCTCAACACCGTCGACGGGGTGTCCGGCAACGACACGGCCAACGGCGGCCCCGACTCCGACACCTGCACCACGGATTCGGGCGACACCCCCATCAGCTGCCCGTGATCCCGTCATCCCGTCATCCCGTGATCCCGTGATCTGCGGTCCGGCGACCCCCGTTTGACCCGCGGCCGCCGCCGGAGCCCCAGGGCTTCGGCGGCGGCTCGTGTCACCACACCCAAGACCGACACACGAAACGCATGACATCTCCATTGCCACAGGCATTCGGTGCTCATACGTTCCTGTCGCCCCCCACGCGGACCGCCCGCTGTGGCGACCCCTCAGCGGGCGTCGACAAGGAGGACAGGCACCTGTGAAAATACGCAACCTACGTATTTCCGCCGCCCTGATGGCGATGCCCCTCGCCGTGGCCGCTCTTCCCGCCACCGCGGACGCGGCCACACCGGACAGCCACCTGGTCGAGGTGATCCGGGCCACCGGACAGGCAGTACCCGGCCAGTACATCGTCACCCTCAGGACCGGTACGGACGCCGGCAGCCTGGCCCGCCTCGCGGGGCTGCGTACGAGGCACACGTACGACGCCGTCATCGACGGTTTCGCGGCCGAGCTCACCGCCGGTCAGCTGAGCGCCCTGCGCCGCAACCCGGCCGTGGTCCGCATCGAGGAGAACCAGCTGGTCCGCGCCGGCGCCACACAGGCCGACGCCACCTGGGGCCTGGACCGGATCGACCAGCGCGCTCTGCCGCTGTCGACCACGTACGGCTACACCACCACCGCCTCCAACGTGACGGCGTACATCATCGACACCGGCATCGACCCCAACCACCCCGACTTCGGCAACCGGGCGGCGATCGCCTACGACGCCACCCTCGACGGCATCGGCCTGGACTGCAACGGCCACGGCACCCACGTCGCCGGCACCATCGGCGGCTCCGCCTACGGCGTGGCCAAGGGCGTCAAGCTGCGCGGCGTACGCGTCCTCAACTGCGCCGGCATCGGCACCAACGCCGACGTGATCGAGGGCATGGACTGGGTCCGCACGCACGCGGTCAAGCCGGCCGTCGCCAACATGTCCCTCGGCGGCGGCTTCTCCGCCACCGTCAACAGCGCCGCCACCAACCTCAACAACTCCGGCGTCTTCCTCGCCGTCGCGGCCGGCAACGAGAGCGAGGACGCCTGCAAGACCTCGCCGGCCAGCGCCTCCGGCGTGATGACGGTCGCCGCCTCCGACAAGACGGACACCGCGGCCTCCTTCACCAACCACGGCTCCTGCGTCGAGACCTACGCACCCGGTGTGGGCATCACCTCCGCATGGCTCCTCGGCGGCACCAACACGATCAGTGGCACCTCGATGGCCAGCCCGCACGTGGCGGGCGTCGGAGCGCTCTACAAGGGCGCCAGGGGCGACGCGGCCTCCGCCACGGTGAACAGCTGGATCACCACCAACGCCACCAAGGGCGTGATCAAGAACAACCGCGCGGGCACCCCCAACCTGCTCCTCTTCAAGAACTCCCTCTGACCGCACTCCCCGCTCCGCGACCGGCCCGGCCGACCACGGCCGGGCCGGTCGCGGAGCGGCGCGGCGTTCACCTGGGCCGGACCGGGACGGTGCACCGGGTCCGCCGGGTCCGCCCCGGTCAGTTCAGCATCGCCCGGGCCGCCCGCGCCCGGCTCCTGATCGCCTCCGCGGCCTCGGGCTCGACCGCCGAGACCACGTCCGCGTACGCCTCCATCTCCGCCGCCCCCCGGGTGAACTCGCCGCGCTGCACGAGGAGTTGGGCCCGCTCGTAGCGCAGCCTGGCCGGGTGGGCGGGGAGCAGGAGGAGCAGGTCGAGCGCCCACAGGGCGACGTCCGAACGCTCCGGGCGGGGCGCCGCCCAGGCGCGGATGTTGTTCAGGACGCGCGAGACCACCGCGAGCGGGTCCGCGGGCGTCAGCATCGACGGGTTCAGCGGCGCCCCCGTCGTACTCGCGACGAGGAGTTCCGTGTCCTGCGCGGTCAGCACCCGGCCGGCGGCGAACGGGTCCGCCAGGACCTGCGCGTCCGTGTCGCCGAAGCCGACCACGAAGTGGCCGGGCAGGGCCACCCCGTACACGTGCCCGCCCGCCCGGCGGGCGACCTCGGTCCAGACGACCGAGAGCAGGATCGGCAGGCCCCGGCGGCGGCGCAGCACCTCGTGCAGCAGCGAGGACTCCAGGTTCTCGTAGTCCGCCGGGCTGCCGTGGAAGCCCTCGCGGCCGCCGAGCAGGTCCGCCAGGGCCCGCGCCCACGCGTGGGGTGTGGCGAGCCCGTACGGCAGCATCCCCGCGAGGCGGTCCAGCTCGATCTGGGCCTCGTCGATGCCCGCCTCGTCCAGCGCGGGGTCCGCCTGCGTGCCGACGAGCAGGCACAGCAGGGCCAGGTCGGGACGTTCGGCGCGGGCCTCCTCGGCGAACCGGTCCCGCCACGCCTGCCGCCGGGAATCGTGCTGCATACGCCTCTCGTACCCGTCTACGCCGCTCGGAAGTGGTGGTAGTGGTGGTGGGTCGCGAAGCCCATGCCCGCATACAGCGCGAGGGCCGCCTCGTTGTCCGCCTCCACCTGCAGCCATGCCGCCGACGCGCCCTCCTCCAGCGCCCGGCGGGCCAGCGCGGCCATGATCGCGCCGGCCAGACCCTGACGCCGGTACTCGGGGTCGACCTCCACCGCCATGAATCCCGCCCAGCGTCCGTCGACCACACACCGGCCGATCGCCGCGGGTACCTCTCCGGCGCCGGGTATGGAGGCGAACCACACCGAAGGCCCGCTGCCCAGGACCTTCAGCACATGGGGTCCCGGCACACCCGTCCGCTGGTAGCGACGCAGCCACGCCGCGTCGACGGTGCGCGCCAGCGCCACGCGCGTGACGTCCGCGTCCAGGTCGCCGACCGGGGCGAGGCCGCCGATCTGCACCTGTGCCGACACCTCACGCCGCCAGCCGCGCGCCTCCAGCTGCGCGCACAGCTGCTCCTGCGTGCCCGCGGCGCCCGTCGCGGCCTGCACGTACGCCGGGAGTCCGCGCCGCGCGTACCAGTCCCGCACCCGCTCCAGCGCCGCGTCGAGCCCGAGGCCGGGGTCGCCGAGCGGCAGCACCGAATTGGCGCGCCGGGTAAAGCCCGAGGACGCCCGCAGCTCCCAGTCGCCGAGCCGCTCGCTCTCCACCGGCTGCCAGGCCCTCGCCATCACCCGCGCGAGCTCCTCGAAGCCGGCCGCCGGACCCCGCCGACGTGCCGGCGCCGCGGGCACGACCTTGCCCGCGACCAGCGAGGATTCCGGGATATGGACGGTTTCGCCGGTTCGCCGTGTGATCACCAGCACACCGCTGGTCCATGATGTGAGAACACCGACCGTGTCGGTGAACTTGTGTCCCGGGGCGCCGGTCGCGTCCAGGGTCCGGACGGAAACTCGCTTGCCCACGTCATCAGGTGTAATACGGACCTCGAGTCGTCCGCCGGCAGTGAATTCCACAGCTCTGTGAGCCCCTCCTGTTCGGATCGTTGCCAAGAACGGAGATACTAGGGGCGGGCATCGACGACGCCGCGCTCCCGCGCAAGCCAGCCCTTACCGAGGAGGAACGACAGCGTGACCTACGTCATCGCGCAGCCTTGTGTCGACGTCAAGGACAAGGCGTGCATCGAGGAGTGCCCCGTCGACTGCATCTACGAGGGCTCCCGGTCCTTGTACATCCACCCGGACGAATGCGTCGACTGCGGTGCTTGTGAGCCTGTCTGCCCCGTGGAGGCCATCTTCTACGAGGACGACACCCCGGAGGAGTGGAAGGACTACTACAAGGCGAACGTCGAGTTCTTCGACGAGCTCGGTTCGCCCGGTGGTGCCTCCAAGCTCGGTCTGATCGAGCGCGACCACCCCTTCATCGCCGCGCTGCCCCCGCAGAACGGCTGATCAGCCGCCGGACCGATCCGCCTTCCGCAGGCGGATCGGCCGCTGAGCCGCTGATCCGCCGCGGGACGGCAGCTCCGGTCCGCATCCTCCGGTCCCGTACGGCTCGTCGTCCGTACGGGACCGAGGCGTTTGACGCCCACGTATCAGAAAGCGAGCGCCGCCGTGGCCTCAGTCTCTTCGCGCCTCCCCGTCTTCCCCTGGGACAAGCTCGAGCCGTACAAGGCGACGGCAGCGGCCCACCCCGACGGGATCGTCGACCTGTCCGTCGGCACGCCCGTCGACCCGGTGCCCCCGCTGATCCAGAAGGCCCTCGTGGCCGCCGCCGACTCGCCGGGCTACCCGACGGTGTGGGGCACGGTCGCGCTGCGGGACGCGCTGGTGGGCTGGGTGGAGCGCCGCCTCGGCGCGGTGAACGTCGCCCACACCAACGTCCTGCCCGTCGTCGGCTCCAAGGAGCTGGTGGCCTGGCTGCCCACGCAGCTGGGCCTCGGCGCGGGGGACAGGGTCGCCTACCCGCGGCTCGCCTACCCGACGTACGAGGTGGGTGCGCGCCTGTGCGGCGCCGAGCCCGTCGTCTACGACGACCCGACGCGGCTGGACCCGGCCGGCCTGAAGCTCCTGTGGCTGAACTCCCCGTCCAACCCGACGGGCAAGGTGCTGGCAAAGGACGAGCTGATCCGGATCGTCGCCTGGGCGCGCGAGCACGGGGTGCTGGTCTTCAGCGACGAGTGCTACCTGGAGCTCGGCTGGGACGCCGAGCCGGTGTCCGTGCTGCACCCGGACGTCTGCGGCGGCACGTACGAGGGCGTCGTCGCCGTCCACTCGCTCTCCAAGCGCTCCAACCTGGCCGGGTACCGTGCCGCGTTCATCGCCGGTGACGCGGACGTGCACGGCGAGCTGCTCGCGATCCGCAAGCACGGCGGGATGATGACCCCGGCGCCCGTGCAGGCGGCGACCGTCGCCGCCCTCGGCGACGACGCGCACGTCGCCGAGCAGCGCGCCAGGTACGCGGCCCGCCGCACGGCGCTGCGCGCGGCGCTGGAGGCGCACGGCTTCCGCATCGAGCACAGCGAGGCCAGCCTGTACCTGTGGGCGACGCGTGACGAGCCGTGCTGGGAGACCGTCGGGTACCTGGCTGACCTCGGCATCCTCGTCGCGCCCGGAGACTTCTACGGGGAGGCGGGCGAGCGGTTCGTCCGCGTGGCCTTCACGGCGACCGACGAGCGGGTCGAGGCGGCTGTGAAGCGTCTCGGCTGATCTCTCGCCGTGCCGGGGTACGGCCGGCGCACCGGATGCGGGAAGGGCCCGGGAGCAGTGGCTCCCGGGCCCTTCCTGTTGACCTGCCGGCAAGCAGGCCGGCGGATCAGCCGCCCAGCGGCAGACCGCCGAGCGCGCCGGTGGGCAGACCGCCACCGCCCAGCGAGTCGGTCGGCAGACCACCCTTGGTCGCGCCGCCGACCAGGCCGCCCGCTTCACCGGTGGTGTCACCGGCGGCCTTCTTGACGACCGGAGTGGCCGTCTTGGCGGTCTTCTTGACGACCGGAGTGGCCGTCTTGGCGGTCTTGCCGACGGCCTTGCCGGCGGTCTTGGTCGCGACGGGGGCGGCCTTCTCGACCGACTTGCCGCCGGCCTGGCCGGCCACCTTGGTGGTCTCCTTCGAGACACCGTCGACCGTGCTGTCGACGGTGTCCGTGTCGAGGGCCGTCAGGCCGCCGACCGGGGCCTGGGGGAGTTCCACGGCGCCTGCGGAGCCGGCCGCACCGACCACGGGAGCTGCACCCGCCGCGATGAGCAGCGCGGCACGGGCGATCCGACGGGTCAGGGGGAGGGACATGATGCTCCTTGAAGCGAGAGGACGTTCGGACTGTGCGTGGTGCGTGATCGTGCTGTCCGGCGTACGGACGTCCTGACAACCGCAGGGAGGGCGGGGGAAGTTGCGGTGATCCCGGGTAAAGAATTGGTAACGCGTCGCATAATCGGTTTCGCTGGAAAACGGGCAAACGTTGGCATCTCCGGTGTGCTGGCGAACCGTCACTTCCCTTGGAATCAAAGGGATTTCGGGAGAGCGCCCGAACAGGGGCGACAGGGCGTGCGGGCCCACTGCGCGAGGTGAGTGGAGTGCCTCGTTCGAGGGATGCGGCGGACTACTGTGCGAGGCGAATGCGGACGTCGCCGGTGCCCTGATCGGCGGTGCCGTCGCCCGACGTGCCCGCTCCGGAGGACTCGTCCGCGCCGGACCCGGCCGCTCCGGCGGGCTCCTTGCGCCAGCCCTTCCCGGACTCCGCCGCGCTCCAGACCCGGCCCCCGTACGAGACCTCCGAGATCCGCAGCGTGTCCGCACGGGCCACCGCCCAGTGCGCCAGCTCCCAGCCCCGCCGGGGCGCCCCGGCGCGCTCCGCCTCGGCCGTGGACGGCACCGGAACAGCCAGCTCGGTCGTGTCCTGCGCGCCGGGGCTCCCGCGCCCCGCACCGCCGCGGGGCAGTACGTCCGACCCGAAGGCCCGCACCAGCTCCGACCGCAGCTTCGCCGGGTCACCCGCGCGCCCGCCGTCCCGGGACTCACAGGTCAAGGTGGCCGCCGCCCGGCCCGTGAGCGCCGCCGCCAGCAGCGTGGCGTCCGGCTCGTGCTTCGCGTACGCCTGCGGGAAGCCGCTGCGCTGGACGCGCTGAGCGGCCACGGTCAGCGGCAGCCGCGAGTAACCGGGCACCTCGGCGAGGTGGTCGTAGAACTTGCCGGCCGCGTAGACCGGGTCGAGGATCTGCTCCGGCGTGCCCCAGCCCTGGGACGGACGCTGCTGGAACAGGCCGAGCGAGTCCCGGTCGCCGTGCTCGATGTTGCGCAGCGCCGACTCCTGGAGGGCGGTGGCCAGCGCGATCGTGACCGCGCGCTGGGGCATGCCCCGGGTGGTGCCCACCGCGGAGATGGTCGCCGCGTTGTCCGCCTGCTCCGCCGAGAGCTCGTAGGAGCTCCCGCCGTCCTCCGCCGTGCGCACGACACAGCGCGGGGGGCCGCCGCCGGTGACGTACTGCACGACGACGTAGCCGATGAGAGCCAGCAGCACGAGGAGCGCGGCCGCGAAGCGAAGAGGGCGGCCGCGCCGGACGGAGGAGGCGGTCTCGGACACGACGCCCACGGTACTGGAGGTGGCGTTAGGGTCTGAGCCATGTCAGAAAGCGTGCTTGACCTCACCCTGGACGGCCCGGCGCTCACCGCCGCGCTGGTCGACTTCCGCTCGGTCAGCGGCGAGGAGAAGCCCCTTGCCGACGCCATCGAGCAGGCCCTGCGGCCCCTGCCGCACCTCACCGTCGACCGGCACGGCAACAACATCGTGGCCCGTACGCATCTGGGGCGGGCCGAGCGCGTCGTCCTCGCCGGGCACATCGACACGGTCCCGGTCGCGGGAAACCTGCCCTCGCGGCTCGACGAGAACGGCATCCTGTGGGGCTGCGGCACCAGTGACATGAAGTCGGGCGTCGCCGTCCAGCTGCGCATCGCGGCCACCGTGCCCGAGCCGAACCGTGACCTCACGTTCGTCTTCTACGACAACGAGGAGGTCGCAGCCCACCTCAACGGTCTGGGACATGTGGCCGAGGCCCATCCCGACTGGCTCACGGGCGACTTCGCGGTCCTCCTGGAGCCCTCCGACGCCCAGGTCGAGGGCGGCTGCCAGGGCACGCTGCGTGTCCATCTCCGCACGGAGGGCGAGCGCGCACACTCCGCCCGCAGTTGGATGGGGTCCAACGCCATTCATGCCGCCGCCCCGATCCTCGCCCGCCTCGCCGCGTACGAACCGCGCCGGCCGGTGATCGACGGGCTCGAGTACCGCGAGGGTCTCAACGCCGTCGGCATCGAGGGCGGTGTGGCCACCAATGTCATCCCCGACGCCTGCACGGTGGTCGTCAACTACCGCTATGCGCCCGACCGCAGCATGGAAGAGGCCGAGGCCCACGTCCGTGAGGTGTTCGCCGACTGCGGAGTGAGCGAATTCGTGGTGGACGACCACACAGGCGGCGCACTGCCCGGCCTCTCGCACCCCGCCGCGGCAGCGTTCATGGCCGCGGTGGGCGGCACCGCGCAGCCCAAGTTCGGCTGGACGGACGTCTCACGGTTCAGCGCGCTCGGAGTGCCGGCCGTCAACTACGGCCCCGGCGACGCGCTCTTCGCCCACAAGCGGGACGAGCACGTGGCCGTCGACAAGATCACGCACTGCGAGGAGCGACTGCGGGACTGGCTCACCGCCTGAGGACCGGACCGGCGGCCGTACCAGCCGCCCGACACGGCCGGTGGCCGTGTCGGGCGGCTGGGCTTCCCGACATCGAACACTGGCGGATCGCCCTGATTTCGCCATTCGTCACGTCGGCCGACCTACGCTGGCCCGAAGAAAAATGATGTTCGGCGGAGGGAGCAGGTCATGAGCAGCAACTCCGAGGGTTTGCGCGCGCTGGAGGAGCAGCGACTGGGACCGGTACTGCGCCGCAGGGGACAGGTCCAGCCGACCACCACCGACCAGCGGCTGCTGGACACCGAAGGCGACTCCCAGTGGGTGCACACCGACCCCTGGAGGGTCATGCGCATCCAGTCGGAGTTCGTCGAAGGCTTCGGCGCCCTCGCCGAACTGCCCAGCGCCATCAGCGTCTTCGGCTCCGCCCGCACCCGCCCCGGCACACCGGAGTACGAGATCGGGGTGCAGCTCGGCCGGGCCCTCGTCGACGCGGGCTTCGCCGTGATCACCGGCGGCGGGCCGGGCGCCATGGAGGCCGCCAACAAGGGCGCGCGGGAGGCCAAGGGCATCTCCGTCGGCCTCGGCATCGAGCTGCCCTTCGAGCAGGGCATCAACCAGCACGTCGACATCGGCGTGAACTTCCGCTACTTCTTCGTCCGCAAGACGATGTTCGTGAAGTACGCGCAGGGCTTCGTCGTGCTGCCCGGCGGGCTCGGCACCCTGGACGAGCTGTTCGAGGCGCTCACCCTGGTCCAGACCCGCAAGGTCACCCGCTTCCCGATCGTCCTGTTCGGCAGCACCTACTGGGGCGGCCTGGTCGACTGGCTGCGGAACACGGTGGTCGCGCAGGGCAAGGCGTCGGAGCGCGACCTGCTGCTCTTCCACGTCACGGACGATGTCGAGGAGGCCGTCGCCATGGTCACCAAGGAGACCGGCAGGTAGACCCGCGCGTACGCCCCCGGTGTGCCCCCGGACGTCCCCGGGAGCACACACCGGCGGCGGCCGTCAGGCCAGTCCCCGCCGGGCGACCCTCGGCGGCCGGTGGCCCGCGATCGACGCCACCATGTCCAGCACCTGCCGGGTCTCGGCCACCTCGTGCACCCGGTACACCTGCGCCCCGAGCCAGGCCGACACCGCGGTCGTCGCGAGCGTGCCGAGCACCCGCTCCTTGACCGGCTTGTCGAGCGTCTCGCCGACGAAGTCCTTGTTCGACAGCGACACCAGCACCGGCCAGCCGGTCGCCGTCATCTCGCCCAGCCTGCGGGTGGCCTCCAGGCTGTGCCGGGTGTTCTTCCCGAAGTCGTGACCGGGATCGATCATGATCCCGTCCCGGCGTACGCCCAGCTCGACGGCCCGCTCGGCGAGCCCCACGGTGACCCGCAGGATGTCCGCCATCACGTCGTCGTACGTCACCCGGTGCGGGCGCGTACGGGGCTCGGCACCGCCCGCGTGCGTGCACACCAGGCCCGCGCCGTACCGCGCGGCGACCTCGGCCAGCTTGGGGTCGACGCCGCCCCACGCGTCGTTCAGCACGTCCGCGCCCGCCTCGCACACCGCCTCGCCCACGTCGTGCCGCCAGGTGTCGACGCTGATCACCACGTCCGGGTGCCGGCGGCGGACCTCCGCCACGAAACCGACCGTGCGCCGCGCCTCCTCCTCGGCACTCACCTCGTCGCCCGGGCCGGCCTTCACGCCGCCGATGTCGATGATCGCCGCACCTTCGGCCACCGCCTGCTCGACCCGGGAGAGCGCGGGCTCGTCGCGGAACGTGGCGCCCTGGTCGTAGAAGGAGTCGGGCGTCCGGTTCACGATCGCCATGATCACCGGCTCGTGCGCGTCGAACTCGCGCCGTCCCAGCCGCAGCATCCGCAGTTTCCTCCTCAGATCGTCCGCCCTGCGACCCTACTGTCAGTGTCGCGTGGCACGATCGGCACGGGAGAGTTTCCGCTCGGGGTGTTCCCAGGTCGTCAGGGGAGAGGGTCGCTCGTGTTCTGGTTCTTGCTGATCGCGATGGTCGTGGTCGTCGCCGCGGTCACGCTTCTCGTCGTCGGCGGCGGCGACAGCGCGGCCCTGCCCGAGGCGGCGCCCGAGCAGCTGACCGACCCCCTGCCGCTGCACCGCCCGGTGGGCCGCGCCGACCTGGACGCCCTGCGCCTGCCGGTGTCCCCCCGCGGCTACCGGATGGGCGACGTCGACGAGGTGCTCGACCGGCTCGGCGCCGAGCTCGCCGAGCGGGACGCGCGGATCGCCGACCTGGAGTCGGCGCTGGCCGGCGCGCGGGCGACGGCGGAGGGCCGCCGTGACCTGTTCGACATGCCGGGAGAGGAGACGGACCGATGACCGGCGCCGTGCCCGGCCCCGACGGCGCGCTGCGCTGCCCCTGGGGCCTGTCCGCCGAGGACTACGTGGCCTATCACGACGAGGAGTGGGGCCGCCCCGTCCACGGCGACGACGCCCTGTTCGAGCGGCTCTGCCTGGAGGCCTTCCAGTCCGGGCTGTCCTGGATCACGATCCTGCGCCGCCGGGAGGGCTTCCGCAGCGCCTTCGACGGCTTCAAGATCGCCTCGGTCGCGGCGTTCACCGACGCCGACAAGGAGCGCCTCCTCGCCGACGCCGGGATCATCCGCAACCGCGCCAAGATCGAGGCGACGGTGGCCAACGCACGGGTGCTCGCCGACTGGCCCGCCGGCGAGCTGGACGCGCTGATCTGGTCCTACGCCCCCGATCCCGCGCTGCGCCCCGCCCCCCGGACCCTCGCCGACGTCCCGCCCGTCAGCGACGAGTCCACCGCGCTGTCCAAGGCCCTCAAGAAGCGCGGCCTGCGTTTCATCGGACCGACGACGGCCTATGCCCTGATGCAGGCGTGCGGCCTGGTCGACGACCACCTCGCGGACTGCGTCGCCCGCGGCCTCCGCTAGCGCCCCAGGTACCTCGGCTTCTCCTTCGCCAGGAACGCCTGCACGGCGATGGCGTGGTCCTCGGAGGCGCCCGCCTTCGCCTGGAGCTCCTCCTCCTTGTCCAGCGCCTCGCCCAGCGGACGGCCCGCGCCGAATGCCAGCGACTCCTTGAGCGCGGCGTACGCGACCGTCGGCCCCTCGGCCAGTCCCCGGGCCACGGCGGCGGCCTCCGCGGCCAGCTCGTCCGCCGGGACCAGCCGGTTCGCGATGCCCCAGTCGTACGCCTCCTGAGCGGAGAACGAGCGCGGGAACAGCAGCAGGTCGGCCGCCCGGCTCTGGCCGATCAGCCGCGGCAGCGTCCAGGACACACCCGAGTCCGCCGTCAGCGCGACACCCGCGAACGACGTGGTGAACTTCGCGGTGTCGGCGACGACCCGGAAGTCCGCGGCGAGGGCGAAGCCCAGGCCCGCGCCGGCGGCCACGCCGTTGACGCCCGCGACGACCGGCTTCGGCATCTCGGTCAGCGCGCGGACGATCGGGTTGTAGTGCTCCCGCACCGTGCTCATCACGTCGCCGCGGCCCGCCTCACGGTCGCCGGCGAGCAGTTCCACGTGCTCCTTGAGGTCCTGTCCCACGCAGAACGCCTTGCCCGTCGCGGTGAGCAGCACCGCGCGCACGGCGGGATCGGCGGCGGCTGCCAGCGCGGCGTCCCGCAGCGCGACCTTCGCCTCCACGTTCATGGCGTTCATGGCCTCGGGCCGGTTGATCGTGATCGTCGCAAGTCCGTCGCTCACGTCGTACAGCACGGCGTCGGCCATGGCGGGTCCCCTTTGCGGTTCTGACGGCAGTGTCGGGGCCCAGCATGGCGGAAGATCACCGGCCGCGGACATGTGACCTGCGTCAAACAATCCTCGTCGCGGCGGCTGTGGAGGGTGGCGAAGTATCGCAGGCCGATCGCCGAATTGGGTGGTTTTGCGAGAGCGCGTTGCGCAAGCGATGCCGACTGATGTTGGTCTTTGGGTCCCGCCATGCGGGATAATGGCCTGGAAGCAATGTGTTCGATGCCGGTGACACAGCACCTGTCATGGGGCCGCCGGCTGCGATGAGCTGGTTTCAGGAAGGGGAACGAGCATGGCGGCCATGAAGCCGCGGACGGGCGACGGCCCGCTCGAGGTGACCAAGGAGGGGCGGGGCATCGTCATGCGCGTTCCGCTCGAAGGCGGCGGTCGGCTTGTCGTCGAGCTGACTCCGGACGAAGCCGACGCACTGGGCGACGCCCTGAAGAAGGTCGTCGGCTGACGCGCCCTGATTTTTCGCCCTGCCCCGGTACGAGAGTGCCGGGGCAGCGCGCTTTCTCCCGCCCCTTCCCGAAACCGCAGCGCGCTTTCTCCGCCCCTTCACGAAACAGGGGCTCCGCTCGGACCCCGGCCCCGGGCGGGCGGCCGGCAACGCGGACCGCCCGCACCCGGGATCGCAGGGTCAGGCGCGCGCGGAGCGGTCAGCCGCGGCGGACCGCGCAGAGCAGGCCGTCGCCCACCGGCAGCAGCGTCGGGAGCAGCTCCGCACTCTCGCGGACCGTACGCAGCAGCTCCCGCACCCTCAGCACCTCCGACGGCTGCGCCGCCGAGTCCACCGTGCGGCCGTCCGCGAACACCCCCTCGAAGCACACCAGCCCGCCCGGACGCAGCAGGCGCAACGATTCAGCGAGGTACTCCAGCGACTCCGTACGGTCCCCGTCGCAGAAGACGAGGTCGTAGCCGCCGTCGGCCAGCCGCGGCAGGACGTCCAGCGCGCGGCCGGGGATGAAGCGCGCCCGGTTCCCGGCGAAGCCGGCCGCGCGGAACGCCTCCCGTGCGAACTGCTGGCGCTCCGGCTCCGGATCGACCGTGGTCAGCACGCCGTCGGGCCGCATGCCCTGCAGCAGGTAGATCCCCGAGACACCGGTCCCGGTCCCGATCTCGGCCACGGCCTTGGCGTCGGCGGTGGCCGCCAGCAGGCGCAGCGCGGAGCCGGTGCCCGGTGACACCGAGGGCAGCCCTGCCTCCCGGGCCCGCTCGCGGGCCCAGTGCAGAGCGTCGTCCTCGGCGACAAAGGCGTCGGCGAACGCCCAGCTCGTCTGCCGGTTGGCGGTAATGACCCTCTCCTGTCCCCGTAGTTGGCGCGACGCTGACTGTATCCGCTGCGCCCGGGAACCCGCAGATGGGACCGGACGTTGGGTAAGGGCGGGGGGAGCACATGGATCAAGGCCGGAAGCAGGACCCAAATCCACGTAAAAATTCTTATCCGGAGCTAACGGGCGAGGTGGCTATGGTAGGGGCTCCGCTGGACACCACCAGAGCTGACAGGGGAGGTGCGGCTGCACTTGCAGACCGGGGAGGAGTGCTCAGGCGCTTCCTCAGGTCGGTGGGTGAGCCCAAATCCGTGACCAACACCGCTGACCGTTCCGTGCCCGCCGACTCCGTAGCCACCGCGACCTTCGCATCGGATGCGGAATCGCAGGCGTGGACCCCTCCCACCTGGGAGGAGATCGTCAGCACGCACAGCGCTCGGGTCTACCGCCTGGCCTACCGCCTCACGGGCAACCAGCACGACGCCGAGGACCTCACCCAGGAGGTGTTCGTCCGCGTCTTCCGTTCGCTGTCGACGTACACCCCCGGCACGTTCGAGGGCTGGCTCCACCGCATCACGACCAACCTCTTCCTGGACATGGTCCGCCGCAAGCAGCGCATCCGCTTCGACGCCCTCGGCGACGACGCGGCCGAGCGCCTGCCCAGCCGCGAGCCGTCCCCCCAGCAGGTCTTCAACGACACCCACTTCGACGCCGATGTGCAGCACGCGCTGGACACCCTCGCCCCCGAGTTCCGCGCCGCCGTGGTGCTCTGCGACATCGAGGGGCTGTCGTACGAGGAGATCGCCGCGACCCTGGGCGTGAAGCTCGGCACCGTCCGCAGCCGTATCCACCGCGGCCGCTCGCACCTGCGCAAGGCCCTGCAGCACCGGTCCCCCGAGGCCCGTGCCGAGCAGCAGCGGTCGCTGGCGGGTGTGGCCGGCCTTGCCGTGGAGGTAGGACCGGCGTGAGTGGCACCAGTCCGACCCCCGCGGAGCAGCATCTGGGGGACCGGCTCGCCGCACTGGTCGACGGCGAGCTGAAACACGACGTGCGCGACCGCGTCCTGGCACATCTGGCGACCTGCCCCAAGTGCAAGGCGGAGGCGGACGCCCAGCGCCGCCTCAAGAGCGTGTTCGCGCAGTCCGCGCCGCCGCCGCTGTCCGAGGGGCTGCTCGCCCGGCTCCAGGGGCTGCCCGCCGACTCGGGCACCGGAGACGACGGCGGCGGTCCGTTCGGCGGCCGCCCCGACGACGGTGTCCTGGGAGCTCTGAACCCGTCCGCGGGACATACCCGCGAACCGCGCGGGGAGACCTTCGGGTACGTCCCCGGGGGCGCCCACGCGGCGGTCCTGCCGGGCGCCGGCAGCGGCTTCCGCATTCACGAGGTCGGCCGCACGGACGCTGAGCGGTCCCCCTGGCGCGGCAGACGTTTCGCGTTCGCCGCGGCCAGTGCCGTGTCCTTCGCCGCCATCGCCCTCGGCGGCGCCGTCCCCCTGGACGTCTCGGGCGAGACGAGCGCCCGTGGCCAGGGCGGTGGCAACAAGGTGACCCCGGTGCGCACGGCCGGCCCGTCCGCCGGGTCGAGCGGTGCCTCTTCCGGTGCCACGACGACGGGCGGCGCGGTCTCCCTGCGAGGCACGGAGAGCGACCGCCGCCGGAGCACGTCGGGCACGCCGGTCAGGCCGGGCACCGGCCCGTTCCACACCGTCGCGCCCGCCGCACCGCCGAGCCCGCAGCACGCGCACCCGTTCACGGCCTCACTGCTGATGTACAACTCCGCCGCCCTGCCGCCGCTGATACGGCCGACGGCGTCGGCGCTCCCTCCCGCCACCGGGTCCGGGGCGTCGCCGCACGGCACCCCGGCCCCCACGCATCTCGCGGCTCCGACGGCCCCCGGCTCGTCGCTGGCGCCCCGGCGCTGACGGCAGCAGGCACGGGCCCCTGCGCAGGGATTCGCAAACCTGGTTGAATCCTGGGAGCGTGCCCCGCAGGGGTACCGCAGAGGCCGGCAGTTGCGGGGAGAACATGGACGACGGGAAGCCCACCGGATCGAAGGCGAAGTGGTGGAGCCGCCCCAGCGCGGGACGGGTGACACCCGCGGGGCCGGAGCGGTCCGAGCCGGCCGACGTGCAGCCGTCGGCACCCGAGCCCGAGGCGGGCGCGGAAGCGGCGGCCGAGGCCACGGCCACGGTGGGTGCGACGCGGTCCGCCGAGCCGGTCACCGCCGACACGGTCGTCGCCCCCGCCGCGCCGCCGGTCGCGGCGGCTGCGTCCAGGCCGACGCCGCTGCACGAGCCCGACCCGTACAGCACCCCGCCCTACGGCGGCCCGGGCCCCTGGGCCCCGGCCCCTCCGGTGCAGCGGCCGGTCGCGACCCCGGCGCAGGGCACGCCCGTCCCGCCGCAATACGCGGCCCCCCAGCCCCCGCAAGCCGCGCAGCCGGCACCGCAAGCCGCACAGCCGGCCCCGTCGGCACCCCAGGCGCCGCATGCCGCACCGCTGCCGCCGGCGCAGCCCGAGCCGACCGTCGCGCAGACGCAGACGCAGACGCAGACGCAGCCGATCGCGCCCCACATCCCGCAGCAGCCGCCGGCTGCCGACCAGCCCCACCAGCAGCCGGTCCCGGCCCACCAACCTCAGCAGACGCCGGCTGCCGACCAGCCCACCCAGCACCCGATTGCCGCCCACCACCCCCACCAGCCCCAGCACCATCAGCCGACCGCCGACGAGCGGCCGCAGCCGCTGAACTCCGTCTGGCTCCAGTACGACCCGTGGAGCGCACCGGGCCGGCCGTTCACCGAGCCCGGCGAGCCCGTCGCGCGGAAGCGCAGGCGCGGTCCCTTGCTCATCGGTGCGCTCGTCATCGCCCTCGTCGCGGGCGGCGCCGGTGGTGCCATCGGCGCGTACGTCGAGCGCAACGGCGGGATCACCCAGGTGGAGCTTCCCCAGGCGGACCGCGAGAGCAGGGACCGCGCGCCGGACAGCGTCGCCGGCATCGCGGCCAGCGCGCTGCCCAGCGTCGTCACCCTGCACGTCAGCGGCGCCGGCGAGCAGGGCACGGGCACCGGCTTCGTCCTCGACCGGCAGGGCCACATCCTCACCAACAACCATGTCGTCGACCCGGCCGGGACCTCCGGCGACATCACGATTACGTTCAGCGGCGGGGAGACGGCCGAGGCCACCCTCGTCGGCAAGGACAGCGGGTACGACCTCGCGGTCGTCAAGGTCACCGGCGTCTCCGGACTGAAGCCGCTGCCGCTGGGCAACTCCGACAACGTCCAGGTCGGCGACCCGGTCGTCGCCATCGGCGCCCCGTTCGACCTCCAGAACACCGTGACCTCCGGGATCATCAGCGCCAAGGAGCGCCCGATCACGGCCGGCGGCGAGAAGGGCGACGGCAGCGACGTCAGCTACGTCGACGCACTCCAGACCGACGCCCCGATAAACCCGGGCAACTCGGGCGGCCCGCTCGTGGACAGCGAGGCGCGCGTCATCGGCATCAACAGCGCCATCAGGGCTGCCGACACCGGCGCGGGCCCCGACGGGGGCCAGGCGGGTTCGATCGGTCTCGGCTTCGCGATCCCGATCAACCAGGGCAAGCGCGTCGCGGAAGAGCTGATCAACACCGGCAAGGCCACGCATCCGGTGATCGGTGTCAGCCTCGACATGAAGTTCACCGGCGACGGGGCCCGCGTCGGCGAGAGGGGCAAGGACGACACCGCGTCCGTCACGCCCGGCGGCCCGGCCGCCAAGGCAGGCATCAGGCCGGGCGACGTCATCACCAAGGTCGACGGCCAGCGGGTGCACAGCGGCGAGGAGCTGATCGTCAAGATCCGCGCCCACCGGCCGGGCGACCGCCTGGAGCTGACGCTCAGGCGCGGCGGCGAGGAACGGACGATGACGCTGACGCTCGGTTCGGCGGACAGCTCATGACCATCTGCGCGGTGTCCGTACGGTACCGGGGCGACAGTTCCGCCAGGTACCGTGGACCGGGTCGGGACCCCATCCGACCTGCGGGCCACAGAGAACACGAGGAGCAGCAGGGTGTTCAATGACATAGGCGGACTGGAGCTGGTGGCTCTCGTCGTCCTCGCCGTGCTCGTCTTCGGTCCCGACAAGCTGCCGAAGGTCATCCAGGACGCCGCCCGCTTCATCCGGAAGGTCCGCGCGTTCTCCGAGAGCGCGAAAGAGGACATCCGCAGCGAACTGGGGCCGGAGTTCAAGGACTTCGAGTTCGAGGACCTCAATCCGAAGGCGTATCTGCGCAAGCAGCTCGCGGACAACGAGGACCTCAAGGAACTGAAGGAGCTGCGCAGCAGCTTCGACCTCAAGAAGGAGATCAACGAGGTCGCGGACGCCGTCAACGGCAAGGAGCCCTCCGGCGTGTCCGAGGCCTCCGTCCCGGCGGCGGTGAACGGCTCGCCCGTGGGCGGCCCCGACCTGGTCAAGAAGCGCGAGAACGCCGACCGGGACGAGCGGCCGCCGTTCGACGCGGACGCCACCTGAGCACGCCCGAGCACTGTCATCCCCTGCGCGAGGGCACGGGGTGGCTATTCTCTCCATCTGTCCGGCAGTGAGGACGCCCGAGGGGGGCGGGTCCGCTGAAGGCACGAACGACAGAGGAGGTTGGCCGGATCGATGGCGACGACGAGTCGGGTGACGGCGCAGGACACGGCCGGCGCTGCGTCGGCCCAGGGCGGCAGCGGCCCCCACGCGATGCAGGGGGGAACGGCCGCGGCGGCTGCCCGGCGTACGGCCGACGCCTTCAAGAGCGCCGGCTTCCCCTGGTACGGGCTGGACGCGGCCTTCACCGGCCCGCGCCGGCTGATGCAGGTGGGCACCGCGGCGGACGGCACCGTCCAGCACGGCGCGATCGGTCACGGTGACGAGCCGTCGATACGGTCCGAGGCGGCCGGGGAGAAAGAACGCTTCGCCGTGGTCGTGACCGTCGCGGCGAGCCCGCTGCGGCGCAGCGGCGACGGCACGGGTGTCCTGGACGCCACGACGGCCTCGTCCGCGGCCTGGCTCGCGGGCTCGGGTCTGCTGGCGCACACATGGCCGCCGCAGCTGGACCACTCGCTGCGTGACGACTGGCTGGACCAGCAGACGGAGACCGCGTTCGAGCTCGCGGACGACCTGGCGGGGCCGTCGTGGTCGATGCTGTCGCTGCCGGTGGACGGGGTGCCGACGCCGTTCCACTACCGCGAGTCGGAGTTCGGCTGGGTGCTCGCCGGGACGACGGCCAACAGGGTGCACATCGGGGCGTACGGGCGCGGGATGAGCGCGTACGGGCTGGGATTCTCGGTGGTGGACGTGTCCGCCTACGAGGTCTGACCTCGGGACGCCCCGTCTCGCCTTCGGCGGTGTCCGGGGCGTCCGCACATGCAGAACGGGCTGGTCTTCCTCCGGAGACCAGCCCGTTCTGCGCGTGAGGCGGCGCGGTGCCTCAGAACTTGTTGCGCGGCGTGATGCCCAGGCTCATGCCCGACAGGCCCCGCTGGCGGCCGCCCAGCTTGCCCGCGATCGTGCGCAGCGCCGACCCCGCGGGGGAGTCGGGGTCGGTCAGCACGACCGGCTTGCCCTCGTCGCCGCCCTCGCGCAGCCGTACGTCGATCGGGATCGAGCCCAGCACCGGCACCGTCGTGCCGGTCGTCCGCGACAGGCCCTCGGCGACCCTCTGGCCGCCACCGGTACCGAAGACGTCCACCATCTCGTCGCAGTGCGGGCACGGCAGGCCCGACATGTTCTCCACGACGCCCACGATCTTCTGGTGCGTCTGCACCGCGATGGAGCCGGCCCGTTCGGCAACCTCGGCCGCGGCCTGCTGCGGGGTCGTGACCACCAGGATCTCGGCGTTCGGCACGAGCTGGGCGACGGAGATCGCGATGTCACCGGTGCCCGGCGGCAGGTCGAGCAGCAGCACGTCCAGGTCGCCCCAGTACACGTCCGCGAGGAACTGCTGGAGCGCGCGGTGCAGCATCGGGCCGCGCCACACCACGGGCGCGTTGCCCGGGGTGAACATGCCGATGGAGATGACCTTCACGCCGTTCGCCGACGGCGGCATGATCATGTTCTCGACCTGGGTGGGACGGCCGTCCGCGCCCAGCATCCGCGGCACGCTGTGGCCGTAGATGTCGGCGTCGACGACACCGACCTTCAGCCCGTCGGCGGCCATCGCGGCCGCCAGGTTCACGGTCACCGAGGACTTGCCGACGCCGCCCTTGCCGGAGGCCACCGCATACACCCTGGTCAGCGAGCCCGGCTTGGCGAAGGGAACCTCGCGCTCGGCGGTCGTGCCCCGCAGCGACGCCGCGAGGTCCTTGCGCTGCTCGTCGCTCATGACGTCGAGCGAGACGTCGACGCGGCTGACGCCGTCGACACGGGCGACCGCGTCGGTCACGTTCTTGGTGATCGTCTCGCGCATGGGGCATCCCGAGACGGTGAGGTACACCGTGACGGCGACCGTGCCGTCGTCCCCGATGTCGACCGACTTCACCATGCCCAAGTCGGTGATCGGTCGGTTGATCTCGGGGTCGTTCACTGTCGCCAGTGCCTCGAGCACCGCGTCTTCCGTAACCATAGAGACGATGGTACGGCGCTGCCTCCCGCCTCGGGAAAGCCCTGTCAGCGGTCGCCTTCGTCACGGTGCCCGCGACGCTCGGACGGGAATACGCTGCGCCGCTCCTCCAGCTCCTTGATCAGGTCCTCGAACTCGGAGCGGATCCAGTCCCGCGTCGCGACCTCGCCGAGTCCCATGCGCAGCGCGGCGATCTCCCGGGTCAGGTACTCCGTGTCGGCGATCGACCGCTCGTTCTGCTTGCGGTCCTGCTCCAGATTGACCCGGTCGCGGTCGTCCTGCCGGTTCTGCGCCAGCAGGATCAGCGGCGCCGCGTACGAGGCCTGGAGCGACAGCGCCAGGGTGAGGAAGATGAACGGGAACTCGTCGAAGCGCAGGTCCTGCGGCGCGCTGACGTTCCACACCACCCAGGCGATGATCGTCACCGTCATCCAGACCAGGAACCGGCCCGTTCCGATGAAACGCGCGATCTTCTCCGACAGCCGCCCGAACGCCTCGGGGTCGTACTCCGGCAGCAGGACGCGGCGCGGCGGGCGCGGCAGGTCGAGCCGTACGCGCGTACGCGACGCGGCGCTCGCGCCCGCCGGCATGCGCTCGCGCGCCTCGCCCCGCTCGGTCGATCCGAGCTCTCCGCCGCTACCCATGGGCGGATTCCTCGAACTCGGTCTCGCGCCAGTCCTCCGGCAGCAGATGGTCGAGCACATCGTCGACGGTGACGGCACCGAGCAGCGAGCCGCTCTCGTCGACGACCGGCGCGGCGACCATGTTGTACGCGGCGAGGTAGCTGGTGACCGCGGGCAGCGGGGTGTCGGGCGACAGCGGCGGCAGGTCGCTGTCGACGATCGAGCTGACGAGGGTGAACGGCGGATCGCGCAGGAGCCGCTGGAAGTGGACCATGCCCAGGAACTTGCCCGTGGGCGTCTCGTCCGGCGGCCGGCACACGTACACCTGGGCGGCGAGGGCGGGGGAGAGGTCCGCCTGCCGGACGCGGGCCAGGGCGTCGGCCACCGTGGCGTCCGGGCGCAGCACGATCGGTTCGGTGGTCATCAGGCCGCCCGCCGTGCGCTCCTCGTACGACATCAGACGGCGCACGTCGGCCGCGTCGTCCGGGCGCATCAGCGTCAGCAGCCGCTCCTTGTCCTCCTCGGGCAGCTCGGAGAGCAGGTCGGCGGCGTCGTCGGGATCCATGGCCTCCAGCACGTCGGCCGCGCGCTCCTCCTTGAGCTTGCCGAGGATCTCCACCTGGTCGTCGTCGGGGAGCTCCTCCAGCACGTCGGCGAGCCGGTCGTCGTCCAGCGCGGCGGCCACCTCGGCGCGCCGCTTGGGAGAGAGGTGGTGCAGCACGTTGGCCAGGTCGGCGGGGCGCAGCTGTTCGAAGGTGGCGAGCAGGCTCTCGGCGCCCTGCCCGTGCTCCTCCAGCGAGAAGCCGGTGACGGCGGACCATTCGACGGTCAGCGTCTCTCCCTTGCGCCGCAGCGCGCCGCCCCTGCCCTTGCGGACGAAGACCTTGTCGATCTCCCAGTCGCGGCGGGCGGGCAGCTGCTGGATCGACACGTCGAGGACCGTGGCCTCCTCGCCGCTCTCCACGAGGCGCACCCGCCGGTCGAGCAGTTCGCCCAGCACGAGGCGCTCGGTCGGGCGCTGCTCGAAGCGGCGCATGTTCAGTACGCCGGTGGTGATGACCTGGCCCGATTCGACGCCGGTGACCCGGGTCATGGGCAGGAAGATGCGGCGGCGGCTGATCACCTCGACGACGAGGCCCAGCAGCCGGGGCGGGCGGCGGCCGACGCGCAGCATGGCCACCAGGTCGCGCACGCGGCCGACCTGATCGCCGTTCGGGTCGAAGACGGGTACGCCCGCGAGGTGCGAGACGAAGACCCGGGGGGCGCCCGCTGCCATGCCGCCCCTCCTTTGCCGGGAATTGCCGTTGTTCGACTGATTCAGGCTAGCCCGTACCGTTCGCCGCCGCCCCGTCTCACGTCCGTCCGGCTCTCTGCAAGACCCCTGACCGGGCACAGGTACGCTGCGGTCTGCCATCCCCCACAGATGAGAGGCAGGGCGCTGGTGACTCCCCTCCCTTCGGCCGGCCGGGCACGTCGTTCCGTGCTCGCCGCCGTGTTGTGTGCCGGACTGACCACCGGGGTCACGGCGTGCGGCGAGGACCCGGACGCGGGCACCAACGGGATGGGCAAGCTGACGGCCCAGGAGATCGAGAACAAGGCGCGGGCGGCCGCCGACGGGGCCGACGCGGTGCGGCTGTCGGGAACGCTGGTCAGCAAGGGCGGCACGTACAAGCTGAACATGCGGCTCAAGCAGGAGGGCGGCACCGGCTCGGTGACCTCGAAGGACAACACCTTCGAACTGCTGCGCATCGGCGACACCCTGTTCCTGAAGGCGGACGCCGGGTTCTGGAGCCACACGGACGGCGAGGACGGAGAGGAACCGAGCAGCTCCGACGAGGGGGTCGCGGACAAGCTCGAGGACAAGTACGTGAAGGTGCCGCAGGGGGACCCCTCGTACAAGCAGTTCCGCGGCTTCACCGACATGGACGTGCTGCTCGACGGGCTGCTCGGGATGCAGGGCGAGCTGAGCAAGGGGGACCGGACCGAGGTGGGCGGCGTACGCGCCATCAAGGTCCTCGCCGCCAAGGGCGCCGGGGGCGTGCTGGACGTGTCGCTGATCGGCAAGCCGTACCCGCTCCAGTTCACGCGGGCGGGCGGCGCGGGGGTGCTGACGCTCGGCGACTGGGACAAGGACTTCGCGCTGAAGGAGCCGTCGGAGGACGAGACGCTGGACTACGGGGGCCAGCTCCCGAAGACGTCCGGCGACTAGCCCTCCTCGACGAGGTCGAGCACCCGTGTGATGGGTGTGCCGATCAGGGCGGGCGCCTTCTCACGGGACGGCCAGACGTCCGCGACGAGCGCGTCGCGGAACCGCTCGGCCTCTCCGGCGGTCGAGAAGTCGAGGTCGATCACGACGTACGCCGGATTGTCGACGGGCTGCTGGATCCGGTACGCGCGCACGCCGTGCTTCCGCCGGAAGTCGGCGTGCCGGTCGAATGCGGCCTTCCAGGTGGTGAGGTCGGTGATCGCGTGCTCGATGTGCAACGTGGCCATCCCAGCCTCCTCGTCCCGGCACCCTTTTCCATGGTGCCGGGCTCACCCGGGAACGGCTTCCCGGCCCGTCCGCGCGTGCGTGCAGCAACGCAAGCGCCTCCGCCTGCGGCGAGGGCAACCCGCGCCGGCGCCCCAGCCGGACCGGGCCGGGGGACGTATGCCGTTCGCGGCGCGGGCCCGGGGGACCCTGTCGGCAGAGCTGCTCAGCCGCGTCGGCCGCGGCGCTTCAGCAGGAGTCGCGGGAGCGCCGCCGGGATCGGGCGCCGGGTGATCGCGGGGCTCGGGAGCGGGGGGGCCGACAGGGAACCGTCCGGGAGCTGGGTCGTCGTGCCCCGCGGCTCCAGCCGCAGGACACGGCATTCACGCCCCCAGCGCTCCGTCATCCGCTCGGCGTCGGGCGCGTTCAGCCGCTTGCCCTTGAGCTCGGCCACGGCCGCCTCCCACGCCTCGGACCCCGGCGCGAGCTCGCGTACGACGGCGGTCCACGCGACCAGCCGGCCGCCCTTGTCCTTGCTGCGGACGGTGACCTCGGCGGTCCCGCCGTCCACCAGGCCGGGCAGGGGCTGCTCGCCGGGGCCGTCGCCGACGACGTGCGCGGCGCCCTCGTGCCACACGTGCCACAGGGCGCGCGCCGGGCCGTCGCCGCGTACCCAGATGAGGCCGGACTTCTTCGTGGCCTCCTCGACGAGCGCCTTGCCGAGCAGATGGGATGTCATGCCCGCAGCCTATCGACCGGCCGGCCGGTCACAGCCAGCCGTTGCGCTTCAGTGTGCGGTGGATCATGAGACAGACGCCGGCGATCCCGGTGAGCACCATCGGGTAGCCGTACTGCCAGTGCAGCTCGGGCATGTGGTCGAAGTTCATGCCGTAGATCCCGCAGACCGCCGTCGGCACGGCGATGATGGCCGCCCAGGACGTGATCTTGCGCATGTCCTCGTTCTGCGCGACCGTCGCCTGCGCCAGGTTGGCCTGGAGGATCGAGTTCAGCAACTCGTCGAAGCCGATGACCTCCTCCTGCACCCGCGCGAGGTGGTCGGCGACGTCGCGGAAGTACTTCTGGATGTCCGGGTCGACCAGCCGCATCGGCCGCTCGCTCAGCAGCTGCATCGGCCGCAGCAGCGGCGACACGGCCCGCTTGAACTCCAGCACCTCCCGCTTGAGCTGGTAGATCCGCCCGGCGTCGCCACCGCGCGTACTGCCCTTGGCGGGCGCCGAGAACACGTCGATCTCGACCTCGTCGATGTCGTCCTGCACCGCCGCGGCGACGGCGATGTAGCCGTCGACGACATGGTCCGCGATGGCGTGCAGCACCGCGGACGGGCCCTTGGCGAGCAGCTCGGCGTCCTTCTGCAGACCGTGCCGCAGCGCGCGCAGCGAGCCCTTGCCGCCGTGCCGGACGGTGATGACGAAGTCCCGCCCGGTGAAGACCATCACCTCGCCGGTCTCCACGACCTCGCTGGTCGCGGTCAGTTCGGCGTGCTCCACGTAGTGGATCGTCTTGAAGACGGTGAACAGGGTGTCGTCGTACCGCTCCAGCTTGGGCCGCTGGTGGGCGTGGACCGCGTCCTCGACGGCGAGCGGGTGCAGCCCGAACTCCGCGGCGATACCGGCGAATTCGGCCTCCGTCGGCTCGTGCAGCCCGATCCACGCGAAGCCGCCGCCCTCCCGCACCCGCAGCATCGCCTCGTGCGGCGTCTGGCACGCGGCGTCCTCCAGCCGCTTGCCGTCGCGGTAGACGGCGCAGTCGACCACCGCGCTGGAGGCGGACGGGTCGCGCGTCGCGTCGTACGTGCTGTACGGGGTGTTGCTCTTGCGCAGGGCGGGGCGGACCGCTGCGCGCAGGTCACGGATCATCGACATGGCTGGCTCCTTCACGGAGAGGCCGTCGGCGAATGGCGTGGCACAGCCCGGAATGGGGACGTGAGACTTACGTCCGCAAAGCGGGCGGCACCGCAGGGTCGCGGTGACGGCGTTCGCTACAGACAGGCAAAAACGACGTGCTCTTCCGTCATGCGAAATGCCGTGGGCCCCGTGCGGGAAGGCCTCAGCTCACCGGTCCGCGAATCGCCCGATCAGACGTGGCGCGAGGAGCGGTGCCGTGCGGAAGAGCTGCTGGTACTGCACGATCGACTTCGATCCACCGCAGCCTCACCTCCTCCGGCCGGTCCCCCTTGAGGGATGACGTGTCGTCGGGACCCGGAGAACATACCTCCGGCTGCTGCCGGCGGGTGATCCCCCCGGCGTACTGGCCCGACCAGCGGCCAAGCCTATCAGCCGACTGCGGGTCAATCCCTCTGTTTGCCCGTTCCTCAAGCGTTTTATGCTCGCGACATGAACGATGTTCTTGCTCTGGTCGAGGCCCGGCTGCACAGCACCCTGGGCGAACCGGACGCGCGCGCCGCCGTCACCTTCCTCGGTACGGACCGTATCGAGGTCCTGCGCTTCCGCGGTGACGGTGAGGACATCGTGCGGTACGTCACCCTCGGCATGTCCGCCCAGCCGATGACGGACCCCACTTCGGCCTTCGCCGACCCGGTGGCGGGTCCGCGCGCCGAGCTGATCCTGTCGGTGCGGGCGGGTCTCGCCGACACGGACAAGGTGCTGCGTGCCCTCGCCGTACTGGCCGCCTCCCCGCAGGTCGAGGGTGTGGTCGTGGCACCGGGCGCCTCGCTCGACGTCGGTGAACCGCTGTGGCCGGGAGCACCGTTCAGCTCGGTGCTGGTGGCGGAACCGGGCGGTCTGGTGGAGGACTTGGAGCTCGACGACCCGATGGAGCCGGTGCGGTTCCTGCCGCTGCTGCCGATGACGTCCAACGAGGCCGCGTGGAAGCGTGTGCACGGCGCCACCGAGCTCCAGGAGCGCTGGCTGGCGCGCGGCACGGACCTGCGCGATCCGCTGCGCAGGTCCGTGGCCCTGGACTGACGGCCCCAACGGGAGCCGGGCGGCGGTCGGTTCGCGAAGACGGTGACGCCGTCCTCGGTGGCGTGCCGCGGTTCCCGCTCCTCGGCCTCGCGGGTGAGCGAGGCGCGCCGGGCGCGGACGATCGCCGCGCGGGCCAGTGCCGCGACGCCGGCCACCACGTGGGGCATGTGGACGTCGCTCCACTCCTCGACCCTCCGCGCTGCCGCCCGCGGCCGCGCCGACCATGAAGGCGAGCGAGGTCGACGCGAACAACGCGGCCCCGAGGCCCCAGCCGGCCCGGAAGCCGACCAGCTCACCGACGGAGCCCGATGTCCCGGACAGGGCGGCGAAGACGATCACGAGCGCGAGCTCGACGAGCGGCGTCCTGCGTGCGCCGATCCGGCTGGAGACGAAGCCGGTGACCGAGGCGTGCAGCCCCTGGGCGATGGACGGCAGGATCGGGTCCACCAGTCCGATGCCCATGAAGGCGACGACGGACGCGCCGGCCGTGGCTCAGGCGGCCTTCGGCCGGCGCAGGATGCTCCGCGCCCCTTCGTCGAACGGGTCGTCCCCGTGGCCGGGGCCGTGGTTCTTTCCCTCTCCCTGCATGGAACGGTCCTCTGTTTCTCCGACTGAATGCGGGTCGACTCCAACAATAAATTAGGCACCCTAATAAATGTTGTCTACATCTAATTTTGTCCGGACGGAGGCACGCTCCGGACGGGTGATCGTCCTTGACGCGGCGTCGGCCGGAGAGGACCGTTGACCCTTATGAGGGGCGAACCCAGTTGCCCGAAGTGCGGTGGCCGGGTGAGGGCGCCCGGTCTCTTTGCCGACTCCTGGCAGTGCGATGTGCACGGCGCCGTGCACCCGCTGCAGCCGGTGATCCCGCCCAGTGTCGAGGCCCTCGGTGTCGTGGTGCACCGCGCACAGGTCCCCGTGTGGATGCCCTGGCCGCTGCCGGTCGGCTGGCTGTTCACCGGCGTCGGCTATGCGGGCGACGACCGCAGTGGCGGCCGCGCCACCGCGGTGGCGTGCTCGGGCCCCGGCCCCCTCGGCGGCATCGGTGAACTGCTGCTCATCGCCGAGGAGCTGGGCGTCGGACTCGGCGCCCGGTACGCGGGCATCGACGGCCCGGACCCCGGCCCGCACATCCAGGTGGACAGGCCGCCGCAGGTCAAGATGCTGGCCGCGGGCCGTCCGACCCCGCTGTGGCATGTGGGGGGCGCGCCGGAGGACCGTGCCGTGTTCGCCGGCGAGGCGCGAGGGCTGTGGCTGTGGGCCGTCGTGTGGCCCGAGCAGTCCGGTCTGCTGATGTACGACGAGCTGGTGCTCACCGACCTGCGGGACGCGGGCGCCGAGGTGGAGCTGCTGCCCTGCGGGGCGCTGTCGCCGCGGCTGTTGTCGTAGCCGGGCCGCGCTGGGGGCCTGATCGGCCGCGCCGGGACGTAAGGGGCCTCGCTGGAGGGGTCCCTTACGCCCGGACCCCCTCTCATGGCGCGGAAAGGGCCCCGGAGCCGGTTATCCTGGATCGTCCCCCTGTCCGACCCGAGCCCCGGAGCCACGCGTGCGCATCGATCTGCACACCCACTCCACGGCCTCGGACGGTACGGACACCCCGGCCGAGCTGGTGCACCGCGCCGCCGCTGCCGGGCTGGACGTCGTCGCCCTCACCGACCACGACACCACGCGCGGCCACACCGAGGCGCTCGCCGCTCTCCCCGAGGGGCTGACCCTCGTCACGGGTGCCGAGCTGTCCTGCCGTCTCGACGGTGTGGGGCTGCACATGCTGGCGTACCTCTTCGACCCCGAGGAGCCCGAACTGCTGCGCGAGCGCGAGCTCGTGCGCGATGACCGCGTGCCGCGCGCGCGGGCCATGGTCGGCAAGCTCCAGGACCTCGGCGTGTCCGTCGAGTGGACGCAGGTCGCCCGTATCGCCGGTGACGGATCCGTCGGCCGCCCGCACATCGCGGAGGCCCTGGTCGAACTCGGCGTCGTGGACTCCGTGTCCGGCGCCTTCACGCCCGACTGGCTCGCCGACGGCGGCCGGGCGTACGTCGAGAAGCACGAGCTCGACCCCTTCACGGCGATCCGCCTCGTCAAGGCGGCCGGCGGAGTCACCGTCTTCGCGCACCCGCTCGCGGTCAAGCGCGGCCGTACGGTGCCCGAGAGCGTGATCGCCGAACTGGCCGCGCACGGCCTCGACGGCATAGAGGTCGACCACATGGACCACGACGAGGCGACGCGCACACGGCTGCGTGGCCTCGCCGGAGAGCTCGGTCTGCTGACGACCGGGTCCAGTGACTACCACGGCAGCCGCAAGACCTGCCGGCTCGGCGAGTACACCACCGACCCGGAGATCTACGGCGAGATCACCCGCCGCGCCACCGGCGCGTTCCCGGTGCCGGGTACGGGCGGAACGCGCCCGTAGTACCCGCCGCCCTTCGTACACCCCTCTCCCGCAAGGCCCTTCACCGTGTTCGACGCTGCCGTTTTCGGTTCCCTCTTCCTCACCCTTTTCGTCATCATGGATCCCCCCGGGATCACGCCGATCTTCCTCGCCCTGACCTCCGGGCGCGCCACCAAGGTGCAGCGCCGGATGGCCTGGCAGGCCGTCGCCGTCGCCTTCGGCGTGATCACCGTCTTCGGCATCCTCGGCCAGCAGATCCTGGACTACCTGCATGTCTCCGTGCCCGCGCTGATGATCGCCGGTGGACTGCTCCTGCTGCTGATCGCGCTCGACCTGCTGACGGGCAAGACCGACGAGCCCAAGCAGACCAAGGACGTCAACGTCGCGCTGGTGCCGCTCGGCATGCCGCTGCTCGCCGGGCCGGGCGCCATCGTCTCGGTCATCCTCGCGGTCCAGCACGCGGACAGCGCCGGCGAGCAGCTGTCGGTGTGGACGGCGATCGCCGCGATGCACGTCGTGCTCTGGCTGACCATGCGCTACTCGCTGGTGATCATCCGCGTGATCAAGGACGGCGGAGTCGTGCTGGTGACCCGGCTCGCGGGCATGATGCTGTCCGCGATCGCCGTGCAGCAGATCATCAACGGCGTCCGGCAGGTCATCCAGGGCGCCTGAGGGCCCGAGGACGCACCGCGCCCCCGTACGGATGTCCCGTACGGGGGCGCTGTGCGTAAAGGCTCGTAAGGGCTACAAAGCCGAGGTTTCGGCAGGCCGGATGAGGATGCGCTGGCCGATCGAAGCGGCCTGCTGCACGATCCGGTTGACGGAGGCGGCGTCCACGACGGTGCTGTCCACGGCGGTGCCGTCGACGTCGTCCAGTCGCATGATCTCGAAGCGCACGGCTTCTCCCTTCGTCTGATCCTCCTGAAGGAGAACTACTGACAGACGGAATTCTCCGTCTGGATACACAGGTCCACAACGCGGTGCACCCTGCAAACATTCCCTACGCTAAAGAAAATTTTCGAGTGCCTAACTACTGGCGGGTAGTGCTTCCGGACACGGACAATGGGCTGCGTATGAACGACGCCGAGATCGCCCGTGTCAGCACCCGCCTCGAGCACACCAATGAGCTCCTGCGGCGGATGCTCGCCGAAGTCGCCAGGACCCCGTCGACGCATGCCATCTTCGTCGACGCCGGTTACGTTTACGCTGCGGCCGGGTTGCTTGTGGCGGGTACCGAGGACCGGAGGTCCTTCGACCTCGACGCCGGGGGGCTCATCGAGGCCCTCATCGACACGGCGCGCACGATCTTCGCGGACAGCCGGCTGCTGCGCGTGTACTGGTACGACGGCGCCCGGCGCCGCATCCACACCCCCGAGCAGCAGTCCATCGCCGAACTGCCCGACGTCAAGGTGCGCCTCGGCAACCTCAACGCGAACAACCAGCAGAAGGGCGTCGACTCCCTCATCCGCTCCGACCTGGAGTCCCTCGCCCGGCACCGCGCCATCAGCGACGCGGCCCTCATCGGCGGCGACGAGGACCTCGTGCCGGCGGTCGAGGCGGCCCAGGGGTACGGCGCACGCGTCCACCTGTGGGGCATCGAGGCCGCCGAGGGCAGCAACCAGGCGGAGCCGCTGCTGTGGGAGGTCGACAGCAGGCGGACGTTCGACCTCGACTTCTGCCGCCCCTACATCACCCGCCGGCCCGTGACGACGTACGAGAACGAGGGCGCGCCGCCCCCATCCCGCGACGAGGTGCGCTTCATCGGTGCCCGGATCGCCGCGACGTGGATGGGGGAGCGGGGGCGCGACACGATGGCGGACCTGCTGCCCGGCCACCCCCTCCTGCCCGGCCCGGTGGACCAGGACCTGCTCATCGACGCCGAACGGCTCCTCCAGCGGTCACTGCGCGGACATGCGGTCCTGCGGCGTGCGCTGCGGGACGGCTTCTGGCAGCACCTCCAGTCCCAGTACTGACGTCGGGCTCAGTGCCGGTCCCAGAACCGCACCAGGGCCTCGGCGGTCTCCGCGGGGCGGTCGGTGTTCGGCGAGTGGTCGGCGCCCGCGACGACGGTCCGGTGCGCGCCGAGCCGCCGCGCCATCTCGTCCAGCAGCGGTACGGGCCAGGTGTCGTCCCGTTCCCCGGACAGCACGTGCTTGGGCAGCGGGCGCACCTTGGCGAGCTGGTCGATCCGGTCCGGCTCGACCGTCAGCTGCCGCCCAGTCGCGAGCAGTTGGGCCGGGTTGTGGCGCAGCCAGCGCCGCCGCAGGTCCTCCCGGTCGCCGTTGCGTGACGCCTCCAGGTCCTCCGGAGCAGCCTCGTCCATGGCCTGCATGGCCGACCAGACCTCGTCCATCGTCATCGTGCCGAGCGCGTCGGCGAGCAGCTCGACCCGGAGCCGCTGGGCCGGACTGATCTCGGCAGGGCCGGACGACATCAGGGTGAACGTCAGGAACGGCGAGGCGTCGAGGAGCACGGCGGCGCGGGCGATCTGCCCGCCGAGAGAATGCCCGACAAGATGCACGGGCCCGCCCGCGGCCGCGGCCTGCGCCAGCACATCGCGGGCCAACTCCCCTTGGGCGTAAGCCTTTTGGTCACGAGGTCCGTCGGTCTCGTACTGGCCGCGCCCGTCCACCGCGAGGGCACGGTAACCGGCGTCGGCGAGCGGTTCGAGCAGGGCGATGAAGTCCTCCTTGCTCCCGGTGTACCCGGGCAGGAGCAGCACGGTGCCGCGCACGCCTCCGGAGGGCGGCCGAGCGTCGAGCACGGCGAAGTCTCCCCGCGCGGTCGGCAGGAACAGGGATCGGGCGCAGGGGGGCGGTACGAAGGTGGGCGGCCGGCTCATGGCCACGAGGCTAACGCGGCCCGCCGCCCGGGGCCGTACCGACCTTCGCGCCTCGCCGCGCGCCTTTCGGCGGCGTCTCCGTGGCTCGCGGCGGAGGCCGGGAAAGACCGATGGCCCGGCCCCCTTGCGGGGCCGGGCCATCGGGTCGTGCGAGGGGCGTCAGCTCTCGGGCTGGGCCACTGCCTTGCGCGTGCGGGTGCGGCGCGGCTTGGGCTCCGCCTCCGCCTCGGTCGCGGCACCGGCGAGCACCGTGGCCTTCGACTCCGCCGCCTTGCGCGTACGCGTGCGGCGGGGCTTGGCCTCGGTCTCGACGGCCTCCGGGGCCTCGACGGCCTTGGTGGCGCGGGTGCGGCGGGGCTTGGTCTCGGGCTCCACGGCCTCGGCCGTGTCGACGGCCTTGGTGGCGCGGGTGCGGCGGGGCTTGGTCTCGGGCTCCACGGCCTCGGCCGTGTCGACGGCCTTGGTGGCGCGCGTGCGGCGGGGCTTGGCCTCGGGCTCGGTGGCCTCCGGGGCCTCGACCGCCTTCGTCGCGCGCGTGCGGGTGCGGCGCGGCTTGGTCTCCGCAGCCGGTTCCGCGACGACCTCGACCTCGGCCTCGGCCTCGGGCTGCGCGGCCCGCGTGCGGCGGCGGCGCGGCTTCTCCTCCGCGGGCTCCGCCACGGACACTGCCTCCACGGCGGACTCGGTCTCCGTGACCACCGACGACGCCGACGCCTCGACCGTGTCCACCACGGCCGTCGCCTCGGGCGACGCCTGCGCGCCGACCCGGGTGCGGCGACGGCGGCGCGGCGTGCGCGCCTGGGCCGGCTCGTCGGCGGGCCCGGCTGCCTGCTCCGGCACCGACGCGGTCAGCTCGGCACCGCCGCGCGTACGCCGCCGCTGACGCGGGGTCCGCGTACGCGCCGGACGCTCCTCGCGCACGGCCGTCGACGCGGACCGGCGGCCGCGGCCACCCGTCTCGCCGAGGTCCTCTAGCTCCTCCGCCGCGAGACCCGCGCGGGTGCGCTCGGCGCGCGGCAGGACGCCCTTGGTGCCCGCCGGGATGTTCAGCTCCTCGAACAGGTGCGGCGACGTGGAGTACGTCTCGACCGGGTCGGGGAACTTCAGGTCCAGCGCCTTGTTGATCAGCTGCCAGCGAGGGATGTCGTCCCAGTCCACCAGCGTCACGGCCGTGCCGCTCGCGCCCGCGCGGCCGGTGCGGCCGATGCGGTGGAGGTAGGTCTTCTCGTCCTCCGGCGACTGGTAGTTGATGACGTGCGTCACACCCTCGACGTCGATGCCGCGCGCGGCGACGTCGGTGCACACGAGCACGTCCACCTTGCCGTTGCGGAAGGCCCGCAGCGCCTGCTCACGCGCGCCCTGGCCGAGGTCGCCGTGGACCGCGCCCGAGGCGAAGCCGCGCTGGGCGAGCTGGTCGGCGATGTCCGCGGCGGTCCGCTTCGTCCGGCAGAAGATCATCGCCAGCCCGCGGCCCTCGGCCTGGAGGATGCGGGAGACCATCTCCGGCTTGTCCATGGAGTGCGCGCGGTAGACGCGCTGCGTGATGTTGGCGACGGTCGCGCCCTCGTCGTCCGGCGCGGTGGCGCGGATGTGCGTGGGCTGCGACATGTAGCGGCGGGCGAGGCCGATGACCGCGCCCGGCATGGTCGCCGAGAACAGCATGGTCTGGCGGCGCGCCGGCAGCAGCTGGATGATCTTCTCGACGTCGGGCAGGAAGCCCAGGTCGAGCATCTCGTCGGCCTCGTCGAGGACGAGCGCGCGCACGTGCGAGAGGTCGAGCTTCTTCTGGCCCGCAAGGTCCAGCAGACGCCCGGGGGTGCCGACGATCACGTCGACGCCCTTCTTGAGCGCCTCGACCTGGGGCTCGTACGCCCGGCCGCCGTAAATGGCGAGCACGCGGACGTTACGCACCTTGCCGGCGGTCAGCAGGTCGTTGGTGACCTGGGTGCACAGCTCGCGGGTGGGGACGACCACGAGCGCCTGGGGGGCGTCGGTCAGCTCCTCGGGCTTGGCCCGGCCGGCCTCGACGTCCGCGGGGACCGTGACGCGCTCCAGCAGCGGCAGGCCGAAACCGAGCGTCTTGCCGGTGCCGGTCTTGGCCTGGCCGATGACGTCGGTGCCGGAGAGCGCGACCGGGAGCGTCATCTCCTGGATGGGGAAGGGGGAAACGATACCGACGGCCTCGAGGGCCTCGGCGGTCTCGGGGAGAATCCCGAGATCCCGGAAAGTCTTGGGCTGCGTAGTCAGGGTGTTGCCTCTTCTGTGAGACGCGGCGCGAGGCGAACGCTGGGGGTCGTACCGCACCTGGGTACTGGGCCGGCCGTGGATTGGCCGGATGGCGCGGGACCACTGCCGTCGCTCGAGCGTCGTGCCGCTGGAGGGGCCCCTCATCTGCGGTCGTACGCACCTGCTGTGCGCACCATCCGCGTGGAGGGCGGTCGGGTCGGAGCCGATCGGGCCACCGACCGGGCATCCTCATTCATCAGACGGCCCACTGAGCAGACAAAAAACGCTGATGCTCAGCAGGCGCATTACCACTGTACCCCGGATTCGCGCATGTGTGTCGGGGCAATTCGCGGGAAGCGTGTTCGGGGCACGGCTGACCAGGCCCTTCCCTCGATCGGCGGGCGGGCTATTGTGCGCTGCATGGAGACGCCTGACAACGCCACTGAACACACCGGGATCGCCGCCCAGGACTGGGCCACGGCGTCCGCAGACCCCCAGTACCGCGCCGCCGTCGTGGACCTGCTGGGCGCGCTCGCGTACGGCGAGCTGGCGGCCTTCGAGCGGCTCGCCGAGGACGCGAAGCTCGCGCCGACGCTCGGCGACAAGGCGGAGCTGGCGCATATGGCCTCCGCGGAGTTCCACCACTTCGAGCAGCTGCGGGACCGGCTGACCGCCATCGAGGCGGAGCCGACGGCGTCCATGGAGCCGTTCGCCCAGGCGCTGGACGACTTCCACCGCCAGACCGCGCCGTCGGACTGGCTGGAGGGCCTGGTCAAGGCCTATGTCGGCGACTCGATCGCCAGCGACTTCTACCGCGAGGTGGCGGCCCGCCTGGACAGCGACACCCGCGCCCTGGTGCTGGCCGTGCTCGACGACACAGGGCACGGCAACTTCGCGGTCGAGAAGGTGCGCGCCGCGATCGAGGCCGACCCGCGCGTCGGCGGCCGGCTCGCCCTGTGGGCGCGGCGGCTGATGGGCGAGGCGCTGTCCCAGGCGCAGCGCGTCGTCGCCGAGCGCGACGCGCTGTCGACGATGCTCGTGGGCGGTGTGGCGGACGGCTTCGACCTGGCGGCGGTCGGCGAGATGTTCTCTCGGATCACCAAGGCGCACACCAAGCGGATGGCGGCCCTGGGCCTGGCAGCCTGACCCCTCACCCGCCAGCGCGCGCAGACGACGGCCGGCCGCCGGACTCCTGGTCCGACGGCCGGCCGGATGCCTTCTTCGGCCCCCGCTCCCGGTGCCGCCGACCGCAGTGCCGCCGACCGCAGTGCCGATGACCTCAGTGCCGCCCGAAGCGGCGCGGTTTCCTCTCCGGCCGTCCTTCGTCCTCGCGCGGCCGGTCGTCCTCGTCCTTCAGAAAGGGAGGGCGCGGTGCAGTCTGCGGGTCGAGGGGCGCAGCAGCAGCGACAGCAGCACGGCTCCGATCGCAGCGGATCCGATCAGGGTCACCAGCTCATGACCCGGTCCGAGCGCCACATGCGTCACATAGGCGCCGAACAGCGCGCCCAGCGTGCCCGTGGTGAAGACGGCCCGGCGGGACGGGAGCCGTTCGGCGAGATGACGCGTCGCGGCCCAGGACAGGGCCAAGCCGATCAGGACGGAACCGAGCGCTTCCAGGAGCACTGCTGATCACCTCACGGACGCCGGCGCGGGCAGGAACGGTCACAGCCCGTACTACCCCGGGGCAACGGATCACAACCCTCTCCGAGCGGGCGAAACAGGGCCCTGAACAGGACAATCCCGACTCTGGTCCGGCCGTGGTCCGACATGCCGAAGGGCCCGGCGGAAACCGCCGGGCCCTTCGACGATGTGATCGACCCCGTGCCTACAGGGCGCCGAATCCCACACGTCGCGCCGTCGTCTCGCCGATCTCCACGTACGCGAGACGGTCGGCCGGCACCAGAACCTTGCGGCCCTTCTCGTCCGTGAGGGTGAGCAGCTGCGCCTTGCCGGCCAGCGCATCGGCCACCGCGCGCTCGACCTCCTCGGCGGACTGCCCGCTCTCCAGAACGATCTCCCGGGGCGCGTGCTGCACGCCGATCTTGACCTCCACGGCTATGTCCCTCCGAACGGTCAGTTGCGTTGCGCGATCAACGCGCCGTACGCAGCACACATTAGCCCGGAGACCGGACACGGCAGACGCGGGTGGCGAACGCCAGGAGCGAACAGCGCTCAGTGCTGTTCGGTCGTGTGCTGCTCACTGCCGTGCAGCGGGAAGCCCGCGATACCGCGCCACGCCAGGGACGTGAGCAGCTGTACCGCCGTGTCCCTCGGGATGCCGGAGCCGCTGGAGAGCCAGTACCGCGCGACGACCTGGGAGACGCCGCCGAGGGCCACGGCCAGCAGCATGGACTCCTCCTTGGACAGGCCGGTGTCCTCGGCGATCACGTCCGAGATGGCCTCCGCGCACTGCAGCGAGACCCTCTCCACGCGCTCGCGGACCGCGGGCTCGTTCGTCAGGTCGGACTCGAAGACGAGCCGGAAGGCGCCGCCCTCGTCCTCGACGTAGGCGAAGTAGGCGTCCATGGTCGCCGCCACGCGCAGCTTGTTGTCCGTCGTCGACGCGAGCGCCGTGCGGACCGCCTGGAGCAGCGACTCGCAGTGCTGGTCCAGGAGCGCGAGGTAGAGCTCCAGCTTTCCGGGGAAGTGCTGGTAGAGCACGGGCTTGCTGACACCGGCCCGCTCGGCGATGTCGTCCATGGCGGCCGAGTGGTACCCCTGAGCCACGAAAACTTCCTGGGCCGCGCCCAGGAGCTGGTTTCTGCGGGCTCGGCGTGGCAGGCGTGTGCCCCGCGGGCGCGCCGCCTCTGTCTGCTCGATGGCTGTCACGCCGCCTCCCAATGTGTTGAACAAGCACAGTTCTTCCGTACGCGCTGTGCGCCGCGCCCGCCATCGTACTTTTGGGTAACGACGGTGCGCGTGGTGCGGACGCAGAATTTCACGGACCGGACAGTCACGGAAGCTGCCTGTTCGCGGGCAATACGGGGACATACCGGCGGCAAGCCCGGCAGGTCACCGGTAGTCGTCCTCGTCGAGCGCCACCACGCGCGCCTGTTCGGCGGCGTCCGCCTCGTTCGCTGAGTCGGGATCGGTGCGGTTCACCGGATCGTCGTGTTCCGGTCGTACGTCGGTGTGCTGCTCGGCGGCGTCGGCCTCGGGGACCTCCGAGTCCTCGTTCGTGGCGGTGTCGTCGTCCTCGGTGAAGGTTTCCGGTTCAGTGGGATCGACTGTCATACCGCACCGCTTTCCCTGGAATGCGCCCTTTAGTACGAGCCTAGGAGTTCCCGATCGCGGGCGCTACGCGGTGCGTGCCGCATCTGTGACACCGAACACACGAGTCAGGGCGTGATCGTCTCGTAACATTGCCCGCATGTCTTCGACCGAGCTGCCGGGAACCTCCGCCGCGAATGCCGCGGTGGCCCCCAAGGTCGCGACCGTGCGCGTCGCCGAGGGCGAGGAGCTGCGCTCCGTCACCTTGCCGGGCCTCACCCTGACCGTCCGTTCCCGCCCGCCGGCAACCCCCGGGCTGCCCCCCGCGCTGTACGTGCACGGCCTCGGCGGCTCCTCGCAGAACTGGTCGGCGCTGATGGCGCAGCTCGAGGACGTCGTGGACGGCGAGGCCGTCGACCTGCCCGGCTTCGGCGACTCGCCGCCGCCGGACGACGGCAACTACTCGGTCACCGGACACGCCCGAGCGGTGATCCGCTTTCTGGACGCGAGCGGCCGCGGGCCCGTCCATCTGATCGCCAACTCGCTCGGCGGCGCCGTGTGCACCCGGGTCGCGGCCGTCCGCCCCGACCTCGTGCGCACGCTGACCCTCGTCTCGCCCGCCCTGCCGGAGCTGCGCGTGCAGCGCTCGGCCGTCCCGACCGCGCTGCTCGCCCTGCCGGGAGTGGCCCTGCTCTTCGCGCGGCTGACGCAGGGGTGGAGCGCCGAACAGCGCACCCGCGGGGTACTCGCGCTCTGCTACGGGGACCCCACACGGGTGACGGAGGAAGCGCTGCGCCACGCGGTCGAGGAGATGGAACGGCGCATGCGGCTTCCGTACTTCTGGGACGCAATGGCCAGGTCGGCGCGTGGAATCGTGGACGCGTACACGCTCGGCGGGCAGCACGGGCTGTGGCGCCAGGCGGAGCGCGTGCTCGCGCCGACCCTGCTCGTCTACGGGCGCAAGGACCAGCTCGTCTCGTACCGTATGGCGCGCAAGGCGGCAGCGGCGTTCCGGGACTCCCGGCTGCTGACGCTCCCGGACGCCGGGCACGTTGCGATGATGGAGTACCCGGAAACGGTCGCCCAGGCATTCCGGGAACTGCTCGACGACTGCAGTAGGAGCTGATCCGGGGCCGTGGGACGACACAGCCGCAAGGGCCCCGCACCCAAGGGCGCCGGCTCCGGGGGTGCACCCGGGGCGGTGTCGGGGGAGCGGGAGACCGCCGTGGCCCCGCCCGGCAGCGGCCGGCGCAGGCGGTCGGCGGGCGCCGGACCCGAGCAGCACATCCCGGCCGCGACCGGCCCCTTCGCCGGTCCGGCCAGGGGCGGACATCCCGAGCACCACGAGCCCGGTGGCGGCTGGGGCGACTGGCAGACCGGGACGGGGCAGCAGGTACGGACCCTGCCGCAGCCCACGACGGTGGGCGGGCCGCGGATACCGGGCCCGCGCCGTGAGTTCGTCGAGGCCTTCGACGCCCCGGCGGCGGGCCCGGGCGGTGACCCGTACGCCTCTGTCACCCACCAGGACCGCGGCCACCGGCGGCCGCCCGGGACCGGCACCGACGACGTGCAGGACGACACGGGGGACGAGGACGGCGAGCGTCCGGCCAAGGGCGGCAAGGGGCGCACGTTCACCGGCATCGCGGCCGCCGCCGTGACCACCGTCCTCGCGGTCGTCGTCGCCGGGCAGGTGGCCGCCGACCGGCACGGCAGCGTCGGCGCCCGGTCGGCGGAACAGGACCGCGGGGCCGTGCAGGACCGTCCGGGCAGGTCGGACGGCAGGCCGGCGCCCCCGCAGGAGGCGGCGCCGCCTCCCGCTGCGCCCACCTACGAACAGCTGATGGCCCGGCAGTTCCCCATCGACCCCGCGCTGCGGGCGTCCGGGGACTTCGAGGCGGTGCCCGGATTCGACCGGGCGCCCGGCAAGGGGCGCAAGATCCGCTACCGGGTCGACGTCGAGAAGGGACTCCGCCTGGACCGGGGCCTGTTCGCCCGGGCCGTGCAGGAGACGCTGAACGACGAGCGGAGCTGGGCGCACGGCGGGGCCATGACCTTCGAGCGCATCTCGTCGGGCGAGCCCGAGTTCGTCGTCACCCTGGCGAGCCCCGGCACGACCGCCACCTGGTGCGCCAAGTCCGGTCTCGACACGACGGTCGACAATGTCTCCTGCGACTCCGCGTCGACGGAGCGCGTGATGATCAACGCGTACCGGTGGGCGCAGGGTGCGGAGACGTACGGGCCGGGCGCGATGATCGCCTACCGGCAGATGCTCATCAACCACGAGATCGGGCACCGGCTCGGGTACAACCACGTGAACTGCCGGACGCCGGGGGCGCTCGCGCCGGTGATGCAGCAGCAGACGAAGTCGCTGGACATCGGGGGCGTCGAGTGCCGGCCCAACCCGTGGGTGCACCCCGGCGACTGAGGCCGCGCGGAGCCGGCCGCAACATCACCTTGAGTGACGAAAACGCACTGTAGCGCGACAGAACGCTACCTGGGTGCGAAAGTTACGTGCATTCACCCCTTCCGGTGGTGCGACGGACAACCGTCCGTCGCACCACCGCCATGTCCGCATAACGTCGTCCCGCTGTGAGCCGCCGTAAACCAACGGTGGCCGTCCACAAGGGAGATCGGGGGTGCACGCGTGCGGATCGGATTGCTCACGGACGGTGGCTATCCGTATGCGGCGGGTGAGTCCGGGCTCTGGTGCGACCGGCTGGTGCACGGACTCGCGCAGCACGAGTTCGACATCTACGCGCTCAGCCACAGCGCCCGGCACGAGGGGCAGGGACTGCCCGCTCTGCCGCCCCAGGTGCGCCGGGTGCGCACCGCGCGGCTGTGGGCGCCGGAGGACGACCGCCTGCGCCTCGGGCGGCGCGAACGACGGCGCTTCGCCGGGCACTTCGGGGACCTGGCGACCGCGGTCTGCGGTGGCGGCGACGGCTTCGCCGACGGGCTGTACGGCCTCGCCGGCCTCGCCCGCGACCACGGCGGACTCCACGCGGCCCTGCGTTCCGAAGCTGCCCTGCGCGCCCTGGAATCCGCCTGCCACGCGCCCGGCGCACACCGTGCCCTGCGGAACGTGACCGTCGCCGACCTGCTCACGGTCGCCGACCGCCTGGCACACGCCCTGCGCCCCCTGTCGCTCGACTGGTACGAGGACGACGCCCTCGCCTCGGCCGACCTCTGCCACGCCGCGTCCGGTGGACCGACGGCGCTGCCCGGCCTGGTGGCCAAACGCTTCTGCGGGGTCCCGCTGCTGGTCACCGAGTACGGCGTCCACCTGCGCGCGCAGTATCTCGCCGGACGCGAGGCCGGACTGAGTGCTCCCGTACGGGCCGTGCTCGCCGGGTTCCACGGGCAGCTCGCCGCCGAGACCTACCGGCAGGCCTCCGTCATCACCCCCGGCAACGGCCACATCCGGCGCTGGCAGGAGAAGTGCGGAGCCAACCGCGCCACGCTGCGCACCGTCCACCCCGGTATGGCGGCGGACCGTTTCACGGCGGTCGGCGAGAGCGACGACGCGGGTGACGGCCGGACCCTCGTCTGGGTCGGCAGGATCGAGCCCGCCAAGGACCTCATCGCCCTGCTCCACGCCTTCGCCGAGATCCGCAAGGAGGAGCCCGCCGCGCGCCTGCGGCTCTTCGGCGCACCGGCGGAGGGCGGCGACGGCGCGACCTACCTCGCCCACTGCCGCGCCCTGGCCGCGCAGCTCTTCCCCGACGAGGCCGCGGGCGCGCACGCGGTCGGGGACAACCCCGTCTCCTTCGAGGAGATCGGCGGCCCCGAGGCGCCCGACCTGGCCGACGCGTACGCCACCGGCGCGGTCGCCGTCCTGTCCAGCGTCGTCGAGGGCTTCCCGGTCAGCCTGGTCGAGGCGATGTTCTGCGGCCGGGCCACGGTGTCCACGGACGTCGGCGCGGTCGTCGAGGTCATCGGCGGCACCGGACTCGTCGTGCCCCCGCGCAATCCGCGGGCGCTCGCGGACGCGTGCCTCGCGCTGCTGCGCGACCCGGAGCGCCGGGCGCGCCTGGGCGCGGCGGCGCGAGCCCGCGCGCTCGAACTCTTCACCGTCGAACAGAACCTGACGGCATTTCGCGGCATTTACCTGGAGCTGATCTCGCACTCACCGGTGCGGCGGGAGGCCGTCGACGCCGACGGCGAGCCCCTGCCCTTCGCGCACCCGGCCGAATCGCACGTGCCGGGCGGCTGGACGGGCACGGGGGCGCACATGCCGAGCTGGGCGGCCCCCGGGGGCGGGCTCGTCGCCGCCGGCACGACACCGGAGCCCGGAAAGGAGGCAGGCCGATGAACGCGGCACGCGTCACGGGAAACTCGGCCCCCGAAGAGCCGACGGCCCTGCCCGACGGCCTCGGCCCCGACACGGAGCCGGCAACCGACGAGGACCACGTCCGGGCCGTGTGGGCACTGGCGGCCCTGACGGCTCTCGACGACATCCGCGCGGAGTCCGCGCCGGAGTCCGCGCCGGAGGCGGCTCCGGAGGCGGAGCCGGACGGGGCGCGCCCCATGCAGGACCGGTCCTGCACGGGGTACGACGCAGCGACCGGGAGTGCCGATCCGGAGGGCGCCGGGGCGGCGCAGACCGGTGCCGGAGCTGTGCAGGACCGGTCCTGCGGGGAGGGCGACCTGTCGCGCTCCGAGACGTCTACGGCGGGTGAGGCGGGGCCGTCTCGTGGCGGGCCAGGCGTGCCCCAGGGCGCCGTCGACCTGTCGGGCGCCGGGGGTTCGGCGGCGAACGGTGAGGACCGGGCCCGTGGCGACGACCGGGTGTCTGTCGTGCCGGGCGGCGAGGAGGGTGGCGGACCGTCCGGCGGCGGCGCGCCGGGCTCCGAGACGTCTACGGCGGATGAGGCGGGACTGTCTGGTGGCGACGAACGGGCGTCCGCCGTGCCAGGCGAACCGGCCGGCGCCGCCGCCGCCGGCGGCTCCGCGCCTGACGGACCGGCGCCTGACGGCTCCGCGCCTGACGGCTCCGCGCCTGACGGCTCCGCGCCTGACGGCTCCGCGCCGGGCGGCGCGGATGTGCGGGACCGTTTCCGCAAAGGGGCCGTGCCCGGGGGCGGGGCCGTTCGGCGTGGTGGTGTCGACCCCGTCAAGGGGCTCATCCACCGTCATCGCGAGCTGTGCGAACAGGCCGTCGACCCCCTGGAGATCGCCGCGGGGCTCGAGGCCCACGGGCTGAGCGACCGCACCGCCGCCCGCTTCCGGCACCGTGACGTCTTCTCCCTCGCCGAGGAGATGTTCGCGCGGGCGGAGCGCACCTCCGCCACCACGGACGACCGCCCGGCGCGCGCCGCCGATTCGCGCGCCGGGCGGCCGGGACCGTACCTGACGCCGCTGCTGCCGGGCGTCGTGTGCGCTCTCGCGGTCGCCGGCGCGGCCGCCACCGAGGGCGCCGCCCGGCTCGCGTCCGGTGCGATCGGCGCACTCGCCACCGGCGCCGCGCTCCTGTTCGCGCTCCGCAGCGGCCCTCTGCGCGCCCGGGGCCGTACGCTCCCCGCCGCTCGCCTGTGGACGCTCTGGCTGTTGCTCTACGCGGCCTGCGGCCAAGGGCTGACGGCCGAGATCGTCGCCGGTGGCCCGGACGACCGGTGGACGATGACCCCCGCACCCCTCGTCGCGCTCGCTCTCGCGGTCGCCCCGGCCGCCTGGTGCGCGGACCTCTTCTCCGTACAGGCGCGCCGCAGGCTCGGCACCAGCCACGGGCTGGACGACCTCGCCGCCGGGACCCGCCCGCTGCTCCTCGCCGTGCTCCTGCTGTACGTCGCCGCGCTCGGCACCCTCGTCGCGCTGACCGGGCTCGTCCTGCCCGACGAGGGGACGCTCGGGCCCGCCGCGGTCCTCGGCACGCTGCTCTTCCTGGCCCGGCTGCTCGTCGTCCACGGCTTCCCGGAGCCCGCGTCGGCCGCACTGGCCGCCGCCTGCGCCGTCGAGGTCACGGCCCCCGCTCTGCTGCTGTCGGGCAGGCTGCCCGGCCTCGATCCCCTCGCGCGCCCCGTGGAGGCGCTGGTCGCGTACGGAGGCGCGGCGGCCGTACCCGTACTGGCCTGCGGGGCCGCCGCGCTCGGACTCGCCGTCCACGCGTTCGCGGTACTCGCCCGGGCCTCGGCCCACACCCCCTGAACACCCACACCGATGGAAGCGGCCGACGTGTTCCGCGGAGCCGACACCGCGGAGCACCCGGCATCCACGGCATCGAAAGCAACACCCCGAAGGAGACTGCGCATGACCCCGCACCACCCAGTCACGGCACGTCGGCACCGAGGAGCCGCACGATGAGGGTGCTTCTGCTCGGTGCCAACGGATTCCTCGGCCGGTTCGTCGCCGACCGGCTCCTCGCCGATCCGGCCGTGCACCTCACGGCGCTCGGCCGCGGTGACGACGCCGATGTGCGCTTCGACCTGTCCGGCGGCAGCCCCGGCGCGCTCACGCGCTTCCTGGGCGCCGTCCACCCCGGTGTCGTCATCAACTGCGCGGGCGCCACCCGCGGCGGTGCCCGGGAACTCACCCGGCACAACACCGTCGCCGTCGCCACCGTCTGCGAGGCCCTGCGCCGCAGCGGCTGCGGCGCACGGCTCGTCCAGATCGGCTGCGCCTCCGAGTACGGACCGTCACAGCACGGCTCGTCGACGGCGGAGGACGCCGTTCCGCGCCCCGGCGGCCCGTACGGCGTCAGCAAGCTCGCCGCCACCGAGCTGGTGCTCGGCTCCGGACTCGACGCGGTCGTCCTGCGGGTCTTCTCGCCCGTGGGGCCCGGCACCCCGGCGGGCTCCCCGCTCGGCCGCCTCGCCGAGGCGATGCGCCGTGCGATGCAGCAGGGCGACGGCGAGCTGAAGCTCAGCGGACTCGGCGTGCAGCGCGACTTCGTCGACGTACGGGACGTGGCGCGCGCCGTACACGCCGCCTCCCTGTCCGCCGCGCAGGGCGTCGTCAACATCGGCACCGGGCGTGCCGTGAAGCTCAGGGACGCGGCGGCCACCCTCGCCCGCGTCGCCGGTTACGGGGGCGCCCTGCACGAACTGGACGCCCCCTCGGGCCGCCCCGGCATCGGATCCCCGCGCTCCGAGTCGGTCGTCGAGCACCTGGCCGCCACGCCCTCCCCGTATCCCGACGGCTGCGGCGGGTGGCAGCAGGCCGACGTGCGCACCGCTCGGGACCGGCTCGGCTGGCGGCCCCGCATCAACCTCGAGGAATCCCTCGCCGACATCTGGATGGAGGCGGCATGCCGCATCTGACGAGTACCGGCGCACGGCTCTCGGCGACCGGCGCGGACAGGCTGGGCTTCGGCATCCCCGGCTACGCCCATCCGCTGCTCGCACCCGTCGAATGGGCCGAACTGACCCGGCCGGGGACCCCGCTGCACTGGGTGGTCCTGAATGTCGCGGACGGCCCCGGCGCCCTGCCCGACCCGCACTGCCTGGAGGCGGCGGGCCGGCTGCGGAACGCCGGGGTGCGCGTGCTGGGGCATCTCGATCTCGCCCACGGCGAGCGCTCGTTCGGCGACATCGTCTGTGACGCTCAGCACTTCGCCGACTGGTACCGGGTCGACGGCTTCCTGCTGGACCGCTGCCCGGTCGAGCGTGCGGAGCTGGCGCAGGTGCGGCGCACCACGGCCACGCTGGACGCCATGACGGACGGCGGCCACCTGGTGCTCGGGCACGGCACGCACCCGTATCCCGGCTATGCGGAGGCGGCGGACCAGCTGGTCACGTTCTCCGGTCCGTGGACGGACTACCGCTGGTCGCAGGTGGCGGAGTGGACGGCGGACTACCCGCCGGAGCGGTTCGCGCACTTCGTCCACGGGGTGCCGCGCACGCATCTGGAGGAGGCCACCCGGATCGCGCGCTGGCAGGGCGCCGGGACGATCTTCTTCACCGACCGGGGAGCCCCGGAAGCGGGAAAGGGGCAAAGCAGCCCATACGAGGCGCTGCCCGGCTACTGGGACGAAATCGTCTCGCAGATCGGACCGGGTGTCTCGGAATGAGGAGGGTCGTGGCAGTGTTACGAGGAGAACAACCGTACTGACTTACCGACCAACGGAGCCCCCGTGTCGCTGCCACCCCTGGTCGAGCCGGCTGCCGAGCTCACCGTAGACGAGGTCCGCAGGTACTCCCGCCACCTGATCATCCCGGATGTCGGGATGGACGGACAGAAGCGGCTGAAGAACGCCAAGGTGCTCGCCGTGGGCGCGGGCGGCCTCGGCTCGCCGGCCCTCATGTACCTCGCCGCAGCCGGTGTCGGCACGCTCGGCATCGTGGAGTTCGACGAGGTCGACGAGTCGAACCTGCAGCGTCAGATCATCCACAGCCAGGCGGACATCGGCCGCTCCAAGGCCGAGTCGGCCCGCGACAGCGTCAAGGGCATCAACCCGTACGTGAACGTCGTCCTCCACGAAGAGCGGCTCGAGGCCGACAACGTGATGGAGATCTTCAGCCAGTACGACCTGATCGTCGACGGCACGGACAACTTCGCGACCCGCTACCTGGTCAACGACGCGTGCGTGCTGCTGAACAAGCCCTACGTCTGGGGCTCGATCTACCGCTTCGACGGCCAGGCCTCGGTCTTCTGGTCCGAGCACGGCCCCTGCTACCGCTGCCTCTACCCGGAGCCCCCGCCGCCGGGCATGGTCCCCTCCTGCGCCGAGGGCGGCGTGCTGGGCGTGCTGTGCGCGTCCATCGGCTCCATCCAGGTCAACGAGGCGATCAAGCTGCTCGCCGGCATCGGTGAGCCGCTGGTCGGCCGGCTGATGATCTACGACGCCCTGGAGATGCAGTACCGCCAGGTCAAGGTCCGCAAGGACCCGAACTGCGCGGTCTGCGGCGAGAACCCGACCGTCACCGAGCTCATCGACTACGAGGCCTTCTGCGGCGTCGTGTCCGAGGAGGCCCAGGAGGCGGCGGCCGGTTCGACGATCACTCCCAAGCAGCTCAAGGAGTGGATCGACGACGGCGAGAACATCGACATCATCGACGTCCGCGAGGTCAACGAGTACGAGATCGTCTCGATCCCGGGCGCGCGGCTGATCCCCAAGAACGAGTTCCTGATGGGCGGCGCGCTCCAGGACCTGCCGCAGGACAAGAAGATCGTCCTGCATTGCAAGACGGGTGTCCGCAGTGCGGAAGTCCTCGCGGTGCTCAAGTCCGCGGGCTTCGCCGACGCGGTGCACGTCGGCGGCGGCGTGATCGGCTGGGTCAACCAGATCGAGCCGGAGAAGCCGGTCTACTGACCGGAACTGCCAAGGGGCCCCGGACCACGGTGCGGTCCGGGGCCCTTGTCGTTTTCCGGCTCCCCCGGTCCCCGGTCCCGGTCGTTCCGGGCCCCGGCCGTGTCCGCCTCAGGACGGGCCCGGCCTCAGGACGTGCAGGTCGTGCCGTCCTTCGGCACCCTGCCGTTCAGCAGGTAGCCGTCCACGGCGCGGTCCACGCACGCGCTGTTGCCGTACGCGCCGTGCCCCTCGCCGCGGTACGTGAGCAGGACGCCGACCCCCTTGCCGAGGGCCTCCTTCATCGCCTTCGCCCCTTCGTACGGGGTGGCCGGGTCGCCCGTGTTGCCGATGACGACGATCGGCGCCGCGCCCGGGGCGGCGACGTCCGGGTGGGACCACGCGCCCTGCACCGGCCAGTCGGTGCAGCCCATCAGGCCCCAGCCCAGGAACGTGCCGAACACGGGCGACGCCTTGCGGAACGTGGGCAGTTTCGCCTTGGTCTGCTCCAGCGTGTACCGCTCCTTGGCGTCGGCGCAGCGGATGGCCGTGCCCGCCGCCTGGATGTTGCTGTAGGTGCCGTTTTCCGAGCGGCCGGTCATCGCGTCGGAGAGCGTCAGCAGCAGGGCACCGTTGCCGCCGTCCGCCTCGTCGAGCCCCTGCTCCAGCAGCTCCCAGTACTCGCGGGCGTACAGCGCCTGCGCGATGCCGTTCAGTGCCTGGCTCTCGGTCAGCTTCCGCTCCCCGATGCCGGTGATGGGCTTCTTGTCCAGCCCGTCCAGGAAGCCGATGATCCAGTTCTGGATCTCCCCGACGGTCGAGCCGGGGAGCTTGCAGGCGTCGCCGCGCCGCACGCAGTCCTTCAGGAAGTTGGTCAGCGCCAGCTGGAACCCCTTGGCCTGGCCGAGCGAGCCCTGCTCGGAGGTGTCGCGCGGATCGACCACCGCGTCGAACACCGCACGCCCCACCCGCTCGGGGAACAGGTGCGCGTACACACCGCCCAGCTCGGTGCCGTACGAGATCCCGAAGTAGTGCAGCTTGTCGTCGCCGAGGACCTGGCGCATCAGGTCCATGTCGCGCGCCGCGTCGGTGGTGCCGACATGGGGGAGTTCGTTCCCGGAGTTCTCCTCGCAGGACTTCGAGAACGACGCGATGTCCTCGGCGTACTGCTTCTCCTCGTCGGCGTCGTCGGGCGTCGAGTCCTGGGCCACGAAGGCGTCCATCTCCCGGTCGTCCAGGCACTCCACGGGCACGCTGCGGCCGACCCCGCGCGGGTCGAAGCTGACCAGGTCGTAGCGGGTGTTCAGGGCTCCGTAGTTCTTGGCGGCGGCGGGCAGGGTCGCCACGCCCGAGCCGCCGGGGCCGCCGAAGTTGAAGACGAGGGAGCCGATCCGGTTCGCCGTGTCCCGGGCGCGTGCGCGGATCAGCGCGAGTTCGATGGTCTCGCCGTCCGGATCGTCCCAGTCGAGCGGCACGTCCAGGAACGAGCACTCCCAGGCGGTGCCTCCGGGCAGCGGCGACGGCTTCGTCCCGCCGCCCTCGGCCTCGGAGGGCGGCGGACAGGGCAGCCACTCCAGCGCCTGGGCGGCGAGATCCTTGGGGCGGTCCTCGTCGTTCGCGCCGTCGTTCCCGCAGCCGGCGGCCAGCAGGACGGCGGCGGCGGTGGCGACGGCGGCCGTACGGGCCGCGGAACGAGTGGTCGGCATGCGGCCATCGTGCGCCGCCCCGGCTTGCTCCGCACGGGCGAACCGTCCATGCGGGTGGCGCATCGGTCAAGGCACCGAACGGGTGGCCCCACTGCTCCGCACGGGTGATTCCCGGACGGTCCGGCCGGGGTCGGCGCTCAGAGCGCACCCTTGCGCGTGAGGTGGTTGAAGGCGAACCACCCGGGAAGCACCGGCAGCCAGAGCGTCATCATGCGGTACAGCAGCACGGCGGGCGCGGCGACCTCCTTGGGCACACCCACCAGCAGCAGGCCGCCCAGGAGCGCGCCTTCGACGGCGCCCACACCGCCCGGCGTCGGCGCGGCCGATCCGAGCGCGTTGCCCGCGAGGAAGACCACGGCGATGCTCGCGTAGCTGATCGACTGGTTGCCGGCGTCGAAGGCGCGCAGCGACGCGTCCAGGCACAGCACGAACACGCCGGTCAGCATGAGCATGCCGCCGATGCCCGTGAGCAGCTTCACCGGCCGCTGGAGCACGTCGAGCATGCGCGGCACCACCCCGGCGAACAGCGACCGCAGCCGGGTGGCGACGAACTTGCGCAGGAACGGGATCGCGGTCACGACCAGCACCAGCACGGCGACCGTGAGCAGACCCGCGATCACGGTCCTCGACGGCGTGAACGACGCCGTCCGCTCCGTGCCCGTCAGGTAGCCGAAGGCCAGCAGCAGGAGGATGTGCGCGCCCAGCCCGAACAGCTGCGAGGCGCCCACACTGGCCACGGCCAGACCCGGCCGCACCCCCGAGCGCTGGAGGAAGCGCGTGTTGAGCGCCACGCCGCCGACCGCGGGCGGGGCCACGATCTTGACGAACGACCCGGCGACCTGCGCGAGCACGGTCCGCCCGAACCCGACCCGCTCGGGGACGAAGCCCAGCAGGCTCATCGCCGCCGCCACATAGCTCAGCGCCGAGAAGGCGAGGGCCGCGGCGACCCAGCCCCAGTGCGCCTTGTCGAAGACCGTGCCGAAGTCGATCCCCGCGATCTGCGACAGCAGGAAGTACGCGGCGACGGCCCCGGCGATGAAGCTGACGAGCGTACGGGGCCTGATGCGCTCCAGACGGACCGGCTCCACGGGTGCCTGTGGGCGGATCAGCAGCACCTGGCGCCGGATCTGCGAGAGCAGGTCCTCCTCGCGGGCCTCCTCCATCGCCTCGTCCAGTGCCCGCTTGTCGGCGAGCTTCTCCGCACGCTCCACCTTGCGGGCGGCCTTGCGGTCGTCGGCCGCGGCGTCGGGCGTACGGGCCTTCCTGGCCGTCTCGGACGCCTCCAGCACCGCCTCGCGCTCGCGCTGCGCACGCTCGCGCGCCTGCTGGCGCAGCGTCGCCCGGGTGGAGCGGGTGAGCGCGATCGGCTGGAGCAGCGGCAGACAGTCGGCGACCTTGTCGGGCCCGAGCACCTCGACGGCGGCGGCGACCGCCCGCTCGGCGCCCACCCGCAGGCCGAGCGTGGTGAGCAGCTGCGCGATGTCCATCCGCAGGACCAGGTCGCTGGCCGCGATCTCGCCGCCGCGCAGGTCGGTCAGGATCACCCGGCCCGCCGGGTCCACCAGGATCGCGTCCCCGGCGAGCCTGCGGTGCGCGATGCGCCGCGACTGGAGCGCCTTCACCTGGCGCCAGGCACCGAGGACCACCTCGTCGGTGATCTCCTTGTCCTCCAGGGAGTCGAGCACCCGCCCGCCCTGGTGCTCGTACACGAGCATCACGGCGTCCGGGCCGAGCTCGGAGGTGGCGATGAGCTTGGGCGCGTTGGCCCCGGCGGCGATCGCCGCGTACGCCAGCAGCGCCTCCTGCTCCAGTGCCTGGCGCAGCGACTGGATGGAGCGGCGGGTGGTGATCGAGCGCAGGGTCAGGCGCCGCCACACCCGGTAGAAGAAGCCGTGCGCCTGCTGCTCGCGGTCGACGACGGTGACATCGAGCGGGGGGCCGTCCTCCAGCGAGACCAGATAGCGCCGGCCGCGGTCCTGGTCGGCGTTCTCCGGCGTGTCATCGGCGCGCATCGCGGACACGGGGTGGAAGCCGACGTGGCGCAGTCCGGCGAGCAGGTTCTGGCCGGTGGGGCGGACGTTGGGGGAACCGACCGCGTAGAGGGTGCCGTACGCGACGGTCCAGCCGAGGAGGATGGTCAGGATGATCGAGAACGGTGTGGTGTAGCCGGCGACCAGCATGGCGAACGCGTCCAGCAGCAGGACCACCCACAGCGCCACGCGCCAGCGCGGCCGGCGGGCCATTCCCACGGCGGTCATGTACGCGATGACGGGGGCAAGGTAGCCGTGCACCGGGTCCGTCAGCCCGTTGTTCTGCGGCTGAGTCAGCGCGTCCTGGAGGCTGCCGGGGGCGCTGCGGGAGACCCACAGGTCGGTGGCGAGCGTCACACCGTGGGCCAGGACCGCGGCGAGCACGCCGTCGGCGATGCGCAGGCCGTCCCGCTTGATCAGGCGTTCGATGGCGAAGGCGACCGGCACGAGCAGGACGGCGATGCTGGATACGAGGCCTCCGAGCTTGACCAGCAGGTCCGGGGCCTGGCCGGTGCCCTTGCTGATGTCCGACTCGAGACCGGTCGTGGTGCCCTGGGCGAAGGCGGCGACGGCCAGGACGATCACGATGGCCAGGATGCCGATCAGCAGCCGCATCAGGTCGGAGGGGCGGTGGACGCGGGCGGCGAGCAGCGGTTCGTCGCCGGAGACCCGGTCGGCCCCCAGCACGTCGGCGCGCGTGGAACCGTGGGGGCCGCCGGCGGTGCCTGTGTCCTTGGGCGGGGTGGCGCCTGTGTCCTTGGGCGGGGTGGCGTCTTCGGGCGTGCGGGCGTCGGCGGCGCCCTCTTCGGGCGTGCGGGCGCCGGCGGTCCGCGCGGCGTCGGCGGCGGGTGTGGCGGCGGGCGCGCCGGCCGTGGGTTCCCCGGCCCGCGACGGCTCCCCGGCCGCCGTGGGCTTCGCGGCGTCCGGGCCAGTCGGCGGAACGGGCAATTCCGGCCGCGGCTCTCGCTCAGGGCCGCCTGCCGCCTTCGAAGGCTGCACGCCCTGCTCCTTCGCCGTCTCGGTCTCTTCTTGATCTCGTATCACCAGTCACCGCCCGCACGATGGTGGCACGACCGGACGACGCAGAGGGGCATCAGGGTGCAACGCGGAGGCGTCGGCCGCGCAAGATGCTCCCCTATGTCGCCGATGGACCGGTTCGCCCCCTCTCCGGGGCCTTGTCGGTGGCATGAGGCAGGATGGGTCGGATGGACGACCGGATGGACGAGGTGCCCCAGTACCCCGCATACGCAGAGCGGGTCCTGGAGGTCGCCGAGCTGATCCCCGCGGGCCGGGTGATGACATACGGGGACGTCGCGGAGTGGCTCGGCGAGGGCGGCCCCCGCCAAGTCGGCCGGGTAATGGCACTGTACGGCGGCCCCGTGCCGTGGTGGCGCGTCGTGCGGGCCGACGGGGCCCTGCTGCCCGGCCACGAGCTGCGCGCCCTGGACCACTACCGCGCGGAGGGCACACCGCTGCGGGACGCGTCGCGCGTCGCCGAGGGGCATCTGCCGCGCCTCGATATGAAGCGGGCGCGGTGGGACGGCGTGGAGCACCGCGACGGCGGTCCGGACGGCACCGTTCCGGGAGATGTGCCTCACAGCGAAGGGGCTCACAACGGGGCTCACATAGGACAGCTTCCGCCAAACGGCGGCGCCGCGGGCGGTCCGACGACCGTACGGGGTACGTGACGCGACCGCTGCCCGCGCGGGGCGGCCTGGCGTAGCGTCCCCTCCGCGCGGCACGCACCGCAGCACTCTCCTCATCGGCACACCCACCAGGACCGGCGATCCACGTGAGTTCCTCCTCCACAACCGGGCGCACGGCGTACCCGCATCAGGTACGCCGGAGGTCCCCTGGCGCGTACCGGCTGGTGCGCACACCGCCGGTCCCCGCGGAGCCCCCTCACCTGGACGCGGCGCAGCGCGCCGTGGTTGACCACGGCCACGGGCCGCTGCTGGTCCTCGCCGGGCCGGGGACGGGAAAGACGACCACGCTGGTGGAGGCCGTCGCCGCGCGGATCGCCCGAGGCGCGGACCCGGCGCGCATCCTGGTGCTCACCTTCAGCCGGAAGGCGGCGGTCGAGCTGCGCGACCGCATGGCGCTGCGACTGGGCGGGGCGCACGGGCCGCAGGCGACCACGTTCCACTCCTTCTGCTACGCCCTCGTGCGGGCCCACCAGGACGCCGACCTGTTCTCCGAGCCGCTGCGCCTGCTGTCCGGACCGGAGCAGGACGTCGCCGTACGCGAACTGCTCGCCGGCCAGATCGATCTGGAGCGCCACGGCATGGCCGGCGTGCGCTGGCCCGACGAGCTGCGGGCCTGCCTCACCACGCGCGGCTTCGCCGACGAGGTGCGGGCGGTGCTGGCGCGCAGCCGCGAGCTCGGCCTCGGCCCGGACGCCCTGGCCCGCTTCGCGGCCCGTACCGGCCGCCCCGACTGGGGCGCGGCCGCGGCCTTCCTGGCCGAGTACCTGGACGTGCTGGACATGCAGGGCGTGCTCGACTACGCGGAGCTGGTGCACCGCGCGGTGCTGCTGGCGGAGAGCGTGCTGTCGCCGGGCGACCTTCCGTACGACGCGGTGTTCGTGGACGAGTACCAGGACACGGATCCGGCGCAGGTACGCCTGCTGCGGGCGCTCGCGGGCGGAGGCCGCACGCTGGTCGCCTTCGGCGACCCCGACCAGTCCGTCTACGCCTTCCGCGGTGCCGACGTGAACGGCATCCTCGACTTCCCGGACGCCTTCCGGCACGCGGACGGCAGGCCGTCGGACGTCGCCGTGCTCACGACGTCCCGGCGCAGCGGGGCCGCGTTGCTGGAGGCGACGCGCCTGCTGACGCGCCGCATGCCGCTGACCCGGCTCCCGGCGGACAAGGTCCGGGCGCACCGGGAGCTCGCGGCGGTCCGGGAGGGCGGCCGGGTCGAGGCGTACACCTACCCGACGGCTTCCACGGAACTCGACAACATCGCGGACATCCTGCGCCGGGCCCATCTGGAAGAGGGCGTGCCCTGGCATGAGATGGCGGTCCTGGTCCGCGCGGGCGGCCGCACGATCCCGTCCCTGCGCCGCGCCCTGACGTCGGCGGGCGTCCCCCTGGAGGTCGACGGCGACGACATCCCGCTGCGCCACGAACCGGCGGTGTCCCCGCTCCTGACGGCACTGCGAGCGGCGGCAACGGCAGCGGCGCGCGGTACGGCTGTGGACCGGGCAGAGGGCGCCGCCCAGGCGGGCGACGCCTCCGAGACGGCACCCGGCCCGGCCGGTGATGCGCCGCGCGCGGAGGCGCCGGCGGACGAGGGCGCGGGTGACCCGGAGGGTGCCGGCGACGCGCCGCGCGGGGAAGTTGCGGTGGGCCGCTCCGGGGCCCAGGAGGCCGTTGGTGCGGCCCGGGAGGACGCGAGTGAGCCCGTAAGGGCCGGGGAGGCATCGGCCCCCGGCGACGCGCCACGCGCGGAGGGCGTCGACGCCGAGGAGCCGCCCACCCCGGCCGGTGACGTACCGCGCGCGGGCGACAAGACCGTAGCCGCGGACGCCCCCGGCGCCGAGGGCGCGGGCGACGGGCACGTGATCGAGGATGCCCCCGGCGCCGTGGCCGGGGGCGCTCCCGGAGCCGGGGGCGACGGCGGTACCCAGGACGCGCACGCCTGGATGGACACCGAGACCGCCATCGGGCTCCTCACCTCACCCCTCGGCGGTATGGACTCCGCCGACCTCCGGCGCCTCGGTCGTGCCCTGCGCGACGAGGAGCGGGCCGGGGGCAACCGGCTGCCGCCCCCCTCCGACCAGCTCGTCGCCCGCGCGCTCGCCGAGCCCGAGCGCCTCGTCGCGCACGACCCCGCCTACGCCCGTGGCGCCCAGCGGCTCGGTGCCCTGCTGCGCAAGGCCCGGGAGCTGCTCGAAGGCGGCGGCACCGCCGAGGAGGCGCTGTGGCTGCTGTGGGACGGCACCCCCTGGCCGCAGCGCCTGGAGCGCGCAGCCTTCCGCGGCGGCGCGGCCGGCCGCAACGCCGACCGCGACCTGGATGCCGTCTGCGCCCTCTTCGAGACCGCCGCGCGCGCCGAGGAACGCACCGGCGGCCGGGGCGCGCTCAACTTCATCGAGGAGCTCGACGCCCAGGACATCGCCGCCGACACCCTCTCCCGCAGGCAGGTCCGCCCCGACGCCGTACGGCTCATGACCGCACACCGCTCCAAGGGCCTGGAGTGGAGTCTCGTCGTCGTCGCCGGCGTGCAGGAGGGCCTGTGGCCGGACCTGCGGCGCCGCGGCTCCCTCCTGGAAGCCGACCGCATCGGACGCGACGGCCTCGCCGAGCCCCTCACCCCCGGCGCTCTCCTCGCCGAGGAGCGCCGTCTCTTCTACGTCGCCGCCACCCGCGCCCGGGACCGTCTCGTCGTCACCGCCGTCAAGGCCCCCGCCGACGACGGCGACCAGCCCTCCCGTTTCCTCACCGAACTCGGTGCCGAGCCGCGCGACGTCACCGGCCGCCCCCGCCGCCCCCTCGCCGTCGCCCCGCTCGTCGCCGAGCTGCGGGCCACCACGGTGGACCCGGACGCCTCCCCGGAGCTGCGTGACGCCGCCGCCCGCCGGCTCGCCCGCCTCGCGGCGCTCACCGACGACGAGGGCCAGCCCCTGGTGCCGTCGGCGCACCCGTACCGCTGGTGGGGCATGTTCGATCCCACGCACAGCGCCGTACCGCTGCGCGACCGGAATCAGCCCGTCACCCTGTCGGGCAGCGCGCTGGACCAGCTCGCCAACTCGTGTGCGCTCCAGTGGTTCCTGGGGCGCGAGGTGAAGGCGGACGCCCCGTCCACCGCCGCCCAGGGCTTCGGCAACGTCGTGCACGTCCTCGCCGACGAGGTCGCGTCCGGCCGCAGCCCCGCCGACCTCGCCGTCCTCATGGAAAGGCTCGACTCCGTCTGGGACGCCCTCGTCTTCGACGCCCCCTGGAAGTCGAAACAGGAGAAGGAGCACGCGCGCGTGGCGCTCGAACGCTTCCTGCGCTGGCACGTCATGGACCGTGGCGGACGCGCCCCCGCGGCGACCGAGCACGACTTCGACGTGACCCTGGAGGCGGGGGAGTACGAGGTGCGCATCCGCGGCTCCATGGACCGTGTCGAACGGGACGCCCAGGGCCGCGCGTACGTCGTGGACTTCAAGACCGGCAAGCAGTCGCCCACCCGGGACGAGGTCGCCCGCCACCCCCAGCTCGCCGTGTACCAGCTCGCCGTCCGCGAAGGCGCCGTCGACGAGGTCTTCGACGGCCGCCGCCCGGAGCCGGGCGGCGCCGAACTCGTCCAGCTGCGCCAGGCCGCCGCCAAGAAGGAGGGCGGAGATGCCCTTCCGAAGGTGCAGGCGCAGGAGGCGCTCTCCGGGGAGTGGGTCGGCGATCTGCTGGCCACCGCCGCCGGCCGGGTGCTCGACGAGCGCTTCACGCCGTCGGCGGGCCAGCACTGCACGCACTGCGCGTTCCGCGCGTCGTGCAGTGCTCAGCCGGAGGGCCGCCAAATAGTGGAATGATCGGTGTTTTTGTCGGGGTTTTCACCCTTTTCCTGCATCCAATGAAGGTCCACGGCAGCCGGTACGGGCTGCGGCAGGCGGAACTTCGAGGAGCGACACATGGCGGCCACGACAAAGTCCCTGGCCACGGCGATCGCGTGCATCAGCGCGATCGCCGTACTGGCGGGGTGTTCCCAGGACGGCGGCATCAAGGCCAAGGGCGCGGCGGGCGAGGGGCAGGCGCCCGCCACCGTGACGAGCGGTGCGACGGGTGATTCCCTCAAGGGTCTGAGTGCCGATCAGATCGCCGAAAAGGCGGTCGAGGCGACGAAGACGGCCACGTCGCTGCGTATGAAGGGAGAGATCGACAACGAAGGCGAACCGGTCTCCCTCGACCTCGCCATGGACGCGAAGAACAACTGCACGGGCCGCCTGGGCATCAAGGACGGCCGCGCGGACCTCCGCAGGCTCGGCGAGGTGCTGTACATGAAGGGCGACGAGGCGTTCTGGCGTGCCTCGCTGAGCCGCCGCGCGGTCGCGCCGGACGGCGGCAACAACGACACCGTGATCGAGCTGATGAAGAACCGCTGGATCAAGATGCCCTCCCGCGCCATCGAGGACATGCAGGGCGTGTGCGACCTGGACGAGATGCTCGCCGACCTGGGCAAGGACAAGGCGCGCCGTACGGGCATGACACTCGGCAAGGACACCCGGATCGGCGGTGTGCCCGCGGTGACCCTCGTGAAGAAGAAGGGCCGGGAGACGACGACCGCCTACGTGGCGAAGGAGGGCAAGCCGTACCTGCTGAAGGTCGTCAAGGCGGGAGGCGACGAACCGGGCACGATCGAGTTCTCGGACTACGACAGGCCCGTGGCGGTCAAGGCACCGCCCGCGGACGAGGTCCTCGACCTGGAGGACCTGGGCGCCACCATGCAGTCCGGTACGGATACGGGCACGGGCGCCGACACCGAATCGGCGGGTCCGGGCGCGGCGAGCGCCGAACCCGGCGCCGGACCGGACGCGGACGCGGGCACAGATTCCGGTACGGACGCGGGCAGCGGGTCCGGCACGGCGTCGGCGGAGTCGGGGACCGGCACGGACAGCGACACGGCGGCCGGCACGGAGGGCCCGGGCGCCACGGACGGCACGAAGAGCGACGACAGCACCGGCACCGGCACCGGCTCCGGTGACGCCGAGACCGACGCCGACGCCGACGCCGACGCCGACAACGAGGGGACGGACTCCGGCACCGGCACGGCCCCGTACAACACCGGCTCCGGCACCGGCTCAGACTCCGGCGCGGACACCGGATCCGGATCCGGATCCGGCGAGGGTGACGGTGCCGCCACTCCCTGACCCGCGCCTCCGCACCCGGCCCATGGGGACCACCGTTGTCGGTGGTCCCCATTAGCCTCTTTGGGGTGACCGCACGCATCACCGATCCCGAGCAGCTCAAGGAGCTCCTCGGTATCCCCTTCACCCCGGAGCAGACGGCTTGCATCACCGCGCCGCCTGCCCCGCAGGTCATCGTGGCCGGTGCGGGCTCGGGGAAGACGACGGTCATGGCGGCGCGCGTGGTGTGGCTTGTCGGCACCGGTCAGGTCGCCCCCGAGCAGGTCCTCGGTCTCACGTTCACCAACAAGGCGGCGGGCGAGCTCGCGGAGCGCGTCCGGACCGCGCTCGTGCGGGCGGGGGTGACCGACCCGGACGCGATCGACCCCGACAACCCTCCGGGCGAGCCCCGCATCTCGACGTACCACGCCTTCGCCGGACAGCTGCTCACCGACCACGGCCTGCGCATCGGGCTCGAGCCCTCCGCCCGGCTCCTCGCCGACGCCACGCGCTACCAGCTCGCCGCGCGGGTGCTGCGCGAGGCACCGGGGCCGTATCCGGCGCTCACGCGGTCGTTCCCCTCGCTCGTCAGCGACGTGCTCGCGCTCGACGCGGAGCTCGCCGAGCATCTCGTGCGCCCCGAGCAGTTGGCGGCGTACGACGCGGAGCTGCTGCGCACGCTGGAGACCGCGAAGCTGACCAACGCCGACCTCCGCAAGGTCCCCGAGGCGGCGGCGGCCCGCAGGGAGCTGCTCGATCTGACCGTCCGTTACCGGGCCGCCAAGCGCGAGCGCGATCTGCTCGACTTCGGCGACCAGATCGCGCTCTCCGCCGAGCTTGCGCTCACCAGGCCCGAGGTCGGCACGATCCTGCGGGACGAATTCCGGGTCGTCCTGCTCGACGAGTACCAGGACACGTCCGTGGCGCAGCGGCTGCTGCTGTCCGGTCTGTTCGGTCAGGGCACGGGGCACGCCGTCACCGCGGTCGGCGACCCCTGCCAGGCGATCTACGGCTGGCGCGGGGCGTCCGTGGCCAACCTGGACGACTTCCCGCTCCACTTCCCCTTCTCCCCTGGCCTCCGGAATGGGGAACCTCACAGCAGCCCCGCCCGCCGGTTCTCGCTCAGCGAGAACCGGCGCAGCGGTGGCCGGCTGCTGCACCTGGCCAACGGGCTTGCGGCCCCGTTGCGCGCGATGCACGAGGGCGTGGAGGCACTGCGGCCCGCTCCCGGCGCCGAGCGGGACGGCACCGTCCGCTGCGCCCTGCTGCCCACGCACGCCGAGGAGATCGCCTGGCTCGCCGACTCGATCGCCCACTTGGTGCGCACCGGCAAGGAGCCCGGCGAGATCGCGGTCCTGTGCCGTACGGCGGGCGACTTCCCCGAGATCCAGGCGGCGCTGGTCGCCCGTGACGTCCCCGTCGAGGTCGTCGGCCTGTCCGGCCTGCTGCACCTGCCCGAGGTCGCCGACCTGGTGGCCGTGTGCGAGGTCCTCCAGGATCCGGGCGCCAACGCCTCGCTCGTACGCCTCCTGACCGGTCCGCGCTGGCGGATCGGACCGCGCGACCTGGCGCTGCTCGGCCGCCGGGCGCGCCTGCTGGTGCACCGGACCGGCGCCGACGACGACCCCGACCAGCGCCTCGCCGCGGCCGTCGAGGGCACCGACCCGGTCGAGGTCGTCTCGCTGGCCGACGCGCTGGACACCTTTTCGGAGCCGGGCGGCGGGGAGGACGACGGCCTGCCGTTCTCGGCAGACGCGCGGGTGCGGTTCGCCCGCCTCGCCGCGGAGCTGCGCGATCTGCGGCGGTCGCTGGCCGACCCGCTGATGGACGTCCTGCACCGGGTGCTGTCCGCCACCGGCCTGGAAGTCGAGCTGTCCGCGTCCCCGCACGCCCTCGCGGCCCGCCGGCGTGAGACCCTCGCCAACTTCATGGACGTCGCTGCCGGATTCGCCGCGCTCGACGGGGAGGCGACGCTGCTGGCCTTCCTCGGCTTCCTGCGCACCGCCGCGCAGTACGAGAAGGGCCTGGACAACGCCCTCCCGGGCGGCGAGAACACGGTCAAGGTGCTGACCGCCCACAAGTCCAAGGGCCTCGAATGGGACGTCGTCGCCGTGCCGGGCCTCGTCGCCAAGCACTTCCCGAACGACCAGGCGCGCGAGTCGTGGACCTCGCAGTCCAAGGTGCTCCCGCATGCGCTGAGGGGTGACGCGGAGACGCTCCCGGACGTCGAGTCGTGGGACGCGCGGGGTTTGAAGGCGTTCAAGGACTCCATGAAGGACCACCAGTACACGGAGGAACTGCGCCTGGGGTACGTGACCTTCACCCGTCCCCGCTCGCTCCTCCTCGGCTCGGCGCACTGGTGGGGCCCCAGCCAGAAGCGCCGCCGAGGGCCCTCCGCGTTCCTCCAGGCGCTGTACGAGCACTGCGTGCAGGGCCACGGCGAGATCGAGGTCTGGGCGGAGGAGCCCGAGGAGGACGCGGAGAACCCCGCGCTGCGGACGGCGGACGCGGACCACGCGTGGCCGCTGCCCCTGGACCCGGCGTCCCTGTCCCGCCGCCGCGAGGCGGCGGAGACCGTACTGACCCACCTGGCGTCCCTGGCGTCCCTCGCGACGGCACCGGACACGCCGACGGCACCGGACGCGCCGACGGGTCCGGACGCACCGGCCGTTGCGGACGCGCCCGACGACTGGGCCTGGCCCGAGGAGCCCCCGGACGGCGAGGAGGAGCCGCCCTTCGACGACGCGGACCTCACGCCGCTCGTCCCGCACCAGATGGACCGGCACCACGAGCCCGCGGCCGCCCCACCGGTCGCGACGCCGCACGAGCCGGGCGACGGGGTCGCATCGCCGACGCACCACGAGCACGGGCCCGGCCACCGGCTCACGGCCCCGACGCCCCACGAGCCAGGCCACCAGGTCACCGAGCCGTCCGCGCGCCGTGCCGTCGGCGCGCCCCGGGGCATGGGCGACCTCACCCCGGAGGACGCCCGCACCATCGCCTCGTGGGACCGCGACCTCGACGCCCTCACCGGTGAGCTCCGGCGCGCCCGTGCCGCCACTCGTGACGTCCTGCTGCCGCGGTCCCTGTCCGCCTCGCAGCTCCTGCGCCTCGCCGCCGACCCCGACGGCTTCGCGCACGACCTCGCCCGCCCCATGCCCCGGCCGCCGCAGCCCGCCGCGCGCCGCGGCACCCGGTTCCACGCATGGGTGGAGTCGCGGTTCGAGGAGCTGCCGCTGCCCATGCTCGACCCGGAGGACCTCCCCGGTGCCCCGGGCGCCCCCGGAGCCGCCGCCGACGTGCACGACATCGCCGACGAGCAGGACCTCGCCGCCCTCAAGGACGCGTTCGACCGCACCGAGTACGCCCGCCGCACCCCGTACCGCGTCGAGGCGTCCTTCCAGATCACGCTCGCGGGCCGCGTCGTCCGGGGCCGTATCGACGCGGTGTACCGCACCGGGGAGCACACGTACGAGATCGTCGACTGGAAGACCGCCCGGGACGGCACGGCCGACCCCCTCCAGCTCGCCGTCTACCGCCTCGCCTGGGCGGAGCAGCAGGGCGTCCCGCTGGAAGCGGTCTCCGCCGCGTTCGTCTTCGTCCGCAGGGGGGAAGTCGTCAGACCCGGCGGCCTTCCGGACCGCGCGGGACTGGAGCGCATCCTGCTGGGTGGGACGGCCGACGGGTCGGAGCCGGTGGCCCGTTAGGCTCAGGACCATGAGCCAGACCCCGGACAACGCCGTCCGTACGTACATCGAGCACCACAGCGCCGCCTTCGTCGACGACCTCGCCGCCTGGCTGCGCATCCCGTCCGTGTCGGCGCAGCCCGAGCACGACGACGACGTACGGCGCAGCGCCGAGTGGCTCGCGGCCAAGCTTGCGGAGACCGGCTTCCCCGTCACCGAGGTCTGGCCGACCCCGGGCGCTCCCGCGGTGTTCGCCGAGTGGCTCTCCAGCGACCCGGACGCGCCCACGGTGCTGGTCTACGGACACCACGACGTGCAGCCCGCGGCCCGCGAGGACGGCTGGCGCACCGACCCGTTCGAGCCGGTGATCGAGGACGGCCGCCTGTACGCGCGGGGCGCCGCCGACGACAAGGGCCAGGTGTTCTTCCACACCCTCGGCGTGCGCGCGCACCTCGCCGTCACCGGCCGCACGGCACCCGCCGTCAACCTCAAGCTGATCGTCGAGGGCGAGGAGGAGTCCGGCTCCCCGCACTTCCGCGCCCTCGTCGAGGAGCACGCGCACCGCCTGGCGGCCGACGCCGTGATCGTCTCCGACACCGGCATGTGGTCGGAGACGACGCCCACGGTCTGCACCGGCATGCGCGGCCTCGCCGACTGCGAGATCACGCTGTACGGCCCCGACCAGGACATCCACTCCGGTTCGTTCGGCGGCGCCGTCCCCAACCCGGCCACGGTCGCCGCCCGCATCGTCGCCGCGCTGCACGACGACGAGGAGCGGGTCACCGTCCCCGGCTTCTACGACGGCATCGCGCCACTGAGCGACACCGAGCGCGAGCTGTTCGCCGAGCTTCCCTTCGACGAGGAGACCTGGCTGCGCACCGCCAAGTCCCACGCCACCCTCGGCGAGGCCGGGTACACCACGCTGGAGCGCATCTGGGGGCGCCCGACCGCCGAGGTCAACGGCATCGGCGGCGGCTACCAGGGCGCCGGCGGCAAGACGATCGTGCCGTCGTCGGCGTTCGTGAAGCTGTCGTTCCGCCTGGTCGCCGGGCAGGAGCCGGACAAGATCGAGCGGGCCGTCGAGGACTGGGTCGCCGCCCTCGTCCCCGCCGGGATCCGCCACGAGATCGTCTTCGGCGCCGCCACCCGGCCGTGCCTGACGCCGCTGGACCATCCCGCCCTGCGGTCGGTCGTCCGTGCCATGGGGCGCGCCTTCGACGGCGAGAAGATCCGCTTCACCCGCGAGGGAGGCTCCGGCCCGGCCGCCGACCTCCAGGACGTGCTCGGCGCCCCCGTCCTGTTCCTCGGCATCTCCGTACCGTCCGACGGCTGGCACGCACCCGACGAGAAGGTCGAGCTGGACCTGCTCCTCAAGGGCGTGGAAGCCTCCGCCCACCTGTGGGGCGACCTGGCCGACGCACTTCGCTGAACCGACACCGATCACCCCGGGGGAGTTGGAAGAACACCGTGAGCACCGAGAGCTACGCCGCCGCAGACCGCCCCATCGCCCTGACCGCGCCGAGCGGCATCGACCGCGAAGCGCACAACCGTCTCGACGAGGCATGGCTCGCGGCGGCGTGGAGCCACCCCACGACCCGGGTCTTCGTCGTCTCCGGCGGCCAGGCGCTGATCGACGAACCCGCCGACAGTACAGACGGCCGCACCGAGCTGGTCATGACGCCCGCCTTCGAGGCACCCGTCACCGAGACCCACCGCTACTTCCTCGGCACGGACGCGGACGGGGTGCGCTACTTCGCCCTCCAGAAGGACTCCCTGCCCGGCCGCATGGACCAGTCGGCACGGCCCGCGGGGCTGCGCGAGGCGGGTCTGCTGCTCGGGCCGCGGGACGCGGGGCTGCTGGTGCACGCCGTTGCGCTGGAGAACTGGCAGCGCCTGCACCGCTTCTGCTCGCGCTGCGGCGAGCGCACGGTCATCGCGGCGGCGGGGCACATCCGCCGCTGTCAGGCATGCGGGGCCGAGCACTACCCCAGGACCGACCCCGCCGTGATCATGCTCGTCACGGACGAGGAGGACCGCGCGCTGCTCGGCCGCCAGGTGCACTGGCCGGAGGGCCGTTTCTCGACGCTCGCGGGCTTCGTCGAGCCCGGGGAGTCGATCGAGCAGTCGGTGCGGCGCGAGGTGTTCGAGGAGGTGGGCGTCACTGTCGGTGACGTGCAGTACGTCGCCAGCCAGCCCTGGCCCTTCCCGTCCAGCCTGATGCTCGGTTTCACCGCACAGGCGACCTCGTCCGAGATCAACGTCGACGGCGAGGAGATCCACGAGGCGCGCTGGTTCTCCCGGGAGGACCTGCGGGCCGCGTTCGAGTCCGGGGAGGTGCTGCCTCCCTACGGGATCTCGATCGCGGCCCGCCTGATCGAGCTCTGGTACGGCAAGCCGCTGCCCAGGCCCGGTGATGTGGTCTGACGGTCCGGCCACCGCCGCGCGGAGGCCGGGCACGAGAGGTGCTAGGCGCCGATCTTCTGCTTGACCTGGGCCAGCGAGGGGTTGGTCAGCGTGGAACCGTCCGGGAAGAGGACGGTCGGCACGGTCTGGTTGCCTCCGTTGGCCTTCTCGACGAAGGCCGCCGAGTCCGGGTCCAGCTCGATGTTGACCTCGGTGTACGCGATGCCCTCGCGGTCCATCTGGCTCTTCAGCCGACGGCAGTATCCGCACCAGGTGGTGCTGTACATCGTCACAGTGCCCTGCATCGTCTCTCGTGCTCCTCAGCTCGCGGGTGCGTGTTCACCTCGCCCTAGAACGTAAGCGACCCGCCCGGCGATTCCCGACCGCGCCCACATGAGACCGGCGCCGCACGCCTACGGACCGGCGCCGCACGCCTACGGAGCGGTGCCGGTCGCCTACGGAGCGATGCCGAACGGGTACGACAGGTGGGGGGTGCGTACGCCCAGTTCCGGATTCGTACGACCAATGCCGGGACCCTGTGGACAACCGCCGCAACCACCTCACGGGACCTGGCAGCATGGCGGGGTGACAGCAGCAACGCACTCCTCCCTTTTCCCGCAGGTCCCCGAGTCGGCCGACGCGGTGCTCGACGGGCTCGACCCCGAGCAGCGCGAGGTGGCGACCGCCCTGCACGGCCCGGTGTGCGTGCTGGCGGGTGCCGGCACGGGCAAGACGCGCGCGATCACCCACCGCGTCGCGTACGGCGTCCGCGCGGGGATACTGCAGCCCGCCAGCGTGCTCGCGGTCACCTTCACCAACCGGGCGGCCGGCGAGATGCGGGGCCGTCTGCGCCAGCTCGGCGCCGGCGGCGTCCAGGCCCGCACCTTCCACTCCGCGGCCCTGCGCCAGCTGCAGTACTTCTGGCCGAAAGCAGTGGGCGGCGATCTGCCCCGGCTGCTGGAGCGCAAGATCCAGCTGGTCGCCGAGGCCGCCGCCCGCTGCCGCGTCCGCCTCGACCGGAACGAGCTGCGGGACGTGACCAGCGAGATCGAATGGGCCAAGGTCACCCAGACCGTGCCCGCCGACTACCCCGCCGAGGTGGCCAAGTCCCTGCGGGAGGCCCCCCGTGACCCGGCGGAAATCAGCCAGATCTATGGGATGTACGAGCAGCTCAAGCGCGACCGCTCGGCCATGGACTTCGAGGACGTGCTGCTGCTCACCGTCGGCATCCTCCAGGACCGGCACGACATCGCCGACCACGTCCGCCGCCAGTACCAGCACTTCGTGGTCGACGAGTACCAGGACGTCAGCCCGCTCCAGCAGCGCCTGCTGGAGCTGTGGCTGGGAGACCGGGACAGCCTGTGCGTGGTCGGCGACGCCAGCCAGACCATCTACTCGTTCACCGGCGCCACCCCCGACCACCTGCTGAACTTCCGCACCCGCCACCCCGACGCGACCGTGGTCAAGCTCGTCCGCGACTACCGCTCCACACCCCAGGTCGTCCACCTGGCGAACGGACTGCTCGGCCAGGCCCGCGGCCGCGCCGCCGAGCACCGCCTCGAGCTGGTCTCCCAGCGCGACCCCGGCCCCGAGCCCGCCTACATCGAGTACGGGGACGAGCCCGCCGAGGCCGAGGGCACCGCCCGCCGCATCCGCGACCTGATCGCCGCGGGCGTCCCGGCCGGCGAGATCGCCGTCCTCTACCGGATCAACGCCCAGTCCGAGGTCTACGAGCAGGCCCTTGCCGACGCGGGCGTCCCGTACCAGCTGCGCGGCGCCGAGCGCTTCTTCGAGCGCCAGGAGGTCCGCGAGGCCGGGGTCGCGCTGCGCGGCGCCGCCCGGGCGGGGGCCAACGACTCCTTGCTCGACGACGCGGAGGACCTGCCCTCACAGGTCCGGGCCGTGCTCTCCACGAAGGGCTGGACCAGCGAGCCGCCCGCCGGATCGGGCGCCGTGCGCGACCGCTGGGAGTCCCTCGCGGCGCTGGTCCGCCTCGCCGAGGACTTCGCCCGCGCCAAGCCGGGCGCCACGCTCGCGGACCTGGTCACCGAGCTCGACGAGCGCGCGGCCGCACAGCACGCCCCGACGGTGCAGGGCGTCACCCTGGCCTCCCTCCACTCGGCCAAGGGCCTGGAATGGGACGCGGTGTTCCTGGTCGGCCTCACCGAGGGCATGATGCCGATCACCTACGCCAAGACAGACGAGCAGGTCGAGGAGGAGCGCCGCCTGCTCTACGTGGGTGTCACCCGCGCCCGCGTCCACCTGTGCCTGTCCTGGGCGCTCTCCCGCGCGCCCGGCGGCCGCGCCTCCCGCCGCCCGAGCCGCTTCCTCAACGGCCTGCGCCCCGGATCGGCCGCCCCCGGCGCCCGCGGGGCCGGCGGCGCGGGCGGTGTCGAGCGCGGCAGCGCCGGCAGGCGCAAGCGGCGCGGACCTGTGCTGTGCCGGGTCTGCGGCAAGACTCTCACCGATGCCGGTGAGATGAAGCTGATGCGGTGCGAGGACTGCCCCTCGGACATGGACGAAGCCCTCTACGAGCGGCTGCGCGAGTGGCGCTCGGACCGGGCCAAGGAGCTGGGCCAGCCTGCCTACTGCGTCTTCACCGACAAGACCCTCATGGCGATCGCGGAGGCAGTTCCGGACACCGAGGGCGAGTTGGCCGGCATCTCCGGGGTCGGCGGCCGCAAGCTGGAGCGCTTCGGCGCCGATGTCCTGGCCATCTGTGCAGGTCAAGAGCCCCTGGGGGCCGACGAGGAGGACTGATGCAAACTCGTCGAAAAAATAGTTTGCGCCCGCCCAGGCAATCCCCATAGGTTCTTAACCACGCGAACAGCGGCTTCTCTGAAGCCCTGTCCTCGTGCTGTACTTATCCGAATACCGCGACCGGCTCGCCCGGTCCCCGAGACGCCGAGAGGAGGCGATTCCAGTGATCAGCATCAAGACCAGCTTCATCAGCACCGCCAAAATGACCGATCGCTCGGTCGTCTCCGCCTGCTCGCTCGGCTTCTCCTCTGCGTTCATCGGCACCGGTATGTCCGGCGACTTCGCCGCGCTTCCCGCGTCCGGCCTGGGCGGCCTTCCCGTCCGCGAGCGCAATGAGCGACCGACCAAGGCACTGGAAGCAGGAGTAGCAGCGGCACAGGCTCGGGCCTATGCCTTTGCGGCGGCCAGTGCCGAGACCCAGCAGCAGACGACGCACCACCACTCGAAGTGGGCCTTCCGTGGGCTCGAACCCTGGAGTGATCCAGCCTGATGCAGCATCAGGCCGGCGCCTTCAGGGCCGCGGAACCCCACCCGGGATCCGCGGCCCTTCTGTTTTCCCCAGCGGGATGACAGAGCGAAGGGGCCTCGGGACCAGAAGTACCCGGTACCAGCAGCCAACCGGCCGACCGGCCGGCACGACAGACGAGGAACAACACACCGTGCAACTCGAAGCGCACGCCCCGTCCGTACCGCCTTCCCAGCCGATCTCCCCGCCCGCCCTTCCCGAGGACTCCACCTTGACTCCCCTCACCGCGCTGACCGCGCTCGACGACGCCATCGAGAACCTCGGCGTACCCGTCCCCTGCCGCTCCTACGACCCCGAGGTCTTCTTCGCCGAGTCGCCGGCCGACGTCGAGTACGCCAAGTCCCTCTGCCGTACCTGCCCGCTGATGGAGGCGTGCCTCGCCGGCGCCAAGGAGCGGCGTGAGCCGTGGGGCGTCTGGGGCGGAGAGCTCTTCGTCCAGGGCGTCGTCGTCGCCCGGAAGCGGCCGCGTGGCCGCCCGCGCAAGAACCCGGTCGCGGCATGAGCACCACCGGAACCATCGACCGACCCGTCACGCACGATCCCCATAAGCAGGCCCCGATGACCACTTCCGCCAGCGAGCCGTCAGGCTCCGCTACCCCAGCTGTCACCACCATCGGCGCGAACGCCTCGCGTCAGAACAGGACCCGCGAAATGCAACTCATCCCAGAAGCCCTGGCACGTGCGCATATGCACGAGCGCCGGCGCGAAGCCGATGCGGAACGCCAGGCCGTGCGCCTGGTCGCCGCACGGCGGATGCAGCGCCGCGCCGAGCGCGTGTCGATGCGCGCCCGTCGCGCACTGGCCATGGCTGTCATGCACTGACGGCACACTCAGTCCCGCGGGGGCCGGTCCGAACGGACCGGCCCCCGCGGTGCGTTGCCGCGCGGACGGCTCGGGGCGGCGGTATCGTCGCGAGGTGGAACAGGAAGACGAGACGCCGCAGCCCGGAGACCAGGGCGCGCAGCCACCGGACGCAGGGAGCACGGTGTGCTCCAACTGCGGTGCGACCGCAGACGGGCCACCGGTCACCTGGACCTGCTCCGTGGAGAACGGTGTCCGCCACTACCTGTGCGAGGACTGCGCACGGGCCAACATCAGAGCGATCGAGGGCAGGCTGGACTCGGCCTGGTGGTGACACGACGGGGCGGCGGGCCGCCCGCGCCGCCGCGGGGCGGCCCAAGCGACGGCCGCGCCCATCAGGCGGACGCCAGTGCCGACCGCGCCCGCGCCGGGGTACCCGGCTCCCCGCCACTTCGATGGCGCCCCGTCGATTGCTGCCGCTTCGGCGCCGTCCCGCTGGTTCCGGCCGCGCACCGGCGCCCCGCCAGGGTCCCGGCCGTGCCCGCACTGCGTCGCTCGAAGTCCCTGCCGCGGCCCCGGCCGGGCCGCCCGAGTTCCCGCCGGTTTGGCGGCTGCCCGGCAGGGGTCCGGTCGCGCCCGTCGGGCGGCCCGAGTCCCGGCCGCACCCCGGCGTTCCGCCGGAGTCCCGGCCGCACCCCGGCGCTCGACCTGGGGCCCGGCCGCACCCCAGGTACCTCGTCCGAGTCTCCGCCGCGCCCCCGCCGGGAATCGCCGCGCCCGCGCCGGGAGTCGCGAGGCCCGGCCGCCCCGCCGGGACGCGCCCGAGTCCCCGCCGGGCGGGCCCGCGCCCCCCGTGCTTCGGCGGCGGCCCGGCCCCCGGTCCCGGCGCCCCCCGTCCCGGCGCCCCCCGTCCCGGCGCCCCCCGGTCGTGTCAGCCCTGTGCCTCCACCACCGCCGCCGCCGTGTCTCGGCCCTCCTGCGCCTCGGCCCCGTCGCCGTCGTCGACATCCTCCTCCGGAGCGAGGAAACCGGGCAGCCAGTCCTCCAGCTCCTCCCGCAGCCGCACGGACGCGTTCAGCTGGCAGAGCACGCCGATCGTGCTCAATGTCACACGGTGTATCAGCAGATACGAGGGCGGCAGGTTGAGCTGCTTGCCCAACTGGTGTGCGGGGGAGCGGACGTCGGCGATCCGCGCCGCCTGTGCGCGTATCCAGCCGCGCGTGAACGTGAACTCCTCCGCCTCCGCGGGCTCGATGATCGGCAGCAGGTAGTCGAGCACCGCGTCCGGGTCCAGGTCGATGGTCTCCTTGACGAAGCCCTCCTCGCACAGCATCCGGTAGACGGCTTCGGCCTCGCCTGCCAGCGTCATCCGCAGACACTCGCCGATGGTCGGCGGCAGCCCGCCCGGCAGCCGGTCCACGGTGCCGAAGTCCAGCACGCCCAGCCGCAGGGACTCGCCGTCCTCCTCCGGCAGGAGACGGAAGTTGCCCGGGTGAGGGTCGGCATGCAGCAGTCCCGTGCGAGCGGGGCCGGAGAAGAGGAACCGGGCCAGCAGCTGGCCGGCGCGGTCGCGCTGCTCGGGCGTGCCGTCCGCGATCACCTCCGCCAGCGGTATGCCGTCGATCCACTCGGTCACCAACACCTGGTCGCACTGGTGCACCACGTCCGGCACGACCACATCGGGATCGCCGGCGAACTCCGCCGCGTGCGCGCGCTGCGCCTGCGCCTCCAGCTCGTAGTCCAGCTCCTCCGAGACCCGGTCGCGCAGTTCGGTGATGAGGGGCTTGACGTCCATCCCCGGGACGAGGGGGCCCAGGAGCTTGGCGAAACGGCTCAGCTGGGTCAGGTCCGACAGGAGCGCGTCACCGGCCCCCGGGTATTGCACCTTGACCGCGACCTCGCGCCCGTCGTGCCACACGGCCCGGTGCACCTGGCCAATGGAGGCGGCGGCCGAGGGCTTGTCCTCGAAGCTCAGGAACAGATCGCGCCACTCCTCGCCCAGCCGCTCCGCGAGCACGGCATGGACGGTGCGCGTCGGCATCGGAGGGGCGGCGTCCTGCAGCTTGGTCAGCGCCGCCCGGTAGGGGCCGGCGATCTCCTCGGGCAGCGCCGACTCGAAGACGGACATCGCCTGCCCGAACTTCATCGCACCACCCTTCAGCTCACCGAGCACCTTGAACAGCTGCTCCGCCGTGCGCTGTTGCAGCTCACGGGCCACGATCTCCGCGGACTTGCCGCCGATCCGCTTGCCGAGCCCCCATGTGGCCCGGCCGGCTATGCCCAGCGGCAGCGCGGCCAACTTCGCGGTACGAGTGACCGCCTTCCGGGGAAGATCAGACATACGCCCCTCCAATTCCCAGCCGGCGTGCCGCATCTGCCTTACGACAATGCTCCGTTGACGGCGGTTTCCCGGCCATTGTCTCGTGCGTCGGATCGAACCCCGAGGTGTGTCTGGTCTCAGTCCTGCCCGCGGCACCGCACGGGCAGTCGGCACGGGGCGCGATCCGTTCGGACCGCCACTGCACGGACGGCAGCGACACCTCCCAGCGGGCGTCCGCGCTCGCCGGCAGGTCGCCGTCGAGGAAGGACAGCGCGTGACACGCGGCGAGGCCGGCGACTGCTGTGGCCAGCGCCGCGTCACAGGACGACGGCACCGCCCTGCGCCGTCCCGAACGCCACTGCGCGAGCAGGATCGACCGGGCGGGATCGCGCTCTGCCCGGCCGCGCTCCAGACATTCGGCGCACGCTGTGCTCCCCGGCACCACCAGCGGCCCCACCACACCGGTCGCCTCCACAACTCCCGCGTAGAGGTGAGGGATCCCGGCAGCGACCCAGTCCTCGGCGGGCAGCGGGTCCGGTGCATAGGCGCCGAGCCCGTCGCGGGGGACCACCACGACGAGACCGAGCGCGGGCTCCCCGCCGCCCGGCTCCGCCACCTCCGCCCTGCGCGGAGGACGGTCGGGTGCCGAGCGGCGGATCAGCCGCCGGGCCGCGGCGTCCCGCCGCTGCCCGATGTCCTCGGGGCTCAGCCCTCCGGGCGTCACGTCGCCCGGCTCCGTGAACCCGCCGTCCAGCACCTCGACCCGCCCCACTCCCGCCGCCGACAGCGTCGCCGCGACGAGGGCGCCGACGCGTCCGGCACCGCGCACCTGGACCCGTATGGCTCGCCGGGCCGCCAGCCTCCGCATCGCGCCGCCCGGTTCGGGATGGACCACGGACAGGGACGCCAGATCCGGCCGTAACCGGTCGAGAGCGTCCGGCCTCCCGCGCAGGGCGTCCGCGGCCGGTCCGCCGGCCCTCGGGTCGTCCAGGACCCCCGCGGCCCCCAGCCTGCCGACGAGTGCGTCGGCCCGCCCGTCCGGCAGGCCCATGGCGCGCGCCTCCGCGCGCAGGAGGTCCAGCCCCCGGGTGCCGTCCAGCAGGTCGATGAGCGATCCGGTCGCGGTGTCCAGCGGCCCCACCGTCACCGCCATGCGCAGGCGTCACCCCCACCTGCACGGACTGGCGGTCGCGCCATGCCCGCCGCAGGGCAGGCTTCATCATCGGATGCATATCCGTCCCCGTTCCCCCGTGGAATTCCGGTCTTCGGTCCTCGAACCGCGCTGTCAGAATGCCGGTCCGTGTCGAGGCGTGTGAAAAGTTGTCCACAGGTGCGGGGTATTAGTCGTTCAAATCGTGCAGCCATGGAGTGGATCACCTGTGAACCGTCCCGGGGGCGGGACTTCCCGTGCTGACAGCGGGTAACGTCGGGGCGTGCCCGTCGACCCTTCCCCTCGACTCTCCGGGGAGAACCCAGCGCGCGGCGCGGGAACCACGCGAAACGCCGGTCGTCACCCGCACCGCGGGCCCGCCACGAGTGCGGTCGAGGTCCGCAGGAGCGCCCGGCGCAGCAGAACGGTCTCCGCGTACCGGGAGGGCGACCGCACCATCGTGCTGATCCCCGCCCGGATGTCCGAGGCCGAGGAGCGCCGGTGGGTCGGCGTGATGCTGGACAAGCTCGCGGCGCAGGAGAGCAAGCGTGTCCTCGGGGACAGCGAACTCTCCGAGCGCGCCGAGCGGTTGTCCGAGCAGTACTTCGACGGGCGGGCAAAGCCGACATCCGTGCGATGGGTGACCAATCAGAACACCCGTTGGGGTTCGTGCACCCCGGCCGAGGGCAGCATCCGGCTCTCGCACCGGCTGCAGGGCATGCCCGAGTACGTCGTCGACTACGTACTCGTCCACGAGCTCGCGCATCTGCTGGTGCCCGGGCACGGGCCGCGCTTCTGGCGGCTGCTGGAGGCATACCCCCGTACCGAGCGGGCCCGCGGCTATCTCGAAGGCGTCGTCGCGGCCGGCCGGCTGCCGCACCTGCCCGCCGCGCGTGAGGAGTGAGCGCCGCCGCGACACCGAGCGGCTGACCGGTGCGGCGACAGTCGTCAACGGCCGTTCACCGATCGGGTGTCGACGGTCCTGTACCGAATGTGTACCGGCTTGGCTCAATGTCGCCGCAAGCGGATAGCCTGGCGCGACGCATTCGTATTTCGGGATGGGGGACGGTCGTAACGCATGGCCAGGGAATTCCAACGGGGCCACAAGGCCAAGATCAGTGATCTGACGCCGGGAACGGATCTGTACGTAGGTGTGCAGATCGCCGCTCCTGGACTGACCTT